>CAWHPY010000020.1:0-539320 GCA_963831375.1 uncultured Actinomycetota bacterium | reverse complement strand
CAGTCCCACATGTCTCTCATCAGCTCGTCGGCCGC
Source organism: uncultured Actinomycetota bacterium (assembly GCA_963831375.1). Taxonomy (GTDB): domain Bacteria; phylum Actinomycetota; class Actinomycetes; order Propionibacteriales; family Nocardioidaceae; genus Nocardioides_C. The sequence goes on along the minus strand of CAWHPY010000020.1, from coordinate 539,285 downwards.
GGCGTCGTCGAGTCCGAACAGCGCCTGCCAGCCGTCCCGCATCTGCCGCTCGGTGACCTCGCCGATGACGGCACTCCCGCCAAAATCATGCTCGGAGACGGCCCGGTGGAAGCCGCCGTCCTGCAGTCCGAGCCGTTTCTCCCACGGCCCCGGCCAGGTGCTGTCATCGACCGTTTCCAGCACGGAGCCGATGTCGAACACGACCGCTCTGATCACCACGACAGGCCCCTACCCCTCGTCCCCGGGCAGCACGCCAGCCTGGTTGACATAACTCTTCAACGCTCTCTTCGGCGCGAGTGTCATCCAGGCCTCGGTGACCAGTTCCCGGATCTCCTGCTCGGAGATCCGGGACAGCCGGATCAGCACCGAGGCGTACCCGTCGTAGTGCGGGACCGTGAAGAACACCATCGGGTCGCTGGACAGCAGCGCCTCCTTCTCCCCCAGGTCGGCGACCTTCAGCATGAGCACCTCGCCGTACGGCGCGCCGGCGACCTCGTCGTAGTCCTCAGCCATCTCCACCCGCAGCCTGGCCAGCATCTTCTTGTTCACCCTGAGCGCCGGAGAAGCGTTGTACGACGGGCTGCTGGTCGTCTCGGGCAGGGTGAGCGCGAACTGCTCGACGTCCCGGTAGCTGACCATCACGCCCTCCCTGTCCGTTCGACTGCTACGGCTGCAACAGCACCTTGATCGCGCGCCGCTCGTCCATCGCCTTGTAGCCCTCAGCGACCTCGTCGAGGGGCAGCACCATGTCGAACACGATGCCGGGGTTGATCGTGCCGGCCAACGTCCGCTGCAGCAGGTCCGGGAGGTAGGTGCGCACCGGCGCCATCCCCCCGGCAAGCCCGATGTTCTTGCCGAACATCCGACGTACCGGCAGCTCCACGTCGTGTGGGACACCCACGAAGCCCACCGAGGAGCCGGGTCGCGCGATCTTGAACGCGGTCTTCATGGCTCCGTCCGTGCCGACGCACTCCAGGACCGCGTCCGCGCCCACGCCGTCGGTCAGCTCGAGAATGCGCTGCTCGCCCGCCTCGCCCCGCTCCGGGACGATGTCGGTGGCCCCGAACTCGGTGGCGATCTTCTGGCGGGGTTCGTGCCGTGACATCGCGATCACCCGCTCGGCGCCCAGCTGGGCCGCGGCGAGGACGCCGCAGAGCCCGACCGCACCGTCGCCGACCACCACGGCGGTCGATCCGGGACGCACCCCGGCGGTGACGGCCGCGTGCCACCCGGTGGCCATCACGTCCGACAGCGTCAGACAGCGACGGGATCAGGTCCGGGTCCGGCATGCCGTCGGTCTTCACCAGGCTCCCGTCGGCCTGGTGCACCGTGGCGTAGTCGCCCTGGCCGCCGTTGGTGAAGCCCTGGTTCCGGCAGGCCGAGGTGATGCCCGCACGGCAGTGCGGGCAGGTGTTGTCACAATGCACGAAGGGCGCAATCACGAAGTCGCCGGGCTTGAACGAACGGACCTCCGACCCCACCTCCTCGACCACGCCGACCATCTCGTGGCCGATGGGGCTCCCGGGCTCGATCGGGTTCTCCCCGCGGTAGGGCCACAGGTCCGAACCGCAGACGCAGCTGGCCACGACCTTCACGACTGCTTCCGTCGGCGCATCGATGGTGGGGACCGGGCGCTCCTCGAGCCGGATGTCGCCAGGACCGTGGATCGTCGTCACTCGCATGGTCCGCATCCTATGTGCGCCGGATCTGAGTACCGGTACCCATGTCTGAGCCTGCGCGGTCGCGGATGCTTGACGCATGCGCATCCTGATCCGGACGTCGGTGTTCATCGCCGGCTGGGCCGTTTTCTACCTCCTCGTCGCGGAGAGCTCCGGCGACACCGACGCCAACATCGGCGCCGGGCTGCTCGCCTTCGGGCTGCTGGCGCTCGGTGCGGCGGCCTGGGGTTGGTACGACGGGCGCCGGCTCGACTTCGGCGCGCTGGCACTGACCTGGGGCGTGGTCGGCCTGCTCATGGGCCTGCTGGTCCCCCTGTTCACCGGACTGGTGGCCCGGGAGGTCGACATCGACGTCGTCGCATCGGACATCCTCACCGGAATGCCACTCGTCGCGGTCCTGGTCGGCGCGCCGGCGCTGCTGACCGGCCTGGCGGCGACCACGCTGCGCGGCTCCCCGGCTGACCGCGCCTGATCACGGAACGAACCCGCACATTTGCACCCGCGCGTGGCTCGCTTGATGTATCTCATATCTGAGATATGGTGGCGCGCATGACCGAGGACTACCTGAGCCGGATCGGCAATCTCATCCGCGACGCCCGCAAGCACCGCGGCTGGACCCAGCAGCAGCTGGCCGACGTTCTGAGCACCAGCCAGAGTGCCGTGAACCGGATCGAGCGCGGACACCAGAACCTCAGCCTGGAGATGCTCGCCAGGATCGGCGAGGCGCTCGACTCCGAGATCGTAGCGCTCGGACACGGGCCGACCCACCTGCGGGTGACCGGCCCGACGACGCTGTCCGGCCGGATCTCGGTGAAGTCCTCGAAGAACGCCGGCGTCGCCCTGCTCTGCGCCTCGCTGCTGAACCGTGGCCGCACCACGCTCCGCAAGGTGGCGCGCATCGAGGAGGTGAACCGGCTCCTCGAGGTGCTCAACAGCCTCGGGGTGCAGACCCGCTGGCTGAACGCCGACAACGACCTCGAGATCATCCCCCCGGCAGAGCTCGACCTCACGAAGATCGACGAGGAGGCTGCCCGTCGTACCCGCTCCATCATCATGTTCCTCGGCCCGCTGATGCACCGCGAGGACACCTTCGAGCTCCCCTACGCGGGTGGCTGCGACCTCGGCACCCGCACCGTCGAGCCGCACATGGCGGCATTGCGGCCCTTCGGGCTCGAGGTCAAAGCGACCGAGGGCAGCTACCACGCGACGGTCAACCGGGCGATCACCCCGCTGCGGCCGATCGTGCTCACCGAGCGTGGCGACACGGTCACCGAGAACGCACTGCTCGCTGCCGCCCGGCACGACGGCGTCACGGTGATCCGCAACGCCAGCCCCAACTACATGGTTCAGGACCTGTGCTTCTTCCTCCAGAAGCTCGGCGTCCAGATCGACGGTGTCGGCACCACCACACTGACCGTGCACGGCCAGCGGGACATCGACGTCGACGTCGACTACGCGCCGTCCGAGGACCCGATCGAGGCGATGTCGCTGCTCGCCGCGGCGATCGTGACCGAGTCCGAGATCACCATCGAACGGGTGCCGATCGAGTTCCTCGAGATCGAGCTCGCGCTGCTCGAGGAGATGGGCTTCATGTACCACCGCAGCGAGGAGTACGTCGCCGCCAACGGGCAGACGCGCCTGGTGGACATCACCACGAAGGTCTCCATGCTGCACTCCCCCATCGACAAGATCCACCCGATGCCGTTCCCCGGCCTCAACATCGACAACCTGCCGTTCTTCGCGGTGATCGCCGCCGTTGCGGAGGGCCAGACCCTGCTCCACGACTGGGTCTACGAGAACCGCGCGATCTACCTCACCGAGCTGACGAAGCTCGGTGCCTCGGTGAAGCTGCTCGACCCGCACCGGGTGATGATCGAGGGCCCGACCAGGTGGCGGGGCGCGGAGATCGTGTGCCCACCGGCGCTGCGGCCAGCGGTCGTCATCCTGCTCGCCATGCTGGCGTGCAAGGGTACGTCGGTGCTCCGGTCGGTCTACGTGATCAACCGTGGCTACGAGGACCTGGCCACCCGGCTCAACATGCTCGGCGCGCGCATCGACACCTTCCGCGACATCTGAGGCCTCGCGCTCCCGCTCTGTCAGGCACTCCCCATCAGGAACCTGCACTCCCCTCGCCGTACACGTCGTGGGAAGTGCGGCTTCACCATGGTGCCCTGGGGAAGCTGGGGAAGCTGGGGCAGCTGGGGCAGCTGGGGCAGCTCGGGAAGCGGCGGCGAGTGGTGGGTCAGCTGAAGAGGGTCTCGATGTAGGCGCGGGTCGTGGGCGGGCCCGGCGGCGGAGCGGTCATGGTGGCGGTGATCCGCGGCAGCGGCTCGGTCTTGGGACCGCTGTGCATGTGCCAGTCGTTCTCGGCCTCGATCAGGTTCCCGAGGTCGGCGCGGTCGAGGAAGATGCCGTTGCAGGAGGAACACTGGCTGATCGTCACGCCACCGAGCGTGCGGGTGTTCATCGTCGAGTCACACTTGGGGCAGCTCATCTCTTCCATGCCCTCGAAGATACTCCGGGGCGCGTCATCTGGCCGGAGCAACGCGCCTGGGCTCGACCGGCCGGGTCCCGGATCCGTTGAGTACGAGCGCGGATGCGGGATGCCGCGATTCGGCGCCAGTCTGGTGGCATGTCGGTAGATACTGCTCACGTGACGCGACCCCGCACCGGTTTCCCGTTCCTCGACGAGGGACTCGACCAGGCCGGGTCGGTGCTCGCGTTCGCCCACCGGGGAGGCGCGTTCCACCCCGAGATCGAAGGTCTCGAGAACACGATGGCCGCTTTCCAGCACGCGGTCGACCTCGGCTACCGCTATCTCGAGACCGACGTGCACGTCACCCTCGACGGCGCGCTACTCGCCTTCCACGACGCCGTCCTGGACCGAGTGACCCAGCACAACGGACGCGATCGCCGAACTCACCTCACGTGCAGGTGGCCGAGGCGCTGATCGGCGGACGTGAGCAGATCCCTTCGCTGCCGGCCCTGTTCGAGCAGTTCCCCGGCGCCCGGTTCAACATCGACATCAAGTCCGACGCCGCGGTCGAGCCGCTCGCCAAACTCGTCGACGCGACCGCCTCTCATGAGCGGGTCTGCGTCGGCTCCTTCACGGAGCGCCGGATCAGGCACTTCCGGTCCGCTCGTCGGTGACGCGGTGGCCACGGCCGCCGGACCGTTCGACGTGGCGGTGTTCCGTTTCGTGCCGGCAGCCGCCCTGTTCGACGTACTCACCAGGGACCGGGCTACCGGCACTGCAGGTCCCGCACCGCCTCCGCGGCCTCACCGTCGTCACACCCGGGCTCGTCGCGCGGGCGCACTCACTGGGGAAGCACGTGCACGTCTGGACCGTCAACGACCCCGACCAGATGCGGAACCTGCTCGACATGGGCGTGGACGGGCTGATCACCGACCGGACCGATCTGCTGCGCGAGGTGCTGATCGAGCGTGGTCAATGGATGGGAGCAACCCGATGACGCACGACAACGCCGGCGGACCGGTGGGCATTGCCAACCTCGAACCGCTGGCCCGGCGCCGGGAGCAGCGGGCCTGGTACTGGTACGACTGGGCCAACTCCGCCTACGTCACCACGGTCACCACGGTGCTGTTCGCGCCCTACCTGATCGAGATCGCCAAGGAAGCCGCGGTCGACAACCGGGTGCAGGTGTTCGGGTTCCTTCCCGTCGCGCCGGGCTCGCTCCCGTCGTACATCATCACCTTCTCCACCCTGCTCTCTGCGTTGCTGCTGCCCCTGCTCGGCGCCGTAGCCGACCGCACCGAGCACAAGAAGCAGATGCTGGCAGGGTTCGCCTGGGCCGGCGCAGCGGCGGCCTCGCTGCTGTTCTTCGTCACCGGTGACAACTGGCAGCTGGGCGCGTTCGCGGTGATCGTGGCGAACCTCTGCCTGGGCGCCTCGGTGGTGGTCAACGACTCCATCCTGTGCCTGATCGCAAACGAGGACGAGCGGGACCGGGTCTCCTCGCGCGGCTGGGCGTTCGGGTACCTCGGCGGCGGTCTGCTGCTGCTCGTGAACCTCGGCACCGTCCTGATGCACGAGAGCCTCGGTATCGAGGAGGGCTTCGCGGTCCGCATCAGCATGCTGTCCGCAGCCCTGTGGTGGGCCGGTTTCACCCTGATCCCGTTCCTGCGACTGCGCAACTACAAGCCGACCCACGTGGTCCCGGAGAAGGGGTCACTCGTCCAGCAGAGCTTCGGGCAGCTCGCCTCGACGCTCAAGGACATGCGGAACTACCCGGTCACGATCACCTTCCTGCTGGCGTACCTCTTCTTCAACGACGGCATCCAGACGGTGATCGCCTCCTCGTCCACCTTCGGCAGTGAGGAGCTGGGTTTCGGGCAGAGCACGCTGATCGCGACGATCCTGCTGGTCCAGTTCGTGGGCTTCGCCGGTGCCCTGGTGTTCGGCAAGGCCGCGGAGAAGTACGGCGCGCGGCGGGTCATCCTGGTGGGGCTGGTGATCTGGATGGCCATCGTGTCGGTGGCCTACTTCCTTCCGGAACGAGAGGTCGCGCCGTTCCTGGTGCTGGCGGTGGCGATCGGGCTGGTCCTCGGCGGCACCCAGGCGCTCGCCCGCTCGTTCTTCAGCCTGCTGATCCCGAAGGGCAAGGAGGCGGAGTACTTCAGCTTCTACCACGCCTGCGAGCGCGGCACGAGCTGGTTCGGCACGCTGACCTTCGGCCTGGTCTACCAGCTGACCGACTCCTACCGGCCGGCGATCTTCGCGCTGATCATGTTCTTCGTCGTCGGCGGGCTGCTGCTGCTCAAGGTCGACGCTCGCAAGGGCATCAGTGATGCGGGTAACAGGCAGCCGGTCGTGGTCTAGCCCGCACGCCGGGGGTGTGAACGTCGCTCCGGCGGGTACGACGTGTGATGGGACACAGTGCGGCCGGGGCCGAGCGGGAATCTCTGCCCGCTGCGGGTCGTTGTCAACTTTGTAACCCGGCGCTGTCGTCATATCGTTGACAGTTGCCCGTCTTACTTGTGCACGGGAAACCAACACCAGGAGGTGGCTCATGGGAGAGCGGACACTACGTGGCGCCCGCCTCGGGGGCCAGAGCTTTGAGGACGAGCGCGGGATCGAGTTCGCGGCCCGTCAGAATGTCGGCTATGTCTGCCCGCAGGGACACGAGTTCGAGATCCCGATGTCAGCCGAGGCCGACGTGCCGGCTGTGTGGGAGTGCCCGCGCTGCGGCGCCGAGGCACTGGCCGCCGATGGCACCCAGCCGGAGGTGAAGAACGAGAAGCCGGTGCGCACGCACTGGGACATGCTGCTCGAGCGCCGCTCCATCAAGGAGCTCGAGGACATCCTGACCGAGCGGCTCGAGCTGCTGCGCGGCGGGGAGATCGGCCCGGCGCACCTGCACCGGCCGAGCAAGAAGAAGCAGAAGAGCGCCTGAGCCCTCGCCGGCGCTAGTCGACGACCTCGCCCTGGACCACCGAATCGGGTCCGGGGCGTTGTTGTGTCCGCGGCCGGGAGCCACCCGAGGGGCCGCCGAGGAACTTGCGGGTGATGAACTCCGTGAGCAGCCGGCGCGCCACCGGCCGGGTGAACGGCAGGATGCAGAAGAACCCGACGACGTCGGACAGGAAGCCCGGGGTGAGCAGCAGCGTGCCGCCGATCAGGATCAGGGCTCCGTCGGCGAGCTCCTTGGCGGGCATCCTGTGCGTCCTCGATGGCCTCGCTGCAGCGCCCGCCACGCCCGGCCACCCTCGAGCTTGACCAGGTAGCTGCCGAGGATGCTGTCCGCGACCAGGAGCAGAATCGTCCACCAGGGCCCGATCTCCTGCCCGACCTGGATCAGGATGTAGATCTCGATGAGCGGTACCACCACGAACAGGACGGCGAGCACTGCCCACGTGATCCTGCGCCTCATCCGGCTCACCTCTTCTCCACCCTGCTGGCTGTCTCCTCGAGAATACGTCGCGAACCTGCTTGCTCCGTTCGCGCAGCCCCCAGACGGTGATCCGGCGCAACGACTCGACGGCCACGTCCGGGCTCATCTTGGACTCCCCGCGGACCCGTTCCACGAACTCGATCGGCACCTCCCGGACCCGCAACCCCGCCTGCACGGCGCGCCAGGCCAGGTCCGCCTGGAAGCAGTAGCCGACCGACCGGACCGTACCCAGGTCGATCGCCTCGAGCGCGCTACGCCGGAACAGTCGGAACCCGCCGGTGACATCACGGACCGGGACGCCGAGCAGCAGCCGGGTGTACAGGTTGCCACCGCGGGACAGCGCCTGCCGCGAGAGCGGCCAGTTCACCACCGATCCGCCCGGGACCCAGCGCGAGCCGAGCACCAGATCGGCGTCCTGGAGGGCAGCAAGCAGGCGCGGTAGCTGCTCGGGCTGGTGCGAGCCGTCGGCGTCCATCTCACCGACCACGTCGTAGCCACGGCCGAGCGCCACCTCGAACCCCTGCAGGTACGCCGCGCCCAGGCCGGTCTTCGCGGACCGGTGCACCACCTGCACCTGCGGGTCGTCCGCGGCGAGCCGGTCGGCAACCTGTCCGGTGCCGTCCGGTGAGCTGTCGTCGACCACGAGTACGTCGGCCGCCGGGACCGCCGCGCGAAGCCGCTGCACGATCCACTCGAGGTTGTCGACCTCGTTGTAGGTGGGGATGACGATCACGATCCGGCCCAGTGCCGAACTCATGCTCATCCTCCTACCGTCGAGTCCACCGGCCGCTCCTGCGCGGCAGCGTGCCGGCGTCGACGATAGTGGACGCCGATCCCGCAGGACACCGAAACGGCCGCAACGAGAGTGAGCAGCCACTCGACCCAGCCGCCGAACCGGACGCCCGTGGTGGTCCCGCCGGGGAGCAGCACGGACCGCACCAGCACGTCCTGGGTCCGGGTGGGTGCCCGCTCCACGACCTCGCCCTGCGGGTTGACGATGCCGGACACCCCGTTGGTGGCCGCCACGACGACGCTCCGGTTGGTCTCGATCGCACGCAGCCGGGAGATCGCGAACTGCTGCTCGATCTGGCCGGTGCCCATGTAGGTGGCGTTGTTGGTCTGCACGACGACCAGGTCGGCGCCGCCCCGGACCACGTCGCGCAGCAGGCCGTCGTAGGCGACCTCGAAGCAGATCACGTCGCCGATGGTGGTCCCGTTCATCTGCAGCACGCCCGGCTCGGTGCCGGGTCGCATGTCCCGCGGGATCTGGTCGAGCCGGGTGAACAGCTTGGCGAGCTGGTCCCGGAACGGGATGTACTCCCCGAACGGCACCGGGTGGCTCTTGGAGTACCGCTCCCCCGGGCCCGTCGCCGGGCTCCAGACGATGCCCTGGTTGAGCACCTCGTCCGGCTCCGGGTCCGTCGACCATCGCACCGACCAGGACGGGGACACCGACCGCGTCGACGGCGTCCTGGATGTCGGCGAACACGGTCGGGTCGGCGAACGGGTTGATGTCGGTGGAGTTCTCCGGCCAGATCACGAGCTCCGGCGGGCTCACCTCACCGGCCTCGATCCGGTCCGCCGAGAGCCTTGGTGGCGGCCACGTGGTTGTTCAGCACGGCGCGGCGCTCGGCGAAGGCGTCCATGCCCTCCCCCGGCACGTTGCCCTGCACCGCGGCAACCGTGACCGCGTTCACGTCCTCGTTCGGTGACGGGCTGTTGACCGGGAACGCCGACCCGACGGAGGCGAGCAGGCCGGTGGCCACGACCGCGGCGAGGGCCCGGGCGGGTGTCCGTCGTACCCGCAGCACCGCCCACGCCAGGACCGTGCCGACCAGCGCGACCGCCAGGGTGGCGCCCGCGGCCCCCAGGTAGGCGAACAGCGGCGCAACCGGGGTGTCGACCGTGGCGTAGGCGAGCCGTCCCCACGGGAAGCCGCCGAACGGGACGGTGCCGCGGAGCAGCTCGGTGCCGACCCACAGGCACGCCGTCCACAGCGGCCACCAGGGCAGCCGCAGCACCGCGACGGTGCCGAGACCCAGCAGCCCGTAGAAGAGGCCCTCGAGGACCGACAGGGCAACCCAGGCGTCCGCTCCGATCACCTGCAGCCAGGGCAGCAGGACCAGCATGAACGCGACGCCGAACGTGGCACCGATGAGGAAGCCTCGGCGCAGGGACGTGCCGAGGCAGGTCAGGGTCAGGGTCGCGACGGCGACCGGGAGCAGGTAGACCACGTGGAAGGGCTCGAACGAGAGGCCGGCGGCGACCCCGGCCAGGCCGGCCACCACGAGACGGGCAAGCATCGGCATCGCCTGTGCCCTCCCGACCATGCCGTTGCCCTATCTCGATGCCGCTGGCCCGCTGCCCCGCGACCACCGACAACCTACCTTCGCCAGGCAAGCGAGAAGAGCCCGGACCCTTCGGACCGAACCTGCTCCCGCTGGCGGCGAGAGCCAGACCCGTTGTCTACTGGGCACCGGACTCTTCTCGTGTCCTACCCCGCTCCGCAGCACCGACCTCCGGGAACCGCGTGCCCCAGGTTCGTGGTACCCGACCTGGTCACGCGGCCACCTGGACGTCAGCACGCGAAGACGGCCTGCTTGGTGGGACCACGGAAGGTTGTCGAGGAAGGGCCCCTTCTGTCAACCGCCGTCTGACCTGCGGTTTCTCGCAAACACGCAGGTCAGAACCGGTTCTGGTTTCTCGGGAGTTCGTGCAACTTTCTACAGACAGCGGCGTGTCGTTGCGCGACACGCCGATCGCCTTGTTTTGTTGACGTCTCAGGTTTGCGGGGGCACGACGACGGTGCCCGTTGCCGTGGTCGCCACGATCGCCTCCTCGAGCATCGCGGCGGCGGACTCGGACACCTCGGGGCGGCCCCGGGCGACGACGGTGACCACGAAGTCGATGGTCCGCGAACGGCTGCCCACACGCACCACCTCGGCGGTCACCTCGACGACGTCCCCGGCGCGGACGGGGGCCTTGAACTGCACGTCGGAGTAGGACGCGAACAGGCCCTCGTCGCCGTCGGTGCGGATACAGACCTCGGTGGCGATGTCGCCGAACAGGCCCAGGGAGTACGCCCCGTCGACCAGGTTCCCGGCGTAGTGCGCGTGGGAGTACGGCACGTACTTGCGGTGGACCACCCTCAGGCCCAGTCGCGGGGTGCTCTGCTCCCTGGTCTCGGTCATGACGCGATCGCCTTCTGCTTGTTCCGCCGGTGCACCAGCTCCTCGACCAGGTAGCTGGCCACCTCGCCGGGCGTCGTGCCGCGGGCGAACACCCGGTCCACGCCGAGCTCGCCGGACATCGTCTCGTCGAAACGGGGGCCGCCGACGATCATCAGCGGACGCTTCTCGGACGGGTAGGACTCGCGGAAGGCGGCCGACATCTCCTTGGTATTGAAGATGTGCGCGTCGCGCTGGGTCACCACCTGGGACACGAGGATCGCATCCGCCTTCTCCTCCCTGGCCCGGGCCACCAGCTGCGGCACCGAGACCTGGGCACCGAGGTTCACCACCCGGATCTCCCGGTAGTACTCCAGGCCCTTCTCCCCCGCGAACCCCTTGATGTTGAGGATCGCGTCGATGCCGACCGTGTGCGCGTCGCTGCCGATGCAGCCGCCCACCACGACCAGGCGACGACGGAGGCCCTTGCGGATCGCCAGGTTGACCTCCTTGGGCGAGAGCAGCGGGTAGTCGCGCTCGACGACCTCGACCTTGGAGATGTCGACCAGGTGGTTCACCCGGCCGTAGACCACGAAGAACGTGAAGTCGGGGCCCATCGGCTTGGCGTGCACCACCATCGCCGGGTCCATGCCCATCTTGTTCGCGAGCTGGGCCGCAGCACCCTCGGCGACCTTGGAGTGTGGCACCGGCAGGGTGAACGACAGCTGCACCATCCCGTCCCCGGTGGTGTCACCGTACGGCCGCACGATGTGGCTCTGGTCCGTCGTACTCACTTCTCGGCCTCCAGGATCTCGACGGCGGGGTTGTAGTAGTCGGGTGCCTTCATGGCCACCCCGTCGAGGCCACGGCCGGCGTCCGAGGGACGCTTCATCAGGCCGAAGGTGCCGTCCGCGATCGCCTCCAGCAGCCCGTGCTTGCCCTCGTGGGCCATGATCTTCTCCAGCAGCTCGATGCTCTCCCCGAGCACCTGACGGGCACGCTGGGCGATGAAGCCGCCGGGCGCGGGCCGGAAGTCCTCGTGCAGGTTGCCTGCCGCGTTCATCACGTACCGGACGTTCTGCAGGGCCAGGTCGCGGTCGGAGATCCACGGGGTGACCACGGCCTCGGTCATCATCCCGACCAGCAGGATGCTCTGCCCGGTGAGCGCGCCGACCAGGTTGAAGAACCCGTCGAGCAGGTAGCCGCGGAACACATCACCGGTCATGTGCCGGGTCGGCGGCATCCACTTCAGCGGGGCGTTCGGGAACAGGTCCCGCGCGAGCATGGCGTGCGCGAGCTCCATCCGGAAGCTGTCGGGAAGGTCCGGGTTGATCTCGAACGCGTGGCCGAGGCCGAGCTGCCAGTCCTCGAGGCCGGCCTCCTTGGCGAAGTACTCGTTGAGCAGCTGGGACACCGTCACCGTGTGCGCGGCCTCGACCGCGTCGGCGGTGGTCAGGTAGTTGTCCTCGCCGGTGTTGATGATGATCCCGGCGCGTGCGTGGATCTGCCGGCTGAACCGCTGGTCGACGAAGGTGCGGATCGGGTTGATGTCGCGGAACAGGATCCCGTACATCGAGTCGTTGAGCATCATGTCGAGCCGTTGCAGGCCCGCCAGCGACGCGATCTCCGGCATGCAGAGACCGGAGGCGTAGTTGGTGAGCCGGATGTAGCGGCCCAGCTCGGCGCTGGACTCGTCGAGCGCGGCACGCATCAGGCGGAAGTTCTCCTGGGTGGCGTAGGTGCCCGCGAAGCCCTCCCGGGTGGCGCCCTCGGGAACGTAGTCGAGCAGCGACTGTCCGGTGGAGCGGATCACCGCGATCACGTCGGCACCCTCACGGGCCGCCTGCTGTGCCTGCGGCATGTCCTCGTAGATGTCGCCGGTGGCGACGATCAGGTAGATCCACGGCTGGTGGTCCGGGTCGCCCCACTTCTTCACCAGCCGGTCCCGCTCCCGGCGTCGTGCGTCGACCTGCCGGATGCCTCCGCCGACCTGCTTCTTCGCCGCGCCTCTCGCGCGGGTCAGATCAGGCCCCTCCGGCAGCCGGAACCGCACGGAGCCCGCGGACGCCTTCTGTGCCAGGGTGGACAGGTCGTCCGCCTCACCGCGGACCAGCGCGTCCCACACCGGCGCGGCGATGCCGTGCTCGATGCCGACGTCGCCGCGGACCGCGTCGAGCAGCCGGTTCACCCACGGGATCCCGTCCGCGTCGGCGCCCTGCAGCCCCGCCAGCCGGAGCGTCGCGCGCTCCACCGAGACGGTGGTGTGCTTCTTGGCCATGTTCACGATCGGGCGACCGGCCTGGCGGGCCAGGGTGCGCGCCTTGCGCACGGTCACCGGGTCGAGCTCGAGCTTTCCCGGGCTCATATGAGGACTCCTGATTCTTCGAATACGACCTCGCCGCGCACCAGCGTCATCACGCAGGTGGGCAGCTCGAGGTGCGGGTGCAGGTCGGGGAGCTGGGGTACGCCGGCGCGCGGGTCGGTCGACCAGGCGGCCACCCGGGCGTCGGGCGTCTGTACGACGAGGTCGCCGGGCACATCCCACACGGCGATCGAGGCGGGTGCACCGAGCGCGATCACGCCACCGTCGTCGCGACGGGCGGCGCGCCATCCGCCGCGGGTGTACGCGTTGAACGCGGCCCGGACCGTGATCCGTTCCTCCTCGGTGTGGTGCCAGGCGGCGGCGCGCACCCCGGCCCACGGGTCGAACCGGGTCACCGGGGTGTCCGAGCCGAACGCCAGCGCCACACCCGCGCGGTTCAGTGAGGCGAACGCGTTCATCGGCCTGGCCCGGTCCACGCCGAGCCGCTGGGCGTAGAGCGAGTCGTCGCCGCCCCAGAGCCCGTCGAACATCGGCTGCATGCTCGCGGTGACGCCGAGCTCGCCGAGGGTGGCCATGTCAGCGCGGCCGACCATCTCCAGGTGCTCGAGCCGGTGCCGGGCGCGGACCAGGGCGGGCTTGCCGAGCACGTCGGCGGCCCGCCGGAAGCCGTCCACCACCTCGGCGACGGCCCGGTCCCCGATCACATGGAAGCCGGCCTGGAGGTCCGCCTCGGTGCAGGCGATCACGTGCCGGCTGACCTGCTCGGCGTCGAGGTAGACGTGTCCGGAGGTGTCCGCGTCGGCGTACGGCGCGTGCATCGCGGCGGTACGTGAGCCGATCGCCCCGTCCGCGCACAGGTCACCCGCGGCACCGACGCACCCCAGCTCGCGGGCGTACTCGATCCCGTCCAGCTGGCCCCAGTAGCCGACCACGTCGGGGATCGGCGTCACCTCACGCAACGCGCGGATGACCGCGAAGTCCTCGGCCGGGGAGATGTGCGGAGCGCCGAGCTCGTGGACCATGCCGATCCCCTGACGAGCGGCTTCGCGGAGCGCCCCGAGGATCGCGTGCTCGCGGGCGGAGGCGGGGACCAGCCGGAAGACCGCCTCGCGCGCCGCGTGGTGCGCGTCGCGCGCGACAGTGCCGCGTCCGTCGTACCCGTCCAGGTCGACGATCGCCGGGAACGCGTCCAGGAACGCACTGGAGACCACCGCGGAGTGGACGTCGACGCGGCCGAGGTACGCGGGGCGGTGCCCCACTGCGCGGTCCACCTCCGCGCGGGTGAACGCACGCTGCTCGGGCCACTGGGTCTCGTCCCAGCCGACGCCGAGGACAACCGGGAACGTGGAGGCGCGGGCATACTCCGCGAGCAGGTCCAGCGCGTCGCGCATGCTGACGGCGCGGCCGAGGTCGACACTGCCTGCGGCCATGCCCGTCTGGGCGAGGTGCGTGTGCGAGTCGACGAACGCCGGGGTGACCAGCCGACCGCCGAGGTCGACGATCCGGTCGGCGTTGTCGACGAAGTGGGCGGAGGCGTCGTCGTCGCCGGTCCACACCACCTGTCCGTCCTCCAGGCAGAGGGCCGTGGCGTGGGGGTCTGCAGGGGTGTGGACGTAGCCGCCGCGAAGAAGAATCCGAGTCACAGGCTCATTCTCCGCATCGGTCCGGCACGGGTGTACGGGGGTCGGTCATAGCCGTCGTTCGAAAAGCCCGCGCACCCCGTCGTGGCTGCGCAGCAGGGACATCGCGTACTCGGCGTGCCCGGGGACGTAGCCGTTGCCGACGAGCATCGTCACGTCGGCGGCGAGGCCTTCTGCGCCCAGGGCGGCGCCGCTGAACGAGGTGGCCATCGAGAAGAAGATCACCGTGCCGCCGTTCCTGGTGGACAGGATCGCGCCACCTTCGCAGCCGGGAACGTCGACGCAGACGATCGTCACGTCGGCGGGGCCACCTGCGGCGGTGACGGCGCCGGACAGCGCAACCGGGTCGCGGGCGTCGGCGACGGCCACCACGTCGGCCAGGTGGGCACCTTCCAGGAGGTCGGCCTCGCCCTGGTGCGGGACGATGCCGATCGTGCGGCCGGCGCCGGCGTCCTTCGCGGCAGCCAGGGACAGGGACCCCGACTTGCCTGCGCCGCCGATGACCGCGACCGTCGGCGCGTCGTACTGTCGGACGACCCGCGCGGTCAGTGCGGGCGCCCCGCAGACGTCCATCACGGACAGCGAGAGGCCGGAGGCCAGGTCGTCGGGGATCTTCGCGGCGATGGAGCGCCCGAACAGGATCGCGTAGCCGTCCGCGGGCACCTGCTCGCTGGTGCCGTCCCAGCCCGCGAGGTCGTCCTCGACGACCAGTGGGGTGAGGGTGAGCGAGACCAGCGTGGTGACCCTGTCGCCGACCGCGAGCCCGAGGGGAGAGCGCTCCCCCACCTCCTCCACGGTGCCGACCAGCATGCCGCCCGAGCCGGTCTCGGGGTTCTGCATCTTGCCGCGGGTGCGGATGATCTCGAGCACCTCGGCACGGACCGCCGCACCGTCGCCGGCGTGCTTGCGCTCGAGCTGCCGGAAGGAGGCGGCGTCAAGGTTGAGACGCTCGACCCTGATCCGGGTCTCGTCGGGCCACAGCTCACGACGGGTGTCGAGGCGCAGGGCTGCCTGGGGCAGCACCCCGGCCGGCTCGAGCACCCGGTGCAGGCCGGTGGCGTCGCCTGCGGTGGTCGCGGCCGAGTTTGTCGCCGTCACGGGCCGTCCTCCCTGGATCCATGCGTTCTTCGGGAAATCTTGCGGCGAGTTATTTGTCTTGCCGGAGATTCTTTGCGTACTCTGACATAGGGAGCGTGGCTCACACAAACCTCCCACGCCACACGTCAACACGGTTCAAACCTAGTCCGGCCGAACGCCGGCACGGGTGGATCAGCTTTGCGAGGAGCAGCCATGAGCATCGAGACCGCGATCGGACTGGAGTCCGGGCAGCCGTACCCCTACCAGCGAGTCGAGCTCGTCGAGCCGGACTGGACCCGGTTCCCCGGCTGGAAGGACGTCACCGCCGCGGACTGGGAGTCCGTCCAGTGGCAGCGCGCGCACTGCGTGAAGAACCTCAAGCAGCTGCGTGAGCTCCTCGGGGACCTCGTCGACGAGCGGTTCTACGCCGACCTCGAGCGCGACCAGCGCGAGCGCGCCACGATGTCGATGCTGGTGCCGCCGCAGATGATGAACACGATGGCGCCGCAAGGCATAGAGGACGGCCCGGCACGGCGTCATCGGTGGACCGAGGCGATGTACGCCGACCCCGTCCGGCGCTACATGCTGCCCGCGTTCTCGGACCGCCGTACGGACTGGGCCTCACACCCGCACGCGACCCGGGACTCGCTGCACGAGCACGACATGTGGGTGGCTGAGGGGCTCACCCACCGCTACCCCACCAAGGTCCTCGCCGAGCTGCTGCCGACCTGCCCGCAGTACTGCGGTCACTGCACCCGGATGGACCTGGTCGGCAACTCCACGCCGGTCATCGACAAGCTGAAGTTCAACCTCAAGCCCGTCGACCGGCTCGGGGCGATGATGGAGTATCTCCGCAACACGCCGCAGGTGCGAGACGTGGTCGTCTCCGGCGGTGACGTCGCGAACATGCCGTGGCCGCGGCTCGAGGACTTCCTCACCCGGCTGCTCGAGATCGAGAACATCCGTGACATCCGGCTGGCCACGAAGGCGCTGATGGGTCTGCCGCAGCACTGGCTCCAGGACGAGGTCCGCGCCGGCATGGAGCGCGTCGCCACCATCGCTCGCTCCCGCGGGGTGTCGATCGCGATCCACACGCACGTGAACCACGCCAACTCGGTGACGCCGATGGTGGCCAAGGCCACCCGGGCGATGCTCGACACCGGCATCCGCGACGTCCGCAACCAGGGCGTGCTGCTCAACGGCGTCAACGCCGACCCGCACGCGCTGCTGGACCTGTGCTTCGCCTTGCTCGACGGCGCCCAGATCATGCCGTACTACTTCTACATGTGCGACATGATCCCGTTCAGCGAGCACTGGCGGGTCTCGGTGGCCGACGCGCAGCGGCTGCAGCACCACATCATGGGTTACCTGCCCGGCTTCGCCACGCCGCGCATCGTCTGCGACGTCCCGTTCGTCGGCAAGCGCTGGGTGCACCAGCTCGCGGAGTACGACCGCGAGAAGGGCATCTCGTACTGGACGAAGAACTACCGCACGTCGATCGAGTCCAACGACCCCGAGGCGCTGACCCGCACCTACGAGTACTACGACCCGATCCACACCCTGCCCGAGGCCGGCCAGTCCTGGTGGCTCGAGCACGCCGGTGACTCCCTGGCCGAGGCCGAGCGGCACGCCGCGGCGTCCCGTGAGGCGGCGGAGGCGCAGAAGCTGCTGCCGATCAGCTGACGGGGCGGCTCTCGTACGGCGTGGACAGCACGATCGTCGTACGGGTCGCCACGTTGGCCGCGGACCGGATCCGCGCCAGCAGGAGCTCCAGGTCGGCCGGCGTGGGCACCCGGATCTTCAGGATGTAGGACTCGTCCCCCGCCACGGACCAGCAGCTCTCGATCGCGGTGATGTCGGACAGCCGGTCGGGGTAGTCGTCTGGCTCCGAGGGGTCGATCGGCGTGATCGAGATGAACGCGGTCAGCGGGAGACCGACCTGGTCGTAGTCGATGGTGGCGCCGTACCCCTTGATCAGGCCGCGGTTCTCCAGCCGTTTCACCCGCTGGTGCACCGCCGAGGTGGACAGACCCGTCGCCTTGCCGAGGTCGGTGAACGACATCCGGCCGTCGGCGACGAGAAGCGTCAGGATGCGCTGGTCGAGGTCTTCCACGGAGCACACCCTAGCGGCCGGGTCGGGTGCCCGAGCCCGATGTCGACATCGAGGACGCCGTCGGGCCGGCATGAAAGACTACGGCGCGTGGACCGACGACTCATGCTGCTCGACACCGCCTCGATGTACTTCCGGGCCTTCTTCGGGATCCCCGACAGCATGCGTGCCCCGGATGGCACCCCGGTCAACGCGGTGCGCGGCCTGCTGGACTTCGTCAACCGGCTGGTCACCGACTACCAGCCGACGCACCTGGTGTGCTGCTGGGACAACGACTGGCGACCGCAGTGGCGGGTTGACCTGATCCCGTCCTACAAGGCGCACCGGGTCGAGGCCGAGATTCCAGGGAGAGACTCCGGCGGTGCGCACTATCGGGAGGTTGTCCCGGACCCGCTCGAGGTGCAGATCCCGATCATCGTCGACGTGCTCACTGCGTTCGGCATCCCGGTCGTGGGTGCCGACGGCTACGAGGCCGACGACGTGATCGGCACCCTGGCCACCGGCGCAGGGATGCCGGTGGACGTGGTGACCGGTGACCGCGACCTGTTCCAGCTGATCGACGACGAGGCCGAGGTGCGGATCCTCTACATCGCCCGCGGCGTCGGGAAGCACGAACGGGTCACCAACCAGGTGGTGCGCGACAAGTACGGCATCAACGGCAGCCAGTACGCCGACTTCGCTGCACTGCGCGGCGACGCGTCCGACGGGCTGCCCGGGGTCGCGGGCATCGGCGAGAAGACCGCGGCCACCCTGCTCAACCGGTTCGGTGACCTGCCGGGCATCCTCGCCGCCTCGCTCGACCCGGCCTCCGACCTCGCCCCGGGACCGCGCCGCAAGCTCAAGGACGCCGCCGACTACCTCGCCGTGGCGCCGACGGTGGTCGAGGTGACCCGGAGCATCGACCTCGGCACACCGGACCTCACCCTGCCCCGGACTCCCGTCGCCCCGGACCGGCTGGTCGCCCTCTCCGAGCGGTGGGGGCTCGGCGGATCGGTGGCGCGGCTGGTGGAGACCCTCACCGACAACGGCAGCCGCTGACGTCAGCGTCGGCCAGTCGCATCACCCGTTGAGACGCGCCCCGTTCCCCGTTGAGTTCCGCCATATTTTCTGTTGAGTTGCGCCTGATTCACGCCTCATTCCGGACTTCCGTGAAATTAGACGCAATTGAACAGCGAACGGGGCGAGTTTCAACAGCGAACGAGGCGAGTTTCAACGGGAGGGCGAGGCGGCGGGTTTCAACGGGGCTAGTCGGAGACCGAGGAGTAGGCCACGACTCCCCTGCGCAGCGCGCCGGCGGTCTTCTTGGCGGTACGACGCAGCGCGGTGTCGCCGGCCGCGTCGGCGACCTGGTCGGCGAGGTCGAGCAGCTGCTTCACCCAGCGCACGAAGTCGCCCGCAGCCAGGTCCGTCTCGGTGAGAACCTCGTCCAACGCGGCCCCCTCGGCCCAGCGGTAGGCCGCCCACGCGAAGCCGAGGTCAGGCTCGCGCAGGAAGTCCAACCGGTTCTCGCGCTCGAGACCGTCGAGGTCGGCCCACAGCGACACCATGTCGGCCAGGGTCTGCTTCACGCGGCCACCCGGCAGCTTCGGTGCCACCGCGTCGTCGGCCTTGCGTGCCTCGAACACCAGCGCGGACAACGCGGCCGCGAGCTCGCTGGGTGACAGGTCGTCCCAGAGCCCGTTGCGCAGCGACTCGGCCGCGACCAGATCCATGTCGGTGTAGATCCGCATCAGCCGCTCACCGGTGGGGGTGACCTCGTCGTTCTCGAGGTACCCGAGCGTGGTGAGCACGTCGCACACCCGGTCGAACTGGCGGGCTATCGTGTTGGTTCGCTGCTCGATGCGACGTTGCAGCGTCCGGGTGTCCCGGGCCAGCTTGTGGTGGCGCTCCGCCCACCGGGCATGGTCCTCGCGGTCCGCGCAGCCGTGGCACGGGTGGGCGCGCAGCTCGGCCCTCAGCCGGCTGATCTCCTGCTCCCCGTGGGCCGCCTCCCGTCCTCGGGCGGCGCGACCCTTCGGCGCGGTGCCGGTTCCCTTGCGGGGCGGTGGCGGGGTGAACCCCTGGGTCTTCGAACGCAGCGCGGAAGCCAGGTCGCGGCGTGACTGCGGGTTGCGCCCGTTGAAGTTGCGCGGCACCCGCATCCGGGTGAACGCCTCCACCGGGACGGGGAAGTCGACCATCGACAGCCGTCTCGCATGACGGTCCGCGGTGACGACGTACGGCCGCGGCCCGTCCCGTTCGGACGTCATCCCCGGGTCGATGACCACGGCCATGCCGGAGTACCTCCCGGTGGGCACCTCGATCACGTCCCCCGGCCGCAGCGACTCCAGGGAGGCCACCACCTCGTCACGCCGGTCGGACTTGCGCGCCTTGGCCAGCGACGCCTCGAGGTCACTGAGCCTGCGCCGCATCGTGGAGTACTCCATGAAGTCCCCGAGGTGACACTCGGCGGCCTCCTGGTAGCCCTTGAGCGCGTCCTCGCTCTTGCGCAGCTGCCGGGCCAGTCCGACCACGGCCTTGTCCGCCTGGAACTGCGCGAACGACGACTCCAGCAGCTCCCTCGCGGTCGCGCGGCCGACCTGCTTCACCAGGTTGACCGCCATGTTGTACGACGGGCGGAACGATGACCGCAGCGGGTAGGTACGGGTCGAGGCCAGGCCGGCAACCGACTTGGGATCGATGCCCGGCTGCCACAGCACCACGCCGTGGCCCTCCACGTCGATGCCGCGGCGGCCGGCGCGCCCGGTCAGCTGGGTGTACTCCCCCGGTGTGATGTCGGCATGGGTCTCGCCGTTCCACTTCGACAGCTTCTCGATCACCACCGACCGGGCCGGCATGTTGATGCCGAGCGCCAGGGTCTCCGTGGCGAACACGACGCGGCACAGCCCGGCGGCGAACAGGTCCTCGACGCACTCCTTGAAGGTGGGCAACATCCCGGCGTGGTGCGCTGCCACGCCCCGGGAGAGCCCGTCGAGGAAGTCGTGGTAGCCGAGGACGTGCAAGTCCTCGTCCGGGAGGTTCTTGCAGCGCTCCTCCACGAGAGCGGTGATCTGGTCGCGTTCGGCCGTGGAGGTCAGGCGCAGGTTCGCGTTGAGGCACTGGGTGACGGCGGCGTCGCAGCCGATCCGGCTGAAGATGAACACGATCGCCGGCAGCAGCCCCTCGGAGTCGAGGCGGTCCACCACGTCGAACCGGCTCGGCAGGGCGGGCCGGTTCACGCCCTGCCCCCGGGAACCCGCGCGTCCCCTGGGCGCACCGCGTTTGCCCCGCCGGTCGTTCGTGCGGCTCGAGCGCCAGTCGTCGCGGGCCACCCGGAGCAGCTCGGGGTTGACCTGGGCCTCGCCTGAGGAGCCCTCCCGGTCGGCGAACAGGTCGTACATCCGGCGGCCGACCATCACATGCTGGTAGAGCGGCACCGGCCGCTTCTCCTCGACGATGGTGGTGGTCGAACCGCGCACCGTCGACAGCCACTCCCCGAACTCCTCCGCGTTCGACACGGTGGCGGACAGGGAGACCAGCGCCACCGACTCGGGAAGGTGGATGATCACCTCCTCCCACACCGCCCCGCGGAACCGGTCGGCGAGGTAGTGCACCTCGTCCATCACCACGTACCCGAGGCCGCTCAACGTCCGGGAGCCGGCGTAGAGCATGTTCCGCAGCACCTCGGTCGTCATGATCACGATCGGCGCCTCACCGTTGATCGTGTTGTCCCCGGTGAGCAGGCCGACGTTCTCGGCGCCGTACCTCTTCGTCAGGTCGTTGAACTTCTGGTTCGACAGCGCCTTGATCGGGGTGGTGTAGAAGCACTTGCGCCCCTGCGCGAGCGCCAGGTGCACCGCGAACTCGCCGACGAGGGTCTTCCCGGATCCCGTGGGGGCGGCGAGGAGTACGCCGTTGCCCGCCTCGAGCTCGCGGCATGCCTCGACCTGGAACCGGTCGAGCTCGAAGTCGTAGAGCGCGGCGAACTCCGCGAAGGCCGGGGACTGCCTGCCCTTCTGGAACTTCGCGTACTTCTCCGCCGGGGAGGTCATCTCGGTGCCAACACTCGCAATGCGTTCGGGGCCACGTCCACTGTCACTGGTAACGAGCCTAGGCGCTCCCCGTCCGCATAGGCCACGACGCCCGGCGCCGCGACGGTGATGCTGCGCACCAGGTGGTGCTCGTACTGGGGGTGGGTGACGTGCTTGCCGGTGTACAGCTTCGGGTAGGTCCGCACCAGCTCCAGCTTGCTCATCGGTTTGATGATCACCACGTCGAGCAGGCCGTCGTCGATCTCCGCGCCGTGGGTGATCCTCAGCCCGCCCCCGAAGGACGGACCGTTCCCGACGGCAACCAGCATCGCGTCGAGCCGGCGGGTCTCGCCGTCCAGCTCCAGGGTGTACGGCAGTGGCTCGAACACCCGGAGCTCGGCGAGCGTGGCCAGGTTGTAGCGCATCTGCCCCTTCGGCCAGGTCAGCCCGTTCGCACGTTCGTTGACCTTCGAGTCGAACCCGGCGGCGAGCACCGTCACGAAGTAGGTAGCGCCCACCCGGGCCAGGTCGATGGTGCGCGTGTAGGAGCCGACCACGACGTCGGCCGCCAGCTGCGGGTCGTTGCGCGGGATGCCCAGGTAGCGGGCCACGTCGTTGCCGGTGCCCGCGGGGATGATGCCCAGGCTGGTGTGGGTCCCGGCGAGCGCCTGAACGGCGAGATGCACCATCCCGTCACCCCCGCACACAACGAGGCTCTCCACCCCGTCGGCCACACAGGACCGCGCCAGGTCGAGCGCCTCGTCCCCGTCGCGGCCGGTCAGCTGGTGTACGACGAACCCGGCCTCCTGCAGCCTCGGCAGGGCGATTGCCGCGGTCCGCGATCCCTTGCCCTTGCCCGCTGACGGGTTGGTCAACAGCGCGATCTCTCTGGCCACGTCCTGACAATAGTGTCGAGTCGGCGTGTTGGACGCGCGACCTGCCGTCGAGTCGGGGTCAGAGGCGGAGCGCGGCCATGAAGCGTGCCGGGTTCGCGCCGACCGCGCGGGCCAGGCGGTTCAGCGACTCCAGCACCCGGTCCGCGGTGAACACGGTGCCCGGGACTGCGAGGGTCAGGCGCCCGTCGTACTGCACCAGCAGCACCTGCCCGTGCGTCCAGGCCTGGTGCGCCAGCGGTCGCCACTCCTCGTCGAGCACCGGGGTCGGGAACGCCTCGTCGGCCGCGAGCAGGTCACAGTCCAACGAGTCTTCGCCGCCGGTGAGCCGGCCCGAGACGAGGTGCTCTCCGCGAACGCTGGACCGGGCGCCCCAGGTGACCTCGGAGGTGCCGAGCCACTCGGGCAGGTCGAACGGGTCTACATCGGTGACGACCGGGGACCTGGTCACTCAGTCGTCCTCTTCGCGCAGGCTGCCCGGTCGGTAGTCGTCGTCGTGCTCGTCATCCAGCGGGGAGGCCTCGTCGTCGCTGAGGCCCGCGAACTCACTCTGCTTCGCACGGCGCCGGTCGACGAGGCGGGCGATGCCCTCCGAGACGAAGAACAGCAGCATCATCGGGACGGCCAGCATCAGCATCGAGAACGGGTCCGTTGACGGGGTTGCGACCGCGGCGAACACGAACGTGCCGATGACGATCCACGGCCGGTGCCGCCCGAGGCTCGCTCCGGACACGACCCCGGCCAGGTTGAGGAGTACGACGAACAACGGGATCTCGAACGCGACCCCGAACACCAGGAGCATCCGGGTGAAGAACGAGAAGTACCGTCCGAACTCGACGAGGTTCTCCACGCTCTCGGGAGTGAACCCGATCAGGACCTCGAGGCCCTTCGGCAGCACGTAGTAGCCGACCGCCACGCCCGCGATGAACAGCGGCCCGGCGACCATGGCGAAGATCCGGCTCCACCTGCGTTCGTTGGGATGCAGTCCCGGCAGGATGAACGCCCAGATCTGGTACAGCCAGAATGGGCTGCCCAGGACCAGCGCGGCCAGGCCGCAGACCTTCAGCTGGATCATCAACGGGTCGGTGACACCGTTGAAGATGATCTTCGTGGTGACGCCCTGCCCGAGCGCTACGCGGGCCTCGTTGTACGGGCCGCTGATCAGCGAGAACAGCTCGCCGTAGAAGAACAGGGCGATGACCGTGCCCACGAGGAGAAACACCGTCACCTTCAGCAGGCGGGCACGCAGCTCACGCAGGTGGTCGGCAAGCGCCATCCGGCCGTCGTCGCCGATGGGATTCTGCGGGACGCCCCGGAACAGGCCTATGACTCCAGCGATCGACACGGCAGCTTCGGGGGCGTTCTATCCGGGGTCAGCGGTCGGAGTCAGACGGAGGCCGCACCGTGCTCTGGGACGGGTTCTCGACGACCCGGGCCTCGGCCGCCCGGTTCTGTGCCTCGATCTGCTTCTGCTCGTCGGTCTTCTTCGACTCGTCGACGTCATCCTCGTCGTCCATCAGGCCCTTGGTCTCGGCCTTGAAGATGCGCAACGCCCGGCCGCTCCCCCGAGCGAGCTCGGGGAGCTTCTTGGCACCGAAGAGCAGCACGAGAACCAGGAGGATCAGAATGATCTCGGGAGGGCCGATCCCGGCGATCATGGGAACTACTGCAGGCGTCATCTCGTCCTCTTTACCGTGTCGTCCGATGCCACAACCATCGTACGCGTTGTCATTCGTAGTTGCCCAAGGCATCGACAGCTGCGCTGCGGACGACGTCGGACAGGTCGGCGGGTTCCTCGATCTCCGCCGCTCCGCCGATGCGCAGCATCAGCCGGGTCAGCCACTCGGTGTCCCCCGCCCGCAGGGTGACCCGCAGGCCGCCTCCGTCGAGCTCCTCCGTGCCCTCCACGGGGTAGTACTCCGCCACCCAGCGGGCCTGCGGCTCCAGTCGGAGGCGCACCAGCATGTCGTCGGGCGAGGGCTGGAACAGCCCTGCGGCCAGGTCCCGGGGCTGCAGGTCCGGGTGGTCGACGACCGGCGTGTCGAGGACCTGGGCGCTCGAGACCCGGTCGAGCCGGAAAAGCCGCTGGTCCTCGACGAGGTGGCACCACGCCTCCAGATAGGTGTTGCCCTCGGCGGTCACCACCCGCAACGGGTCCACGGTGCGCTCGGTGGCCTCGTCGCGGGCCGGCACGTAGTAGCCGAGCCGCACCTGCCGCCCGGCGTCCACCGCACCGGACAGGATGGCGCGCAGCTGGGTCACCTCGGCCTCGTGCGAGGGCACGCGGACGTCCACCTGCGCGGCGAGCGCCGCCCCGTCGCCCGCTGCCGCCTCCAGCTTGGCGAGGGTGCGGTCCACGATAGGCCGTACCGAGTCGTCACTGGCGTCGCGGAGCGCCCGGAGGGCCACGATCAGCGCCGACGCTTCGGAGCTGCCCAGCCGCAGCGGCCGGGACAGGTAGTCGGCGTTGGAGACCCGGATCACCCCCTCGCCGTCCAGCGCTTCCATGTCGACGTCGATCAGGTCACCCATCCCGAGACCGGGCAGGCCGCAGAACCACAGCACGTTGAGGTCCTTGACGATCTGCGCCGGGGTCACGCCGAAGTCGGCCGCGGCCTGCTCGACCGGGACCTCCTGGCGGCTCTGGATGTAGGGAACCAGTGCCAGCAGCCGGCCCACCTGGTCGCGCGCGCCGCTCATCGCGCGCCTCCCGCAGTGCCGGCCACCGTGCGCAGCCGCGTGACCACCTGGTCCCGCAGCTCTTGGGGGCTCTCCACGATCACGTCGGCGCCGAAGCCGAGCACCTCGTCGGCGAGCGCGTCGGAGCGGCCGTAGGCGACCTCGATCCGGTCCCATCCGGGCGCGGCGTCCGCAGCGTCGAGAGCCTCGGCGTGCCGGCGCAGTCCGTGGGCCGAGTCGGCGCGCACGAGGAGCCGGGCCGGCTGGTCCGCGGCCGGTGGCGCCAGGGCCTGCGTCATCGCGCGTAGGTCGGTTCCGGGGGGTACGTCGTACGCCCCCGCCCTGCCCTGTGTGCGCACCATGCCCTGGACCCGCGAGAGCCGGAACATCCGCGGCGCGTCACGGTCGGTGTCGTGTCCGACGACGTACCAGCGTCCGCGGTAGGACACCACGCCGTACGGCTCCAGGTGCCGTTGCGTGGCCTGGGCCGCGGCGGACGCCCGGTAGTCGAACGCCACCGGGGTGCGGGACTGCGTCGCGTCCCAGAACCCCTGGAACGTGGGCTCCTCGACGGCGAGCTGGGGTTGCACGACGTTCAGGGCGGCCCGGTCCACGCTGACCCCCGCCGCCTTCAGCTTCACGAGTGCGTCCGAGGTCGCCGACGCGAGGCCGGCGTGCTGCCAGACGCGGGCGGCGAGACCGATCACGGCCGCCTCTTCGGGCTCCAGGTCGATCTCGGGCAGCTCGAAGGCCGAACGTTCCACGCGGTAGCCCGGCTCGTCCTCGAACGCACGGTCGACGTAACCGACCTCGATCGGGATGCCGAGTGAGCGCAGCTCATCCTTGTCGCGTTCGAACATCTTCTCGAACGCCTCGTCGCCCGCGTCGCGGTACTGCTCGACCACGGTGCGGATGCGCTCCTTGGTCACGTAGCTGCGCGACACCAGCAGCGTGATCAGCAGGTTGAGCAGACGCTCGCTCTTTCGTGCCGCCACCGACTCCCCTTCACGACTTGTGCCTGGTGAAACTACCTCAGGAGGGCTCGTCCACGCCGAGGATGTCGACCACGAAGGCCAGTGTGGCGTTGCCCGGGATCTTCGGCGGGCTGCCCTGCTCGCCGTACCCGAACTCGGGCGGTGCGATGATCAGCACGCGGCTACCGCGGTTCAGGCCGACCAGGCCCTCGTCCCAGCCCTTGATCAGGCCACCGATCCCGACCGGGAACGGGACCGGCTCGCGGCTGTAGGACTCGTCGAACACCGTGTCGGTGCCGTAGATCTGGCCCAGGTAGTTGAAGCTCACCAGGCTGTCGTCGCGGACGGCGGGACCGTCGCCCTCGACCAGCGGGATCACCTGGAGCTCGTTCGACGGCTTCTTCGGAGCGTTCTCGAACGTCAGCTTCGTGACGTCGGCGCCCTTCTCCGCAACCGTCGGGATGTCCTTCGGGATTTCGGCGGCCGCCTCACCCTCGGGGCCGTCCACGACCTCGGTGGGCTGCACGGACACGATGTCCACGACGAACAGCACGTTGTCCTTCGCGCCGATCTTCATCTGCGGGTTCCCCGCCTTGCCGAAGCCGTCCTCGGGGGTCGCGGCCACGACGACCCGGCTACCGACGGGCTTGTCGACGATCGCATCGATCACGGACGGGAAGAACTGGTCCTCGCTCACCTTCTCGAGGGGGTACGGCGCACCCTGGTCATAGCTGGAGAAGGCCTTGTCGCCGCTGGTGCCATTTGCGAGGTAGACATGGATCAGTGCCTTCTCGTTCGGGACCACCGGGTTGCCGTCCCCGGTCTCCAGCACCTGGGTCTTGGTCTCGTCGAGCTTCAGCGGCCCGTCGATCTTGACCTCGGGGGCCTTACCGAACTCGCCGCTGACCTCGACACCGGAGATCGTGTCCCCGGTGGCGGTGTCCGAACCGGTTCCTCCGCTGTCCTCGCCGCAGGCCGCGGTGCCGAACAGGAGGAGAGGGACAACGGTCAGCGTTAATAGACGTCGACGCACAAAACACCTTCAGGGTTGCAGAATGGGATGGCGGGGCAACGATAACCGCCGAACCTGAGAGTTCTCGAAACTCAGCAGCGGGCTACATGCCCTCGATCAGTTTATGCACCCGCTCGTCGTGGGCGCGGAACGGGTCCTTGCACAGGACGGTCCGCTGCGCCTGGTCGTTCAGCTTCAGGTGCACCCAGTCGACGGTGAAGTCGCGGCGCCGTTCCTGCGCCTTCTTGATGAACTCGCCCCGCAGCCGCGCCCGCGTGGTCTGCGGCGGGACGGACTTCGCCTCGAAGATCTTGAGGTCGTTGGCCACCCGGGCGACCGCCCCACGCTTCTCGAGCAGGTAGTAAAGCCCCCGGTTGCGGTGGATGTCGTGGTAGGCGAGGTCGAGCTGTGCGATACGCGGGTGGCTCATCGGCAGGCCGTGCTGGGAGCGGTAGCGCTCGATGAGCTTCCACTTGATCACCCAGTCGATCTCGCGTTCGACGAGGCTCAGGTCCTCGGACTCGACGGCCTTGAGCCCGCGCTCCCACAGGTCGAGAGTCCGCTCGATCAGCGGCGTCTGCAGCTCCCGCCGGTCCACGAAGTCCCGGGCGCGGGTGAGGTACTCCAGCTGGATCTCGAGGGCACTCGCCTCGCGGCCGTTGGCCAGCCGCACCTTCCGCCGGCCGGTCATGTCGTGCGAGATCTCCCGGATCGCCCGGATCGGGTTCTCCATGGTGAGGTCCCGCATGACCACGCCCTCCTCGATCATCCGGAGGACGAGGTCACAGCTGGCCACCTTGAGCATCGTGGTGGTCTCGCTCATGTTGGAGTCGCCGACGATCACGTGCAGCCGGCGGTACCGCTCGGCGTCGGCGTGCGGCTCGTCACGGGTGTTGATGATCGGCCGGCTCCGGGTGGTCGCGCTCGAGACGCCCTCCCAGATGTGCTCGGCACGCTGGGACACGGAGTACATCGCCCCGCGCGGCGTCTGGGTGACCTTGCCGGCACCCACGATGATCTGCCTCGTCACCAGGAACGGGATCAGCACGTCGGCGAGCTTGGCGAACTCGCCGTGCCGGCCGACGAGGTAGTTCTCGTGGCAGCCGTAGGAGTTGCCCGCGGAGTCGGTGTTGTTCTTGAACAGGTACACGTCGCCGGCGATGCCCTCGTCGTGCAGTCTGCGCTCGGCGTCGATCAGCAGGCCCTCGAGGACCCGTTCACCCGCCTTGTCGTGGGTGACGAGGTCGACGATGTCGTCACACTCGGGGGTGGCGTACTCCGGGTGGCTGCCCACATCGAGGTAAAGACGGGCACCGTTGCGGAGGAAGACGTTGCTGCTGCGGCCCCAGGAGACGACCTTGCGGAACAGGTAGCGGGCAACCTCGTCCGGCGAGAGGCGTCTCTGCCCGCGGAACGTGCAGGTGACGCCGTACTCGTTCTCGATTCCGAAGATCCGGCGGTCCACGTGTCAACACTAGGCGTTGGGGGCAAGTGTCCGCAGCCGACTTGCCCATCCGTCTCAGCTCAGCGGGTCTCCCGGGTCCACCGGCGGGGGCACGTCGCCCGGACGGTCCGGGAAAGGCGCGGCCGGGTCGGCCGGTGGATTCGACGGCGGACCGGCCGGTGGCGGCGCGACCGGGGGTACCGTCGGCGGCTCACCGGTCCGCGGATCCTCCAGCGGCTCCTGGTCCGCCGCGGTGTCGGTTGGGTCCTTCGCGTCGTCCGGGCCGGACGGGTCGGTCGACGAACGTCCTCTGCCCCCGTCGGCGGAAGGCTTGCCCCGGTCACCGAGGATCGTGACCAGCCGCTCGGCGGGCAGCCGCTTGAACTTCCGCTTCTGGCTCCGGGACCGGTCCAGCACCGCGACCTCGAGATCCCCGGGCGCGACCACCCGTGGGTCGGACTCGCTGTGCTCGAGACCCTCGACCGCGAGGCGGATCGCCTCGTCGAGCGAGACGCCGGCGGAGTAGTGCCCCTTCAGGTGCTTGGTGACCGTCTCCGCGGAGCCCCCCATCACCGCGAACCCGTGCTCGTCGACGATCTGGCCGTCGTAGGTCAGCCGGTAGACCTGGTCGTCCTCGACGGTCTCCCCGACCTCGGCGACGAAGATCTCCACCTCGTAGGGCTTCTCGCCGCCGCTGGAGAAGATCGTGCCGAGTGTCTGCGCGTAGGCGTTCGCCAGGCCCCGCCCGGTCACGTCGCGTCGGTCGTAGGCGTAGCCCCGCATGTCAGCGAGGCGCACCCCGGCGATCCGGAGGTTCTCGAACTCGTTGTAGCGGCCGACTGCGGCGAACGCCACCCGGTCGTAGATCTCGCTGATCTTGTGCAGTGCCTGGGACGGGTTCTCCGACACGAACACGATCCCGTCGGTGTACTGCACGACGACGACGCTGCGTCCGCGGGCGATGCCCTTGCGCGCGAAGTCCGCCCGGTCCTTCATCAGCTGCTCAGGTGAGACATAGAACGGCATGCTCATGGTTCGTCAGTACTCCGTTCTCAGGTGAGGGCCGCGGCCGGGCCGTCGGGACGCTGCATCCGGGCACCGATCACCCGGTCGGCGATGGCCGCCACCTCGTCGTCGGACATCCGCCGGTAGCCGTCGACGGTGATCACACCCACGATCGGGAAGATCCGCCGGGTGACGTCGGGCCCACCGGTGGCCGAGTCGTCGTCGGCGGCGTCGTACAACGCCTGGATGGCGGCGGTGACACAGCCCTCGGAGTCCAGGTCGTCGCGGTAGAGCTTCTTCAGCGAGCCGCGCGCGAACAGGGACCCGGACCCGACTGAGTAGAACGAGGTCTCCTCGTAGCGGCCGCCGGTCACGTCGTAGGAGAAGATCCGGCCCTGCGAGGCTCGCAGGTCGTAGCCGGCGAAGAGGGGTACGACGGCAAGCCCCTGCATGGCCATCCCGAGGTTGGACCGGATCAGCGCGGCGAGACGGTTCGCCTTGCCGTCCATCGACAGGGTGGTGCCCTCGATCTTCTCGTAGTGCTCGAGCTCGGTCTGGAAGAGCCGCACCATCTCCACCGCGAGGCCCGCGGTGCCCGCGATCCCGACGCAGGAGAACTCGTCGGCCGGGAAGACCTTCTCGATGTCACGCTGGGCGATGATGTTGCCCATCGTGGCGCGCCGGTCACCGGCCATCACCACGCCACCGGGGAACGTCGCCGCGACGATCGTGGTGCCGTGCGGCGCCAGGTCGGCCGCGCTGCCATGGGGCAGCGACCTGTGCGACGGAAGGAGCTCGGGTGCCTGCTGGGAGAGGAACTCGGCGAAGGACGACGAGCCGGGCATGAGATAGGCAGAGGGCAGGCGGGCGTCAACCTGTCGGGGGTCTGTCATACCTGGCTACTCTCCACCCTTCTGGATGAACGACTTCACGAAGTCCTCCGCGTTCGACTCGAGCACGTCGTCGATCTCGTCGAGGATCGCGTCGATGTCCTCGTCGAGCTGCTCCTTGCGCTCGGCGACGTCCTCGCTGGGCGCAACCTCAACCGACTCCTCGTTCTCAGAGGTCTTCTTCGGTTGCTTCTGTTCCTGTGCCATCAACGCCTCCTCGGGAGCAGGCCCACGGCTCATCCGCCATGGGACCAGACCTTCTTACCCGACCCTACCGAGTCAGAGCGGCAAACAAGGCCTCTGCGGTGTCACAACGGTCGAGGAGTTCTCCGACGTGGGCCCGGCTCCCTCGCAGCGGGTCGATCGTCGGCACCCGCTGCAACGACTCGTGGCCGGGCAGGTCGAAGATCACCGAGTCCCAGGACGCGGCTGCGATCATGTCGGCGTACTTCTCCAGGCACCTGCCCCGGAAGTAGGCGCGCGTGTCGATCGGCGGGACGTGCATCGCGTCGGCAACCTCGTCGTCGTCGAGCAGCCGCTCGATCCGGCCCATCCCGACGAGCCGGTGATAAAGCCCCTTGTCGGGCCGGATGTCGGCGTACTGCAGGTCGATCAGGTGCAGCTTAGCGTCGTCCCACTCGAGCCCGTCACGGTCGCGGTACTGGTTGAGCAGCTTCAGCTTCGCCACCCAGTCGAGCTCCCGGGCACACAGCATCGGGTCGTTCTCGAGCCGGCTCAGCACCGACTCCCAGCGGGCGAGTACGTCGGCGGTCTGCTCGTCGACGTCCGAGCCGAGCCGGTCCTCGACGAACTTCTTGGCGAGGTCGAGGTACTCCATCTGCAGCTGTACGGCGGTGAGCTCGCGGCCGTCCGACATCTTCAGCAGGTGTTTGAGGCTCGGGTCGTGCGAGACGGCCCGTAGCGAGCGGACCGGCTGGTCGACGGTGAGGTCGCGGCTGATGAACCGGTCCTCGATCATGGCGAGCACCAGCGCCGTCGTACCCACCTTGAGGTAGGTGGAGACCTCGGACAGGTTCGCGTCGCCGATGATCACATGCAGCCGGCGGTACTTCTCCGGGTCGGCATGCGGCTCGTCACGGGTGTTGATGATCGGCCGCTTGAGGGTGGTCTCCAGGCCGACCTCGACCTCGAAGTAGTCGGCGCGCTGGCTGATCTGGAAGCCGTGCTCGCGTCCGTCCTGGCCGATGCCGACGCGCCCGGCACCGGTCACGACCTGGCGGCTGACGAAGAACGGGGTCAGGTTGCGCACGATCTCGCCGAACGGGGTGGAGCGCCGCATCAGGTAGTTCTCGTGCGCGCCGTAGGAGGCGCCCTTGTTGTCGGTGTTGTTCTTGTACAGCAGGATCGGCGCCGCACCGGGGATGGTGCCTGCGAGCCGTGACGCGTCCAGCATCACCAGCTCCCCCGCCTTGTCCCACTTCACGATGTCGCGGGGGTTGGTGCACTCGGGCGTGGAGTACTCCGGGTGTGCGTGGTCGACGTAGAGGCGTGCGCCGTTGGTGAGGATCACGTTCGCGAGGCCGAGGTCCTCGTCGGTCAGCTGCGAGGCGTCGGCCACCTCACGGGACATGTCGAATCCACGAGCGTCACGCAGCGGCGACTCCTCCTCGAAGTCCCACCGGGCCCGGCGTGCCCGCAGCGTGGAGCTGGCGTAGGCGTTCACCACCTGTGACGACGCGACCATCGGGTTGGCCGTCGACTGACCTTGCACGGAGATACCGAACTCGGTCTCGGTTCCCATGACTCGGCGGACGCTCATGTGTCCGAGCGTACGCGTACGACCTGACAGAATCGCCACGTGTCCGACGAGATCGTTGCCCTGGTCGACCGCGCCGGCGCCGTCGTCGGCTCAGCCACCCGGTCCGTCGTACGGCGGGACAACCTGTTGCACGCGACGACCGGGGTCCTGCTGCGCAACGCCGCCGGCCAGATCTACGTCCATCGCCGCTCCCCCGACAAGGACTGGGCACCGGGCTTCCACGACTGTGCGGCCGGCGGCGTGATCCAGGTCGGCGAGGACCCGGCCGCTGCCGCGGAACGCGAGCTGGCCGAGGAGCTGGGGGTCACCGGTACGACGCTCCGTCCGCTCGGCACCTGGCTGTACGAGGACGACACCACCCGCTGCTTCGAGCACTGCTACGAGACCACCTGGGACGGGCCGGTCGAGCACGCCGACCACGAGGTCGTGTGGGGGACGTGGATGAGCCTGCCCGAGCTGGGCGGGTTGCTCCGTGATCCGGAATGGGAGTTCGTCCCGGACACCCGGCAGCTCCTGGCCCTGCTCTCGCGCGACGGGATCTTCGACTACGGGGGCCACTTCGACATGCAGCCGCCAGACGGAGACGACCCCCAGATACCAGGATGAACCAGACATTGTGCGGGCCCACCGCGACCGTTCCGGTGCACGTGGACGGGAACGGTAGTCACTTCGACCGGTAACGCGACCGTTCCGGTGCACGTGGACG
Organism: uncultured Actinomycetota bacterium; assembly: GCA_963831375.1. Lineage (GTDB taxonomy): Bacteria > Actinomycetota > Actinomycetes > Propionibacteriales > Nocardioidaceae > Nocardioides_C. The sequence goes on along the minus strand of CAWHPY010000020.1, from coordinate 505,984 downwards.
GGAACGGTCATGGGGCGGGCCGGGCGGGGCGCGGGCGCGGGTCATGCGTCCGTGTGGTCGTAGGGTCATCGCATGAGCAGCGACAACTCCGACCGGGCACTGGCCGCCGCCGATGCGTTCGGCCTGTCCTACGAGGTCACCCGGCACGGCATGGTGCGGTCGCTGGAGGAGGCGGCAGCAGCCCGCGGGGTCGAGCCCGCAGCGGTGATCAAGACGATCGTGGTCCGGCTCAGCGACGACGACTACCGGTTCGTCCTGGTCCCGGGCGACCGTGAGATCGGCTGGCCCAAGCTCCGGGCGGTGCTCGGCGTGAACCGGGTGTCGATGCCAGACGCGGACACCGCGCTGGCGGTGACCGGGTACGTCCGCGGGACCATCACCCCGCTGGGGAGTACGACGGCGTGGCCGGTCGTCGCGGACGAGGCGATGGCCGGGACCATCTCACTGGGCGCCGGAGGTCATGGGGTCGCGATCAACGTGGACGCGACCGAGCTGGTCGAGGCCCTGAACGCCACGATCGCCGACGTCACCGAGCCGATCGGCTGACCCGGCCTCGGCTCAGCCCCGGTCGGCCATGAACTTCCGGACCAGGAACACCACGGCGACGACCAGGACGATGAGGATGATCCACTTCATGTGCTGCTCCTTGCGGTTCGGGCCGGGTGACCCGGGAGGGCAAACCCTAGTCCCTGCGCTGCCCCTGCCACGCGTAGGCGATGTTGATGATCGCGATCCCGGTCCAGGCGACCAGTAGTGCGGGCAGGTTGCCGGTCACCGCGAGCACGATGGAGATCGGGATGCCGGCGACGAGGGAGACGATGCCCAGCGCCAGCTGTTGACCACTGTGCCGTCGCTCCATCGACTGCGCGCGCCGGCGTTCGGCGAGCCGCGCGTCGACCCGCTTCTCGATCGCGGTCTCCACCTTCTCCACGAAGGAGTCGACAAGCGCAGGCTCGTACGTCGGGCCAAGCTCGCGCCGGGTCTCGATCACGGCCTCGATCTCGGAACGGTCCAGGTCGTCGGGGTCTGCCATGTCCTAGAGGTACTGGCCGGTGTTCGAGACGGTGTCGATGGACCGGCCCGGCTCGGTGCCCTGCTTGCCGGTGATCAGCGTCCGGATGAAGACGATCCGCTCGCCCTTCTTGCCGGAGATCCGCGCCCAGTCGTCGGGGTTGGTGGTGTTCGGGAGGTCCTCGTTCTCCTTGAACTCGTCGACACAGGCCTGGAGCATGTGGTTGACCCGCAGCCCCTTCTGGTCGTTGTCGAGCAGGTCCTTGATCGCCATCTTCTTCGCCCGGTCCACGATGTTCTGGATCATCGCGCCCGAGTTGAAGTCCTTGAAGTACAGGACCTCCTTGTCGCCGTTGGCGTAGGTGACCTCGAGGAAGCGGTTCTCCTCTGTCTCGGTGTACATCCGCTCCACTGTCGCCCGGATCATGCCTGCGACACAGGCGTCCCGGTCCCCGGCGAACTCGCCGAGGTCGACGGCGTGCAGCGGCAGGTTCGCGGTGAGGTACTTGGAGAAGATGTCGCGCGCCGACTCGGCGTCCGGGCGCTCGATCTTGATCTTCACGTCGAGCCGGCCGGGGCGCAGGATCGCGGGGTCGATCATGTCCTCACGGTTGGAGGCGCCGATCACGATGACGTTCTCGAGTCCCTCCACACCGTCGATCTCCGACAGGAGCTGCGGAACGATCGTGTTCTCCACGTCCGAGGACACCCCCGAGCCGCGGGTGCGGAACAGCGAGTCCATCTCGTCGAAGAACACGATGACCGGCGTGCCACCGCTTGCCTTCTCCCGGGCCCGCTGGAACACCAGCCGGATGTGCCGTTCGGTCTCACCGACGTACTTGTTCAGCAGCTCGGGGCCCTTGATGTTGAGGAAGAAGCTCTTCCCCTCCTCGCCGGTCTTGGCCGCCACCTTCTTCGCGAGCGAGTTCGCGACGGCCTTGGCGATCAGTGTCTTGCCACATCCGGGCGGGCCGTAGAGCAGCACACCCTTCGGCGGCTTCAGCTCGTGCTCCTTGAACAGGTCCGGGTAGAGGTACGGCAGCTCGATGGCGTCCCGGATCTGGTCGATCTGACCCTTCAGGCCACCGATCTTCTCGTAGTCGATGTCGGGGACCTCTTCGAGGACGAGCTCCTCGACCTCGGACTTGGGAACCCGTTCGTAGACGTAGCCGGACCGGGGGTCGAGCAGCAATGAGTCGCCGGCTCGCAGGGACTGCCCGCGCAGGGGCTCGGCGATCCGGACCACCCTCTCCTCGTCAGCGTTCGCGATGACGAGCACCCGGTCGCCGTCGGCGAGGAACTCCTTGAGCATCACGACCTCGCCGACCTTCTCGAAGTCGAGCGCGGCGACGACGTTCAGCGCCTCGTTGAGCATGACCTCCTGGCCCCGGACGAGCTCGTCGAGGTCGACCGAGGGGCTCACGTTGACCCGCAGCTTGCGGCCACCGGTGAACACGTCGATCGAGTCGTCCTCGTTGCGGGACAGGAACGTGCCGAACCCGGCGGGCGGCTGCGCGAGCCGGTCGACCTCTTCCTTCAACGTCATGATCTGGTCGCGGGCCTCACGCAGGGTCTGCGCCAGCCGTTCGTTCTGGGCGGTCACCGCTGCCAGCGAACGCTGGGTCTCCGCGAGTCGTTGCTCGATCGCCCTGGAATGGACCGGGCTCTCGGCGAGACGTCGCCGCAGGTCCGTGACTTCTTCCTCGAGGAACCCGAGCTGGCTCTGCAGTTCTTCGGGCGTACGAGAACTCGACCGGCCCGATCCACTCTCTGATGCTGGCACGAAAGTCACCTCCGCAGCATTCCTGTGAAATCGACCCTACCTGTGTACCCAGAGAAGCGAAGGAGTTATCCGATGTGTGTCGGTATCGGAATCGAAACAATCATCCGGACGCGTCATGGGACTCATGACACGTGTGGAAGCGTCACCCGCCGGACGGTGGATGTCTAGGCGTCGAAGGGCTCGTCGGCGATGGCCGGAGGAAGCCCGGACGGCCGCGGCCCCTGGTAGTCGACGCCGTAGGCACCCGGTGCCGGACGACGCTTCTTGGCGGGCGCGGTCTCCCCCGGAGCCATCCGTCGCGCGGTGACCAGGAAGCCGGTGTGCCCCATCATCTTGTGCCCGGGTCGGATCGCCAGGCCCTCGACGTGCCAGTCGCGAACGAGGGTCTCCCACGGCTGCGGCTCGGTGAACCCGCCGTGTGAGCGGATCGTCTCCACGGTGCGACCGAGCTGCGTGGTCGTCGCGACGTAGGCGCAGATGATGCCTCCCGCGGTCAGCGCACCGGCTACCGCGTCGACGCACTCCCATGGGGCGAGCATGTCCAGGATCACCCGGTCGACGTCCTGGTCGGACAGCGACTCGACGAGGTCTCCCACGGTAAGCTTCCACGCCGGGTGCTCGCCGCCGAAGAACTGGGTGACGTTCTTCCTGGCGACCTCGGCGAACTCCTCACGACGCTCGTACGACGAAACCATGCCGTGCGGGCCCACCGCGCGCAGCAGCGAGCACGTGAGCGCCCCGGATCCCACCCCCGCCTCGACGACCCGGGCCCCGGGGAAGATGTCGGCCATCGCCACGATCTGGGCGGCGTCCTTGGGGTACACCACGGCCGCGCCGCGAGGCATCGACACCACGAACTCGCTGAGCAGCGGCCGGAAGACGAGGTACTCACCCCCAGCCGACGAGGTGATGGCGAACCCTTCCGGCCGACCGATCAGGTCGTCGTGGTCGATCGAGCCGCGGTTGGTGAAGAACCGGCGGCCCTCCTCGAGGCAGATGTTGTGCCGTCGGCCCTTGGTGTCGGTGAGACGGACCCACTCCCCGGCCCGCAGGGGTCCGCGGTGCACTCCGGACCAGCTCTCCGGTGCGACGTCGTCCGGCTCGCTCGGGTCAGGGGTGGCCTCGGCAGGCAGAACCGACGAACGGTCTTCGGTGGGCATGACGGGCAGCCTATAAGGAGGCCGCGAAGGCGCGGTCCACGTCCTCGGACGTCAGCACCCCGAAGACACTGCCGTCTGCCTCGAGCAGGAGGTACTCGGTGGCAGGTGTCGCCTGCATCGCCCGGATCAGCGGCTCGCCGGACAGGTCGGCGGAGAACATGAGGCCGGGCTCCATCGTCCGTGACACCGCGCTGATCGGAAGCCAGGGCCGGCGGTCCTCCGGGGTGGCGAGCAGGGCTGCCTCGTTGACGATGCCCGACGGGCGGCCACCCGAGTCGAGTACGACGATGCTTCCCGCGTGCTCGGCCTGCGTCCGTCGTACCGCCTCTCCCAGCGGGAGGTCGTGCGGGACCGCGAGCGTACGACGGGCGAGTGCACGGGCCTGCAGGGCCGGTAGCCGGCGCCGGACCTTGGCCGACGTGATCGCGCTGGTGGCCCCGCCCCACAGGAAGGTGGCGATGACGAACGCCAGGAGGTAGTCCACGATCGTCGGTTTCACGGAGAAGAAGAGCTCCTGGACGATCGGCCAGGCGAGCGCTGCGAGCGCGGCGATCCGGCCTCCCCAGCCCGCGACGATCGTGCCCCGGTGCGGGTTGCCGCTGACCTGCCAGACGACCGCGCGGAGCACCCGGCCGCCGTCGAGGGGAAGCCCGGGGACCAGGTTCAGGACTCCGACGATGAGGTTCGCCCCGGCCAGGCCCTCGACGGCGAGCCGGAGCAGGCCGTCGGGCGTCACGAACCAGAGACCGACGAAGAGCACTCCGACGACGATCGAGGTCAGCGGACCGACGACGGAGACGCCGAACTCGCGACGGGGTGTGTCCGGCTCGCCGTCGATCTCGGTGACGCCGCCGAGGAAGTGCAGGGTGATCGACTTCACCGGCAGCCCGTAGTGCTTGGCCATCAGCGCGTGGGAAATCTCGTGCAGCAGGACCGACAGGTAGAGGAGCACGGCGAAGGCCAGCCCCGCGACGTACTTGAACCCACCCAGCCCAGGAGCGACCGACTCGACCTTCGGAGCGAGAAGGACCGCGATCAGACCGGCCACCAGCAGCCACGACGAGCGCACCAGCACGTCGACGCCGCCGATCTGCCCGATCCGCAGTGTGCCTGGCTCTCGGCGAGGCGCCGGGGCGCCCGGCTCAGCCGTTCTCTGTTCCACGTCTCAACGCTAGCCGATGCCGCGCGACGAGGTGGCTGGCTGTCTGTGTCGGTGCCGTGACCTAGTGTTTCTGCCATGAGCCAGGAAGTAGTGGAACGCACCCAGGTCGACGGGGTGGACGTCCTCGGCTCGCTCTCGCCGAGCCGCGCCGGCGACTTCATGACGTGTCCCCTGCGCTACCGGTTCCGCACCATCGACAAGCTGCCGGAGCCCTCCTCCCCCGATGCCGTGCGCGGCACGGTCGTGCACAAGGTGCTCGAGGACCTCTTCGACCTGCCAGCGGCGGAGCGCACGTCCGGTCACGCCGCCGAGATGCTTCAGCCGGCCTGGGAGGCAATCCTCGAGGAGGAGCCCGCGGTAGCGGAGTTGTTCGGCGAGGAGGGCCCCGAGATCGGTTCCTGGCTGGCTTCCTGCAAGGACTCGCTGGACCGCTACTTCGCCCTCGAGGACCCGACCCGGTTGGAGCCGGCGGAGCGTGAGCTGTACGTCGAGACCCTGCTCGACTCCAAGCTGCTGCTGCGGGGGTTCATCGACCGGGTGGACGTCGCGCCGACCGGGGAGATCCGGGTCGTCGACTACAAGACCGGCAAGGCGCCGGGTGAGGCGTTCGAGGCCAAGGCCCTGTTCCAGATGAAGTTCTACGCCCTGGTGCTGTGGCGGACCCGCGGCGTGGTCCCGGCGATGCTGCAGCTGGTCTACCTCGGCAGCGGGGAGCTGCTCCGCTACTCCCCCGACGAGCGTGACCTGCTGGCAACCGAGCGCAAGGTCGAGGCGATCTGGAAGGCCATCTCCCGGGCCCAGGAGTCCGGTGACTGGCGTCCGCGTCGCAGCCCGCTGTGCGGGTGGTGTGCACACCAGGCGATCTGCCCGGAGTTCGGAGGCACCCCGCCGCCGCTGCCCGTGCTGCAGATCGAGCCGTCGCCCGAGTCGTAGTCCACCGGGCGTGGCCAGGGTCAGACCTGGTTCCGTTCCGCCCACAGCGCAGCCTGGGTCCGGTCCGTCACGCCGATCCGCTGGAACGCCGAGGTCAGGTGTGCCTTGACGGTGCGCTCGCTGATCCCGAGGCGGCGTCCGATCTGCTTGTTCGCCAGCCCCATCCGAACCAGCCGGAGCACCTCGGCCTCTCGCGGGGTGAGCTCGACCGTCGTCTTCCCAGTTCCCTGTGACCGGGCGGTCAACAGCTGCCGGGCCGCCTTCGGGTGGATCGGCGACTCGCCCCGGGCGACCGCCCTGACCCCTTCCAGCAGGTCCGCCGGCTCGGCATCCTTGAGCAGGTAGCCGACCGCCCCCGCGTCCAGGGCGGCCACGATCCGCTCGCTGTCGGAGTACGACGTCAGCACGACCACCTGGGCGGTGCTCTCCGTCGCCACGATCGAACGGGTGGCGGTGACCCCGTCCACCACCGGCATCTGCAGGTCCATCAGCACGACGTCGGGCGCTACCTCGGTGACCACATCGAGGGCCTCCGCCCCGTCGGCGGCCATCCCGACAACCTCGATGTCGTCGGCGGCGCCGAGTAGATGAGCCAGCCCGTTGCGCACAACTGCATGGTCGTCCACGAGCACCACTCTGATCATCAGTGGTCCACCTCCAGCCGCACCGTGGTGCCCGTGCCCGGACTGGAACGCACCTCGAGCCGGCCGCCCACCTCGCGGATCAGGTCGCGCAGGCCGCGCAGGCCGAAGTGCGCTTCCGGGTCGACCTGGCCGGGGTCGAAGCCCCGGCCGTTGTCGGTCACTTCCAGGACCACCGACCCGTTCCCGCCAGTGACGGTCACATCGAGGGCGTCGGGACGGCCGTGCCTCAAAGCGTTGCGAACCGCTTCTTGGGCCACCCGCCAGACCAGGGCGACCACGTCGTCGTCCACACCCTCGACGTCGGTGACCTCGACGGTCGCCGCCACGCCCGCGCCCTGCGCCGGCGCAACCAGGTCCTGCAGCGCCGCGGCGAGCCCGCCGGTGCGGAGCTCGGGCGGGTAGATCTCCACCAGCAGCGACCGGAGCGACCGCAGGCTGGTGCGCAGCGAGCCACTCATCCGGTCCAGGTCCGCCGCGGTCGACGGACGCTCGTCGCGCAGCGCCTGCCCGGTGGCCGTGAGCTCGTACGACGTGCCCACCAGGTCCTGGACCACTCCGTCGTGCAGGTCGCGCGCGATGCGGCGACGCTCCGAGTCGGATGCCTCCACGGCGGCGCGCAGCAGGCGTTCCCGGTCCCGCGCCGCCGCCTCGAGACGCCGGGTGAGCACCCAGAGCACGGGCGTGGTCAGCACCAGGAGCAGCAGCAGGCCACCCAGTGTGATCGGCCGGAAGGCGCTGAAGACCTGCTGCTTGCGAGCGGCCAGGTCGTCGGCGGTGAAGTACACCTCGAACAGCAGTGGCTCCCCCTCCGGCGACCACACCCGGGTGTACACCTCGAGCAGGCCGCCGGAGTCGCCCTCGAACCGGTTCTCGGTGCGTGACAGGTCTGACATCTCGGCGTTGCTGCTTCCGTTGGCCAGGACCGCGAGCTCGTCGTCGCCGAGCTCGAAGGTCTCGTGGATGAGAGCGGTCTCGTCGGAGTAGACGATGCGGCCGTCGCTGTTCCAGATCTTGATCCGCTGCACGTCATCGACCAGCAGTCTGTCCAGCATCGCCCGGTCGAACCGGTCGATCGCGCCCGCCTGACCGTCGACGAGTCCGCGCGGGATGGCCGGCTCCGCGACCGACCGGGCCAGCACCTCGGTGGTGGCCCGGGAGTCGTCGATCGCCTCGTCGTTCGCGGCCCGCTGGCTGAGCTCGCCGGTGCCGATCACGATCACGACCAGGGCGAGGACACCCGCGGCGAGGAACTGAACCACCGGGTTCCTGATCAGTCGCACGCGGGTCCTCCACAGCTCGGGGCCTCAGTATGGCGTGAGGAACCCTCAGAACTTGACGGTTCCGCGACATACCTCACCGGACCGGCGGTGCCTGGCCACGAAGGTCAGCGAGTCCGTGCCCTTGAGGTCGACCACCACGCGGCGCCGTTCGAACGACCCGCTGGGCGCGAGCGTCTTGGCCTTGCCCCGTGCGGAGAGGCTGCCGTTGTGCCACAGGCGCCAGCGCCAGACCTGCCCGATCTTGTTGCTGTCGATCTCGCCCTCGACCTCGATCCGGCCGTTCTCCTCGCTGGCCTTCAGCTTCCAGTCGGTCGAGCCCGAGCAGGAACCCTCGCGGATCACGTCACCGTCCTTGGCCATGGCCGGGGCGGCGGTCATCGTGACCGTGAGCGCGAGTGCGGCACCGACCCCTGCGATCATGCGTGTGCTCATTGCTGTGTCTCCTTGTTGTCCGGGTGAGGAGAACAGCGTCCGTTCGGCCACGGGCGAGCCACAATTGTCCGGTAGTACTACGACCTGGTGTGGTTCTCCGGCCGGGCCGGTTCGGTGGTGACCGGGACCGGGTGAAGGACGCAGGCGACCTCGACCCCACCCGAGGTGCGCAGCTCCGGGTCGAAGCCCTGGTGGAACGCGACCTCGACACCGGCGGCGGTCTCCACGACGTCGTCGACCCCCTTCCACAGCGGCTCGTCCGGGTTCTCCGCCCGGGCCCGGTCGAGCAGCGCCCTGATCTTTGAGGCGTCGGCGCCCGAACCCAGCTTCACCGTCTTCTGCGGCTGGTCGAGCAGGTCCAGGTCGCCGACCAGGTCCCGCTCGACCTCGTAGACCGACGGGTCCTGGCGGGTCCAGTGCTCCTCGAGCAGGTTCCGCAGGTCGCGCGACTCCCAGCCGCACTCGGCGACCGCCTCCGGGCAGCGCGGGTGGAACGCACAGCCGAGCGGAGGACTGGCCGCGTCGGGGATCTCGCCGCGGGGTATGTCACGCGGGACCATCCTGCGCGGGTCGGGCTCGGGGATCGCCTTCAGCAACGCCTTGGTGTAGGGGTGCTTGGGGTCGGCGAAGATCTCCTCGGTGGGGCCGATCTCGACGATCCGGCCGAGGTACATGATCGCGACCCGGTCGCAGAAGAACTTCGCCGTCGCCAGGTCATGGGTGATGTAGACGTATGTCAGGCCCAGGTCCTGCTTCAGGTCGAGCATCAGCTGCAGAATCTTGGCGCGCACGCTCATGTCGAGCATCGAGACCGGTTCGTCGGCCACCAGCACCTCGGGGTCCAGGATGATGGCACGTGCGATCACCGCGCGCTGCTTCTGGCCACCGGACAGGTCGGCGGGGTACTTCCGCATGAACTGGTCGGCGGGCGCGAGGCCAACCCGCTCGAGCGCCGCCGCGACCCGCTGCCTGAGCTCGTTGCCGGAGGCGATCCCGTGGATCTTCAGCGGGTGACCCACCGCCGTCTCGATGTTCATCGACGGGTTCAGTGCGGCATGCGGATCCTGGAAGACCATCTGCAGGTCCGTGCGCAGCTCGCGCAGCTCCCGGCCCGACATCTTCGACACCACCTGCTCGTGCGACTTCCCGTCCGAGCGAGGCTTCCGGTAGGTGATCGACCCGCTCGTGGCCTTCGCCAGCCCGAGGAGGGCACGCCCCAGCGTGGTCTTGCCGCTGCCGGACTCGCCGACCAGGCCGAGCACCTCCCCCTTCTTCAGGGACAGGTTCACCCCGTCCACGGCCTTCACCGTGCCGGTGTCCATGCCCAGCAGCCGGGCGAACGTGCCGCCGCGCAGCTCGTAGTGCACCTCGAGGTCGTCGATATCGACCAGGCCGGTCCCGGAACCGGTCGACTCATGCTTCGTCAGCAACGGAGATCTCCTCTCGGGGCAAAGCGGCCTTCTCCTCGGGAGTCAGGTCCTGAGCGAAACCGTGGGCCAGGTCGGCCGCCCAGCACTGCGTCCGGGTGCCGTTCGGCATCTCACGCTGCACCGGGTGCTTGGACCCGCACACCTTCATCGCGTCCGGGCAGCGCGGGTGGAAGTGGCAGCCGGGGGGTGGGTCCACCAGGTCCGGTGGCGCCCCAGGGATGAAGTTCAGGCCGGTGGTCGACAGCGAGATCGTGGAGCGCAGCAGCTCCCTGGTGTAGGGGTGCTGGGGCTCGGAGAACACCTCGCGGGCGTCGCCGATCTCGACGATCTCCCCGGCGTACATCACCGCGACCCGGTCACAGGCCTCGGCGATGATGCCCAGGTTGTGCGTGATCAGCAGCAGCGAGGTATCGAAGTCCCGGCGGAGGTCGTGCAGGATCCGGATGATCTGCGCCTCGACCAGCACGTCGAGCGCGGTGCTCGGCTCGTCGGCCACCACGAACGCCGGCCGCAGCACGAGCGCGAGTGCGATCATCAGCCGCTGCCGCATCCCACCGGAGAACTCGTGCGGGTAGGAGCGGTACCGCGTCGGCGGGATGCCCATCAGTCGCAGCACCTCGAGAGAACGGCGCTCGATCTCCTTCTTGCCGAGTCCCTTCTCGTGCGCCTTCAGCGTCTCCTCGAAGTGCTCGGAGATCCGCATCAGTGGGTTCAACCGGGTCAGCGGCTCCTGGAAGATCATCGCCAGCTCGGGTCCACGCTTGGCGAACATCTGCTTCTTCGGGATCGAGAGCAGGTCCTCGCCCTGGAAGCGCAGCTGGCCGTCCATCTTGGCGCCCGCGGGCAGGAGACCGAGCAGCCCGCGGCCCAGGGTCGACTTGCCGCAGCCGGACTCACCGACCAGGCCGAGGATCTCGCCCCTGCGCACCGCGAAGCTGACACCGTCGACCGCCTTCACGGGGCCCCGTTCGGTTCCGTACCAGATCCGCACGTCGCGGGCGTCGATGACGGGTTCGCCTGCCGGGACGGTTCCCACCGGTGCGTCGTACAGCTCGGTCATCGGATCTCTCCCTCGACGATTGCGGTGCTGGGTTCCTTCGGCGGCAGCTCGACCTTGCGCAGCCGGCGCTTGCGCAGAGTCGGGTTGACCGTCTCGTTGAGACCCTCGCCGACCAGGGTCAGGCCTGTCACCAGAAGCACGATCGCCATGCCGGGGAAGAAGCCGGTCCACCAGATTCCGGCCGACGAGTCGTCGAGGGCGCGGCCGAGGTCGAAGCCCCACTCCGATGCCTCGTTGGGCTGGATACCGAAGCCGAGGAAACCCAGCGCGGCGAGTGTGCCGATCGCGTCCGCGGCGTTCAGTGTGCCGATGACAGGCACGGACTGGACCACGTTGCCGAACAGGTAGCGGCCCATGATCGTGCCGTTCTTTGCGCCGATCGCCCGCGCAGCCTCGACGTACGTCGCCTCGCGCGCGCTCACCGCGGTGTTGCGCACCACCCGGAAGTACTGCGGGATGTAGATCGCGGTGAGCGAGAGAGCGGCGGCGATGACTCCGCCGCCGAGCGGTCCACGGAGCAGGAACGAGAACACGATCGCCAGCAGCAGCGAGGGGATGGCGTACATCGCATCCATGAAGAAGACCAAGAGCCGGTCCATCCAGCCACCGATGAAACCGGAGAGCAGGCCTAGCGGGACACCGATGACCAGGGAGAAGATCACCGACAGGGCGACGACCTCGAGCGCCGTGCGGGCTCCCCAGATCACGCGGGAGAGAACGTCGTGGAACAGGTCGCTGGTCCCGAACCAGTGCTCCTCGGACGGCGCAGCCATCTTCGGGAACTTGACGCCGTCGGCCCGCTGCTGGTTGAAGTCGTACGGCGCGATCCAGGGGGCGAAGAGCGCGAGGATCACGAACATCGCGGTGATCAGCAGGCCGGTGATGAGAATCCATCGGGCAAGGCCGCTGGTGCTCCGGAACGGTGCGAGTACTGCGTTGAACATCAGTACCTCACTCGGGGGTCGATGACGGCGTTGACGATGTCGACGAGCAGGCTGACCACGACCACCACGATCGCGAAGAAGGTGACCAGCCCCTGCACCGCGACGTAGTCCCGCCGGATCAGGTAGTCGATCAGCGCGTCACCCAGCCCCGGCCAGTCGAACGTCCGCTCGGTGAGCACGGCCCCCGACAGGGTGAGTGCGACCTGCAGGCCCAGCACGGTGATCACCGGCACCAGAGCGTTGCGGAACGCGTGCCGCCTGATGACGTGCTTCTCGGCGATCCCACGTGCGCGCGCCGCCTCCACGTAGTCCCCCTGGAGGGTCTGCAGCAGGTTCACCCGGACCAGCCGGATGAACACGCCGCTGAGCAGCAGTCCGAGGGTGAAGCAGGGCAGGACGTGGTGCTGCAGCACGTCGAAGAACGCGTCGATGTTGCCGGCGATCAGCGTGTCGACGAGGATGATGTGGGTCACCGGTTGGATCTCGAACTTGGTGACCGGTGAGGCGATGTCGAACGTCGGCCAGCCCAGCGGCGCCACCAGGATGATGAGCAGCAGGCCGGTCCAGAAGATCGGGGCTGCGTAGGTGACCACGCCGAAGATCCGGATCACCACGTCGCCGACCGTGTCGCGGTAGCGTCCGGCAAGCAGTCCGAGAGGGATGCCGATCGCGAGCGCGAAGATGAAGGCACCGATCGTCAAAGTCAGGGTCGCGCCGCCGTTGTCACGGATGATGTCGAGGACAGGACGGTTGTCGGAGAAGGTCTGCCCGAGGTTCAGCCGGGCGACATCGCCGATGTACTCGAGGTACTGCACCAGCAAGGGGCGGTCGAGGCCGGCGGTGGCCCGGCGGGCGTCCAAGGCCTCCTCCGAAAGTCTGCCGCCAACGGACGCCGACACCGGGTCACCCGGCGCGACTCGCAACAGCAGGAACACGATCGTGAGCAACATCCAGATCATGGGGATGACCAGCAGCAGCCTCTGGACTATGTAGCGAGGCAGCGATCCTGATCCCGCGCTCATCTGGTTCCTTTCCGCCGGGGGCGTGTTGTTCGGGGCAAGCGTAAGGGGAGGACGCGCCCGAGCGCGCCCTCCCCCTATGAGCTACTAGCCGTTCTTGCTGATCTGCCAGAAGCGGAAGATGTACGTCGGGTCCAGTGTCTCCAGGACCCCTTCCATCTGCGTGGTGGCCACGGCCACGTTGGCGCCGTTCCACGACGGGATCAGCGGCACATCCTCGGCGACGATGTCCTGCAGCTGCCCGATCGTCTGCTCGCGCGCAGCCGTGTCGGTCTCGGCAAGCTCTTCGTCGAGGAGCTTGTTGACCTCCTCGTTCGAGTAGTTGTTGGCGAAGAAGCCACCGTCCCGGATGAACGGCGACAGGTAGTTGTCGGCGTCCAGGAGGTCGGGATACCAACCGAGGATGAAGAGGTCGTACGCACCCTCCTTGTAGAGAGTCTGGTACTCCTCCCACTCAGCGTCCGCCGTGGTCACGTCGAACAGGCCGCTCTCGTTGAGCTGCGACGCGAACTGCGTGGCCTCGTCGACCGCGTTGGGCCCGTAGTGGGTCGGGGTGTAGCCGAGCGTGAACTTGACCGGCGTCTTGATGCCCGCGTCGTCGAGCAGCTTCTTCGCGGCTTCGACATCCGGCCCAGCGCCGTACTTCTCCTCGAAGGAGTCCTTCTGGCCACCGAAGCCCGGGGGCACGATGGAGTACGACGGCGTGACGGTGCCGTCATAGGAGTCCTGGGCGATCGCTTCGCGGTCGATCAGCTGTGCGACGGCCTGACGGGTCGCCTTGTCCTTCGCGACGTCGTTGGCGAACTGCCAGACCCAGTAGCGGAACTCCGAGCCCTCACCCTTGAGGACCTCGACCTCGTCGTTGCCCTCGAGGTCGTTCAGGTCGGTCGGGCTGAGCGTGCGCCAGGCGATGTCGACCTGACCGCTGTCGATGGCCTGCTTCAGCGGTGCGGTGTCGCTGAAGTACGACACGAAGATCTGCGCGGTCTTGGGAGCGCGCTCGCCCGCGTAGGTCTCGTTCGCCTCGAGGACGGCCTGCTCGCCTGCCTTGTACTGGCTCACCTTGTAGGGACCCGAGCCGACGACCTCCTCGTCACCGAGCAGCTTGTCGGCCGGGAAGAGCTCCTCGTCGACGATCGACGTGGTGGCGGTGCTCAGGATCTTGATGAACGTCGTGTCCGCCGCGTTCAGGTGGAACACGACCGTCTTCTCGTCCGGCGTCTCGATCGCGCCCTCGGCGACCGCCTGCGGGTCGGAGTCGGGCTCGATGATCGAGCCGAGCAGCACCGAGGAACCGTTCGGGTCGGCGATGTTGATGTTGCGTTCCAGCGAGAACTTGACGTCGGAGGACGTCAGGTCGTGGCCGTTGGAGAACTTGAGTCCGTCCTTCAGTGTGCAGGTCACGGTCTGTGGGTCGTCGTACTCACACGACTCAGCCGCGTCGCCCACCGGGTCGCTCGCGCCCGCTGGCACGGTGAGCAGCTGCTCGAAGATGCTGTACTGCATGTTCCAGGAGCCGAAGTCGTACGAGCCCGCCGGGTCCATTGCGGTCACGGTCTCGGTCGTGCCCAGGATAAAGCTGCCGCTGGACCCGCTCTCGCCGTCGTTGCCGGACGACGAATCGTCACCACATGCGGCAAGCGAGACAACAAGAAGGCCAGCACTGGCGAAGGCCAGTAGTCCTCGTCTGCGGTTCAATTTCCACCTCACGAATACATGTCCCTACACGGGTGTAGGAGCGGAGTCTCGTGGACAGTACTCTCACGGGGCCGCCGAGTTCCACAACATCCCCGGTGGGACACGGTCGCAATCTGGCAACGATTAGCCGGATATCGGTCGCGGCAGGGTGGAAAAGTCCAGCCCGTCCAGAGATTCAGCGAAGACACGCCGGGCCCCGGGCAGCACTGGCACATGGTTGGGGACGACAAGCACGGTGCAGCCCGCGGCCTCCGCGGAGCGTGCGCCGGTGTTGGAGTCCTCGATCGCGACCGTGGCCGCCGGGTCCACCCCGAGCAGGGCCGCCGCCTTCTCGTATGGCTCCGGGTGAGGCTTGCCCTGGGAGACGGAGTCACCGGTGACGATCACCTCGAACGCGTCCGGTGGCAGCGCCCGCAGGATCGGGTCCACGAAGCGTCGGTAGGACATGGTCACCATCGCGCACCGCACACCCCGGGCCCGCAGGTCGGCGAGCAGCTCGACGGCACCCGGACGCCACGGGACCTGCTGCTCCACGCAGGCCACTACCCGGTCCAGGAGCTGCTCGACGATCTGTGCCGGCTCGAGGTCGATCCCTGAGTGCTCGCGGATGTAGCGTCCGGAGACGAGCAGGTCGTTGCCGACCAGGTTCAGGGCGTGCTCGTGGCTCCAGGTGCCGCCGTGCTCCTCGACCAGTGCGAACTCGGACTCGATCCAGTACGGCTCGGTGTCGACCAGCGTGCCGTCCATGTCCCACAGCACGGCAGCGAGGTCGGTGCTCACGTCGTGGTGCCGATCTTCGCTCGCGGTCTCAGTCTTCTGGCTCGTAGCCGAGGTTCGACGAGAGCCAGCGCTCGGCCTCGCCAAGTGTCCACCCCTTGCGCTCGGCGTAGTCCACGACCTGGTCCCTGCCCAGCCGACCGACGACGAAGTACTGCGACTGCGGGTGCGAGAAGTACCAGCCGCTGACCGCCGCACCCGGCCACATCGCCATGCTGTCGGTGAGCTCGATCCCGGTGTTCTTCTCGACGTCGAGCAGCTCCCACAGGGTGGCCTTCTCGGTGTGCTCGGGGCAGGCAGGGTAGCCGGGCGCGGGCCGGATCCCGGCGTAGCTCTCCCTGATCAGGTCGTCGTTGGACAGCGCCTCGTCCGGGACATACCCCCAGAGCTCCTTGCGGACCCGCTGATGCATCCGCTCGGCGAACGCCTCTGCGAGCCGGTCGGCGAGCGACTCGAGCAGGATCGCGCTGTAGTCGTCGAGCTCCTTCTTGAACTCCATGATCTTCTCGGTGCTGCCCAGCCCCGCGGTCACGGCGAACCCGCCGACGTAGTCGTGCAGGCCGGTCTCCCTCGGTGCGACGAAGTCGGCGAGCGACCGGTTCGGGATGCCCTGCCGGTGCTCCCCCTGCTGCCGCAGGCCGCGCAGTGTGGTGACGACCTCGGTGCGGGACTCGTCGGCGTACACCTCGATGTCGTCGTGGCCGACCGTGTTGGCGGGGAAGAGTCCGACCACGCCGTTCGCGCGCAGCCACTTCTCCTCGATGAGCCGGTCCAGCATGGTCTGACCGTCGTCGTACAGCTTCCGGGCGGCCTCACCGGAGGACGGGTTGTTGAGGATGTCGGGGAACTTGCCCTTCATCTCCCAGGCGTTGAAGAACGGCTGCCAGTCGACGTAGTGCCGCAGCTCCTCGAGCGAGTAGTCGTGGAAGGTCTTCACGAACTGGGTCACCTTGCCGTGGCGGTGGTCGCAGTCAGGACCCTGGCAGACGTCCCTCGCCTGCGCCTGCAGCAGCCGGGGCCGGGGCGGGTGGTAGGCGCTCCAGTCGACCGGCGTCTTGTTGGCGCGGGCCTTCTCGAGCGTGAGCATGGGCCGGTCGTTCTGCTTGGCGGCGTGCCGCGCGCGAAGCGTGTCGTAGTCAGCCTTCACCTTCGCCAGCAGCTCGGGGCGTTGCTCGTCCGAGAGCAGGGCGGCGACCACAGGGACCGAACGCGACGCGTCCTTCACCCAGACCACCGGACCGTGGTACTTCGGGGTCACCTTGACCGCCGTGTGCGCCCGCGATGTCGTCGCGCCGCCGATCAGCAGCGGGATGTCGAGGCCCTGACGCTCCATCTCCGACGCGAAGTTGACCATCTCGTCCAGTGAGGGCGTGATCAGCCCGGAGAGCCCGATGATGTCCGCGCCCTCCTCCTTGGCCGTGTCGAGGATCTTCTGGGCGGGCACCATCACGCCGAGGTCCACGACGTCGTAGTTGTTGCACTGCAGGACGACGCCGACGATGTTCTTGCCGATGTCGTGCACGTCGCCCTTCACCGTGGCCATCACGACCTTGCCGTTGCTCCGCTCAGCATCCCCGGGCTGCTTCTCGGCCTCGATGAACGGGATGAGGTAGGCGACCGCCTTCTTCATCACGCGCGCGGACTTCACCACCTGCGGCAGGAACATCTTGCCCGCGCCGAACAGGTCGCCGACCACGTTCATGCCGTCCATCAGTGGGCCCTCGATGACCTCGATGGGCCGGCCGCCACGGTCGCTGATCTCCTTGCGGAGTTCCTCGGCGTCGGTCTCGGCGAACTCGTCGATGCCCTTCACCAGGGCGTGCGTGATCCGCTCACCGACCGGCAGGGACCGCCACTCCTCGTCGACGACCTCTGGCCGGGACCCGTCCCCGGCGAACTTGCCCGCGATCTCGAGCAGCCGTTCCGTGCTGTCCTCGCGGCGGTTGAGGACGACGTCCTCGATGCGCTCCCGCAGCTCGGGGTCGACCTGGTCGTACACCGTCAGGGCGCCGGCGTTCACGATTCCCATGTCCATCCCGGCCTGGATGGCGTGGTACAGGAACACCGCATGGATCGCCTCACGCACCGGGTTGTTGCCGCGGAACGAGAACGACACGTTCGAGACGCCACCGGAGACCAGGGCGCCGGGCAGGTTCTGCTTGATCCAGCGTGTGGCCTCGATGTAGTCGACACCGTAGTTGGCATGCTCCTCGATGCCGGTGGCCATCGCGAAGGCGTTGGGGTCGAAGATGATGTCCTCGGCCGGGAACCCGACCTGTTCGGTCAGCAGCTCGTAGGCCCGTGCGCAGACGGTCTTGCGACGCTCCAGGGTGTCCGCCTGGCCCTCCTCGTCGAAGGCCATGACGACCACGGCCGCGCCGTACTTCCTGCACAGGCGGGCCTGCTCGACGAACTTCTCCTCGCCCTCCTTCATGGAGATCGAGTTGACGATCGGCTTGCCCTGGACGCACTTGAGGCCCGCCTCGATGACCTCCCACTTGGAGGAGTCGATCATCATCGGGACCCGGCAGATGTCGGGCTCGCTCGCGATCAGCTTCACGAAACGGTCCATCGCCTCGACGCCGTCGATCATCCCCTCGTCCATGTTGACGTCGATGACCTGCGCGCCGGCCTCGACCTGCTGGCGGGCCACGGACAGTGCGGCCGGGTAGTCACCGGCCTTGATCAGGTTCCGGAACCGGGCCGACCCGGTGATGTTGGTGCGCTCGCCGACGTTGACGAACAGGGACTCCTTGGTGATGTTGACCGGCTCGAGCCCGGAGAGGCGGCAGGCAGGCTCGACTACGACGGGCGTTCGAGGCGTCTTGCCGTCGGCAGCGTCTGCGATCGCTGTGATGTGCGCGGGCGTGGTGCCGCAGCACCCGCCGAGCAGGTTGACCAGTCCGCTGGCGGCGAACTCCTCGACCACGCCCGCGGTCTGAGCAGGGGTCTCGTCGTACTCGCCGAAGGCGTTGGGCAGGCCAGCGTTCGGGTAGCAGGACACGTAGCAGTCCGCGATCCGGGAGAGCTCCGCGATGTACGGGCGCATCTCCGCCGCACCGAGGGCACAGTTCAGGCCGACCGCGAGCGGCCGGGCGTGCCGCACGGAGTTCCAGAACGCCTCGGTCACCTGGCCGGACAGGGTACGGCCGGAGGCGTCGGTGATGGTGCCGGAGATGATCACCGGCCAGCGGCGGTCACGCTCCTCGAACAACGTCTCCAGCGCAAAGATGGCGGCCTTCGCGTTCAGGGTGTCGAAGATCGTCTCGACCAGCAGGATGTCCGCGCCGCCGTCGACCAGTCCGCGGGCCTGCTCGTGGTAGGCCGCGGCGAGCTCGTCGTAGGTGACGTTGCGCTTGCCGGGGTCGTTGACGTCCGGCGAGATCGATGCGGTGCGGTTGGTGGGGCCTAGAGCGCCCAGCACGAAGCGTGGCCGGTCTGGGGTCCGTTCGGTCATCGAGTCGCACTCGAGGCGGGCGAGCCCCGCGGACTCGAAACACATCTCGTAGGCGAGGTCCTGCATGCCGTAGTCGGCCTGCGAGATCGCCTGCGCATTGAAGGTGTTGGTGCCGACCAGGTCTGCACCGGCCTCGAGGTACTCCCGGTGGATGCCCCGGATGATGTCGGGCTGGGTCAGGCTGAGCAGGTCACTGTTGCCCCGCACGTCGCTCGTCCAGTCCGCGAACCGGCCGCCGCGGTAGTGCGACTCCTCGAGACCCTGGCGCTGGATCATCGTCCCCATGGCCCCGTCCATGACCAGTATGCGGTCGCGGAGCATCGCGGAAAGCTGCTCCGTGGCGTCGGGTCGGATCGAGCGTCGGATCTGGCAAGTCGTGGTCCTTGTCTGGGTCTGGACGGTGTGTGCGGCCTGCGAACCGTCGCAGCCACACTAGGTCGGACCCGCCGGTTGGTGCGGCCGACGTTCCGCATCATGGTATTCCGGTCCCGCCGGGACGTTGCGTCTAGGCTTGCGGTGTGATCGAGATCGAAGAGGTTCCGGAGCTCGTCTCGCCGGTTCTCATTGCCGCGTTCGAGGGCTGGAACGACGCCGCCGACGCCGCCTCGTCCGTGATCGACCACCTGATCAAGGTGTGGGACGCGAAGGTCGTCGCGGCGATCGACCCCGAGGACTTCTACGACTTCCAGATGAACCGTCCGGTCGTCGGGTCCAACGACGAGGGGATGAGCCGGATCACCTGGCCCTCGACGCAGATCTCGGTGGCGCGACCGCCGGGCGCGACCCGGGACGTGATCCTGCTGCGTGGGATCGAGCCCAACATGCGCTGGCGGCAGTTCTGTGCGGAGCTCCTCGCCGCTTCCGACGAGCTCGGCACCGAGATGGTGGTGACGCTGGGTGCCCTGCTGGCGGACACGCCGCACACCCGGCCGATCCCGGTCACGGGCACCGCGACCGAGCCCGACCTCGCCGACCGGCTGAAGCTCGAGCAGTCCAACTACGAGGGACCCACCGGGATCGTCGGGGTCTTCCAGGACGCCTGCACCCAGATGGATGTCCCGGCGGTGTCGTTCTGGGCCGCAGTGCCGCACTACGTCGCGCAGCCGCCGTGCCCGAAGGCGACGCTCGCGCTGCTGGGCCAGCTCGAGGACCTGCTGGAGGTCAGCATCCCGCTCGCCGACCTGCCCGAGGAGTCCCGGGCGTGGGAGCGGGGCGTGGACGAGCTCGCCGAGGAGGACGAGGAGATCGGCGACTACGTGCGCGCCCTCGAGGAGACCCGCGACACTGCCGACCTGCCCGAGGCCAGCGGTGAGGCGATCGCCCGGGAGTTCGAGCGCTACCTCAAGCGCCGGGAGACCGACGACAGCTAGCCTCGCCCGCTTCCGGTCCCGGCGTCAGAGCAGGATGCCAAGCCGGGCGTCGAGCAGGTTGCGGACGGCGTCCGCCCCTGCGCCGTCGCCCTGGTGCCAGCCGGCCGCCCACGCATCGAGCGCGTCGAGGGCTGCGGGTGCGTCGAGATCGTTGGCGAGACAGGTGCGGATGACCGACGCGAGCTGCTGTGCCTGCGGAACGGATGCGTGCGCGAGGGCGTTCCGCCAGTCGGTGAGCCGCGCCTCGGCCCTGGCCAGGTCGGCGTCGGTCCACTCCCAGTCGCTGCGGTAGTGGTGCGCGAGCAGCGCGAGCCGGATCGCCATCGGGTCGGTGCCGGACTCGCGCAGGCTCGAGACGAACACCAGGTTGCCCTTGGACTTCGACATCTTCTCGCCTCGGAAGGCGACCATCCCGGCATGCATGTAGGCGCGGGCGAAGGTGAGCCCGTCGAAGGCTGCCTGTGCCTCCGACGCGCTCATCTCATGGTGCGGGAAGGCGAGGTCGCTGCCGCCGCCCTGGACGTCGAAGCCCTCGCCGAGGTAGCGCAGCGCGATCGCCGAGCACTCGACGTGCCAGCCGGGCCGGCCCCGCCCGAAGGCGGAGTCCCAGGCGGGCTCACCGGGTCGCTCGGCCTGCCACAGCAGGCAGTCGAGCGGGTGCTTCTTGCCGGCCCGGTCCGGGTCTCCCCCACGCTCGCCGAACACGCGCAGCATCTCCTGCTCGTCCAGCCCGGAGACCTCACCGAAGCGGGGGTCCGAGTGGACCGCGAAGTACAGGTCCCCCTCGACGTCGTACACGAAGCCCTTCTCCCGCAGCTGCTGGATTACCTCGACGACCAGCGGAATGGACTCGACGGCGCCGATGTACTCGTCGGGGGCCAGCACCCGCAGCGCGACCATGTCCTCGCGGAAGAGGTCGGTCTGGCTCCGGGCGAGCTCTTCCCAGTCCACGCCGGTGGCAGTGGCCCGCTCGAGAAGCGGGTCGTCGACGTCGGTGACGTTCTGGACGTAGTGCACGTGGTGGCCGGCGTCGCGCCAGGCACGGTTTAACACGTCGAACGCGACATAGGTGGCGGCGTGGCCGATATGGGTGGCGTCGTACGGCGTGATCCCGCAGACGTACAAGCGCGCCGTACCATCCGGCTGTGTCGTCTCGACCGACCCGGTCGATGTGTTGTAGACGGTGACGGACGGGGCAGATCCGGTGCTGTCGAGCAGCGGAACTTCGGGGTTCGACCAAGCGCGCATGTGCGTAGCCTAGCCAGCCGTCGCTAGAAGGCGGGCCACGGGATTGCGGGCCAATCACCGGAGGGCAGCGGCATCCGCCGTGCGGCGAGGAGCGCCCGGCAACGCCGTCGAATGGCCTCGATCTCGGTGGCGTCGAGCAACCGCGCCAGGGTTGCGAGGAGCTCGTTGCCCGGCGTACTGAGCACGTCGGCGAACCGGGCAAGCGTCTCGGCGTCCGTGGGGTGCAGCGGTTCGTCGGCCCAGCCCCACAGCACGGTGCGCAGCTTGTTGTCGACGTGGAAGCTCACGCCGTGGTCGACGCCGTACCGGTGGCCGTCGGGCATCGCGAGCACGTGCCCGCCTTTGCGGTCGGCGTTGTTCACGACCGCGTCGAAGACCGCCATCCTGCGCAGTGCCTCGCTGTCCTCGTGGACCAGCGACACGGGCCGGTCACGGGCGTCGACCGCGTCCAGGACGTGCAGGTAGCCGTCGGGAACTCGGGCGACGGGGACGATGTCGATCGGGTCCTGGGCAGGGTCGGGCTCACGCCACACCTGCACCATGCCGACACCGAACGGTCCCTCGCGCAGGACGGTGAGGGGTACGACGGACCACCCCAGCGCCTCGGAGACGGTGTACGCCGCCACCTCGCGGCCGGCGAGCGTGCCGTCGGGGAAGTCCCACAGCGGCCGCTCCCCGGAGACCGGCTTGTAGACGCAGCGGAGCGACGAGCCGCCATGGGTGACCTCGCCGAAGAAGGTCAGGTTCGAGGCGGGCAGCACCCGGCCCTGCAGCTCGAGGTCGCCGCCGGTCAGGACCGCGGGCTCATCGGCCCGCGACGGGGCGTTCGTCGACTCTGTCATGCTGCGGGTCATTCACCGGCTGGTTCGCTGGTGCGCCGGAATCCGTTGGCGCGGGGGCACAGGTGGCCGCCCGGGTCGACCGGTCCGCCACAGAAGGGGCACGGCCGACGGCCGGCCGCCACCACGGTCTGGGCCCGTTTCGTGAACGCGCGCGCCAGGCCGGCCGGGAGCCGGACGATGAGGATCTCCTCGGGATCCGGCTCGTCGATCTCCTCCTCCGGCTGGTCCGGGCTCACCACCGCCTCCTCGGTGAAGGGGAACACCTCGACGACGACCCGCTCGTCGGCCGCGTCCCACGACAGGGTCATGGTGCCGGCGCGGAACTCCTCCACGATCGGCTGCTCGAGTGGGTCGGTGTCCACCATCGCGACCGGTGCCACCGCCGGGATGGTGCTGTCCAGCTCGGTCGTCCGCATCACCTCGTCGAGCAGCTCCTCGATGCGTTCGGCGAGCACCGAGACCTGCTGCTTCTCCAGGGCGACGCTGGTGACACGGGGCCCGGTGCGTGCCTGGAGGAAGAACGTGCGCTGGCCGGGCGGGCCGACGGTTCCGGCCACGAAGCGCTCGGGCGGGTCGAAGCTGTGAACGACGGGAGGCATGCGCCGAGCCTATGTCTTGCGGCCACGGTAGGCACGGTCTCCCCCGACCGCGACAGCACCGGCGCCACCGCCGACGACCGCGTCGCTGTCCAGCTTCCTGCGTCGTTTCCTCGCGGGTGGCTTGAGTCCGGCTAGGTCCCCGGAGTGCGAGTTCACCGAGACCACGAACGGGCGCAGCGGCGTGTACCGGATGACGGATAGCGACGCCGGGTCGACCACCAGCCGCTGGAACAGGTCGAGGTGCATGCCGAGAGCGTCGGCGAGAATCGCCTTGATCACGTCGCCGTGGCTGACCGCGAGCCAGACCGAGTCGGCGCCGTGCTCGGCCTCCACCTTCGCGTCCCAAGCACGGACGGCCGCCACGCCGCGGGCCATCATCTGCGCCATAGACTCACCGTCGGGGAACCGTGCGTTCGCCGGGTGTGCCTGCACGGTCTGCCACAGCTTCTCCTTGGCGAGCGTCTTGATCTCCTGGCCGGTCCAGCTGCCGTAGTCGCACTCGAGCAGCCCCCGCTCCGTCGCCACCCGGAGCGGCGACGGCTGGGCGCGGCTGATCGCGCGGGCGGTCTCCTTGCACCGCTCCAGCGGACTGGTCACGATCGCGGCCAGCGGTAGTCCCGCGAGCCGCTCCCCCGCCGTCCGCGCCTCGTCCAGGCCGTGCTCGTCGAGGTGCACACCCTTGCCGCGGCCAGCGAGCACGCCGGCGGCGTTGGCGGTGGTGCGCCCGTGTCGGGCCAGGATCACAGTTGCCATGGATCCGAGGGTAGTGGCCGTAACCTGAGCGGGTGATCGTTGACAGCGCGCTGTACCGCGACGGCGTCCGGGTCCCCGTCGACTGCGCCACGGATGACCTGGCCGTGCTCCGCGCCGCCGCCACGGGCGACCGCGACTTCGTGTGGGTCGGCCTTCATGAACCGAGCGCCGATGAGCTCGACGAGGTGTCCGCTCTGTTCGAGCTGCACCCGCTCGCGGTCGAGGACGCGCTGCACGCACACCAGCGACCCAAGCTCGAGCGGTACGACGACGGGCTGTTCCTGGTCCTGAAGACCCTCTGGTACGTCGACGAGCTCGATGCCGTGGAGACCGGTGAGATCGCCCTGTTCGTCGGCGCGAACTTCGTGGTCAGCGTCCGGCACGGTGAGGGAACCGAGCTGCACACGGCACGGCTCGACCTCGAGGAGAAGACCCATGTCCTCGGCCACGGACCCTCGGCCGTGGTCTACGCGATCTGCGACCGCGTCGTCGACAGCTACGAGGCGGTCGCAGCATCCCTGGAGGAGGACGTCGACGAGGTCGAGGAGTCGGTGTTCGCGCCGTTCCGCAGTGACGACTCGGCCCGCATCTACATTCTCAAGCGCGAGCTCGCGGAGATGCGACGGGCGGTGGGCCCGCTCAAGGACCCGATGAAGCGGTTCGCGTCCGGCACGGTGCCTGGTATCTCCCACGAGGCCGCGCCGTTCTTCCGCGACGTCACCGACCACCTCGTACGCGTCTCGGAGACCATCGACTCGCTCGACGGTCTGCTGTCCACCGCCTTCGACGCGTCCCTGGCCCGGATCAGCGTCCAGCAGAACGAGGACATGCGGAAGATCTCGTCCTGGGTGGCCATCGCCGCGGTCGGCACCCTCATCGCCGGCGTCTACGGGATGAACTTCACCTACATGCCGGAGCTGCACTGGAGGTACGGCTACTTCATCGCAGTCGGGGTGATGCTGCTCGCCTCGGTGGCCCTGTACCGCCTGTTCAAGAAGTCCGGCTGGCTCTGACTCTGACCCGTTGAGATCCGCCTCGTTCGCGGTTCAGATCCGCCTCGCTTCGCCGTTCAGGCCGCCAGGTAGCCGAGGCTGACCATGGTCAGCGTGAAGGCTCCGAGCGCGATCCGGTAGATCACGAACGGCAGGTAGGACCGGGTGCTCACGTAGCGCAGCAGCCACGCGATCGCGGCGTACCCGACGATGAACGAGACCACGGTCGCCACCAGCGTCGGGAACGGGCCGTAGGCGTTCTCACCGCCGGGGATCTCCTTGAGCTCGAACAGCCCGGCGCCGACCACGGCGGGGATGGCGAGCAGGAAGGCGAACCGGGTCGCGGCCTCACGGTCGTAGCCGAGGAACCGGCCCATGCTGATCGTCGCTCCGGAGCGCGAGACCCCGGGCACCAACGCGAGCGCCTGCGCGAGGCCGAGGTAGACGGCGTTGCTCATCGACATCCGCGCGATGGACCGGTCGGACTTTCCGACCCGGTCGGCGATGCCGAGGATGATGCCCATCACGATCAGGGTGGTGCCGATGATCCAGAGGCTCCGGAAGTCCTGCTCGATGACGTCCTTCAGCAGCACGCCGAGGATCACGATCGGGAGCGACCCGACGATGATGTACCAGCCCATCCGCGAGTCGAGGGTGCCGCGCAGCTCCGGCTTGTACAGCGACTGCACCCACGCCGACCCGATCCGCCAGATGTCCTTGCGGAAGTAGATGAGCACGGCGAGCTCGGTGCCGATCTGGATCACCGCCGTGAACGCCGCGCCGGGGTCGCCCCACCCGAACACCTCGGGGAAGATCCGCAGGTGCGCGCTGCTCGAGATCGGCAGGAACTCCGTCAGCCCCTGGATCACGCCGAGGACCACGGCCTTGAGGAAGTCGAGCACGTACCCTCCTAGTCGGATGCGACGGACGCCTCGGAACTCTACGCACATGCACCAGGTGTACGACGGACGCATAGGTGTGACTTGTCCGATTCACCCGCTCAACGGCGAGCCGAACCGGTCCGGACCCCGGTGTCTCGATAGCGTGACCCCCATGCAACAACGGTTCCTGGGTCGCACCGGCCTGAAGGTCTCCCGGCTCGGACTCGGCACACTCACCTGGGGACGCGACACCGACGAGCACGAGGCACGCGACCAGCTTGCCGCGTTCACCGAGGCGGGCGGCACACTCGTCGACACCGCGGCCGGCTACGGCGACGGCGCCTCGGAGGAGCTGATCGGCTCACTGATCGGCGACGTGGTCGCGCGTGACGACATCGTCATCGCCACCAAGGCGGGGATCGGCCGTGCTCGTGGTGGCCGGGAGACGAACGTCTCGCGCGGCTACCTGATCTCCGCGCTGGATGCCTCCCTGCGGCGGCTCGGCGTCGACCACGTGGACCTGTGGCAGGTGCACGCCTGGGTCGACGACACTCCCCTCGACGAGACGTTGAGTGCCCTGGACTACGCGGTGAGCACCGGCCGCGCGTCGTACGTCGGCGTTTCCAACTACGCCGGCTGGCAGAGTGCGCAGGCGGCGACCTGGCAGGCCGCTGTTCCCGGGCGCGCCCGACTCGCGTCGAACCAGGTCGAGTACTCATTGCTGAACCGGGCCGTCGAGGCTGAGGTGGCCCCGGCGGCCGAGGCGCTGGGCATGGGCATTCTGGCCTGGTCGCCCCTCGGTCGCGGCGTGCTCACCGGGAAGTACCGCACCGGCACACCCGCCGACTCCCGGGCCGCGTCACCGCACTTCGCGAAGTTCGTGGGCAGCTACCTCAACGATCGCAACGCGCGGATCGTCGAGGCTGTGGCCCGCGCAGCGGAAGGGCTGAGCTGGTCGCCGCTCGAGGTCGCGCTGACCTGGGTGCGGGACCGTCCCGGCGTCACCGCACCCATCGTCGGCGCCCGCACCGCGGCCCAGCTCCGGGGCTCGTTGACCGTCGAGGACTGCGAGCTTCCCACCGAGATCATCGAGGCCCTGGACGACGTATCCTGCGACGACTCGTGAGACATTTGCCAGTCATCGCTTGAACCGCGTGCCACCATGTCGTCATGTCCCGCGCATCCCTCGCCACGAGCGCCAGCCGTCGGGCCCTGAGCCCCGGAGTCGAGTACGAGTTCGAGCGGATCACCCTGTCCCGCGAGTTCTCCCGCAACGTGGTCACCCGGATGCTCGTCGACCGCGCCGAGCGCGGTGGCTGGGAGCTCGACCGGGTCCGCCTCCTTCAGGACGGCACCCGCAAGGTCGTCCTGCGCCGCAAGATCATCCGGCAGACCCGCCAGGTGTACCTGTCGGTCTGGTGACCGCTCAGGCCCGGTCGAGGAACCGGTCGAAGACGCGTGCGCCGAACTCCAGAGCGTCCACCGGGACCCGCTCGTCGACGCCGTGGAACAGGGCGGTGAAGTCCAGGTCGTCCGGCAGTCGCAGCGGTGCGAAGCCGAAGTTCCGGATGCCCAGCTTGTGCCAGTGCTTGGCGTCGGTCCCTCCGGACATGAGGTACGGCGCCACCGTCGCCTCCGGGTCCTCATCGAGGATGGACGACGTGATTGCGTCGACCAGGTCACCGTCGAAGGTCGTCTCCAGGCCGCTCTGCTTGCTGACGTAGTCGACGGTGATGTTCTCACCGAGCAGATCTGCCAGGGTCGCGAAGAACTCGTCCTCGAACCCGGGCAGGAACCGGCCGTCGATGTGCGCGCTGGCCTCCCCGGGGACCACGTTCACCTTGTAGCCGGCGTTCAGCATCGTCGGGTTGGTGGTGTGCTTGATGACGGCACCTAGCATCCGGGTCGCGGACCCGAACTCCTGGACCAGGGACTCCGCGTTCTCCGGGGTGGCCTCGACGCCGGCGAGCTCACCGACCGCCGAGAGCAGCACCTGCATCGACGGGGTCAGCCGCACCGGCCACTCGTGCCGACCGATCCGGGCCACCGCGGCGGCGAGCTCCGTGACCGCATTGTCCGGATGCCGCATCGAGCCGTGGCCGGCGTTGCCCTTGGCGGTCAGCCGCATCCAGGCCATGCCCTTCTCGGCCGCCTCGATCAGGTACAGCCGCTGCCCGCGAACCGTCGTACTGAACCCGCCGACCTCACCGATCGCCTCGGTGCAGTCAGCCAGCAGCTCGGGGTGGTTCTTCACCAGGTGCTCGGCGCCCTTGTGCCCCCCGGCCTCCTCGTCCGCGGTGAAGCACAGCACCATCGGCCGCTCCGGCACGGCGCCGGCCCGGGTGCGGGCGCGTACGACGGACAGCAGCATCGCGTCGAAGTCCTTCATGTCCACCGCACCACGGCCCCAGACGTAGCCGTCCTGGATCTCCCCGGAGAACGGGTGCACCTGCCAGTCGTCGGCGTTCGCGGGGACCACGTCGAGGTGACCGTGCAGCAACAAGGGGTCGCCCTCCCCGCCGCCCCACTGGGCCACCACGCTGGTGCGTCCCGGCTCGGACTCGAAAAGCTCCGGCTCGATGCCGACGTCCGACAGCAGTCCGGCGACGTGCTCTGCCGCCTTGCGCTCGCCGGGTCCGGAACTGTCGCCGAAGTTGGTGGTGTCCATCCGGATCAGGTCCCGGCAGATCTCGACAACCTCGGCCGCCGGGTCGTAGGTGCCGCTGGGCTCAGACGGAGTGGTCATACGCACATCTTTACAGGCTTATCCAGCACGTGCCCGATGCACGGTTTCGCGCGGACTCTTGCTACAGTTACCGCCGCACTCACGGCAACAAGAGTGCGACGCTGCAACATGATGTCCGGGTGGCGGAATAGGTAGACGCGCTAGCTTGAGGTGCTAGTGCCCTTTATCGGGCGTGGGGGTTCAAGTCCCCCCTCGGACACTGAGAAAGGCCCGGTTTGACCGGGTCTTTCGTCGTTCCTGGAGCCCTAAACTGGCATCAGGTGCGCCCATGCGGTTGCCAGAGACCGCTCAGAACGATCCCATCCTTATGGCAGGCGACAGGGCCGAATACGTTGGGACGCCGAATACACTTGAGGTATGACCACGCGCGACCGGTCACCTGCCAAGACAGGGTTCCGCGCTCTCTTCGAAGCCTCACCCGAGACTGAGGTCCATACCTCAGCGGCGGCGGTGACAGCACTCCTGCTCGGCCTCGGTGCTCTGCTCGCCACGCCGTTCTCCATCATGTTCGCTGTCGCGGCGATCCTCGGCCTGCTGGGCCTTGTGTCCGGTTTCGCCGGCGTCGTCGCAACGAGTCGCCCACTCGTAGCGGGTGGCGCGCTCGTGCCCCTCGGACTGACCTTGAGTTCGGTCGCTCTCGCGTTGCTCGGCCTGCGCTACCTGGACCTCGACACTGCCTTCGGTGACCCTCTCGGACCGTCGGTGCTCGACCTTCTCGAGAGGCTGAACTCTCAGTTTTCAGCCCCGTAGTCCAACTTGTCTCTTCCTCACCCTTTGGCTGGGAAGCCTGTCGTTCCAGACGAGGGGACTCGGATGCAGGAAAGCGTGATGACCGGACTGGCCCAAACGTGGTTTCAGCCGCCCCCCACGATGTAGGCGTTTTCCCAGTTTGCCGACTTGGCTCTCGCGGTGAAGCTCCTCGTTGAGGCGCCGCACGCGCCCAGGGACTCAAGGGCGACCCGGGCCGAGCCCTGCTGGGAATCCCGGCCGTGCGGGATCATCGTGGATCCTCCGCCCGAGTAAACGGCTAGCCCGCGCCGCGACGCATCGACCGGAAGCAGCTGCCCTCGCGTTTCCTCGGAACAAGGGCCGCTCAGGCAAGCGGTAATTGGTGCAAGCGCGGGGTGAACGCAGCTCCGCCACCCAACACAGCCGAACCGCCTCAATGTCCATGCATCGAGTCGGGGCGGTCTTTGATGGATCAGATATGCACAGCGTTATCCCAGGGCCAGGGAGAAGTGCGCAACCGGGGGAAGGCGCCTAGTCCGTTCGCACCCCGCTGGATGCCTGAACATGCTAGAGACGCAACGGCGCCCCTGAGTCACCATTGAACAAGGCCGGGCTGGCCAACCCGAGACGGACAGCCCGGTCTTGTTTGCACTACCTCGACGGTCCCACCCACTGCCGGTCTCGTCTACTACACGCTGCCAAGAGCACCGCGATTTTGCCTTCGTGGGATTGTCCTTCCAAATGTCGAGCCCTAGTCTCACGCCATGGATCCGCTGACGATCTTCAAGGCAGCCCACATCCTCGGGCTACCGCCGGAACGCGCGCACGTCGCATCCTCATTCAGCGGACCCACCGGGCCGCGCAGCTCCGGCGCCAGGCTGCTCCGTCGTCAGCAGGTCGAGATCATTGCCCACGCCCGAGTCTCACGCCAGCTCGGCGCCACACAGGTGTAGAGCCGCCCGCTCGGCCACACCGCTCATCTCACCGGCGCCTCGCCCCATCCTGCTGGGACGGGGCGTCGCTGTGCCTTGTAGTGGCTCACCACCCACCGTTCATCGCCCAGTTCGGCTGGGGCACCGGTTCTCAGTCGCTGGACGTCCATTTTGGGCGGTGGGCGCGGGCGGCGGGCGGCGGGCGGCGGGCCCTACGCGGCGGCCACGTTTTGTGTCCGTCGTTCTCGGACACCCACTTGTCGTCGCAATAATCAGGACGATCAACCCGCAATGGGGGGCAAAACAGTCGCCTGTGGGCAGGGCGCTCGTCGGGTTCCCGAGACCGGCAACCGGCTCGGCTCACTGTGTGCCGCGGGACGGATTGCGTCTTACTTCGAAGATAATGCCGCGACCATGGGTGTGCAGCCAGCAGGTCCGGGTACCCAGGACCAGTCGCGGGTGCTGGAGAAGCCTGGCTCCCGATTAATCCCGAGGGTTGAGTTCGCGCCTTCTCGGCGTTCGATCCCCTGAGCCGTAACGTCCGCCTGCGTCGCGACGACTTGTCGCGCGCGGCTACACCATCACGCCCTTTTGAGGAGCAATCCAATGTCAGCAGACTATCCGTCCCCATCGTCAACGACCGGTTCCACCGGTGAAGACCCCTCTTCGACAACAGCCAAGGATCAGGCGCAGTTGGCGGCCGGTACAGCAGCGGATGAGGGCAAGCACGTCGCCGACGTCGCGCGTGACGAGGCACAGAGGGTTGCGTCGGAAGCCAAGTCGCAGGTGAGCAACCTGGTGAGAGAGGCGACGTCCCAGGTCGAAGATCAGTCGCGGACCCAGCGTGACCGGATCGTCGAGACCCTCCAGGCCTTCGGCGACGACTTGGACAAGATGGCCACCCAGAGCGACGGCGGGATCGCCGCCGACCTGGCTCGGGAGGGAGCCTCTCGTGCTCGAACGCTGTCGTCGCAGCTGCACGGTCGCGAGCCACGGGACCTCCTCGACGACGTGAGGAGCTTTGCTCGACGCAAGCCCGGAACCTTCCTGCTCGGCGCGCTGGCGGCCGGCGTCGTCGCCGGTCGGCTGACCCGCGGGGCCAAAGACGGCACCAGCACCGACACGCACCGCCCGGAGTTCGCGGAGGTCGAGCACACCGAACCTGTTGGTTACGGCACCGCAGCGGGCACCCCTCTCGCCGGAACCGGCGCCCCCCTCTCCGACCCGGTCCCGGCCACAACCGGTCTTCCGAACCCAGCTGGTTCGGTCGCCGGCGGGACGACCTGGTCGGACACTCGTGCTCCTGGTGGCCTTTCATGAGCGCGTCCGACGGATACAGACCCGACACCCCGACCCAGCCTGGGGAGACGCGGTCGATCGGCGAGATCGTCGGGGTCATCACCAAGGACCTGAGCACGCTCATCCAGCAGGAGATGGACCTCGCGAAGTCCGAGTTGAAACAGGAAGTAAGCAAGATCGGCAAGGGCGCAGGCATGTTCGGTGGTGCCGGTCTCGCCGGTCACTTCGCGCTGTTCTTCGTGTCGTTCGCGCTTACCTACCTGCTGGACAACTGGATGCCCGTCGAGCTGGCCGCGCTGATCGTGGGCCTGGTCTGGGGCATCGCGGCCGCTGTACTGGCGATCACGGGTCGCAAGGAGATCAAGGAAGCGAACCCGCAACTTCCCACCACCCAACAGACTCTGAAGGAGGACGTCCAATGGGCCAAAACGCAGAAGAACTGACCACGACCCCGGCCGACATCGAGGCCACCCGTTCCAACCTCACGCGCGACATCGACGAGCTTGCCGAGAAGGTTAGTCCGTCCCGTGTGCTTGACCGCCGGAAGGAGGCGGCCAAGGGCCGGCTGGGCTCCATCCGGGACAAGGTGATGGGCTCGGCCACGAACGCCGGTGGCAGCGTGAGTGGCACGGCGTCCAGCGCGACCGAGTCGATCTCTGACACGGCCACGGGAGCGTTGAATGGTCTCGAGTCACGGGCCCAGGGAAATCCTCTTGCGGCCGGCGTGGTGGCGTTCGGAGCTGGGATGCTGATCTCGGCCCTGGTTCCTGCCAGTGAGAAAGAGGCGCAGGCGGCGCAGAAGCTGACCCAGGTCGCGAAGGAGCAGGGTGAGCCACTGATCGACGAGGCGAAGTCGGTGGGTCAGGAAATGGCGGCCGACCTCAAGGAGTCAGCCGCCGACTCTGCCCAGCAGGTACAGGCGGTCGCCCAGGACTCGGTCGAGACCGTGAAGCAGGAAGGCCAGTCGTCCGCCCAGACGGTCAAGGACGAGGCCTCACCTCACTGAGGACCCGTCTGACCAGGACATGGCCCCCGGCGCTCGCGCCGGGGGTTCGTCACATCCGCAGTTCACAGAGGCTTGCTGGCGCGTGACGGCTCACGACCGAGACAGCATCTCTGACATCGTCATGCATTCCGCGCTTGGACGTCCTCGCCGCACGCCGAGTGACTGGGGGACTCAGTGCCCTCCACCCTCGGCGTCGGTGGCGGCGATGATCTCTTGCGCAACGAGACGCAGTTTGACGTTGCGATGAGATGAGAGCCGCTTCAAGAACGCGAACGCGTGCTGATCATTCAGGTCGTAGCGCTCCATCACGATGCCGACGGCCTGCCCGATCAGGGTGCGGGACTGCACTGCCTCCTGGAGATTGCCGATTTCATGGGCGTAGGAGATGGCCATCCCGGCCTGGTGAGCGAACAACGCGCTGAGTGAGCCGATGTCGTCGAATGCGCCGACGTGCGTCGAGTAGAGGTTCAGGGCTCCGTGGGACTTCGGTGTATCGAACAGTCGCACGCCGATCTGGGCCTTGATGCCCATCTCAACGGCGATGCGACCGTACGTCGGGAAGCGCGGGTCCGCTCCGAGGTCGGAGGAGATGACCTGGTTGTCGTGGGTGGCAGCGTCGTAACAGGGACCCTCCTGGGAGCGATACTGCTCGGCATCCAGCCGAAGGATCATCGGATCCGTGGGTGATGCTGTGGTCAGCTCACCGTCGGAGCGCAGAATGGTGATGCTGCTGTACTCCACGTCGGGCAGCAGATTTACTGCCGCCGCCGTGATCTGGCTGAGCGTGACGTCGAGGTCCCCCGGTTTCAGATGCTCGCTCAAGCGCCGTGCCGTGTCGAGCAACGAGTCCTTTTCCATGCGGTAACTCTAACCACGGCTCAGGCAAGGTTGTGTCGCGCTCGTGAATGCTCAGTCGAGGCCCAGGTCCCCCGAGCCATTCCGCGCCCGTCGCCCGATATGCACAGCATGACCCGGTCGCCCTTCTTCATCATGGACGCTCGGTATCCGCGCACGACACAACGGGAGGTGATCCGGGCGATGCCGGCGACGGTGTCGAGGAGCTCGGCGTTCACTCGCGGCTCACCACGTCTCGAGCCGGAGCGCAGAAGTGCCCGCTGCACGTGGAGACAGCAGCGGGGCCCTTCTGCACGACTGGTTCAGCGGCCGAGGTTGACCAGAATCGTTAACACCACCGAGGCGATCACCGACACGAGGATCATCATCAGGCACCCGGATGCTCCCCCGAGAGGTCGCACCCGGACTCGGCTACGACTCATCGACCAGTGTGCTGGTCGTTGCTGTGGTGCTCCTTCTCGTAGCTACCGGCCTTGGCCAGTCCGCGGCTGATCATGTAGCCAATCGTCAGGAGGGTGATGTAGAACCACGCCTCCTGGGCGCCGAAGTCGCTCTTGTCAACGACGGCGGAGGCGATCAAGATGCCGATGGCGACGACGACGTAGGCGATGAGCTCTGAGGTCTTGAAGGAGGGCTTCGTCTCCGTCGTGGTGAAAACACGCGTGCCGTTGTTGCGGGCAGTGTCGTTGGTTGCGTGGGCAGTAGACATGGTTGAAACTCCCGGTTCATTGGTGGATGTCGCCTCAACCGTCTGAGGATGGGGACCAGAAAGCGCCGTGGTCTCGACGTCCTGACCGCCCGTGCCCGATCGGGCAGGAACTATCCTCGGCTCTCGCGAGTCCTAGGTCACAGACGCCTCGCGAGTAGAGGCCCTCGGCCCGGCAGGCTGTAGGAAGGGCATGGTTGAAGGGCGGTGAACGGCGCAGAGCACCGCAGCCACGTCGCCCGCCAGTAGGACGAGAACACCATCTACGACGTGACCTTCAGAACGACGGATTCAGCGAGAAGTTCACGACCTTGCGGCCTCGGGTTCCCGGCATGGTGAATGCGTGATGGCTGCTGCCGGGAATCTCGGCGACGCAGGAGGGTCGCGCGTCGCCCCACCGATCGGGGAGTGGATGCAGCGCGGCTCCGCGCGCCGCAGGAGCAGCTACCTGGCGGCCTCGTTCATCGCTGACTCCAGGGTGCCGTGCGTGCCCGCGTACGTCGCCGTGGGGTCGCCCGCGTCGCGGAACTCCAACCGCCAGCCGGTCACGGTCTGAAACACGCGCCATCGTCTGCCGTTCTCACCGATGCCGACCAGCGTTCCGTCGTACTCCTGAAAGACCACACTCATCGCAACCCGCCCCTTGTGAACCTGCGGCTTCCAGCCACCGCCGATCCTCACCGAGTAGAGCGCCTGACCCGCCGCCCGGTCAGCCGTATCGCGCAACAGGGTCAAAAGTAGCCAGGCAGACAACCCACCCTGACTATGCGACCAGTCCCAGTTGGTGACCCTAATCCGGCATTCCACAGAACATGCACATACAGGAATCCGCTCGGCGAGCGGGGCGATCGCGTCGCTGGCCGCGGAGTGCACCGCGATCGCCGCCTCATCCATCCCCAGGTCGAGACTGGCCAGGAGGTACTCACGCAGCAACGAGTCCGCAGTGCCGGCACGTCGAACAGGTGCGGGACGGCATCGACATCGGGGCGTGCACCCGCCTGCGGGTGAGCCGCGCTCGGCGCGGGCCCACCGCCATCGCAGGCCAACGTGAACGCCCCAGGCATCGACCATCTCTTCGAGCAGCATGAGCCCGCGACCCATATAAGCGTTCGGACCGTAGCAACGGAGCGCCGGGACACGGGGACTCCCGTCGGTGACCTCGATCCGCAGCCCACCGTCGAGGAGCCAGCAGGCCGCATCGATGTTCGTGCCGGCGCGAACAGGAAGGCCGGGGCGGAAATCGCCACCGGCTCACGTCCGCTCTCTCCACAACCACCACGACGGCACGGTCTAGTGCCCAGCCGTGAGAGCGGCGTCCGGGACACGGTCGTGATACGAAAGAGCGCCTGCTGGTTCGGCGCCGAGCAAAGCCCTCGGACGCGGGTCAGCCTTGCAACCTCGAGAGAGCTTCCTCCTGGGAAGCGTGGATCGAGAAGACCTTGGCCAAGCCCGTGATCTCAAAGATCTTGAGGAATCGGGTCTGCTCACAGACCACTCGCAGTGAACCATGGTGCGCGCGAACGCTTCTCAACGCCCCGATGAGCACCCCTAGACCCGTCGAATCGAGGAAGTCGATCTGGTTGAGGTCAACGACGAGGTCGTAATTCCCAGCAGAGATCGTCCTGGCGAGGGCGTCGCGTAACTCCGGTGCGGTGTCGAAGTTGATCTCGCCCCGGACTTCGATGACCGGAACCCCGCTCTCGCTCACCTTCTCTGCCAGGTTCAACGTGCCTCCATGCCCTACGCCAGCGAGCCAGCCGCCCGGCGGCACCCGGATGACGTTGAGCATGTCACTGCCGAGCGCTGACGGGTAGTAGCAGTCGCAGATGCCCACGCCCGCCTCAGCCGCGATTCACCCCAGCCACGGAGGACCTCCAAGACGTCGGCCACGAACAGCCAGCGCCACCTCGCAAGCGGCGCGAGCCGGTCCAGATCTCCGCGAAGAGTCGCGGACCGACGCTCGGTACGCCGCAGCGCGATCCTTGAGCCACGCGGTCTTACGACCCGGACGCTAACGCTGCGCGAGCTCTTCGATCGTGATGGGGCGGCCAATCCTGAGACGATGGTGCCCTGCGCAACCCGAGCAGGTCCAATACCGAGCTCCTGGTGCCCAGCGGCCGGCGCGACCGATCCTGTCTCGAGTGGTGTGGCCCGATTTGTGCCGTCGCGAGCGCGCCCACACGAGGTTTACTTCCACCTGGTATCCCGATCGAGAGCTCGTCACCTGGGTCTGACGGCTCCGGCCTGCCGAGGCTCCTGAATGTGCTCAAGTTGCCGCACTGGGAACGGAATCGGCGGGTCACCTAGCATGGAGCGCATGACGTTTGGATGGCTCAGGCGCACACCGGACAGCGACTGCCGTGACAGGTGAACGGGACCGGGACGTCGCTGGGCGCGCCCGGCAGGCCCGGCCCCGGGACGCCCTGGGTCGGCCACTGCCCTACGGGGCCGCCGGCGTCGAGCCTGTCTCCGAAGCGCCTCTGCCTCCGGCGGAGACGTTGACCTTCGCCCGCAGTCTGTTGAACGAGGGGCGACCCTTCGCGGCGCATGAGGTCCTCGAGGCCCGCTGGAAGGCTGGCCCAACCGAAGAGCGGGACCTGTGGCAGGGTCTCGCCCAGCTCTGTGTCGGGCTCACTCACGCCGCCCGGGGTAACAGCGTCGGCGCTGTGCGGCTTGTCGAGCGGGGTGCGGCCCGGCTCGCAGAGTACGACGCGGGTGAAGGCTCGTCCTACGGACTCGACCTCACCGAAGTCGTGGACTGCGCGCGTGACCACGTACGCGCTGATTCCTGAGAGTCCACACCGGGGCTGGCATCGGCTGGTGAAGCAGGATGCGTTCGCGCATCGCGTCCATCGCGCTCACAGACACGACCGGATCGGCCTCTTCAGCGCGGCGCCCAGCCCGGAGGTCAACGCGGCCGACAACCGCTCGTTCATCAACTCCGTGCCAGAAAGCTTCCCGTCAGTATCCGTAACGTGCTTGGAGGGCTCGCTCAGGCTCAGCGATGAGCATCCGGATCTCGTTGCCCTCCACGTCAGGCGCTCCGTTGGGCGTAGTCGGCTTGGCTTCCAAGGCTTCCCGTAACCCACCACCCTCGAGCAGCATGCACCTCGGTCGCCCCTGGTTCACGGGACAGGCCATGGGAGAACCTGCGGTGGGCAACCATCTCGGTGAGGTACTCGAACTCCGTTCCCACCGCTGAAGCGTGCATCTACCGGTGCGTTCTCGGTCCCCTCGTTTCGGTCTGTTGCCAGCCGACCACACGCGAGGCCTGAGCCACGGCCTCAGCGCGGTTCCGCAGGCCGAGCTTGGCCAGGACGCTACTGACGTGATGCGCGGCGGTCTTCCTGCTGATGAACAGACGCTCGGCGATCTCGGGGTTCGAGAGGCCAAGTCCGACCAGATCCAGCACCTCGTGCTCGCGCTTCGTGAGCACGGCGGTGCCTCGGGAGCTTCGCCGCCCCCGAGCCCCGAGTGACCGCAGCAGCGAGGCTGCCTCGTCCGCCTGCGCGATGGCACCCACCCGATCGAATACGTCCAGCGCTGTACGAGCCTCGGCGACCGCCACCTGCGGATGGTCGGGTGCCGAGGCACGGGCAAGTGCGAGGCGTACCTGAGCGGCGTCGACCGGGAGGTCGAGCCGGAGGAGGATCGCCAGCGCGGCACGGAACTGCTCGGTCGCCTCGTCCGGCTCGCCCCCGGTGAAGGCGAGATGCCCGGTCGCTGCGGCCGCCTGCGCAGCCGCATAGCCGGCGGCGGGCTGGGCGGCCGAGTAAGCGACTAGCTGTGCCACTGTGTGCGCTGCCGATTCGCGCTCAGCTGACCTGAGCAGTCCCTCGACGAGCAGCGCTAGCGCCGTTGCGGTCTCGGCGCCGCTGGCAGTGTGGTCCAGGAAACGGCGCAGAGCGGCTACTGCCGCCTCGGGCTCCCCCCGGGCCAACTGAACCTTCGCGGTCACCAGGTCGTCGTGGCAGTCGGGCAGCAGCGCCTCCGCCTCTTCCAGGCGACCCTGGCACAGCCTCAGCTCCGCCATCCGGGCCAACGCGCGGGCGTGTGGCACCGGCCCGGCTCGCCCGGACATCCGGATGGCTGCAGCCAGCTCCTGCTCGGCCCTGTCCCACTCCCCTTTCGCGAGCAGCAGGTTGCCGAAGTGGGTGCGGCAGGTTGCGTACATGAACGGGCATCCGTACCGGTCCGTGAAGGCGTCAATCACCGCCAGCCACTGGGTAGCCCGTTGGAGGTCGCCGGCGGCCTCGCACGCGCCCAGCATGGTGCAGCTCGCCCACACCACGGTGTCGAGCTGGTGACACTCGCCGCCCAGTGCCCCGGCCAGGGCCTGGTCGATCAGCGCGAGCCCCTCCGCGGTCCGACCCGCGTCGACGAGTTTCCCCCCGAGGTCAGACAGCGCGGTGAGCTCGAGATCGACATCACCCGTTTCCCGGGCGAGGCTCAACGCCTCCCGGATCGATGCGCAGGCCAGGTCGAAGTCGGCGGAGAAATAGCCCTGCATCAGCCGGAACCAGCCTCGTAGCCGGTCGGTGGGACCATTCGGGAAGACGCTCTCGGCGCGAGCGAACCAACCGGACGCCGCCGCCTCGTTGCCGAAGTTCACCCAGTAGCTGACGCTCACAGCCATCGCGGTGGTCGCCGCCCGTTCTGCGTCGCCGGCCTTGCGGAATCCCACGTAGGCGCGCTCCCGGTACAGCACGGCGGCCTGTGGCTCCCCCAGCCACCACAACGCCTCCCCCAGCCCGTCCAGGGCTTCAGGAGATTCCTGCACCGCGAGCGCAGACTCGAAGTCGGCGCGCGCGTCGGACCACCGTCCCGCCTCCAGTGCGGACATCCCGGCTACAGCGAGTGCCTCGCCGCCCATGCTGCAAGTATGCGCCGCGAGTGGGTCAGTTGACCGATGCATCGATGCCCCTCGGCGAGCATGCTCGAGCCATGACCGACACCACCGATACCTTCCAACAGATCTCCCTCGAAGTTGCCGAGATGTACGAAGCGAGCTTCGTTCCGGCGCTGTTCGCCGACCTGGCCGGGCGCCTGGTAGAGGCCGCGGCCGTAAGCCCGGACCAGCGGGTCCTCGACGTCGCCTGCGGCACCGGAATCGTGGCCCGCGTCGCCGCCGACCGGGTAGGTGCGCAGGGGCGGGTGGTCGGGCTTGACCTCAACGAGGCCATGCTCGCCGTCGCTCGGCGCGTTCGCCCGGACCTGGAATGGCGCCAGGGGGACGCGAGCGAGCTCCCGTTCGCCGATGCCACATTCGACGTCGCGCTTTGCCAGTCCGGCCTGATGTTCATCCCGGAGCCCGCTCGGGCGCTGCACGAGATGGCGCGGGTGGTCGCTCGGGGTGGGACGGTGGCGGCGCAGGTGTGGAGCGCACCGGAACGGCAGGCCGGTTTCCAACCGCTGGCTGATGCGGTCGCCCAACACGCCGGACCTGACGCAGTCGACCTGATCAGCACCTACTTCCGGCTCGGCGACCGAACGAAGTTCACCGGGTTGTGCGAGGTCGCGAGCCTGGAGGTTACAGACATCGTCACCCTTCCGATCACGCTCAGATCCCCCTCGATCGACGCCTATGTCACCACCGAGGTGGAAAGCACCCCGCTGATCGCGCGGATCACCGAGGACGCCTACGCCAAGATCCGCGCCGCGGCGCACGTCGCGCTCGCGCGGTACTGCGAACCGTCGGGCGAGCTCGCGCTGCCGCTCGAGGTCTACATCGTCGTCGCAGAACGTCGCTGACTGAGGACTTGGCGTCCCGTGCCGGGACCTGCTGCTCAGGCCATTCGAAGCAGGTGCGCGAGGTGGCTGCTCACTCCCGGCCGGGACAAATCAAACGTAGGCGCCGCTCCTGGGGGCGAGCAATGGCCCCTTCGGGCGGTAGGAACGTGCCCGAGGGAGCCGCCACACGGTCGCCGATCGGGGCAGTGCCGCTGGTCATCTCGGTCCGACAGGGATCCTGACCCGGAGGACTGTCTCATCGGGTCGGGACTCGATGTCGATGGTGCCCGCATGGCGCTCGACGACGATGCGTCGCGCGATGTCCAGGCCCAGGCCCGTGCCTTTGCCGACATCCTTGGTCGTGTAGAACGCCTCGAACGCACGGGCAGCCACCTGCGGCGAAATACCCGGACCGGTGTCGCCGATCTCGACGACCACCGTGTCACCGTCGGTGCGAGTGGTCACGCGGAGCGTGCCGTCGCCGCCCATCGCGTCGACGGCGTTGTCGATGAGATTGGTCCACACCTGGTTCAGCTCACCGGCATACGCCTCGATCCGGGGCACGTCCTCGCCGTAGTCACGGACGACCGCAACCCCGTCGCGAAGCTTGTGCCCGAGCATCACCAGGGTGCTCTCGAGTCCGTCGGTCACGTCGATGTCCTGCCGGGACGCTCGATCCAGCTGGGAGTAGGACCTCACGGCTGCCACGAGCTCCGAGACCCGCCTCGTCGACTCCTTCACCTCCGCGAGCAGGGTCGCCACCGACAGCGTGCTCGCCACCCACTCCATGCCTGGCTCCAGGGCGGACCCGTCGAGCAAGGTCGCCATCCGTTCGCACCAGGTGAGGTCGACGCCGGCCGCAGCAAGGGTTGGCCCGATGACCCACGCGTGTCCCACTCCGTGGCGGGTGAGCCACGTCGACAGGGCCTCCTCCTGGTCTGCCAGGCCAAGCGGGTCGAGCGCCGCAGCCGGCGGCTCGATCTCGGCCCGCAGTGCCTCCAGCGCAACGAACTGCGCGGCGGAGATGTCGTTGTGCGCGAGCCGGCCGAGCGACGAGAGCAGCGTCTGGGACGCCTCCTCCAACGCGCCCACCGCCCGGCTGGCCGCAGCTGCCGGGTTGTTGATCTCGTGCGCGAGGCCGGCGGCGAGCGTGCCCAGGGTGGCCAACGACTCGCGCTGCCGGACCGTCGACTCGATGCTGCGCGCGGTCCCGTACAGGCCCTCCACCAGGTGTACGCCGAACGGGAACCAGGCGTTGAACCTCTCACGCAGTGCCTTCGCGGGGACGCGGAGCAGGCGCCCTGCCACAGCTCCCCGGCC
This sequence comes from uncultured Actinomycetota bacterium, assembly GCA_963831375.1. GTDB lineage: Bacteria > Actinomycetota > Actinomycetes > Propionibacteriales > Nocardioidaceae > Nocardioides_C. Next base: position 465,186 of record CAWHPY010000020.1, on the reverse strand, counting down.
GGTCGCGAGGTAGACGCCGTGCTGGTCCCACGCCCGGAACCCGCCGGCCCATCGGCCCGGCACGTCCATCCTGCCGACCACGTTGTCCTCACGGCCCACGTGGCGGATCAGGTCGAGGGCACCGTCGACGAGCACCCACCAGAAGTCCGCGTGCTCGCCCTCCTGGAAGAAATCGACACCGTTCTCGATGCGCACTTCGGTGCTGACCGCCAGGAGCTCAGCGAGCTGGTCGTCAGTCAGCCCGTCGAAGAGGCTGATCTTGCGGAGGTCGTCGACGTGCATCAGATGGTCGCCAGGTAGCGGTGCACGAGGTAGACGGACATGGCGCCTTCGCCGACGGCTGACGCCACCCGTTTCATCGAGTCGAGTCGAACGTCGCCCGCGGCGAAGACACCGGGCATGCTGGTCTCGAGAGCGAAGGGCGCGCGGGTCAGCGGCCAGCGCTGGGTGTTCGTGGGGGCCAGGAGGTCGTGGCCCGTGACGACGAAACCCAGCTTGTCGCGGACGACATCGGATCCGAGCCACCCGGTGCGTGGCGAGGCACCGATGAAGACGAACAACCAGCTCGATGGCACGTCTTCGGTGGTGCCCGAGTCCCGGTCGGCCAGAGTGAGCGCCTCCAGGTGACCGTCACCGCGCGCCGCAATGACCTCACTGCGGTACCGCACCTCGATGGTGGGCGAGGAAGTGATTCTCTGGACGAGGTACTGCGACATGGTGGCGTCGAGCGTCCCGGAGCGGACCACCAGCACCACACGTTTGGCGAATCGGGACATGCTGAGAGCGGCCTGACCGGCCGAGTTGGCGGCACCGACGATGTAGACGTCGTCACCCTGACACTGGCTGGCCTCGCTGGCGTTCGCGCCGTAGTAGACGCCTCGGCCGTTGAGGGCGTCGAGTCCTGCCGCCTCCAGTCGGCGGTAAGACACCCCCGTCGCTACGATCAGCGCCCGTGCCTCGATCTCTCCCGAGTCGTCGAAGAGCACCGCACGCACCGGCCCTCTGGCCTCGAAGCCGACGACGTCGTGCGCGAGCACCATCTCCGCGCCGAAGCGAGCGACCTGCGCCATCGCTCGCTGCGTCAGGTCGGAGCCGCTCAGGCCCTTGGGGAACCCGAGGTAGTTCTCGATGGCCGCGCTCTGACCCGCCTGACCGCCCGGTGCCTCGCGCTCCACGATGACGGTGCTGAGGCCCTCCGACGCGGCGTACACGGCGGCGGCCAGGCCAGCCGGTCCGCCGCCCACGATGCACACGTCGTACAGGGGTTGCTCGGCTCGTGTGCGCAGACCGAGAGCCGCGGCCAGATCGAGCGTCGTCGGCGACCTGAGCGTTACCCCGTCGGGGACCAGCACGAGCGGCAGGTCGGCCGCGGTCGCTTCGGCGAGCTCCCGCAACCGCTCTGCCTCAGGGTCACGCTCGATGTCGAACCAGCGGTACGGCACGTGGTTGCGGGCAAGGAAGGTCTTGACGTCGTAGCCGCGGTCGGACCACCGGTGACCGACGACGCGCACGTCGGACGTGTGGTCGGGGTTGGCCCACCGCCACTCGTCCAGCAGATCGTCGACGACTGGGTAAAGCCGTTCCTCAGGAGGGTCCCACGGCTTGAGCAGGTAGTAGTCGAGACCGATGTCGTTGATCGCCTTGATCGCGACGTCGGTGTCGGCGTACGCCGTGAGCAGGAGGTACTTCGCGCCCGGCGTATGCGTTCGTGCGCGCTCGAGCATCTCGATGCCCGTCATCCGCGGCATCCGCTGGTCGGCTGCGATCAACGCAACCGCCTGGTCGCGCAGCACGAGCTCGGCCAGCACATCGAGGGCCTCCGCCCCCGACGTGGCGCGCACGACCCGGTAGTCCGCGCCATATCTGTTGCGCAGGTCGCGGGCGATCGCCGCAGAGACCATGGGATCGTCGTCGACGGTCAAGATCGTCGGCTTACTCGAAGTCGGCTGTCCCGCGTCCTCAGCCATTCTGCACGCTCCCTCCGGTCCGAACCCTAGGGGAAGTCTTACGAGCGGCGGGCGACTCGTCCAGGCTGTCTACTGCGCTGTCTCACGCTTCTACAGACCAGGACCTCGAGGTTCAGCTGGTAGGTCATGGGCAAGCTGCTGTAGGCGGCGGGTGGAACGGACCGCAGTTCGTGTTGACCCGCCAGCTCACGGGGCCACGACTGCGCGAACGCCTCAGTCTGACCTCCGCGCCACAAGCGACGAACCTTTGGGCACGTGTCGTCCGAAGAGGGCGCAGAGCCTCGTGATGGACGACATTGCTCCCGCCTGACGGCTCGGCCACACTGAGGGACATGCAGGGGGAAGCGTGACCCAGACCATCCCGAGGTTGCTGGCTGCTGCCGCCGATCGCGACCCCGCAGGGGTATGGCTGCGCACCGATGAGGGAACGCTGACGTTCGCCGGCGCGTACGGCCAGGTCGCCCGGCTTGCCGAGCGGCTGCACGAAGTGGGAGTACGACGGGGCGACCTGGTCGTGGTCACCGCGCGCACGACCCCGCCCTACCTGCTGTGCTGGCTGGCGCTGGCCACCATCGGCGCCGTCACCGTGCCCACCGACCCTGCCGGCAGCCCGGACGAGCTCGCCGGCCTCGTCGGTCAGGTCCGGCCGCGCGCTGCTACTCACCGACGTCGCCTTGCTGCCGCTCGTGGAGGCGGGCGGCGTGCGCGAGCGGGCGACACTGGGAGTGCTGGACATCGATGCAACCGTCGGCGACTGGCGGGTCGAGGAACCGGATGGCACCCTTCCGCTGGACGTCGGGCCCGACGACCTGGCGGTGCTCATCCCGACGTCGGGCACCACCGGCCGGTCGAAGCTGGTGATGCAGACGCACCGCGCGTACGCCATGGCCGGTGAGGGCTTTCCGTACTGGATGGAGCTCACCAGCACCGACCGGCTGATGACCGTCGCTGCCGCTGTTCCACATCAACGCCCCCGCCTACTCGGTGCTGGGTTCGCTGGCTGCCGGCGCCGGTCTCGTGCTGCTTGCCGGGCTTCTCGGCGAGCGGCGTTCCTCGACTCGGCCCGTCGACACGGGCGACCGAGTTCAACGCGATCGGCGCGATGCTCGAGATCCTGATGCGCCAGCCTGCCCGGCCCGACGACGCCGAGACCGACCTGCGGCTGTGCTACACCGGCCCCTCCCCGGACCGTGAGTGGCAGGAGGCGTTCGAGCGGCGGTTCGGGCTGCGGGTCGTGTGCGGCTACGCGCTGTCGGAGTCGCCGTACGGGCTGATCTGGCGGCACGGCACGCGGCCGTTCGGCACGCTCGGCTCGCCCCGGCAGCACCCGACGCTTGGCACAGTCAACGAGGCCCGTGTGGTGGACGACGACGGACGCGAGCTCGGGCCGGGGCAGACCGGTGAGCTGTTGCTGCGCAACCCGACCGTGACGCCGCGGCTACTGGGAGATGCCCGAGGAGACCGCGGCGGCGGTCGTCGACGGCTGGCTGCACACCGGCGACCTGGTCACGGTGAACGCGGACGGCACCTACACGTTCGTGTCGCGGCGCAAGGAGGTCCTGCGTCGGCGCGGGCAGAACCTGTCGCCGGCCGAGGTCGAGGACGCGATCGCCTCGCATCCCGACGTGCTCGAGGTCGCTGTCGTGGCTGTCCCCTCGGAGCTGACCGAGGACGAGGTCAAGGCGTTCGTCGTCCCCGCACCGGGTCGCAGCCTGGACTTCGCCGAGCTCCGGACGTGGACGGCGGGACGGCTCTCGGCGTTCAAGGTTCCGCGGTTCTGGCAGGCGGTCGACGCCCTGCCGCGCACCCCGACCTCCCGGGTCGCCAAGCACCGGCTGCCGACCGGTCACCCGCCCGAGGAGTACGACACGCACGAGACCGTAGACCACCGCTGAGACCAAGGACAGCCCATGACCGGATACCCCACGTCGATCGGCAGCTCCGACGAATCGTCCATCAAGCTCCTCGGGCAGGACCTGGCCGAGGACCTGCTGGGCCACGTCGGCTTCGCCGAGCTCGCCTTCTGGCTGGTGGCGATGCGCCGCCCGCACCACGGTGAGCTGCGCGTCTTCGAGACGGTGCTCGTTGCCCTCGCCGACCACGGCCTCACACCCTCGGCGATCGCCGCCCGGCTCACCCTCACCGGCGCGCCGGAGTCGGTCCAGGGCGCCCTCGCTGCGGGCCTGCTCGGCGGCGGTTCCCGCTTCCTCGGCGTGACCGAGGACGCCGGCCGTTTCCTCCACGAGCCCTCACCCGTCATCAGGTCCGCGGAGGTGAGCTACCCACTGCCGACGAGGGCTGGGACGAGCTGGCCCGCGACGCCGTCCGGGCGCAGCGAGCGGCCGGGCTGTATGTGCCCGGGCTCGGGCACAACGTGCACAAGGTCGGCGATCCCCGCACCCCGCGACTCCTGAGGTCGCCGCCGAGGAGGGCCTGCGCGGGCCGCACCTGCAGCTGTTCGAGGCAGTCGGCGCGGGTCCACCCGGAGCTGCTCGGCCGCACGCTGCCGCTCAACGGCGCCGGCGTCTGCGGAGCGGCCCTGTGCGACCTGGGTTTCCCGGTGGAGATCCTGCGCGGGTTCGCCCTGCTGGCCCGTACGGCCGGGCTCCTCGGCCACATCGCCGAGGAGATGCGCCGCCCGGTCGGGATGGACATCTACCAGCATGTCGACGGGGCGACGAGCTACGAGCCGTCCGGAGCCCGGCGTCTGGCTAGATGCGGAAGAACAGGTTCAGGTAGCGCTCGGCCAGACCCATGTCGCCGCGCACGGTGCCGGCGTTGATGCGCCCGAACGCGGTGAGCACCAGGCTGCCGGCGTCGAACTCGATGAGTGCGGGCAGGCTGTCGATCTCACCGGGCTCGTAGGTGAGCCCCTGATCGCTGACCGTCACCCGGTAGTCCCCGGCGTTGCGACCGCTGACCCGGATGCCGATAGTGAACGGCTCGGTCGACGTCCTCGGTGCGGACCGTGCCCTGCCAGATCGCGAACATGAACGGCACCAGCAGGTCGGCGGCGTCCCCGGACAGGCCGTGCGCCCGTCCGCTGGTCTGACGGATGTCCCACGAGTGCACGCCGTAGTCCATCAGCTGACCGGCCGCGTAGAAGAACGCCGGCACCGGGCCCATGTACGGGTGGGTGACCATGAAGCCGGTCCAGTCGTCGGGCCCGATCGGCTCGAGGATGCCCTGCATCTTGTGGAAGTCGTCGCGCAGCCGCTCCATCAGCTCTGTCCTGCGGGACGCCGCGGAACGCGGTAGCGCCCTCGTTCGCCTTCTTGCCCATGAGCGGCAGCCCGTACGGGGCGGGAACCTCGCCGATCCCGCGGGCGGCGTCGAACGCCCGGAAGTAGCCCTCGGTCGTGTCGATGATGTGGCCCACGATGTCGCGGGTCGACCAGCCTGCGCAGGCGGTCGGCGACTCCCATGCCTCCGGGCGGTCGGCGAGAGCGAACATCCGCTCGGCCTCGTTGCGCACCACCCGCAGGATGGTGTCCTTGCCCTCGTACGTCATTGCGTTCCACTCACTCATGCCCAAGTACCTCTCTCGGTGATGCCCCGGCACGGTCGTGTTGTCATGGATGGGCGACCTCGCCGAGTGGCTACTCGTCGAGCTGGTGGCCGCCGAAATACATCAGCGGATCGCTCAGCAGCTCGATCTGGATGCCGTCGGGGTCCTTGAAGTACATCGACTCCTCGATCCCCTTGTCCGGTCCGCCGTACTTCACGCCCGCTGCGTCCAACCGGTCCCGGACCTGCTCCCATCGGTCCCGCGGAGCCGAGATCGCGATGTGCTGGACCCCGCCGATCGCCTCGATGCCGGGCTCGAGCCCCAGCCCCGGGAAGTCGAAGAAGCCCAGCAGGGTCTGGTTGCCGAGGTCGAAGAAGAAGTGCGACGAGCCCGCGTAGTCACGGTTCTCGACCAGCTCCACCAACGGGAACCCGAGCAGTCCTTGGTAGAACTCGGATCGTCTGCTCGACGTCCGAGCAGATCAGCACTGCGTGATGGATGCCCCGACCCGGCGTAGGCTCCCGCTCCGCGGCGGGGCGGAGGTACTGCGCCCGCAGTTCTTGGCGCCGGGCCTCGAGCTCGACCAGCGAGGAGTCACTTGACATGATCCGCCTTCCTCCGCGGATGCCACAGGCATCGCACTTCGACTTTATCGCCGCAGGGAGGTAGGCGGAAGGTTTATCTTTCCACCAGTTTGCAGGCAGCTCAGCCGCCTCGGCAGTCCGGGTGAACGGGAGTCAGCGGCTACTCCTCCGCACGGAAACGACGCTCCGCGTCTCGTGCGTTGAGCCGGGTGTTCTCTGCCCGGACCAGGGCCTGGGTCTCGCGCTCCCTCTCCAGCCACTCCGGCTTGCTCTCCAACAGCTCGCGGATCTCTGCGGTCGTCAGCGGATCCGTGATCCCCGCCCGCGCGAGCCCCGACTTCGAGACGCCGAGCTTGCGTGCCACCTCCTGACGTGGATGCGGGCCGTTCAGGCGCAGGTCGACCAGCCACGTCGGAGGATCCGACTGGAGCTCGTTCAGCTCGTCGCGGGTGACGGTGCCCTCCCGGAACTCGGGCGGTGTGGCAGGCAGGTACACCCCGAGCTTCTTGGCGGCGGTCTCCGGCTTCATGGCCTGCGGGGTCGATGAGCTCATACGGCCAGCGTAAGCGCCGCTGCGGCGAGTCCCATCCGCTGTACTAGCCTGAGCCCGTGCCGTTCCGGATCGCCTTCGTGCCTGGTGTGACTCCGGGCAAGTGGTCGCGGATCTGGGAGCAGCGCGAGCGGGGCACTCGCCTCGAGCTCACCCCCACCACCGAAGTCGACCAGGTCGCGGTGCTCCACGACGATCTCGCCGACATGAGCTTCGTCCGCCTGCCGGTCGAACGCGACGGCATCAACCTGATCCCGCTGTATCACGAGGTGGCGGTCGTCGTCGTCCCCGTCGAGCACCCGGTGTCGGCGTACGACGAGGTCACGGTCGCCGACCTCGCCGACGAGCACCTGTTGCAGGATCCGGACACCGTCCCCGAGTGGCGCGACGTCGCTGTCGAAGTGCGCGACGGCACCCGGTTCGAGGCAACGCCGATGACGACCAGGGAGGCGATCGAGACCGTCGCGGCCGGCACCGGAATCGTGATCGTGCCCATGTCGGTGGCCCGGCTGCATCACCGCAAGGACGTGACGTACCGACCCGTGACCGATGTCGCCGAGTCGCAGATCGGGCTTGCCTGGTTGACCAGGGCAGAAGATCCTCGGATCGAGACGTTCATCGGCATCGTGCGTGGCCGCACGGAACGAAGCTCACGGGCAGGTGACACGGTTGCGCCGGACCCGAGCGCCGCGCCGAAGAAGACGCCAGTGGCGTCCAAGCCGGCGAAGGGGAGAACGCAGCCGCGGTCCGCCGGCAAGCGGCCGGTACGACGTGGCGGCCCTCGCCGGCGCGGTTAGCTCCCGGTCTGCACGTACGACGGACGGCCGCATCATCCACGCTCGTCGTCCGCGATCCTCTCCAGCAGGGCCGCAAGCTCCACGGGTCGAGCGAGCATCGGCAGGTGACCGGTTTCGAGGTCATGCACAGTCGGGTCCGGCAGCTCCTGGATCATGCGCTCCCTGGCGGCGGCCGAGATCGTCCGGTCCTCGAGCAACCTGACGTAGTGCCAGGGCACGGTCGCGGGCAAGCCTGCCGTGGGCACCGGGTCGAGCAGGAGGTGCGGGGCCTCTGGCACGCGGTGAGCCAGGAACTGGGCAGTGGTCTCCTCGTCGAGGTCGTTGCAGAGGGACTTGCGGTTCACACCCTCGGGCGACAGCATTCCGGCCGGCCGGACCTTGTACATGAGCCTGAGGAACGCACGTTGCGGGCCCGGTAGCCGGTGGACCCAGCCCTTGCCCTGCTGGGGCACGGTCGCGCCCAGCAGCACGGCGGCACGCACCCGGTCGCCCAACGCTGCGGCAACCGCGGGCACGAGAACCCCGCTGAAGGAGTGTGCCACCAGGATCACGCGCGCAGCGCCCCACTGCTCGACGTCCGACGCGATCGAGGTGACCGCGTCACGCACGGTCACCATGCTCCGGTCGCCAGGGTGCCTCCCCCGGCCCGGTAGGTCCACGGCCAACGATGGACGCCGAAGCTCCGGGACCACTCGGTCCCACACCCACGAGCCGAGCTCGGAACCATGGATGAGCAGGAACCCCACGTCGTCTGTCGGCTGCGCTGGCATAGGGCTCCTCGGCTCGAGATCGACTCGCTGCCGGTCGATCGTAAGGGAAGCCCGGGTCGCTTCACGGTATCCGGCCGCACCCGTCGAGTTCTCCACAGGTGCAGCGCCGCTCAGGTTGTCCCCGCATCGCAAACCATCCCTTCATCGGCGCATCGGGCAGCACTAGCGTCCCTCGGCAGACCCAAGGGGGGATCTTGTGAGCAAATTCCAGTTCAGCAGGTTCAAGAACAGTTGGCTCGGCCTCGTCGTCGGGATCGTGCTCGGCCTCGTTGTGGGGATCCTGGTTTTCGGGCTACCCGACGAAGCCAGCGGAGCCGAGGTCGAACCCACGGCGGCTGGCGTCACGCAGCCGAAACAGTCGGCGCCATGCGGTTCGGAGTACAACTGCCATTCTGCGGGCGGACATCGCCGCGCCTTCAAGGACGGGCGCTACGGCAGGGTCCGCGCGAAGCGGAGAGTCGACTACCCGCCGGTCGCGATGCGCAGGATCAGGTCATCAGCCCGAGCCTCGTGGAGACGGGACCGAACGGTAAGGACGACGGGCACGTTCGACTGGCGAGCCACTCGCCAGGATCTCGTTCGCAACGACACCTGTCTGAGCAACGGCTACTTCAGCGACAAGATGGCCTGCGTCGATGGAATCCGCCGGATCGAGCGCACCGGTGCCTGGCGGAAGTACGAGACCCGTGTCCTCTATTGCGGAGGCGGGTCGATCGCGGTGGGGCTGCTCACGCGCACCGGCCTGCTGGGCATGGGCGCCGGAGCGGCCTTCTGCTACTGGGGTTTCTACGTTGACTAGCTCTGCTGCCGTATGACGCGCACGTAGCGAGGATCACACCTGAACACCACACGTGCGGCTGCAGGCGGCGCGCCGCACGTCCCCGCCGCCCGCGGAGTTTGAGCTACCTGCCCCCGGGTAACCGTCGGACAGGCACGGCGTACGGTGCGCCGGCACCGAAGGAGGAGCAGATGACGACCACTCCCGACGAACCGTTGCGCGACGAGGACATCAGCACGGTGGGTGGCGACGAAGACGCCCCCCTTGCAGCCCCTGGAACGGACGCTGACGGCACGGACGCGGACGCCACCGACGGCGACGCCACCGACACCACCGACGGCGACTCGACCGACGCAGACGGCACGGACGCGGACGACGCCACCGACGGCGACTCGACCGACGCAGACGGCACGGACGCGGGCACGGCGCTCTGACGTTGGACGCGCTCCAGCTGCTCAGCGGTGACGCCCAGGACTTCCTCGACAAGGTCTGGGCGTCACACATCCATGTCCACCACACCGAGCCGAGCGACCTTGCCGGGCTACTCTCGGTCGATGACGTCGACCAGCTGCTGACGAGTACGGCACTGCGGGCACCGGCGCTACGGATAGCCAAGGACGGCAACGTCGTGCCGGCCTCCAGGTTCACCCGCTCCGCCACCCTCGCGGGCCAGCCGCTCACCGGCCTCGTCGACCCCCGGAAGGTGCTCCGCCTCTTCGACGAGGGCGCGTCCGTCGTACTCCAGGGGCTGCACCGGTACTGGCCGCCGGTCACGACGCTGGTGCGCGACCTGGAGCTGGCCCTCGGTCACCCCTGCCAGGCCAATGCCTACCTCACCCCGCCCGGTTCGCAGGGGTTCGCGCTGCACAGCGACACCCATGACGTGTTCGTGCTCCAGACCCACGGCACAAAGCGGTGGGAGGTCCACGACGACGCCGGTGTCCGCGAGGTACTCCTCGAGCCCGGCGTCGCCATGTACCTCCCGACGGGCACACCCCACGCGGCGCGCGCTCAGGACGTCGCCTCGTTGCACGTCACCATCGGCATCAACCAGCTGACCTGGCGTGACCTGCTCCAGCGCGTCACCGAGGATCTCCTGACGGATCCGCTGTACGACGGGCGGCTGCCGGCCGGCTACACCGACGACCCCTCGGCTCTGGCCGAACAGCTCCGCGCGCACCTCCGGTCACTCAGCGTGCACCTGGTCAACCAGGAAGCCGAAGCGCTCGCGGACGAGGAGTCCGCGCGGTTCCTGACCCGGAGGAACCCGGCTCTCCGGGGTGGTCTGACCGACCGGCTCAGGGTCGACGCGATCGCCGACGACACTGTGCTTCGACGCCGGACCGGGTCGGCATGCGTCGTGACCAGCCGCGGGGGCCGGCTGCGCGTTCTGCTCGGCGACCGGGAGCTGTCGATGCCGTCGTACCTGGCCGAGCCGATGCGCGCGGTCCGCGACCGCAGCGCCCTACGGCCGGTTGACCTCGCCGAGTGGCTCGACTCCGAGAGCCGGCTGGTGCTGACCCGGCGCCTGGTCCGCGAAGGACTGCTGCAGGTCGACGGTTGAGCCTGCCGTTCCGCTGCACCGAGGCCAGTGCGGACCGCCGCGAGTCGCTCTCAGGCACCGCCTCGACGGTCCGCGCCTTTCTCCTGGTCGAGGCCCCCGGACCCTGGGGCGTGGACGCCGTCACCGACAGCCGGTTTCCCGTCGACGTCAAGCGGTGGCTGACCGCACAGACGAAACGGCACCGTGTTCGCCCCCTGATGATCCGCAGGCACGGACGGTCTGCCGCGGACGGTCTGACGGTGTTCGCCGCCTACGCCGACGCACGTCGCCCCTGGGTGGAGACCACCCGGCTCACCGATCCACTCGGACTGCTCGACATCGACCTGGCTGCCCTGGGCGCCGGACGCTCCCCCGGCCTCGAGCCGCACCCCGATCCCCTGTTCCTGGTCTGCACCCACGGCAAGCACGACATCTGCTGCGCCGAACGTGGCCGTCCCGTGGCCGCGGCACTCAGCCGGGAGTCGCCGGACGAGACCTGGGAGGTGTCCCACATCGGTGGCGACCGGTTCGCTGGGAACATGCTGGTGCTCCCGGAGGGGCTGTACTACGGGCGGCTCACCGCCGGCGACGCATTGGCCGTCGCGAACGGTCACCGGGCAGGTCATCTCGACCTGCCACATCTGCGGGGCCGGTGCAGCTACCCGTTCGCCGTACAGGCTGCGGAGACGTTCCTCCGTGCCGAGCTGGGCAGCACCGCGATCGCCGCCCTTCCCCTGGTCTCGACCAGCCGCGCGGGCGAGGAGACCACCGCCGTGTTCACCGCCGGCGCCGTCGTGTGGCGGGTTCGGGTCCGGAGCGTCGGCTCGTCCTCGGAGCAGCTCACCTGTCGGGCGACGCGGACCAACCCGGGGACCGAGCACACGCTCGTCTCGGTCACTTCGAGCTAGTCAGCAGCACGCCGAGTAGGTCGGCCCGTTTCTGGGTACCACAACAGTGGCTGGCGCTCGGACGGGGTGAGCCACGGCACGTTGGTCCGCTCGCGTGCGGTGCGTCAGGTTGCATCGTCCAAGCGGATGAGGCAGTTTCGTGAAGTTGCCTGTGTCCCCAATCGGCTAGATCGGAGGGGCGCTGTCTGACAGCGCCGCATCTCGTGGCTACCCAAGTGAATACGAAACCGGACCCGCAGGACGGGTCCTCCCCTGACAACGAAGCCGTTCACCCAGCGCTCGAGAGCCCCGTCCCCGACGTCAACGGCCGGGGTTCGCGGCAGCTCGACAAGGTCGTGTTCGGGGTCACCGCGGTCATCGCGGTCGGCTTCCTCCTGTGGGGCTTCCTGAACACCGCCAGCCTGTCGTCCGCCTCGGGCAGCGCACTGGACTGGTCGGTCCACAACATGGGCTGGCTCTTCGTCGTGCTCGCCTCGAGCTTCGTCGCGTTCGTGATCTGGCTCGGCGCGGGTCGCTTCGGCAACATCCCGCTCGGGACCGACGACGAGGAACCCGAGTTCCGCACCGTCTCGTGGGTGGCGATGATGTTCAGCGCCGGCATGGGCATCGGCCTGATGTTCTACGGCGTGAGTGAGCCGCTGTCCCACTTCATGGCTCCCCCACCCGGCACAGGCGAGGCCGGGGGCTCGCAGGCCGTCCAGACCGCGATGGCGACAACCCTGTTCCACTGGACGTTGCACCCGTGGGCGATCTACGCGGTCGTCGGCATCGCCATCGCCTACGGCGTGTTCCGCAAGGGCCGCTCACAGCTGATCAGCTCGGCGTTCGTGCCGCTGATCGGCGAGAAGCGCGCGGCGGGCGGCGCCGGAAAGGTGATCGACATCCTCGCGATCTTCGCGACCCTGTTCGGGTCCGCCGCGTCGCTGGGACTCGGCGCACTGCAGATCGGCAGCGGCCTGACGATCGTGTCCGGGCTCGGCAAGGTCGGCAACGGGGTGCTGGTGGGCGTCATCGTGATCCTCACGATCTGCTTCATCTTCTCGGCCGTCTCCGGTGTCGCCAAGGGCATCCAGTGGCTGTCGAACACCAACATGGTGCTCGCGCTGGTTCTGGCGGTGTTCGTGTTCGTCGCCGGTCCGACCGTGTTCATCCTCGACCTGGTGCCCACCGCAGTGGGCAGCTACTTCCAGGACCTGGCGATGATGTCGGCCCGGACCGAAGCGGCGGGCGGTAACGGGATGGCCGAGTGGCTCTCCGGATGGACCGTCTTCTACTGGGCCTGGTGGATGTCCTGGACACCGTTCGTCGGCATGTTCATCGCCCGTATCTCCCGGGGACGCACCATCCGCCAGTTCGTCGCCGGCGTGCTTCTCGTGCCCAGCCTGGTCAGCCTGGTCTGGTTCGCCGTCTTCGGCGGGGCCGCCATCAAGCTTCAGCAGGACGGCGCCGACCTCGGTGGCGAGGCATCCGTCGAGGGCCAGCTGTTCGGGATGCTCGGCGAGCTGCCGATCTCGACGATCACCAGCATCCTGGTGATGGTCCTGGTCGCGATCTTCTTCGTCTCCGGCGCCGACGCCGCCTCCATCGTGATGGGCTCGCTCTCGGAGCGGGGCACCCTCGAGCCGAGCCGCAGCACGGTGATCTTCTGGGGTGTGGCCACCGGTGGTGTCGCTGCAGTGATGCTGCTGGTCGGTGGCGACGAGGCGCTTTCCGGGTTGCAGAACATCACGATCGTGGCTGCGTTGCCGTTCGCGCTGGTGATGATCGGCCTGGCCGTCGCCCTGGTCAAGGACCTGCGGCAGGACCCGCTGATGGTCCGCAAGCGTTACGCGACCGAGGCCGTCGAACAGGCCGTGGTCACCGGCGTCACCCGCCACGGTGACGACTTCGCGATCGCGGTGGAACCCTCGGACGAGTCGGTGCTGACCGGTGGCGACGACCACCCGAGCAAGGCCGCGGACATCGCCCGGCCTTAGGCGACCCGCTCACCAGCCGGCGGGCAGGGGCCTTCCCTCATGGAAACCCGCCGCCGACTGGACGCCGACAAGGGCCCGCTCGCGGAACTCCTCCAGCGAGCGGGCTCCGGCGTAGGTGCACGCCGACCGGACGCCCGCGCAGATCTGGTCGATCAGGTCCTCCACACCCGGTCGGACCGGGTCGAGGTACATCCGGCTCGACGAGATGCCCTCCTCGTACAGACCCTTGCGCGCCCGGTCGAACGCGGTCTCCCGGCTCGTGCGGTTGGCCACCGCGCGCGCCGAGGCCATCCCGAAGCTCTCCTTGAATGCCTTCCCGCTGGCGTCGACATGGAGGTCGCCGGGCGACTCGTGGGTCCCGGCGAACCAGGAGCCGATCATCACCGCTGAGGCCCCGGCGGCGAGCGCGAGTGCGACGTCGCGTGGATGCCGCACCCCGCCGTCCGCCCACACGTGTCTGCCCAGACCACGAGCGGCGTCCGCGCACTCCAGCACGGCCGAGAACTGGGGGCGTCCGACGCCGGTCATCATCCGGGTCGTGCACATCGCGCCCGGACCGACACCGACCTTGATGATGTCGGCGCCTCCGTCCACGAGCTCGCGCACGCCCTCCGCCGAGACCACGTTGCCCGCCGCGACCGGCACGGACGGGTCGAGGCGGCGCACGGCCGCCAGCGCGTCGAGCATCCGGTCCTGGTGGCCGTGGGCGGTGTCGACCACGAGGCAGTCCACCCCTGTCGCCAGAAGTGCCTTGGCCTTGGCCGCGACATCCCCGTTCACCCCGACCGCCGCGGCGATCCGGAGCCGGTTCTCGTCATCGACCGCGGGGGCATACAACGTCGACCGGAGCGCCGCGGTGCGCGTGAGCAGGCCGACCAGCCGGCCCTCCGCGTCGACGACCGGCGCGAGCCGGCGACGGGCCTCCTCCAACGCGTCGAAGGCCGCCCGCGGCTCGATCGTGTCGGGCAGCGTCACCAGGTGGGTGCTCATCACCTGGTGCACCTGGCTGAACCGGTCCACGCCGAGGCAGTCGTCCTCGGTGACCACACCGACGGGCCTGCCGTCCTCGAGGACCACGGCGGCGCCGTGCGAACGCTTCGGGAGCAGGGCGAGTGCGTCACCGACCGTCTGATGCGGGTCGAGTGTGATCGCGGTGTCGAAGACCAGGTGCCGCGCCTTCACCCAGGACACGACATCCTCGACCACGGGCGCCGGGATGTCCTGGGGGATCACGGTGATGCCGCCGCGGCGGGCCACGGTCTCGGCCATCCGGCGTCCGGAGATCGCCGTCATGTTCGAGACGACGAGCGGGATCGTCGTACCCGTGCCGTCGCTCGTGGAGAGGTCCACGTCGTAGCGGGAGGCGACGTCGGAGCGACGCGGCACCATGAAGACGTCGTCGTAGGTCAGGTCGAACGGGGGCTGGTTCTGGTTGAGGAAGCGCACGAGGACGAAAGTCTACAAGGTTCTGAGCCACGCCAACGCCTCGTCCGTGTGCAGGACGCCGCTCCTGGTGGGTGATCGGCACCCCAGGTTCCGGCGGCACCACCCCGGGGTTGACATGACTAGTTCGATCGGGTCTTGCCGCAGTTCGCCGGGTCGGGGAGGCTGCAGGGGCCGGGGGCGGTAGTTGGCGCATTGGTGGGAACCACGCCGACACAGGCGCAGGCGGCCGGGGTCAGGTGATCCCGGCCGCTGCGCCGCAGGTCACTCGAAGAGGCCGGGTCTCCCGAACATCTCCGCGGCGGCTCTGGCGGTCGGAGTGCCGGCGTCGGGGTCGGCGCCCGCAGCCACAAGGGCCTGCACCACCTCGGGCTCGTCCTTGAACACCGCACCCGCCAGCGGCGTCTGTCCTCGGTCGTTGGCGCGGTTCACGTCCGCACCGGCTCGGGCCAGCATCTGCACCGTGTCCGGGTGTCCGTGGTAGGCGGCCAGCATCAGCAGCGTGTTTCCCGAGGCGTCGGTGAGGTCGACCGGAACCCCGGCGTCGACGTACGCCGAGAGCTGGTCTACCTCACCGGCCCGCGCAAGGTCGAACATCTTGTGCGCGAGCTCGACGAGCCTCTCGTCCGGGGCATCAGTCTCTTCCGCCATGCACCGATTGTGTCAGGAGCCCCGGGTCAGCCTCCGGTCAGGGAGTTCGCCGCAGCGACCACATCGACGAGGCCGTGTCCCTTGTCGAACGAGGTGGTGCCTCCCCCCGGCCGCCGGCTCATAGGGCGCACCGAAGGTGTACTTGTGCGCGGTCTGCTTGATCGCGTACTCGATCTCGCTCGGCGTCGCGTCCGGTCGCGCAGATCGCGAGGTACGCCCGGCACGACGAGGTGATGGTGTCACCGGGCGCGGAGATGTCCGGGTAGGTGGACTGGTCGCCGCTCATGCCTCGCGATGAGAAGTCGGACACCTCACCGTCACGGGTACCCGTCTCCAGGTCGTTGTAGGACGCCACCGAGATGACGCCACCGGTCGGGTCCATGCCCGGTGGGTTCGACGTGCTCGCGGAGCCGTCCCCGCCGTCGTTGCCGTTGGCCCAGACGGTCAGCACACCCTCGGCTGCCAGCGCACGCTGGAGCTTCACGGTCGCCGACTCGGGGTCGAACTCGCCACCACCTGACGGGCCATGGGAGTTGTTGGTGACCTTGATCGGCGGGCACTCCGCGGCCGGGACATCGGTGCCGCAGGGAGCGGCGTGGTTCTCGCAGGACCCAGTTCAGTGCCGTGTCGGCGCCGAGGATCACGAGGGCGGCGCCGGTCGACAGCGAGACGATCTTCGCGCCCGGTGCGGCACCGTGCAGCTCACCCCCGGTCGAGAGCGTGGTGGGTCGTCCGGCCGCGATGCCTGCGACGTGGGTCCCGTGGCCGCCGACGGCCAGGGTGTCGGTGTCGACGCTGGTCGGCAGGTCCAGGACCTGGCAGGCCGACTCCGTGGGGTCGCACAGCACCTTCTGGTTGCTGACCACCGCGGAGGTGCCGTCGGCCTCGGTGAGGTACGGGTGTGTGGGGTCGACACCCGAGTCGATGATGCCGACGCTGGTTCCGGCACCGGACAGCGGCGTGCCTTCCGCGCCCTGCAGCGTACGGAAGGCCTCGTCCCCGCGGGTCGCCGTGTTCGAGGTCTCCTGACTGAGCTCGATGGGGGCATTGCCCTCGACGTACGTGACGCCGGGCTGGGTGCGGACCTGAGCGATCTGCGCCTTGGTGCCGCGGGCGACCACGACACCGATCTTGTCGAAGCTCATCTTCCTCGCCAGGCCGGCCGCGGACACCGCCCCGTCGGCCGCGGCGAGGTCGGTGCCGTGCACCAGCACGGTCGCCCTGCCCGCCGTACCGTCCGGCGCGACACGTCGACCGAAAGGTCACGTTCCGGGTGCGGTTGTCGCCCGTAGGCTGGCGGCCATGAGCATCGACCAGATCTCGGCCGGCACATCGAACGACATCGCCGGGCGGTTGGTGGAGAGGTTCACCGTGACCTACGGCCGGGAACCGGTGGGCTGCTTCGTCGCCCCGGGCCGGGTGAACCTGATCGGCGAGCACATCGACTACAACGACGGCATGTGCCTGCCCATGGCGCTCCCCCACGCGACGTACGCCACCCTCGCCCCGCGCGACGACGTGACGGTGACGGTCACCAGCCTGCAGCGGGACGACCCGTGGCGCGGCAGGCTCGATGCACTCGGCCCAGGGAAGGTGCACGGCTGGCCGGCCTACGTGGCCGGCGTGGCCTGGGCGCTGCAGCAGGACGGCATCGACCTGCCTGGGCTCGACATCCTCGTCGACAGCCGGGTTCCTGTGGGCGCCGGCCTGTCCAGCTCGGCAGCCCTCGAGTGCTCGGTGGCGCTCGGCTTGTGCGCTGTCGCGGGTGTCGAGGTCGACGACGTGGTCCGGCGCCGGCTGGTGACCGCGTGCATGCGGGCAGAGACCGAGGTCGCCGGCGCTCCCACCGGAGGCATGGACCAGACCGTGTCCCTGCTCGCGACCGCCGACCACGCGCTCCTCATCGACTGCCGGGACTGGTCCACCGAGCAGATCGCCTGGGACCCCGCGGCCGCCGGCCTCGAGCTGCTGGTGGTCGACACCCGCGCGGCCCACTCGCTGACCGACGGCGGGTACGAGTCACGCCGCAAGGACTGCGAGGCGGCCGCCGGTGCCCTGGGCGTCGCCTCGCTGCGTGAGGTGGACGACCGGGACGAGGCGCTGTCGTCGCTCGAGGACGATCGGGTACGTCGACGGGCCCGGCACGTGTTCACCGAGATGGCCCGCGTGGAGGTGGCCGTCGACCAGCTGCGCGACGCGGACTTCGAGGGGCTCGGCCGCACGTTCTACGGCTCCCACGAGTCGCTGCGTGACGACTTCGAGGTGTCCTGCCCCGAGCTCGACGTGGTGGTGGAGACCGCCCTTGCGCATGGTGCCCTCGGCGCCCGGATGACCGGTGGTGGTTTCGGCGGGTCGGCGATCGCCCTGGTGCCGGCGGGTGCGGTCGACGAGGTCAGCGAGGTCGTTGCCGCCGCGTTCGACGACCGAGGCTGGGCGCGGCCGGGGTTCCTGAAGGCGCCGCCTGGCGCCGGAGCCCGTCAGGTCAGGTAGCCGACACGCCCCCGATCCGGCTCTCCCGGAACGCGTCGACGAACAGGCTGTGGTCCCGCCGGACCTGTGCGGCGTAGTCGAGGCCGAACGAGACGATGTCCTCGACGAGCTCGCGCCGGCGTCCCCGCACGGCCTCGGCGATGGCGTGCTCGGTCTGGAAGTCCACGAGGTCCTGCTCGCTGTCCTCGTCGGAGGCACAGTGGATCTTCGCGGTCGCGCGGCCCAGGCACTCCACCACCTGCGCCATCTCCGCGGGCTCGTTGATGTCCGCCCAGTCCAGGTCCGCTTCGTACGGCGAGACCTCGGACACGACGTACCCCACTCCGTCGATCCTGGTGTGGCCGAGCATCGGGTCGGTGTGGACCTGCAGCGCCCGCTGGCTGACCACGGTCCGGTGGCCCTCGTGCTCGAAGTAGGACCTGACCGCGTCGTTGTCGGAGAATCGGCTCAGCGCGGGGACGTTGGCCTGCTTCATCGACAGCACCACGTCGTTGTCCAAGGACTGGCTGAACCCCTCCACGAGGACGTTGTACGCCGGAAGCCCGGCACTACCGATGCCGAAACCCGACTTGCCGACCACGTCGCGGACGTCGTAGAAGAGCTCACGGTCGAACCGTTTCGACTCCGGGATCGTCTCCAGGTAGGCGTCGAACGCGCGCAGCACGTTGCGCCGCTCCGCCTTCCCGAGCCGGCGCACGGAAGCGTCGTCGGTGAAGACCCGGACATGGTCATCGATCCGAGTCATCGAGTCGAGCATCGCGGCACGACGGTAGCCACGGGCCGTCCGCAGGACCTCGAGCACCGGCCCCTCGGTGTTGTCCAGGTGCAGCGCGAAGTCGTCATCGTCCTGTGAGCGCACGTAATGGCTGACCTGGGCTAGGTAGGCGCGGGCGTACTTGGCGATCAGCGTGCGCACCGAGTCCTCGGGCAGCGCCTTCTGCCAGCCCATCAGCGCCATGCTCGCCGCGAAGCGCCGCAGGTCCCAGGAGAAGTGCCCGATGTAGGCCTCGTCAAAGTCGTTGACGTCGAAGACGAGCCGCCCGTCGGAGTTCATGTAGCTGCCGAAGTTCTCCGCGTGCAGGTCACCGTGGATCCAGATCGCGCTGGTGCGTTCGTCGGCCCAGCTGTCGGGCATCGCCGTGACGTCGTTGTAGAACAGGCAGGCGGTGCCCCGGAAGAACGCGAACGGGTCGGCCGCCATCTTCCGGTACTTCACCCGGAACGCCCGCGGGTCGGCCGCCATCAGGTCGGCGAACGCGTCCTCCAGCACCCCGATGATGATGTCCTGACGATCGGTCGCCCGTGACCTAGCCACCGTTCATCCGGTCCGGGTCCGGGCCGGTTCGTTCCCCGCGGTCGAGCCGGGCGATCTCGGCCATGTCCTCCTCGTCGAGCGAGAACCCGAAGATGTCGTAGTTCTCGCTCACCCGCGACGGCGTCACGGACTTGGGGATCACCACGTTGCCGAGCTCGATGTGCCAGCGCAGCACGACCTGGGCCGGCGTACGCCCGTGCTTGTCGGCCAGGCCGGTGACCACGGGGTCCTCGAGGAGCTCACCACCACGGGCCAGCGGCCCCCATGCCTCGGTGAGGACACCGAGCTCCTCGTTGGCCTTGCGGACCTCGCCCTGTTGCAGGTAGGGGTGCAGCTCGACCTGGTTGACCACCGGCACCACGTCGCTCCTGTCGAGCAGCCGGCGCAGGTGGTCGGGCTGGAAGTTGGAGACGCCGATGGCCCGGATCCGTCCGTCCTTGTACAGCTGCTCCATGGCGCGCCAGGTGTCGACGTACAAGTCTTTGGCCGGCGTCGGCCAGTGGATGAGGAACAGGTCGAGCACGTCGAAGCCGAGCCGCTGCATGCTTGCATCGAACGCACGCAGCGTGTTGTCGTAACCCTGGTCGCCGTTCCAGAGCTTTGTGGTCACGAAGACCTCGTCGCGGAGCAGCCTCGACTCGGCGACGGCGGCGCCGACGGCGGCCTCGTTGTCGTAGAGCCTGGCGGTGTCGATGTGACGGTAGCCGGCGTCGAGCGCCATCGACACGGCCTGCTTCGTCTCCTCCGGGGCCACCTTGTACACGCCGTACCCCAGCTGCGGGATCTCGATGCCGTTGTTGAGGACCAGGTTCGGTACGGAGCTCATGTCCCCAGGTTAGCGACCGGGCGGAGCAAGACCTGTGTCGCGCAGCTCGATCTCGGCCAGTGCGCGCACCACGGCGGCGTCGCGACGTCGCCAGGCGCCGGCGGGGTCGTCGCTGACCTGGGCGAGCCGATGCATGGGCTGGCGGGCCATCGCGCGGAGCGCGAACAGGTCGAGGTCCTCGGCCGCGTCGACGAACCGCTGTCCGGCGGTGGCCTCGCGAACGAACCGCCACCGGAGCGGGAGGTAGACCGCGAGCGCAACCAGGATCGGGATCGCACCGACGCTCAGCCCCAGCCAGTACGCCAGGTCGGTGACCGCCGCGACCTGCGCGTCGCCTGCGTCGGCCAGCCTGTCGGCGGCGTCCCCGGCGCCGTCGAAAGGCGCCCGCACCTCGTCGCCCACCACGGGCACCCCACCCACCGAGGCCCCCGCATCACGCAGCCGGTCTGCCAGCCCGCCGCCGGCCTGCGAGATCTGCTCGCCGGGTGCGGCGAGGGCGAGTGTCGCGTCGCGGACGACGAGGGCGACCTTCACCCAGACAGCGACCCAGACGACGAGGAGCACGTCCCCGAGCAGCTGGCGGGAACGACGGACCGGTGACTCGGCATAGAACTTCATCACTCCCTATACCCGTTGAGACCCGCCCTATCTTGTGTTCAGACACGCGAGATTCTGTGTTGAAGTGCACTTCGTTTCGGTTGGCATTGACGCTCCGGCCACGTGAGCGGACCATCGCCTCATGGCCCTTCGCATGGGTAGCTTCCTTCGGTCCAGCTTCCCCGAGCTACGCATCGAGCCGACGTCACGACGGCTCCGCTGCATAGTCGACGGCACGACGGTCGGCGACACCATCGCCGCCATGGTGGTGTGGGAGCCACGACGAGGAGTCCCGGTGTACGCCGTACCGGAGCGCGACTTCACCGGCGAGCTCGTGCCCTTCGCTCCTCCGCCGGTCCCCGACGACCTGCCACCGTTCCTGGGACCGGCGAACTTCGCCCTGCACACCACGCCCGGCGAGGCATTGAGTGTGCGCGCCGCCGGCCGAGAGCTTCCGGGTGCCGCCTTCCGTCCCGCTGACCAGGACCTGGCCGGGTACGTCGTCCTGGACTTCGACGCCTTCGACTGGGTCGAGGAGGACGAGGCGGTGATCGGACACCCACACGACCCGTTCAAGCGGATCGACGTCCTGCGTAGCAACCGCCGGGTCGTGGTGCATCTGGACGGCGTCGTCCTCGCCGACTCGGAGCACCCGGTCGCTCTTCTGGAGACCCACCTGCCGGTGCGTTGGTACCTTCCACCCGACGACGTGCGCATGGAGCTCCTGACACCGACCGAGACCCACACCATCTGCGCGTACAAGGGCGAGGCGTCGTACTACTCGGTCACCGACGGCGGGCCGGACGGCCGAGACCTGGCCTGGACGTACCCCCGGCCGCTGCACGACGCCGCGCAGGTCAGCGGACTGGTCGCGTTCTTCTCCGAGCGCTGCGACATCTCCGTCGATGGTGAACCGATGGGCCGTCCGGTCACCCCGTGGTCGAGCCCCGAGGAGCAGCGCAAGGGCCTCGACTTCGCCTGAACCGAACGAGGCGCGACTCAACGGGTCTACTTGAGCTCGGCGGAGGTCTTCCCGAGCAGGCGGCGGGCCACGATCAGCTGCTGGATCTGCTGGGTCCCCTCGAAGATGTCGAGAATCTTGGAGTCACGCGCCCACTTCTCGAGAAGCTCGTGCTCGCTGTAGCCCACGCTCCCGGCGAGCTCGACGCAGCGCAGGGTGATGTCGCTGCCGACGCGGCCGGCCTTCGCCTTGGCCATCGACGCCTCGAGCGAGTTCGGCTTGCGGTTGTCGGCCATCCAGGCGGCCTGCAGGGTGAGCAGGTACGCCGCCTCCCAGTCGGCCTCCATCTGGAGGAACGTGGCTGCCGCCGCTGACTGGGTGTACGCCGGACGGTCGTAGTCGACGACGACACCGGCGTTCTCCAGCAGCTCCTTGGTGAGCTCCAGCGACGCGCGAGCACAACCGACCGCCATCGCGGCGACGAGCGGCCGGGTGTTGTCGAAGGTGGCCATCGCGCCGGCGAAGCCCTGCTTGACGTCGACCTCGGGGCTGCCCAGCAGGTTCTCCTTCGGCACCCGGCAGTTCTCGAACCGGATCGTGGCCGTGTCGGAGGAGCGGATGCCGAGCTTGTGCTCGAGGCGTTCCACGTTCATCCCCGGCGTGCCCTTGGGCACCACGAACGACTTGATCGCGGCGCGACCGAGCTGCTTGTCCAGCGTCGCCCACACCACGACGGCGTCGCTGCGGTCGCCTGCGGTGACGAAGATCTTCTCGCCGTTGATCACGTAGTCGTCACCGTCGAGCACCGCGGTGGTCTGGATGTTCGCGGAGTCGGACCCGGTGCCCGGCTCGGTGATCGCCATGCTCGCCCACAACCCGTCGAAGCGCTCGTGCTGCTCGGGGTCGGCGACCGAGGCGATCGCGGAGTTCCCGAGCCCCTGCCTCGGCATGGACAGCAGAAGACCGACGTCGCCCCAGCACATCTCCATGATCGACAGCACGGAGGCCAGGTTGGACCCGTTCTTCACCTCGGGTTCCGACGACGTCTCAGCTCTCTTCTCGTCACGTCGTACGCCGGACGCGCCGGCGCCGCTCGCCGCACCGGACTCACTGAGCCCGTCGATCATCGCCGCGAGCATGTCGAGCTCCTTGGGGTACTCGTGCTCGAGCAGGTCGTACTTCCGGGAGTTCGGACGCAGCAGGTTCATCGCCACCTGGTGGGCCTGGCCGATCAGTGGCCGGAACTTCTTCGGGGCTTCGGGGTTGATCATACGAGGACGCCTCCTTCCACCAGGCCGACGACCCGCAGGTCGCGGTACCACCGCTCCACCGGGTGCTCCTTGACGAACCCGTGCCCGCCCAGGAGCTGCACGCCGTCGTTGCCGATCTGCATGCCCCGCTCGGCACAGAGCCGCCGGGCGAGTGCGACCTCACGGTCGAAAGGCTTGCCCTGCGCAGCACGGGAGGCTGCCCGGTACGTGACCAGTCGCATCGACTGCAGCTCGATGCCGATGTCGGCGACCATGAACGCGACCGACTGCCGGTGGCTGACCGGCTCACCGAATGCCTGACGCTCGTTGACGTAGGGAACCACGTAGTCGAGGACGGCCTGCGCCGTGCCGACGGACAAGGCACACCAGGCCAGTCGCGACAGTCGCACGCACTCGGCGTACACCTCGCCGTCGGTGTCGCCGAGCAGGGCGATCGGCTCGAGCCGTACGTCCTTGAGCACGACCCGGCTCAGGGAGGCGGCTCGTAGCCCCATCGACGGCTCGGCCTCGATCTGCACGCCGTCGGTCGCGGACTCGACGAGGAACAGGGCAGGCGTGCCCTCGAGCTCGGCGCCGATCACGAACAGCTCGGCGAACGCGCCTCGCGGCACCAGCGACTTCACCCCGTTGAGGACGTAGCCGTCCCCGGCGCGCGTCGCGGTGGTCTGCGGCTCGAACGGGTCGAACAGCGGGCGTGGTTCGGTGATCGCGAGCGCGGCGGCAGGAACATCGTCGCCGGTGAACGCGGGAAGGTACGTCGACTGCTGCTCGTCGTTGCCCCACAGGGACAGGGCGGTGCTCACGGCACCCGGAGCCAAGCACGCCACGGCCAGACCCATGTCTCCCTTGGCCAGCGCCTCGGCGACCAGCGTGCCCGCCATCGCGGAGCGTTCGGTGGAGATGCCACCGAGGTCCTCGGGCACCGCGAGGATGGGCAGGCCGATCTCCAGGCTCGACTGCAACAGGTCGTCGGGGGCCGCGCAGACCTCGTTGGCCGCGGCCGCCGCGGGACGGACCACCTCGGTGGCGAACTCGCCGACGACGTCGACCAGCATCTGCTCGTCCTCGGTCGGGGTCAGGTCGAAGAGGCCCTTGCCCGCGGCGGAGGGGACCCGGGTCGGCGTGGCGCCCGGTCTCCCCCTGCGGGTGAACGCGCGGTTCAGGTTCCCGGCCGTGCGGAACCCGGTCCGGGTCGCCTCGAGGACGACGCGCTCGGCGGGTTTGCGCAGACCGAACCGGTCCAGCGCACCGGTGGACGCGAGCCGGTTGAGCAGTGCCACGGCGTAACCGATGGGGTCCCGGCCGTCGCCGGAGGTGACCCCATGCTTGCTGCCGGGCGTCACGGCCTGAGAAGTGGTGCGAGTCGAGGACATGAGCCAACTGTAACTCTGAGTTACACACCCGGCCACGGGCAGCCCGCGTGTCGCCCGTCACGTGCCACCCCGACGATCCACCGGGCCTGCCACACCTAGGATGTGCGGCATGTCTGACGCATCCGCGAGCGCATCACCCTCCCCGGTCCTGCCGGGTGGCGGGACGGTACGACCGATCACCCGCTGGGGCGAGCCGGTGATGCACCGCACCCAGGAGCCGATCACCGACTTCGACGACGACCTCCGTACCCTTGCGGCGGACATGGTGGCCACGATGTACGCCGCGGACGGGGTGGGGTTGGCCGCCTGCCAGATCGGCGTCGACCGGTCGCTGTTCGTCTTCGACTGCCCCGACGACCAGGGCGTCCACCACCAGGGTGTGGTGTGCAACCCGGTGCTGTCCCTGCCCGAGGGACGTGACCGGAAGCTCGACGACGACGAGGAGGGCTGCCTCTCCCTGCCCGGCGCGTTCATCGACTGCGCCCGCCCCGACTTCGCACGGGTCGAGGGGCAGGACCTCGACGGCAACCCCGTGCGGTACTCCGGCCGCGGCCTGCTCGCGCGCTGCCTGCAGCACGAGACCGATCACTGCAACGGCACGGTCTTCGGAGACCGGCTGAACAAGCGGGCCCGCAAGAAGCTGTACAAACAGGCCGAGGGCTTCGAGAGCGACTACCCGCCGGGCTGGCCCACCTGACGCCGACTCGTCACCTTCTGCGCTCGCAAGCCGTCGAGCCGTCATGGCCTGCGCGCGGACGTGCTCAGGGAGTGACGGGTCGGCGGGGGTGGGTGCTCAGGAAGTGACGGGTCGGCGGGAGACGATGTAGCAGGCCACGGCGGTGGCTGCGGCGACGTTCAGGCTGTCGATGCCCGCGGCCATCGGGATCACCGCACGCACGTCGGCCGACCGCATCCAGCGCGGCGACAGCCCCGGGCCCTCCGAGCCCATCAGCAGCGCGACCTTCTCGACGCCGGCCACCGCCTGCTCGATCCCGACCGCGTCGTCGGCGGGGGTCAGCGCGACAGTCGTGAACCCGGACGCGGACAGCGCCACCACGCCGTCGTACCAGTCGTCCATCCGGGCGTACGGGACGCTGAACACCGCCCCCATCGCCACCTTGATCGACCGCCGGTACAACGGGTCGGCGCACCGCGGGGAGAGCACGATCGCGTCGACGCCCAGGGCGGCGGCGCTGCGGAAGATGGCTCCGACATTCGTGTGGTCGACCACGTCCTCGAGCACCACGACGGTCCGCGCATCCTCGACCACCGCGGACACCGGCCGCAGCGGGACCCGCTCCAGCGATGCCAGGGCGCCGCGGTGCACGTGGAAACCCGTCACCTCCTCGGCGAGGTCCTCGCTGACCACGTAACAGGGTGCCTCTGTCGAGTCGAGTACGTCGGACAGCCCGTCCAGCCACCGGGGCGCCATCAGGAAAGACCGTGGCGCGAAACCGCCCTCGACAGCGCGCCGGACCACCTTCTCGCCCTCGGCCAGGAACAGCCCGTGCTCGGCCTCGAGGTGCTTGCGCAGCTCGACGTCGCGCAGGTCCCGGTAGTCGGCGAGCCGAGGGTCGGCGGCATCGTCGAGATGGATCAGCTCTGCCACGAGTACCTGTCCGGGTTGGCCACCGCCACCACGTCACCGATCACCACGATCGCCGGCGGTCGGACCTGTTCCCGGTCCACGTCCTCGGCGACCTCACCGAGCGTGGACAGCAGCGTCCGCTCCCCCGGCATGGTGCCCTCCGCGATCACGGCCACCGGGGTGTCCGCCTTGCGTCCGCTACCGACCAGCCGGTCAGCGATCGCGGGAAGGTTCTGCACCGCCATCAGGAGTACGACGGTCCCGCGGAGCGCGGCGACTGCGTCCCAGTCGACCAAAGACCCGTCGTGGTCGGGCGGGAGGTGCCCGGAGATCACCGTGAACTCGTGCGCGACCCCGCGATGGGTGACCGGGATGCCGGCGACCGCGGGGACGCTGATCGCGCTGGTCAGGCCCGGCACGACGCTGTAGGGCACCCCTGCCTCGGCACAGGCGATCGCCTCCTCGAAGCCACGGCCGAACACGAAGGAGTCGCCGCCCTTGAACCTGACGACCCGCTTGCCATCCTTGGCCCGCTCGACGATCACCCGGTTGATCTCCTCCTGGGCGGCCGACCGTCCCCGCGGCAGCTTCGCCACGTCGATCAGCTCCACGTCCGGGGACAGCTCGCTGAGCAGCTCACGGGGCGCGAGCCGGTCGGCGACCACCACGTCGGCCTCGCTCAGCGCCCTGCGCGCGGCGACGGTGACCAGCTCGGGGTCGCCCGGACCACCGCCGACGAGCACCACACCTGGGGTCTTGTCGCGATGGTGCGGCGCGGCGATCGCCCCGTCCCGCAGACCGGTGACGATCTCGTCGCGCACCGCCGCCGAGCGCCGCGGGTCACGGTTGCCGAGCACCGCCACGGTCACACCGGCGTGCCGACCGACCGCCGGGGTCCAGGCCGACGCCTTGGGCGCGTCGTCGCTGCGCACACAGAAGATCCGGCGTTCCTCGGCCGCGGCGCTGACCTGTTCGTTCGCGGCGGTGTCGTCGGTGGCGGCGACCACGTACCACGCCTCGTCGAGGTCCGCGGCCCGGAAGCCTCGTTCGTGCCAGAGCACCTCGCCTGACCCGACCATGCCCTCGATGGCCGGGGTCACCACCGGGGACACCACGACCACGTCGGCGCCCGCGGCGATCAGGCCCGGGATCCGGCGCTGAGCGACATGCCCCCCGCCGACGACGACCACGCGGCGGCCGCCCAGGCGCAGGCCGGAGGGGTACGGCGGGAACTCGTCGTTCATCCGCCGTCGTCCTTCCTGGCCACACCGGCGGAGTCGAAGGTGGCCATCTCACGCAGGGTGGCTCCGGCAGCCTCGACGATCGGGAACGCGAGCACCGCGCCGGTGCCCTCACCCAGCCGCAGGTCGAGGTCCACCAGAGGACGCAGCCCGAGTGCGTCGAGGGCGATCACGTGCCCGGGCTCGACGCTGCGGTGCCCGGCGAAGCAGTAGGTGACCGAGGCCGGTGAGAGCGCCCGGGCCACCAGCGCGGCGGACCCGGCGATCACCCCGTCGAGGATGACCGGGACCCGGTGGGCCGCGGCACCGAGGATGAACCCGGCGATCCCGGCGTGCTCGAACCCGCCGACCGACGCGAGTGCCTCGACCGGGTCGTCCCCGACGGGACGGTCCCTCAGCGCATGCGTCACCACCTCGACCTTCAGGGCCAAAGTGGGGTCGTCGACGCCGGTGCCGCGGCCGGTGGCGAGCACGGGCGAGGCGCCGGTGAACGCGGAGATCAGCGCGGCCGACGGGGTCGTGTTCGCGATCCCCATGTCGCCGGTGAGCAGGCAGTCGTAGCCACGGGCGACGAGCTCGTCGGCCACCGCGACACCCGCAAGCAGGCCCTGGACGGCTTCGTCGGCGCTCATCGCGGGCCCGGTCGCCAGGTCCGACGTACCCCGCCTGATCTTGTGGTCGAACAGGTCCGCGCTCGGCGACAGCTCCCCCGCGACTCCCATGTCGACGACATACACGTCCGCACCCGCCTGGCGCGCGAGCACGTTGACCGCGGCGCCCCCGGCCCGGAAGTTCTCGATCATCGCGGTGGTGACCTCCTGCGGCCAGGGGCTGACTCCCTGCGCGTGCACGCCGTGGTCGCCGGCGAACACCGCCACGACAGGGCGGGCCAGCCGGCGGGGCGGACAGACGCCCTGGATACCGCAGAGCGTGACCGACGCGCCCTCGAGCGCACCGAGCGCGCCGGGTGGCTTGGTGAGCTGGGCCTGGCGGGCGACCGCCTCGCTGATCGCGTCGGCGGCGAGCGGCCCGATCGCGGAGATCGTCTCGTTCAGGCGGGTCGCCGGCGCGGAGGACTTCGTCATCCGCCCATTGTCTCCGCCGCGGATCTTCTGGTGGAACGCGACCACCCTGCGGACTAGTCTCAGAACCGCCCGCGTTGCAGTCATCCCAGGAGGATTGATGAGTCTCGACCGTCCCGTCGCCCCGAACCCGTACGAACTGCTTCCCTCGGTCCCGTCATTCGCGCTGACCAGCACCGACGTGCGGGACGGCGAGCCCCTCGAGGACGACCAGGTGGCCGCCAAGGGCAACACCTCCCCACAGCTGAGCTGGTCCGGTGCACCCGAGGGCACCAAGAGCTTCGTGGTGACCTGCTTCGACCCGGATGCGCCGACACCGTCCGGCTTCTGGCACTGGGTGCTCGTCGACGTTCCCGCCGACGTGACGTCCCTGGACACCGGGGCGTCCGCGGGGAACCTGCCGGCGAACGCGTTCCACGTCCGGAACGACGGCGGCGGCAAGGAGTTCATGGGCGCCGCCCCGCCGCAGGGTGACATGCCGCACCGGTACTACTTCGTGGTGCACGCGGTCGGCGAGGACAGCCTGGGCGTCGACTCCGACGCGTCACCGGCCGTGGTGTCGTTCAACCTGGCGTTCAAGACCCTCGGCCGCGCGATCCTCCACGGCACCTACCAGTTCTAGCCCGACCTGTCAGGAGCGTGCACGGCAATAAGCCGGTCAGGGTCCTGACAACTCGGCGTAGACGTCCGACTCCAGGAACATCGGCAGCACGCGCTCGGAGGCCACGGCGAGGTCCAGTGAGCCGTCCCTGATCCGCGCCGGGTCGACGAACACGATCTGCCTGCCCTCGCCGAGCGTGATGTCATCGTCGGTGAGGTCGACCTTTCCGGCCCAGATCTTCCAGTGGTCCGCGAGGTGCGTGGACACCTTCGGCGAGTGCAGCACGATCTCGTCGAACCACAGGTCCAGGCCGCCGTCCAACCGGAGCCCGGTCTCCTCCTCGAGCTCACGGTAGAGCGCGCTCTCCCACTCCTCGCCGTCCTCGACGTGGCCGCCGACCAGGCCCCACTGGTTCGGCGCGACCAGGGCATGCTCGTCGCGCTCCTGGAGCAACAGCCACCCCCGCGAGTCGACAAGGATCACGGTGGCGAGCAGGCAGTTGCGCTCCTCGCACGGGGTCTGGTCGCCGGTGGGTGCTGCGTTGCTCCTGGTCACGCGCGTTCTCCAAACGGGTTGCTCATCAGGGCCGCTCTGCTGCAAACTTATCGACTCACAATCTCACAGCGGCATTCACAACCCCCTGGTCGATGCGACCCGGGGGTCCTTGCGTGCCGTGCCGCCACTGGCCGACCCTGCCCGGACCGAGGAGGAGCACGCCGTGCTGTACGTCGCTGTCGCGGTCCGTGCCTTCCGACGCTACTCCACCTACACCGCGGCCACGCTCGCCGGAATCTTCACCAACTGCGTCTTCGGGGTGGTCATCTCCTTCACCTACATCGCGGTGTGGGAGCAGAACCCGGACGCCGGCGGGTACGACGTCACCGATGCGCTCACGTACTGCTGGCTCGCCCAGGCGATGATCATGACGGTGGCGATCTGGGGCGGAGGCGCCACCGACGATCTCGCGGACCGGATCCGCACCGGCGACGTCGCGATCGACCTGTACCGGCCGGTCAACTTCCTGGGCTGGTGGCTCGCCAGTGACCTGGGCCGTGCCGTCTACCACCTGCTGACCCGCGGTCTGGCGCCCACCATGGTCGGCGCCCTGCTGTTCGACCTGCGGTTCCCGGCCTCGGCGCTGGCCTGGGCGCTGTTCCTGGCCTCGGTGTTCCTGGCCGTCGTGGTCAGCTTCGGGCTCCGGATGCTGGTGGCCGCCACGGCGTTCTGGTTGATGGACCACACCGGGGTGAAGAACCTCGCGGCGGTGTTCGCGATGTTCTTCTCGGGGCTGGTCGTGCCCCTGGTGCTGTTCCCCGGCTGGACCCGCGACCTGGTGATGGCGCTGCCCTGGTCGTCGTTCGTGCAGGTGCCGGTGGACATCTGGCTCGGCCAGCGCAGCGGCCTCTCGGCGCTCTCGGGCCTCGCGTTCCAGGCGGGATGGTCCGTCGTACTCCTGGGGCTGTGTGCGCTCGTGCTTCGCCTGGCCAGCCGCAAGGTGGTGGTGCAGGGTGGCTAGCCGGGTGCTGTGGGGCGTGCGGGCCTACTTCCTGCTGGCTTGGATGTGGATCCGGGTCGCGATGAGCTACCGAACCTCGTTCGTGATGCTCACCGCCGGCCAGTTCTTCATCACCGGGCTCGACTTCGTCGCGATCATGGTGATGTTCGCCAACGTGGACGCGCTCGGCGGGTTCGGGCTGGGCGAGATCGCCTTCCTGTACGGCGGCTCGAGCCTCTGCCTCGGGATCGCCGACCTGGTCCTCGGCAACATCGAACGGCTCGGCACCCGGATCCGGATGGGCACCTTCGACGCGATGATGGTGCGCCCGGTGCCGCTGTTCGCGCAGTCCTGCGCCGACGAGTTCTCGCTGCGGCGGCTCGGCCGGATCGCGCAGGCACTGTTCGTGCTGACCTGGTCGCTGGTGGTGCTCGACATCGAGTGGACGCCGGCGCGCGTGGCGATGGTGCCCTACCTGGTGGTGTTCGGGACCCTGATCTTCCTGGCCATCTTCACCCTCGGTGCGGCGTTCCAGTTCTGGACCACCGACGGGTCGGAGGCCGCGAACGCGTTCACCTACGGCGGGAACACCATGACGCAGTACCCACTCACCATCTATCCCACCGAAGCGGTCAAGGCGCTCACGTTCATCGTGCCGATCGCCTTCGTGAACTGGTACCCGTCGCTGTTCATCCTGGGCCGGCCGGACCCGCTCGGGTTGCCGGCCGCGACCCAGTTCGCGGCGCCGGTCGCCGCCCTGGTGCTCACCCTGCTGGCCGCCCTCGCCTGGCGAACCGGCGTCCGCCGCTACCGATCGACGGGAAGCTGACATGCCCCTGATCTCCGTGGAGAACCTGTCGCGCACGTTCGTGGTGCGCCGAAAGGTGAGCCGCTTCCGCCGGCAGGCACACGTGGTACGGGCGGTCGACGACCTCTCGTTCAGGGTCGAGCGCGGCGAGATGGTCGGCTACATCGGTCCGAACGGCGCCGGGAAGTCCACGACGATCAAGATGCTCACCGGGATCCTGGTTCCCACCTCGGGCGCGCTGTCGGTGGCCGGCATCGACCCGTCGCGGAACCGGGTCGAGCTGACCCGGCGGATCGGCGTCGTCTTCGGGCAGCGCACCACCTTGTGGTGGGACCTGCCGCTCCGGGACTCCTTCGAGCTCCTTCGCCGGATCTACCGGGTCGACTCCACCCGGTTCCGGCAGAACCTCGCGGAGTTCACCGAGCTGCTCGACCTCGGGAACCTGCTCGACACACCGGTACGGCAGCTCTCTCTGGGCCAGCGAATGCGCGGCGACATCGCGGCGGCCCTGCTGCACGACCCGGAGATCCTCTACCTCGACGAGCCGACCATCGGCCTCGACGTGGTCAGCAAGGGCCGGCTGCGCGAGTTCCTGCGCAACGTGAACGCCGAGCGTGACGTCACGCTGCTGCTGACCACGCACGACCTGCAGGACATCGAGCAGCTGTGCTCGCGGGTGATGGTGATCGACCGCGGATCCCTTGTGTACGACGGGACGCTCGCCGGCCTGCACAACGAGGGCTCATCGACTCGCACGCTGGTCGTCGACCTCGTGGACGCGGTCGACCCCATCGACGTACCCGGCGCGGTGGTGAAGCGCGTCGAAGGTCCCCGGCAGTGGCTGTCGTTCCCGGCCGACGCCAGCGCGGCTCCCCTCGTCGCCGCCATCGCCGGCTCCTACGACGTGGCCGACCTGTCGATCGCCGAACCCGCCATCGAGGACGTCATCCGGCAGATCTACCACCGCACCTGAGTACCGTCGCAGGTTCGCGGTCGTTTTTTTGACTGATTCCAGAAAAGGTGGTTGGGTCGGGGTCATGCGCGTCGACCCCACCGCCTTCCTGCGCGACTCCGGTCTGCGCGTCACGAAGCAGCGGGTCGCCGTGATCTCCGCGCTCGCCGACACCCCGCACTCGGGCGCCGACGCAGTGCTCACCAGCGTGCGCAGCCAGGTCGGTCAGGTGTCGACCCAGGCGATCTACGACGTGCTCAACACACTGACCGACCGAGGCCTCGTCCGGCGGATCCAGCCGGCCGGCTCCTCGGCGCGCTACGAGCTCCGGGTCGGTGACAACCACCATCACCTGGTGTGTCGGCTGTGCGGTGCCGTGGCGGACATCGACTGCGCCACCGAGACGGCTCCCTGTCTCGACGCCAGCGATCTCGACCAGCACGCCCCCGGCTTCGTCGTCGACGAGGCCGAGGTCACCTTCTGGGGTGTGTGCGCGACCTGTTCCACGACCACGGCCGCCAACGGCGGCCGCCTGAACCGACGACCATGAGAAGCAACCAGGAGGAGAGCATGGCAACCCCCGAAGCACGCCCGAACGGTGGCTCGACCACCGGAACCGGCGCCCCCGCAGTCAGCGACCGCAACTCGCTGACCCTCGGCGCCAACGGCCCGATCCTGCTCCATGACCACCACTTCATCGAGCAGATGGCGCACTTCAACCGCGAGCGGGTCCCCGAGCGCAACGTGCACGCCAAGGGCACCGGCGCCTTCGGTACCTTCGAGACCACCGAGGACGTCTCGCAGTACACCAAGGCGGCGCTCTTCCAGAAGGGCGTCAAGACCGACATGCTGGCCCGGTTCTCCACCGTCGCCGGCGAGCAGGGCAGCCCCGACACCTGGCGCGACCCCCGCGGGTTCGCGCTGAAGTTCTACACCACCGAGGGCAACTACGACCTCGTCGGCAACAACACCCCGGTGTTCTTCATCCGGGACACGATGAAGTTCCCGCACTTCATCCGCTCGCAGAAGCGGATGGGTGGCTCCGGCCTTCGTGACAACAACATGCAGTGGGACTTCTGGACGCACAACCCGGAGTCGGCGCACCAAGTCACCTGGCTGATGGGCGACCGGGGCATCCCCGCCACGCTGCGCCACATGAACGGCTACGGGTCGCACACCTACATGTGGATCAACGCGGCCGGCGAGAAGGTCTGGGTCAAGTACCACTTCAAGACCGACCAGGGCATCAAGACCCTGACCGGCGAGGAGGCCAACAGGATCGCCGGCGAGGACGCCGACTACCACCGCCGCGACCTGCACGACTCCATCGAGAAGGGCGACTTCCCGTCCTGGACGCTGCACATCCAGGTGATGCCCTACGAGGACGCGAAGACCTACCGGTTCAACCCGTTCGACCTGACCAAGGTGTGGCCGCAGGCCGACTACCCGCTGATCAAGGTCGGCAAGATGACGCTCGACAAGAACCCGGAGAACTTCTTCGCCCAGATCGAGCAGGCCGCCTTCCAGCCGAACGCGGTCGTCCCGGGTATCGGTTTCAGCCCCGACAAGATGCTGCTCGGCAGGACGTTCGCCTACTCCGACACGCACCGCTACCGGATCGGCCCGAACTACCTGCAGCTGCCGGTCAACCGGCACCGGGTGAAGGACGCCTACACGTACCAGTTCGACGGGCCGATGGCCTACGACCACACGGGTGACGCACCGAAGTACGCCCCGAACTCGTACGGTGCCGGCTACAGCGACCAGACAGGTCCGGTCGAGGAGGGCTGGGAGGTCGACGGTGAGATGGTGCGCACGGCGTACGACCTGCGCCCGGAGGACGACGACTTCGGGCAGGCCAACACCCTGGTCAACAAGGTGATGGACGACGCGGCCCGTGACCGTCTGGTCGCCAACGTCGCCGGCCACATCCTCGGCGGGGTCCACGACGAGACCCTCCCCCGCGTCTTCGAGTACTGGAAGAACGTGGACGCGGTCATCGGCAAACGCATCGAGGTGGCCGTTCACGCCGGCAAGCAGCCGGTCGCGACCGGTCACGAGCCGAGCCACGCCCAGGTCGCCGACCCGGCTGACAAGCCCGAGTCCGGAGACCCGGCCGACATCTGAGCGATCGTCCCGGACTGGTGGCGCGGACTCCTCTGGGGTTCGCGCCACCACTCTGTTTGCAGGCGCCCCGGCGTGGCAGAGTGGAAGCGTGCTGCGAGTCGCCGTCATCGGCGCTGGTCCGGCCGGGGTGTATGCCGCCGGGGCACTCACCGAGCACGAGGACGTCCTCGTCGACGTGATCGACCGGTTGCCGTGCCCGTTCGGCCTGGTCCGCTACGGTGTCGCCCCGGACCACCCCAAGATCAAGTCGATCAGCCGGGCGCTGGCGAAGATGCTGGAGCATCCGGCCGTGCGCTTCCTCGGCAACGTCGAGGTCGGGACACAGCTCACGCTGCAGGAGCTGCACCGACACTATGACGCGGTCATCTTCGCGAGCGGCGCGGCCACCGCACGGCGGCTCGGGATCCCCGGCGAGGACCTGCCTGGCAGCTTCTCGGCCACCGACTTCGTCGCCTGGTACGGCGGACATCCTGACGCACCGGTCGACCGGTTCACGTTGGCGGCCCGGGGGGTCGCGGTCATCGGGGCGGGCAACGTCGCTCTCGATGTCAGCCGCATGCTCGCCAAGTCCGCGGACGAGCTGCGTGCGACGGACCTCCCCGACCACGTCCTGCGGGTGCTCGAGAGCAGCCAGGTGCAGGACGTCTATCTGATCGCCCGTCGTGGCCCGGTGCAGGCGAAGTTCACCACCAAGGAGCTGCGCGAGATGGGTGACCTCGCCAACGCCGACGTGCTCGTCGACCCAGGCGAGCTCGAGCTCGACGAGGCGAGCAGCACGAGGCTGGCCGGCGAACCTGCCGCGCAACGCAACCTCGAGGTTCTGCGGGACTGGGCTGCGCGCCGACCCGCCGGCCGGCCCAGGCGCGTACACCTGCGCTTCAACCTCCGACCGGTCGAGATTCTCGGCCAGGATGCTGTGACGGGGTTGCGCCTCGAACGCACCCGGCTGGACCCCAGCGGCAACGGCGTGGGCACCGGGGAGATGTTCGAGCTCGACGTCCAGATGGTGCTGCGGTCGGTCGGCTACCGCGGCCTCGCAATCGCGGACATGCCGTTCCACCAACAGAGCGGCGTCGTCCCCCACGCCGCCGGGAGGGTGCTACGCGCGGGCGAGCCCGTCGCAGGCGAGTACGTCGCGGGGTGGATCAAGCGCGGCCCGACGGGTGTCATCGGCACCAACAAGCATGATGCGCGGGAGACCGTCGCCTCTCTCCTGGCCGATGCCACAGAACTCCCGCCGGCCCCCGTGCGGGACCCCGATGCGTTGACACGCCTGCTCGCCGACCGCGGTGCCCGCGTCGTCAGCTGGGAGGGGTGGTGCGCGATCGAGCTCACCGAGGCGGAGCTGGGCCGCGCCCAGGGCAGGGAGCGGGTCAAGATCTTCGACCGGCAGGCACTGCTTCGAGCCTCGTCGGTCGACGGCCGATCCTGACGGCCGACGTCCTGGGGGTTCGCCGGGCGAGCGATGAGGACATGGGAGACAATCGGCGCATGTCATCGGAGAGTGAGAACAGTCAGCTGGTCGACGTACTCGGCGAGCCGTACGTCGCCGAGACGATCGATCTCACGCACGACGACGAGGGCGCGGTCGTGGCGACCCTGGTGTCCCGGCCCGCCGAGGCACCCACCACCCGCGCCGTACTCCACCTGCACGGTTTCGCCGACTACTTCTTCCAGACGCCGGCCGCCGACTACTGGACCGCCCGGGGCTACGACTTCTACGCACTCGACCTCCGCAAGTACGGCCGATCCCTGCGACCGCACCAGACCCCGAACTTCGTCACCGACCTCCGGCACTACTACGAGGAGATCGACGCGGCGATGAGCCGGATCCGGGAGCGCGACGGGCACGACCACGTCGTTCTCACCGCCCACTCGACGGGCGGCCTGATCGGCCCGCTGTGGGCGCACGACCGCAAGCCTGAGCTGGCCGGGATCGTGCTCAACTCCCCCTGGCTTGACCTGCACGGGAGCTTCCTGATCCGGACCGCCGGCACCGCCGCGATCGACCAGGTCGGGGCCCGGCGCCCGTACCTCACCATCCCCCGCGACGTGACCGGCCTCTACGCCCAGAGCCTGCACAAGGAGCATCGCGGCGAGTGGGACTTCAACCTGGAGTGGAAGCCGATCGAGAGCTGGCCCGTGTACGCCGGGTGGCTCAGGGCGGTACGACGGGGGCACCGGCTGATCCACCGCGGCATCGATGTCGGAGCACCGGTCCTCGTGATGACCTCGGGCGGCTCGGCGATCCCGAAGGTGTACGACGAGACGGTCAGCGGCCACGACATCGTGCTCAATGTGGAGCAGATCCGGAAGTGGGCGCACAAGCTCGGCGACCACGTGACGCTCACCCGCATCCCGGGGGCGCTGCACGACATCACGCTGTCGTCCGAGCCGGTTCGCAAGATGGCCTTCGACGAGATCTCCCGCTGGCTCGAGGCCTACGTGGAGTCCGACTGACCTCTCGGCCGGTCATTAGGTAGCCGACAGCTGATGCTCCGGCACAGGCCACATCTCGCTGTTCGATGCTCTGCTGACGTCATGAGGCACGGTCCACTTCTCGCACCCGAAAATGTCGGTGCCACGGTCTAGCGTTTGGTTCATGAACACGACG
The DNA here is from genome assembly GCA_963831375.1 of uncultured Actinomycetota bacterium. Classification (GTDB taxonomy): domain Bacteria; phylum Actinomycetota; class Actinomycetes; order Propionibacteriales; family Nocardioidaceae; genus Nocardioides_C. The sequence goes on along the minus strand of CAWHPY010000020.1, from coordinate 428,370 downwards.
TGGATCGATGATCTGGATGGGCAGGCTGCTGCCGATGTCCTGGTCGCGAACCATGCCGCGTTGATCGATGCCGAGGCGACCGAGTTTCTGTTGGCGGCGCAGTGGGCGGCGCTGCACAACGAGGACACGTTGACCCGCCGGGACGGTGCGGGTCGGGTGTTGCCGGGCACCGAGCGGGCCCGCCGGATCGGTGGGGACGGGACGCCGCAGGTGGCCGAGTTCGCGGCCGCGGAGCTGGGCTGTCTGATCGGGCGGGGACCGGTCGCGGCGCTGAACCTGATGGCCAACGCGCTGGATGTCGAGTATCGGCATCCGCGGTTGTGGGCCGGGATCCACGGCACCCTGGTGCGCCCGTTCCAGGCGTGTGAGGTGGCCAAGCGGACCCGGTCCGCGGGACTGTCGTTGGCGCAGGCGCGGTGGGTGGACGCGCAGATCGACGGGTACCTGCATTCGCTGGCCTGGGACCGGTTCCTCGACCTGGTCGAGGCCAAGATCATCGAGGTCGACCCGGTCGCCGCCGAGGCCCGGCGGCGGGCGAAGGCGTTGGAGCAGTTCGTGTCGACCGGTCGGTGCAACGAGTACGGACTGGCCACGATGATCGTCAGGGCCGAGGCCGGGGACGTGATCTTCTTCGTCGCGATGTGTGACCGGATCGCGCAGATCCTGCTCCTGCAAGGCGACACCGACCCCGTCGATGTCCGCCGGGCGAAGGCGATCGGGATCCTGGCCAACCCGGCCCGTGCCTATGCCCTGCTCCAGGACTACGCCACCACCGACGACGTCCCGTCGAATGGTGACCCGACCGACGACCCTGAGCCGGAGCCGGAGCCGGAGCCGGAGCCGTGTCCGACCTGCAAGGGTGGCGGCACGATGGTCGGTGATCCGTCCGCGTTCGTGAAGCCGCTGCGGATCGACCCGAAGAAGCTGCTGCCGGCCGCGACGCTGTACGTGCACATGTCGCTGGCCTCGTTCCTGGCCCGCACCGGTGGGGTAGCAAGGGTGGAGAACGGGATCGGGCCGATCACCACCGAGCAGGCCGCCGGGTTCCTGGGCCACACCCACGTCACGGTCAAGCCCGTGATCGACCTGGCCAACCAGATGCCGGTCGATGCCTACGAAAGCCCGGAGTGGATGCGCGAGGTGGTGCACCTGCTCCGCCCCGGCTGCGTGTTCCCCTACTCGCCGAACATGTCGCGCGGCAAGGATCTGGACCACCCGGTGCCCTACCTGCCGATGAGCAGAGGCGGGCCACCGGGGCAGACCGACCCCTACCGGCTCGGGCCGATTGGCCGCTACGGGCACCGGGTCAAGACCCATGCCCGCGGCTGGCGACATCTCAACCCGTTACCCGGGGTCTACCTGTGGCGGACCCGGCACGGCTACTGGTTCCGCGTTGACCGGCACGGCACCCACCCGCTCGGCAAGGACCCCGACCTGGCCGCCCACGGCATCCACGTCGAACAACACCCAGACACCCGGCCGAACCCACCCTCACCCCTCGACGAGTACTTCGCCGAGCTCCTCACCGCCGCCTGAGTTCGGCAAACCGTCATTCGTCGAGTCGCACGCCGGCCGGTCGGCGTAGCTGTGCGAGGCGAAGACCTCATCGGTCCCGCCCGCGGTAGGCCGTCCCTCCGGGTCGCGCACGACGACCTCGAAGGAGGTCTCGTCAGTGGCGTTGCGCAGCAGCGCGGACGCACGAGCAGTTGCCTGCAGTAGCCGTCGCCCCAGTGCGGATCCGCGTGTGCAGCCGTACCTGAAGAACCAGCCGCCAGCCGGGTGAGATACGAGCGGGCGTCGGCTTCGTGGACTTGGTCATCGTCAGGCACCTCGTCGTGCCACCTGCCGCCGCTGTGGCAGCGGTCTTCGGAGCCGACGGGCTCTCGCCGTCCGAGGGCGTCGCGCGGATCGCTTGACCCTGTGAGCTGCACCAAAGCCGACACGAAGCCACCGATCGCCAAGGATGAGTGCCAGCAATGCAGTCAGCAGCACGCCGACCTCCTCGACGATCCACGTCTGGCCGAAGATCTGCCAACCCACCCAGATGGGAAGATTCACCGCCGCGACGAACGCAACCAAAGCGACGACGACGGCGAAGGTATGCCTCAGGAGCCGCGTTGCCGAGGGTGACTACCAGGCCCTGACGGCCGCAGCAAGCCCGATGGCGACCGCGCCGATCGAGAAGAGAACCCCAACCATGCCTTCAGTCGTGTTCGACCTTTCATTCGCCCAGATCAACGCGACTTTGGCCATCCAGGCCACGCCGCCCACCAGGGCCAGCGCTCCAGTGAGACGGGGAACCACCTACCCACGCTATGCCGTCACCGTGGGCGGGCCACGTGCATAACGCGCGGGCGTTTTGGCGCCAGGTGCACACGGGAGGCTCGGTGGCGCGGCTACCGTAGTGAGGGCGCCGGTTTCCGGGACCCAGACCCACGGTGGTCGCTGTGAAGCCGAAGACCAACTCCCACGACATTGTCCGCGCGGTGCTGGCGTCCGATTACCACCCTTTCGAGGACTCGATCGACATCGTGCGTGAGAAACACCCGACCGGGTGGTGGCCTGCGGCTCGGTCGCGCACACAACCCTCGGTGTGGCCGGTAGCGTGCCGCTATGAGCGACATGACGCAGCAACACCTCGCCGCGGTCGCTAAGCACAGCGCGGGCTTCGCCGAGGCGACTCGGGAAAATCTCGCTGCCAACGTTGAGCACTGTCCCGGATGGACGGTCGCCGACCTGGTCTGGCACCTGAGCGAGGTGCACTGGTTCTGGAGCACCATCGCCGAGAAGCGGCTCACGGAGCCACCGGCCGAGGCACTGCGCCCTCCTCGCCCAAGCGACGACAGCCTGGTCGACGCCTTCGAGGCAGGTGCTCGGCATCTCGTCGAGGTCCTCGGCTCCGCCGATCAAACACACCCGGTGTGGACATGGGCTCCCCAGAAGGACGTCGCTTTCATCACCCGGCATCAGGTGCAGGAGGCAGCGGTACATCACTGGGACGCCGCCCATGCCGCCGGTCGCGCGCTGGAGATCTCCACGCCGGTGGCCGTCGACTCGATCGACGAGTTCCTCAGCTTCTCGGTCTCATCCGAGGCTGACCCGGCCGAGCCCGCCCGCCCTGAGCTGGCGGGTTCCTTCGCGCTCAATGCAGCGGACGCGGACGCCGGCTGGACCCTGAGCGACGGAACCGTCCCAGGGACCGTCCGAATCGAGCACGTGCACACCGACGACGTGCTCGCGGTCACCGCGAACGCCTCCGACCTGCTGCTCTGGCTCTACGGTCGGGTGGAGCTCGACACGTCTCCGGTGACGGCCGACCTGGTGGCACGGTTCCGTTCCCTGTGCTTCACCGACTGACGCACCGCCCTCCTGCCTGCGCGCGGCAGTCGTGCGACCCGAGCTCAGCCGGCGATGATGTTCTTCAGCAGACCGGTATCCAGATGTCCCTCGACCGCATCCGCCAGAGCGTCCAGCCGAGCCTCGCGGCGGGCCGAGAACGCCGTGTCTCTGCGCGGCGTCCAGTCCGAACGGTTCGCGGCTGCTGCCACCTCGGTGAGGAACGCGCGCCGGAACCCGTCGTTCTCCAGCGCCCCGTGCCACAACGTCCCCCAGGTGGCGCCGTCCCGGCAGCCGTCGAGGAACGGTTCGCCGCCCCGGAGTGTGACCTCGCCGTGGTGGATCTCGTAGCCCCACACCTCCTGGTCCAGGGCCTCGGCATGAGGGCGGCCGAGTGACTTCTCCCCGACGAAGCGCGTCCGCACCGGCAGCAGACCGAGCCCGATGACGGACCTGGGCTCGGCCGACTCCACGGACGACGGGTCAGCGACGTGCTGCCCGAGCATCTGGAAGCCGCCGCAGATCCCGAGCACCGGCTGTCCGCCGCGGTGCCGTTCGACGAGGGCGCCTTCCAGCCCGCGAGTTCTCAGCCAGGCCAGGTCGTCGATGGTCGCCCGGGTGCCGGGCAGGACCACGAGGTCCGCCTCGACGACGTCGTCCGCACCATCCACGAACCGAACGTCCACGTTGGGTTCGACGGCGAGCGCGTCGATGTCGGTGAAGTTGGAGATCCGCGGGAACCGGACCACGGCCACCCGCAGCACCGGCTCTGCGTCGACCGCGGTCAGCACTCGGCGGCCCGCGACGTCGACGGAGTCCTCGGAGTCGAGCCACACCTCCGGCAGCCACGGGACGACGCCCAGCACCGGCCTGTCGGTAGCCTCGGTCAACATCCGCAGCCCCGGCGCCAGCAGCGACTCGTCGCCGCGGAACTTGTTGACCACGAACGCCTTCACCATTGCCTGGTCACCGGCCGGCATCAGCTTGAGGGTTCCGTACATCGCGGCGAACACGCCCCCACGGTCGATGTCGCCGACCACGACGGTCGGGATCCGGCCGTGCTGCGCCAGTCCCATGTTCACGAAGTCGTGCTCACGCAGGTTGATCTCGGTGGGGCTGCCGGCACCTTCACAGATCACCACGTCGTAGCGGGACGCCAGGTCGTCGAACGCCGCGTAGGCCGCCGCTTCGAGGTCCGGACGCGCCCCCGCGAACGACGAGGCCTCGAGGTCGCCGTACGGCCGGCCCATCAACACCACGTGGCTGCGCCGGTCGCTGCCCGGTTTGAGCAGCACCGGGTTCATCGCCGCCTCGGGCTCGGCGCCCGCGGCGATCGCCTGGATCCACTGCGCTCGGCCGATCTCGGCGCCATCGGCGGTGACCATCGAGTTGTTGGACATGTTCTGGGCCTTGAACGGCGCGACCCGCACACCCTGCCGGTGCAGCCACCGGCAGATTCCGGTGGTGATCACGGACTTGCCCGCGTCCGAGGTGGTGCCCGCAACGAGCAACGAGCCGCGCATCAGCCGAGGAGGAACTGGGTCATGGCCGCGGCGCCCACGACGACGATGAAGATCCGCAGCGCCAGCGGCGGGAGCCGGCGGCCGACCGAGGCGCCCAGCTGTCCGCCGGCCACGGCACCGAGGGCGATCAGCCCGGCGACCACCCAGTCCACGTCGGCGACGATGATGAAGATCACCGCGGCCACACCGTTGACCAGCATGGCCAACACGTTCTTGGTGCCGTTCAGCCGCTGCATGGACTCCTGGATACCGATGCCCATCACCGCCATCAGGAGCACCCCCTGCGCGGCGCCGAAGTAGCCGCCGTAGATGCCGGTGAGGAAGACCAGGATCCAGACCCACGCGGCGCCGTGCTCCGGCGCGCCCCCGCGGGCCTCGTGCCGGGCCGCCACGCGACGGCCGATCACGGGCTGGAAGATGACCAGGACGCAGCCGATCCCGATCAGTGCCGGGACGATCGCGTCGAACGCCTCGGCCGGTAGCGCGAGCAGGAGCACCGCACCGCCGATACCGCCGAGCAGTGATGCGCTGCCCAGCCGCACCAGCCGTGCGCGCTGGCCCTTCAGCTCACGGCGGTAGCCGACCGCCCCGGACAGTGAACCCGGAACCAGGCCGACCGTGTTGGAGACGTTGGCAGTCACCGGGGGCACGCCGAACGCGAGGAGGGTCGGGAACGTGATCAGCGTTCCCGACCCCACCACGGTGTTGATGGTGCCAGCCGCGATCCCCGCGAGGAGGACCGCGAACATCTCCAGTCCGGTCACTGGGCGGGCGGCTCCTCATCGGCGGCGGGCGGCACCTCGGAAGGCGCGATCCCGGACTGCGGCGCGCTCGGTGTGGCCGATTCCTGGGCAGCAGCGATCGCCGCCGCCACCTCGTCGTGGGCGGCCTGCAGGGTCTCGTCGGTGGCGGCGCCGATCTCCGCGATCTCCGGGGCGGACGTGCCCATGTCGATCCGCGTGCGCGGCCCCTCGACCTCGTCCGGAATCCCCTGGAGGCTGTTCATCGTGGAGCCGAGACCCTCGAGCGCCTTGCCGATCTCGCTGGGCACGATCCACACCTTGTTGGCGTCGCCCTCCGCGATCTTCGGGATCATCTGGAGATACTGGTAGGCCAGCAGCGACTGGTCCGGGCGTCCGTCGTGGATCGCCTGGAACACCGTCTGGATGGCCTGTCCCTCACCCTGGGCGCGGAGGATCTGCGACTCGCGGTCGGCCTGTGCGCGCAGGATCTGCGACTGCCGGTCGCCCTCGGCGTTGAGGATCGCGGACTGCTTGGAACCCTCGGCGGTGAGGATCGCGGACTGCCGCTGACCCTCGGCGGTCAGGATCACCGCACGCTTGTCGCGGTCGGCGCGCATCTGCTTCTCCATCGAGTCCTTGATCGACGGCGGCGGGTCGATGCCCTTGAGCTCCACCCGGTTCACGCGGATGCCCCACTTGCCGGTCGCCTCGTCGAGCACTCCGCGCAGGCGGCTGTTGATCGCGTCGCGGCTGGTCAGCGTCTCCTCGAGGTCCATGCCACCGACGATGTTGCGCAGCGTCGTCATCGTCAGCTGCTCGACAGCCTGGATGTAGTTCGCGATCTCGTACGTCGCAGCGACCGGGTCGGTGACCTGGAAGTAGATCACCGTGTCGATGGAGACCACCAGGTTGTCCTCGGTGATCACCGGCTGCGGCGGGAACGAGACCACCTGCTCGCGGAGGTCGATCATGTACCGGACCTTGTCCACGAACGGCACGACCACGTTCAGACCGGCCGGCAGCGTTCCCTTGTACTTGCCGAAGCGCTCGACGATGCCTGCTCGGGCCTGCGGAACGATGCGGATCGTCTTGGCCAGCACGGCCACGGCGAACAGCGCCAGCAGAACGAACAGCACCAAGATGCCTACTCCACCATCCATGGTGTCCCCTCTTGTTAAGCGTTCATGGACCCCGGGTCAGGAACCCAGGGTGGGTATTTTGTGCACCAGCGCGGTGGCGCCGCGGATCTCGAACACGTCCACCGCCGCGCCGGCCTCGATCACCTCGGACTCGTCGTACGGACGCGCGGTCCACACCTCGCCGGCGATCCGGATCTGGCCGCCTTGTGAAGACACCTCGTCGAGGACGATTCCCTGTTTACCTACCAACGCCTGGTGCCCCAGCCGGAGTTCCGGGCCGGAGTGCAGCCGCTTGACGATGTTGGGCCGGACCAGGGCGAGCATCCCGATCGACGCGGCGACCGCGGCCAGGATCTGCACTGCCACCGGCAGTGACAGCAGCCCTGCGACCATACCCACAAGCGCGCCGGTGGCGAGCATCAGCAGCATCAAATCCAGGCTGAACAGCTCGGCAACACCCAGCGCAACCGCGAGGGCGAGCCATGCCTGCCAGTCCTGGAACCACGAGGGCCATTCCATATCCCCAGAGTAGTTCAGGGGGTGCGATGCAGGGCGTGACGGCGCGCTGCCCAGCGTCCGTCCTCGTGCCGGAGCTGGAGTGGCATCCCGAACGTGGCGGACACGATCTCCTCGGTGAGGACGTACTCGAGTGGACCGGCAGCGACCAGTTTCCCCTGCCGCAGCAGGAGAACGTGCGTGAAGCCGGGTGGAATCTCCTCGACGTGGTGGGAGACCAGCACGGTCGCCGGGGAGAGCTCGTCCATGGCCAGCACCGACAGGGTCGACACCAGGTCCTCGCGGCCGCCGAGGTCGAGACCCGCGGCGGGTTCGTCGAGCAGCAGCAGCTCGGGGTCGGTCATCAGCGACCGCGCGATCTGCACCCGCTTGCGCTCGCCCTCGCTGAGGGTGCCGAAGGTCCGATCCACGAGGTGGTCCGCGCCGACCTCGGTGAGCAGCTCCTTGGCCCGGGTGTGGTCGAGGTCGTCGTACCTCTCCCGCCACCGGCCGATCACGCCGTACGACGCCGAGACGACCACGTCGTGCACGCGCTCGTCGCGGGGGATCCGGTCGGCGAGCGCAGCGCTGGTGAGCCCGATCCGCGGCCGCAGGTCGAACACGTCGACGGTCCCGAGCACCTCCCCGAGAATGCCGGCGACCCCGGTGGTCGGGTGGATCTGCGCGGACGCGACCTGCAACAAGGTGGTCTTGCCCGCCCCGTTCGGCCCGAGGATCACCCATCGCTCGTCCTCCTCGACCGTCCAGTCGATGCCCTCGATCAACGTGGACTGGCCGCGCCTGACGCTGACGTCGGCGAACTCCAGAACGGCGTCCATTCATCCCTCAACAAGTCGATGCGGCAACAGTGACGGTCGGGCGGTCTAAACCTACGACATGGCCTGGCCGCACGTAGGCTCGGGCAGGTGAGTACGTTTCCGAGGTCCGCAGAGTTCGCGCTGTGGTTCTCCGCCTGGGTCGCTGGCTCGGCGAGTCTCGATGACGCCCGCGACGCGATCGTCGGTGAGGACGCCGCCCACGACGTCGCCGGGTTACCCGGTGAGGACGACGTGGTTCCCTTGATCCTGGCGCTCGGCCGGATCCGCTCCGCTGGTACGACGGGCGCCGGGATCGCCCTGCCTGCACCCGGTGACCCGCTCGGCCTCGCCGGACCCTCCGAGTTCAACACCCACGCCCTCGAGGCCGGCGAGGGCGTCGTCTTCGAGGGCGCCGACATCGGCCTGGTCCCGCACCGGGCGGGGGCCGGCGTGGTGTGGAACTACTACGCAGCGACGTCACGTCGCCAGGTGCCCGACCCGTCCGAGGCCGACACCTCGTTGCGGCAGGCGGTGCTGTCCGCGGCCACTACCCTGGCCGACCTGGACGTGGCGAGGTGGCGTCCCGAGGTCGCCGACGAGCTGATGGCCCTCCGCCGTACCGCCGACTTCCACTTCCCGCAGGGCATGGCTCCCCGGGCGCTGAAGCTGGTGTCGCTGTCCACCCGGTGCCGGACGATCGTGGACCTCGCACTCGTGGACGACGGCGGGGCGCTCTCGGCCTTCGAGGTCGACCAGCGGCGGGCCGCGCTGTCCCCGCTCGACCACGCTGCGAGACGAGGCCTTGTCGCTGCCTGCTCGTTTCCCTGGGAGCGATAGCCTCTGGCGGTCATGGGAACTGAGAACGAGACTCCGAAGACCCTCCTGATCACACTGACCGGCAGGGACCGGCCGGGCGTGACCTCGATGGTCTTCTCCACGCTGGCGGCCTTCGGCGTCGAGGTGCTCGACATCGAGCAGATCCTGCTGCGTCGGCGGCTGGTGCTCGGGGTCCTGGTCACGGCGCCCCGGGACTGGAAGGCGCTGCGCGGCGCGGTGGAACGTGTCGGCGACGACCTGGACATGCAGGTCGAGGTCGACCGCGGCACCGGTGACAACCGGCACCGCCCGCACGGGCGCAGCCACGTGACCGTGCTCGGGATGCCCCTGAAACCCTCGGCGGTGGCCGCCATCGCCGGCCGGATCGCCGACACCGGCGCGAACATCGACCGCATCGAACGGATGGCGCGGTATCCCGTGACCGCGATCGACCTGCACGTCTCGGGTGCCGATCCGCAACGACTGCGCGTCGTCCTCTCAGAGGAGGCGGCCCGGCAGTCCGTCGACGTGGCCGTGCAGCCGGCGAGCCTGCTGCGGCACGGGATGCGCCTGATCGTGATGGACGTCGACTCGACGCTGGTGCAGGGCGAGGTCATCGAGATGCTCGCCGAGCACGCCGGCTGCCTCGACCAGGTGGCGGAGGTGACGCAGGCGGCGATGCGTGGCGAGCTGGACTTCGAGCAGTCGCTGCGCGAACGGGTCGCGCTGCTCAAGGGCCTCGACGCGTCCGCCCTGGACCGGGTGTACGACAGCATCCTGCTCGCTCCGGGGGCCCGGACACTGGTGCGGACCCTGAAGCGGCTCGGCTACCGGTTCGCCATCGTGTCCGGCGGGTTCACCGCGGTCACCGACAGGATCGCCGCCGACCTGGGCATCGACTTCGCCGCCGCCAACGAGCTCGAGGTCGTCGACGGCCGGCTGACCGGGAACATCATCGGCGATGTCGTGGACCGCGCCGGCAAGGCCGAGGCGCTCAAGCGGTTCGCGGCCGAGGTCGGGTGTCACCCAGGCGGCCACGATCGCGATCGGCGACGGGGCCAACGATCTCGACATGCTGTCCGCGGCGGGGCTCGGGATCGCGTTCAACGCGAAGCCGGCGGTCCAGGAGGCGGCCGACACGTCGGTCAACGTGCCCTACCTCGACGCGATCATCTACCTGCTCGGCATCAGCCGCGAGGAGGTCGAGGCCGCGGACGCCGAGATGGGCATCGTCACGCCGGCGCCCCCGTTGGTGTAGGCCCGGGCCGGTTCAGCCGCGGCCGACGTGGAAGTCGACGAGGCGACCGGTCTCCGCGCCCAGCTCGCTCCAGGGCACCTCGACCTCGAGCACCGCCATCGCGCTGGCCGGATAGCCCTGCAGCATGTCACGCACCGCCGCGGGTTCACCGTTCCCGTCGTCGAGCAGGTGCGCGAGGTACGCAGCGGTCGGGTTGTGGCCGACGAAGATGACGACCTCCGCGCCGGCCGGGACCACTCGCAGCGCCTCGAGTGCCACGTCCGCGCTCCCGGCGTAGACAGCCCCGTCGAACCGGGGCTCTGCCGCGCTGCCGGAGCCCTCCGCGACCTGCTCCCAGGTCGACACCGCCCTAACCGCACTCGACACCACCGCGTGGTCCGGGACGGCACCGGTGCTCGCAAGGTGCTGTCCTGCCTCCCTGGCCGCCCTGTGCCCGCGTTCGGTGAGCAGCCGCTCATGGTCGGTGGCCGCGAACGGCTCGGCCTTGGCATGGCGCATCACGATCAGACGGCGGCGGTTGGTCACGAGCCAACTGTGGCACCCCTTAGGCTGCCTTGCATGCCGAATTCGCCAGCTGACGGAGAAGCAGCCGACCACCGTCCCGGCGCGGCCTCCCCGGACGGGGGCCCCGGCGCACTTCTCGCGATCGGGGGCGCCGAGGACAAGCTGGGCAAGCGGTCGGTGCTGCGTTCGTTCGTGGACCTCGCCGGTGGCGAGAACGCCCGGATCGCCGTCATACCCACCGCGTCGTCCCTGGGTCCCGAGGTCGTGGAGGTGTACGACGCCCTGTTCCGCAAGCTCGGTGCCCGCGACGTCGTGGCCGCCCGACCCGAGTCACGCGAGGAGGCGGACGACCCGGCCATGGTGGCCAGGCTCGACGACGTCACCGGGATCTTCATGACCGGCGGCAACCAGCTCAAGCTGGCGGCCGTGGTGAACGGGACCGCCTTCGGTGAGGCCATCGGCGCCGCCCACCGGCGTGGCGTGACGATCGCCGGAACCTCAGCGGGCGCCAGCATCCAGTCCTCGCACATGGTCGCCTTCGGGGCCGGCGGCGCAACACCCAAGCAACGGATGACTCAGCTCGCCGCCGGGCTGGGGCTGATGCAGAACTGTGTGGTCGACCAGCACTTCGACCAGCGCAACCGTTACGGCCGACTGTTGATGATCGTCGCGCAGAGCCCGAGCCTGCTCGGCATCGGCGTCGACGAGGACACCGCCGCGATCGTCACCGACGAGGATGGCGAGCAGCTGCTGACCGTGGCCGGCCGCGGAGCCGTCACGATCTTCGACGGCCGCGACGTCGTCTCGAACGCCCACGAGGCCAGGCACACCGCACCCCTGCTCGCCTCCGGCGTGGTGCTGCACGTGCTGCCCGCGGGGGCCGTGTTCAACCTCACAGAGAAAGTGCTGGTCCGCCAGCAACCCCGGGTCGATCCGGCCGAGGCCGAGGAGCTCGCGGTTGCGGGACGCGACCTGAGGAGGTTGGCTCGGGACATCGCCGCCGGTGACGTCTCACCGTCCGAGCTGAGAAGACGCCGTGCCCGACGACACGAAGGAGACCGCAGATGACTGAGCAGGCCCGCACCACCCGCCGACCGTCCCCGGACCTGGCCATCCTGGAGACGAGGGTGTACCGCGGCGCGAACATCTGGTCCTACGACAAGGCGATCCATCTGGTGGTCGACCTGGGGTCGCTCGAGGAGTTCCCGACCAACACGTTGCCGGACTTCACCGACAACCTGCTGCAGATGCTGCCCGGTGTCCGTGAGCACTCCTGCTCGCGGGGCCGTCGAGGCGGGTTCGTGGAGCGGCTCAACGAGGGCACCTGGCTCGGTCACGTCACCGAGCACGTCGCCCTCGCCCTGCAGCAGGTGGTCGGCCACGACATCCGGCGTGGGAAGACCCGCCAGGTCAAGGGTGTCGAGGGCCGCTACAACATCATCTACGGGTACGTCGACGAGCAGGTCGGCCTCGCCGCGTCACGCCTCGCCGTACGCCTGGTGAACCACCTCGTCACGGCCGACCCGGACTTCGACTTCGACGCCGAGCTCGAGCAGTTCATCCTCCGCGCGGAGCGCACCGCGTTCGGGCCCTCCACCCAGGCGATCCTCGACGAGGCGGTCTCCCGCGACATCCCCTGGATCAGGCTCAACAAGCACTCGCTGGTCCAGCTCGGCCAGGGCGTCCACCAGAAGCGGATCCGCGCGACGATGACGTCGGCGACGAGCGCGATCGCCGTCGACGTCGCCTCGGACAAGGACCTGACCACCCGGCTGCTCGGTGCGGCCGGCCTGCCGGTGCCGAAGCAGGAGTCGGTGCGTACGGCGGACCAGGCGGTTGCCGTGGCGGAGCGGATCGGCTACCCCGTCGTGTGCAAGCCCCTCGACGGCAACCATGGTCGTGGGGTCTGCCTCGACCTGACGAGCGCCGCCGATGTCCGGGAAGCCTTCCCGGTCGCCGAGGGGCAGTCCCGACGGGGCTGGGTGATCGTCGAGTCCCACATCACCGGCCGCGACTACCGGTGCCTGATCATCGACGGGCGGCTCTCCGCTGTCGCCGAGCGGGTCCCGGCCCACGTGGTCGGTGACGGTCAGAGCACCATCGAGGAGCTCGTCGAGCTGACCAACGCCGACCCTCGCCGTGGTGTGGGGCACGAGAAGGTGCTCACCAGGATCAAGGTGGACTCGGCGGCGATCGAGCTGCTCGCCGACCAGGGCTACAAGCTCGAGGACGTCCCGTCCGCCGGCGAGACGGTAAAGCTGACGCTCACCGGCAACATGTCGACCGGCGGCATCTCCATCGACCGCACCTTCGAGGCGCACCCGGAGAACGTCGAGATCGCCGAGGAGGCGGCCCGGGTGATCGGGCTGGACATAGCCGGCATCGACTTCATCTGCCCCGACATCACCGAGCCGGTCCGCGAGACCGGCGGCGCGATCTGCGAGGTGAACGCGGCCCCCGGGTTCCGGATGCACACGCACCCGACCATCGGTGAGCAGCAGTTCATCTCCAAGCCCGTGGTGGACATGCTGTTCCCGCCCGGCACGGCCAGCCGGATCCCGATCGTCGCGGTGACCGGGACGAACGGCAAGACCACGACGTCCCGGATGATCTCCCACATCTTCAAGGGGATGGGTCGCAAGGTCGGGATGACCTCCACCGACGGCGTGGTCATCGACGAGCGGCTGCTGATCCGGGCGGACGCCTCCGGTCCCAAGTCAGCGCGGATGGTGCTGCAGAACCCGCGAGTGGACTTCGCGGTGTTCGAGGTCGCCCGGGGTGGCATCCTGCGTGAAGGGCTCGGCTACGAACGCAACGACGTGGCCGTCGTGCTCAACGTCCAGCCCGACCACCTGGGCCTGCGCGGGATCGACACGGTCGAGCAGCTCGCGGACGTGAAGGCGGTCCTTGTCGAGGCGGTTCCCCGCGACGGGCACGCAGTGCTCAATGCCGACGACCCGCTGGTGCGCGCGATGCGCCGCCGCTGCTCGGGCCAGGTGGTGTGGTTCAGCATGGATGAGCCGGGCTCCGAGGTGCGAGAGATGATCGACCAGCACTGCCGCCGCGGCGGGAAGGCACTAGTGCTGAACCCGAGCGACCGTGGCGAGATGATCGTGGTCAGGCACGGCCGCCGCGAGATGCAGCTGGCCTGGACCCATCTGCTGCCGTCGACCTTCGGTGGCCGCGCCAGGATGAACGTGCAGAACGCCCTTGGTGCGGCGGCCGCGGCCTTCGCAGCGGGCGCACCGCTGCACGACATCCGGCAGGGACTGCGCACGTTCTCAACCAGTTACTACCTCTCCCCCGGCCGGCTCAACGAGGTCGAGGTGAACGGCGTCAACGTGATCGTCGACTACTGCCACAACGCCCCGGGCATGAAGATGCTCGGCGACTTCGTGGACCGTGTCGGCGACAACCTGGCCGACACCAGCGACCTCGGCAAGCCGTCCCGGATCGGTGTCATCGCGACCGCGGGCGATCGACGCGACGACGACATGCGGGAGCTCGGCGCCATCGCCGGCCAGCACTTCGACGTGGTCGTGGTCCGCGAGGACGTGGCGCTGCGTGGCCGCGACCGGGGCGCCACCGCGGAGCTGGTCGCCGAGGGTGTGCGCAAGACGATGAGCGAGGGCGGTCGCTGCCGGCAGCTGGAGATCATCGTCGAGGAGATCGAAGCGGTCCGACACGCGATGGCCCGCGCCAACAAGGGTGACCTCGTCGTGGTCTGCGTGGACAAGCACGCGGCGGTGATGGCCGAGCTGGAGAACTGGTCGAACCAGGCCCAGGCCGGTTCGGGGGCGCAGGACGACGACAACGTCGCCGACCCGGACTTCAGCCCGGCCCAGCCACCGGCCTAGCCTCCGACTTAGCCGCGGGCAGCGCGGACCTTCGCGGTCAGCGTCTCGGGGTGGTCGACGGTGCCACCCTGGTCGCGGATCCACGCGTCGAGGCCGCCACGGTCCTGGTGGCACATCACGGCCACCACGTCGCCGGGGGCCGCCTGACCCATCAGGGCGACCAGACCGTCCAGCTCGCTGTCGTACGCCGGGATGCCCTGCATCCCTACGTGCGCGGCCCCCTCACGGAACAGGTCGGCCATCTCGTCGGGGTCCCGGCCGCGGAGGTACTCGTGCTTGTGCACGACCGCGACCTGGTCCGCGTCCCGGCCGGCGATCTCGCCGAGCGAGCGGATCAGGTCGTCGGTGCGGTCACCGGCGGTGCCCAGACCGAGAAGCAGCCGGCCCCCGGGAGGTCGCAGCCCCGCCATGATCTCCAGGAGCGCCTCGAGCCCTGCCTCGTTGTGCGCGAGGTCGACCACCGCGGTGACGTCGCCCACCGAGTAGATGTTCATCCGGCCCGGGTTGTGCTCGGGTCCGGGCCGGAACGTCTTCAGTCCCTCGATGACCGCCTCTCGCGACAGCCCGATCGCGAGCGCTGCCGACGCCGCCGCCAACGCGTTCTCCACGTTGAACCGGGACAGCCCGGCGAGGGTCATCGGGATGTCGACGACCTCGACCAGCGGGTCGGGGTCCGCGTTGGCGACCAGCACGCTGAGCCAGCCGTCGATCACCGTGGTGGCCCGGCCGCCGTCGCCGACGACCTCGCGCACGGCGGGTGAGTCGGGGTCCCGCGAGAACACCCACGGTCGCGCCTTGATCGTCGTGCGCATGGCGAGGACGCGCGGGTCGTCCGCGTTCAGGACGCTCCATCCGTCCGGCTTGGTGATCCGCGGGACCACGCCCTTGACCTCCGCCAGCTGGTCCACGGTGTCGATTCCGTGCAGTCCCAGATGGTCGGCGGACACGTTGGTCACCACCGAGACGTCGTTGTAGACCAGCCCGATGCCCCGCAGCAGGATCCCGCCGCGCGCGGTCTCGGTCACCGCTAGCTCGACCTCGCGGTGTGCGAGAACCCGGCCCGCGCCGCTGGGCCCGGAGTAGTCACCCGCCTCGACGAGCTCGCCGTCGACGTAGATCCCGTCGGTGCTCGACCAGCCGACGTGCATGCCTGTGGTGCGGGCGATGTGCGCAATCAGCCGTGCCGTGGTGGTCTTGCCGTTGGTGCCGGTCACCGCGATCACCGGCACCTTCGGCCGCAGCGTGGTCGGCGACGCACCTGGTTCGGCCGCCTCCACCTGGCGCGCGGCCCGGTCGACCAGCTCGTCGATGTCGTTGCCCGGCAGGGAGTCCAGCACCTCGGCCACCGCCCGACCCAGTGCCTGCGCACGCTCGCGGCGCCGCCACGGGTAGGCGACCACCAGCCGGTGCGGGTCGCTGGTCGGACGGACCCGTACGGCGAGCCGGTTCGTGCCCGACTCCGCCGCGATCTGCCGCACCAGCTTCGCCACGGCACGTGCCACGAACCGCTGCCGGAAACCGCTGCCGGGCTCACCGGGTCGCACGTTGCGCAGGCCCGTCCTCCGGGCGAAGCGGGTCACCAGGTCGGCGTCGGCCTCACTGAGCGCGGTCAGGTCAAGGGTCAGCTTGATGGCCGCGCGCGGGAAGTACAGGTTGGGACCCTCGAGGACACGGAGCTCGACCAGAGAAGAAGACACCCGCGCACGCTACCGAACCGGTGCGGGCGAGGACAGCCGCAGGCTCAGGCGCCCATCGCGTGGTAGCCGCCGTCGACGTGAACGATCTCACCCGTCGTGGCCGGGAAGAAGTCCGACAGCAGCGCCACGACCGCCTTCGCGGTGGGCTCGTGGTCCTTCTCGTCCCAGCCCAGCGGCGAGCGGTCGCTCCACATCGACTCGAGCTCCTCGAAGCCGGGGATCGCCTTCGCGGCAAGGGTCTTCAGCGGCCCCGCGGACACCAGGTTCACCCGGATGCCCTTGGGGCCGAGGTCGCGGGCGAGGTACCGCGAGCAGGACTCCAGCCCGGCCTTGGCGACACCCATCCAGTCGTACGCCGGCCAGGCGACCGTCGCGTCGAACGTCATCCCGACGACCGACCCACCGGAGGACATCATCGGTAGGCACGCGTTCGACAGCGACGCCAGGGAGTACGCCGAGACCTGCACCGCCTGCGCCACGTCGGACCACGGGCCGCCGAGGAACTTGCCCCCGAGCAGCGTCTCCGGGTTGCCGTAGGCGATGGAGTGCACCACACCGTCGAGACCGTCGACGTGCTCGCCGAGCAGCTCCGGCAGCCGTTCGAGATGGGCCTCGTCGGTGACGTCGAGCTCGATCACCGGCGCCTCCTGCGGCAGCCGCTTCACGATCCGCTTGGTGATGCCCAGCGCCCGGCCGAAGTTCGACACGACCACTGTCGCGCCCTGCTCCTGAGCCACCCTCGCCACCGCGAACCCGATGGAGCTGTCCATCGTGACGCCGGCGACCAGGATCCGCTTGCCGTCGAGAATTCCCATGCCCGTCGTACTCCCTCTTCCAGGTGGTCGGTGGTTGTTGCGCGGTTCAGTGGCCCATGCCGAGGCCGCCGTCGACGGGGATGACCGCGCCGGTGATGTAGCCGGCCCCGTCGGAGGCCAGCCACTGCACGGCCGAGGCGACCTCGTCGGTGGTGGCATAACGCTGCAGCGGGATCTGCGCCTTGTACTCCGCCTTCTTCTCCTCGGGGAGCGCCTCGGTCATCTCGGTCTCGACGAAGCCGGGGGCCACCACGTTCGCGGTGATCGACCGGCTGCCGAGCTCACGGGCCAGGGAGCGTGCCATCCCGACCAGACCGGACTTGCTCGCCGCGTAGTTGACCTGGCCGGCGGAGCCGAGCAGGCCGACCACGGAGGAGATGAAGATGATCCGGCCGCGGCGCAGCCGGAGCATGCCCTTGGCGGCGCGCTTGGCTACCCGGAACGACCCGGTGAGGTTCGTGTCGAGCACCGAGGACCAGTCGTCGTCGCTCATCCGCAGCACCAGCGTGTCCCGGGTGATCCCGGCGTTGGCGACGAGCACCTCGACCGGGCCCTGCTTCTCCTCGATCTCGGCGAAGGCGGCGTCGACGGCCTCCGCGTCGGTGACATCGCAGCGCACGGCGAGGAAACCCTCGGGCGGCTCGCCACTGCGGTACGTGATCGCCACGTTGTCGCCGTTGTCGGCGAAGGCCTGCGCGATCGCGCGGCCGATCCCGCGGTTGCCGCCGGTCACGAGTACCGATCTGCTCACTGGGCTCCCTCTCCTCGTAGCCAGTCGTTTCGGTTACGGACGCTATCGGCTACCCGTCGGTACCCAGTAACCCGGCGGGCGTCCGGTCAGTCATCCTCGAGGCGGAAGCCGAGCTTGAGGCCGACCTGGAAGTGCTCCACGGAGTTGTCCTTGACCTGGCCACGGACCTGGGTCACCTCGAACCAGTCGAGATGACGCAGGGTGGTCGCGGCCCGCTCGATGCCGTTGCGGATGGCCTGGTCGATCCCCTCGGGCGAGGTGCCGACGATCTCGGTGACGCGGTAGGTGCGGTCGGACATGGGCTGCTCCTCCTGTACGGCGGATGGTCTTCCCGATGCTACGGCGTACCGTTGAGGCATGCCCCGCAAGGATCCTGAACCGGTTCGGATCACCAGCGCCACACGCAGCCACAGCGACGACATCGGAGCCCGCCAGCGGCGCTACCTGATCTCGATGGCCATCCGCACGGCATGCTTCATCGCGGCGGTGCTGGTGTTCGTGACCACGGGGCAGGGATGGGTGATGTGGGGGCTCGTCATCGCCTCCTTCATCCTCCCCTACGTGGCGGTCGTGATGGCCAATGCCGGGGTGTCTCCCGACCCCGGTGGACCGGAACCATTCGGACCCGATCCGTCTCGAAAAGAGATCGAGCCGCCGCCCGCGAAATAGTGGTCCAGACACCTCATTCCAGTCCGGCGTGTATGCCGGGGGCTGTTGGAAATGGGCTGCCGACCGTGCAAGAATCAACTCCGCGCGGGCTCAGCCTCCCCCGTCTGAGTTCGCGCCTCGTGGTGCCGGACGACTTCCCCCGTGGTCGTCCGGCACCACTCATGTCCGGGCCCCTTTCCCCGCGTGGCCGGCCGGCTTCCGGGCGCTGACCGGCACGGCGATAGTGTCGGGACATGGACCTCACCTGCTCGGCCAGGGGCTGCCAGAACGCGGCGGTGTGGTCGCTGATGTGGAACAACCCGAAGATCCACACCCCGGAGCGGCGCAAGGTGTGGCTCGCCTGCGACGACCACCGCGAGAGCCTCGGCGACTTCCTCAAGGCACGCAGCTTCCTGCGTGACATCCTGCCGGCCGACTCGGACGACGCCCAACCCCGTTGAAACCCGTCTCGTTCGCCGTTGAGACCCGTCTCGTTACCGGTCGAGACTTGTCTCGTTCAGGCCGCGCCCCGGTCAGCCGCCGATGGCGGACATCGGCCTCGTCGGCTGCAGGAACGAGACGTCGTCGATGCCGTGGCCGGGACGCTTGGTCATCATCGCGGTGCGCCAACGGTCCGCGATCTCGTCGTCGCTCGCACCGCCGCGAAGGGCTCCCCTGAGGTCGGACTCCTCGCGCGCGAACAGACAGTTGCGTACCTGTCCGTCAGCGGTCAGGCGGACCCGGTCGCAGTCGCCGCAGAACGGCCTGGTGACCGACGCGATCACGCCCACCGTCGCGGGTCCGCCGTTGACGGTGAAGAGCTCGGCGGGGGCACTGCCCCGTGGCTCCTCGGCCGGCTCGAGGTCGAACTCGGCCTCCAGCGAGGTCAGGATCTCCTCGGCGGTGATCATCGTCTCGCGCCGCCACTGGTGCTGCGCGTCGAGCGGCATCTGCTCGATGAACCGCAGCTCGTAGCCACGCTCGACGCACCAGCGCAGCAGCTCGGGTGCCTGGTCGTCGTTGATGTCGCGCAGCAGCACCGCGTTGACCTTCACCGGGCCGAGCCCGGCTGCCTTCGCAGCCTCGAGGCCCGCGACGACGTCGTCGAGACGGTCGCGTCGGGTGATCTCCTGGAAGTGCTCACGGCGGATCGTGTCGAGGCTGACGTTCACCCGGTCCAGGCCCGCGTCGGCGAGTGCCTGGGCGGTGCGCGAGAGGCCGAGTGCGTTCGTGGTCAGAGAGGTCTCCGGGGTCGGCGCGAGCAGCTTGGTACGTCGGACGATGTCGACCAGCCCGCGGCGTACCAACGGCTCACCACCGGTGAACCGGACCTCCCGGATGCCGAGCTGTCCGACCCCGATCGCGATCAGCCGGACCACCTCGTCGTCGGTCAGCGTCTGCTCGGTGGGCAGCCAGTCCAACCCCTCGGCCGGCATGCAGTACGAGCAGCGCAGGTTGCAGCGGTCGGTCAGCGAGACCCTCAGGTCGGTTGCCGTCCGGCCGAACGTGTCGACCAATGCCCCAGTGCTCACCCGACCAGTCTAGGCCGCCGCGTTCCGGTTACTGTCATCCGCGTGAAGTTGTTCCTCAGCCGGCGGTGGATCCTGTTCGCGATCGTCGTTGCTCTGCTGGCTTTCGGGGCGGTCAAGCTCGGCGAGTGGCAGTTCCACAGGTTGGACGAGCGGGAGACGAGGAACGCCATCATCCGCACCAACCTCGACCAGGAGCCGGTCCCCGTGGAGTCCGTTCTCGCGCCGGACCGACCTGTGGCCGACCGGAACGAGTGGAAGCACATCGCGGCGACCGGCGAGTACATCGAGGACGAGACCGTGATCGTGCGGTACCAGACCCGGGACGGCGCCTCCGGCGTCGACGTCGTGACCCCGCTGCTCACCGGATCCGGTACGGCGCTGCTGGTGAACCGTGGCTGGCTGGAGACAGGCAACGTGGGCACGACGCGACCCGATGTCCCCGCGGCTCCGGCCGGAGAGGTGACCGTCGTGGGATGGGTCAGGGCGGACGCCGAGGGCGACTCCGCGAGCGTCGACGACCAATCGGCGCGCGCGGTCTCCAGCGTGGAGATCGGGCCGACGCTGCCGTTCCCGGTCTACGGAGGGTTCGTGGAGCTGGAGCGGGAGACACCGGCACCGGGCACCCCGTTGGCAAGGGTCGAGACCCCGGACCTGGGCGAGGGACCGCATTTCTTCTACGGCCTGCAGTGGTGGTTCTTCGGGGCGCTGGCGATCTTCGGCTTCTTCTACCTGGCCTGGGACGAGCGGCGCAAGGCCCGCCGCTCCCCGGACGAGGTCACAGCGGATGCGGAAGCGCAGGACGCAAGGTCCTGATCCCGCACCCGCTGCTCTGGACTAGCACCTCTCGGTGCTCAACTCCCTCCCGAGGAGTTGACTCAAATGTACGCCGTGGTCATAGGTGGCGTACCCCTGTCACAGCGAGCGCAGCATTCCTCCGTCGACGGGCAGCATCACGCCGGTCAGGAAGGACGCTGCCGGTGACAGCAGGAACGCGGCCGCGCGCCCGAACTCCGCCGGCTGTCCGTACCTGCGCAGCGGGATGTGCTCCGACGCGGCCCGCCTGGCCGCCTCGGCGTCTCCCGAGGAGGCGTCGAGCTCCCGGACCCGGTCGGTGTCCACCCGGCCCGGCATGAGGCCGTTGACCCGGATGCCACGCGGCCCGAGCTCGTCAGACATCGTCTTGGCGACCATCGCCAGCCCTGGTCTGAACCCGTTCGAGATGGCCAGACCTGCCAGCGGCGCCTTCACCGACGAGGAGAGCACGAACGCGATCGCCCCACCCTCGCCGAGGTTGTCCGCGATCTCGCGAGCCAGGCGCACGCCGCCGAGGAACACCGCCTCGTAGGCCACGGTCCAGTCCTCGTCCCGGGTGTCCATCAGCGTCCCGGGCGTCGGGCCTCCCACCGAGATCAGGGCCCCGTCGAGCCTGCCCCAACGGTCCCTGGCCGCCGCCATCAGCCTGGTGGGGGCCTCCGGGTCCGCGTTGTCTGCCGCCACGGCCAGCGCGCTGGACTCACCGAGCTCCTGCACTGCTGCGTCCAGCGTGTCCTGGTGGCGGCCCGAGATGACCACCCGCGCACCTTCGGCGACCAGCACCTCGGCCGTGGCGCGACCGAGACCCCCCGCTCCGCCGGTGACGATGTAGACGTGCTCCGCGAGTCCAAGATCCATAGCGACATCTTGGCACGATGGAACGGCGTCCCCATGGGGCCGGGCCTTCAGGCTGTGCGGGCGGCGAACTGGGTCTCGTAGAGGTCGGCGTACAGGCCGCCCTGGGCCAGCAGCGCGTCGTGCGTCCCGGACTGCACGACCCGGCCGTCGTCGACCACCAGGATCTGGTCGGCGTTCCGGACCGTCGACAGCCGGTGCGCGATGACCAGGGAGGTGCGCCCCTCGAGGGCCTGGTCCAGGGCGCGTTGCACGGCTACCTCGGACTCCGAGTCGAGGTGCGCGGTCGCCTCGTCGAGGACGACGATCGACGGCGCCTTCAGCAGCAGGCGGGCGATCGCGAGCCGCTGTCGTTCGCCGCCGGACAGCCGGTAGCCGCGGTCACCGACGACGGTGTCGAGCCCGTCCGGGAGCGAGGCCACGAGCGCCCGGATCTGAGCCGCCCCCAGGGCGTCCCAGATCTCGTCGTCGGTGGCACCGGGCTTGGCGTACTCCAGGTTCGCCCGGATCGTGTCGTGGAACATGTGTGCGTCCTGGGTGACGTACCCGACCGTGTCCTCGAGTGACTGCAGCGTCACGTCCCGGACGTCGTGACCGTCCACACGCACCGCCCCGGACGACACGTCGTACAGCCTCGCGACCAGGTGGGTCATCGTCGTCTTGCCGGCGCCCGACGGGCCGACCAGGGCGACCATCTCGCCGGGGTTCGCCCTGAACGAGATGTCGTTCAGCACCTGCCCGGTGTCCCGGGACTCCAGGCGGGCAACGGCTTCGAGGCTCGCCAACGAGACCTCGTCGGCACGGGGGTACCGGAACGCGACGTGGTCGAACTCGACCCTCGCCGCACGCCGGGAGAGTACGACGGCGTCCGGCCTCTCGTGGATCATCGACGGCAGGTCGAGCACCTCGAAGACCCGCTCGAAGCTGACCAGGGCGGTCATCACGTCGATGCGCACGTTCGAGAGCCCCTGTAGCGGGCCGAGCAGCCGCAGCAGCAGCGTCGCCAGAGCCAGCAAGGTACCCACGGTGAGCGTGTTGTCGATCACGAGGTGTCCGCCCACGCCGTACACCATTGCGGTGGCCAGCGCGGGGATCAGCATCAGACTGGCGCCGAAGACCCGGGTGACCAACGAGATGCGCACGCCGAGGTCGCGCACGAGCGCCGCCTTCCTGGCGAACACCCGGTCCTCCTCGTCGCGGCGGCCGAAGAGCTTGAGCAGCAGGGCGCCGCCGACGTTGAACCGTTCGGTCATGTTGTTGCCGAGGTCGGCGTTGCCGTCCATCTGCTCGCGGGTGAGGCCGGACAGCTTGTTGCCGACCCAGCGCGACGCGAGGAGCAGGATCGGGAACAGGAGCAGGCACAGCAGGGTGACCCGCCAGCTCAACGCCAGCATCGCGATCCCCACCACGACCACACTGATCGAGTTCGAGACCGTGCTGGACAACGTGGAGGTGAAGGCACGTTGCGCGCCGATCACGTCGTTGTTGAGCCGGGACACCAGAGCACCGGTCTGGGTGCGGGTGAAGAAGGCGAGCGACATCCGCTGGACGTGCCCGAACACCTGGGTTCGCAAGTCGTAGATCAGCCCCTCGCCGATCCGGGAGGAGAGGTACCCCATCCCGACGGCGAGGACCGCGCTGACGACGGCGACACCGGCCATTCCCAGCGCGATCAGGGTGACGAGCTCACCGTCGCCCTTCAGGATCCCGTCGTCGATGATCTTCTTGATCAGCAGCGGCGTGACGACCACCATCGACGCGTCCACCACGACGAGACACAGGAAGACCGCGATCAGCTTCTTGTGCGGGCGCGCGAACCCGACGACGCGGCGTATCGTCTCGCGTGCCAGCTTCTGCCCGACGACGCTCCGGTCGCTGCGCAGCGTGCGCCACGCCTGTCCCATGCCACCGTGCATCGACACGGGTTTCTCCGTTCTCGCCTCGCGGCGTTGCCTCAGTTCCCCATCAGCGCGGCCAGCTCGCGGAACCGGCGTACCTGCGCCTCGCGCTCGGCATGACGTTGCTCCTCGAGGTCGAGCACGGCTGCACTCTGCAGCAGGGCCTTGGTCTCCGACACCGCACCGTAGAGCGGTGCGGTCAGAGCGGCGACCAGGTCGTCGACAGTCTCTTCAAGCTCTTCACGCGGGACCACTGCGGTCGCCAGCCCGATCTCTCGTGCCTCGTCGGCCGAGACCCAGCGTGCGGTCGCGCAGATCTCCAGCGCTCGTGAGTAGCCAACAAGGTCGACCAGTGGTTTTGTTCCCGTCAGGTCCGGGACCAGCCCCAGCATCGTCTCCCGCATCGACAGGTTCGCGTCGTCGGAGAGGACCCGAAGGTCGCACGACAGCGCTAGCTGGAAGCCCGCGCCGATGGCGTGACCGTGTACGGCGGCCACGCTGATGATGTCGCTGCGACGGAGCCAGGTGAAGCCCTCCTGGTAACCGGCGATCGTGTCCGCGAGCTCACCGTCCGGCATCTCCAGAAGCTGGAGGAGCGACGCCTCACCCTCGATGCCGTCCGGGGTGAGCATGCGGCGGTCGAGGCCGGAGGAGAACGAGTCGCCGGCGCCGCGCACCACGACCACCCGCACACCCGGGTCGAGCTCGGCGCCGATCGCGCGCAGCGCAAGCCAGGTCGCCGGCGTCTGCGAGTTCCTGGTCGCGGGCCGGTTCAGGGTGACTGTCGCGACGAGACCGTTCACCTCGAACGTCAGGCCGGCTCGTTCGAGGACCTCGGGTGCCAGGTCGGTGGATGCCATGCGCGCAGCCTAGTGCGTGCACGCGCCCGCTCAGGCCAGCGCGACCAGGTCGGCGTACTCGTCGTTCCAGAGATCCTCGACGCCGTCGGGCAGGATCAGCACCCGGTCCGGTTCGAGTGCCGTCACCGCGCCCTCGTCGTGGGTGACCAGGATGATCGCGCCCGCATAGCTGCGGATCGCGCCGAGAACCTCTTCGCGTGAGGCCGGGTCCAGGTTGTTGGTCGGCTCGTCGAGCAGCAACACGTTGGCGCTCGAGACGACGAGGATCGCCAACGCCAGACGGGTCTTCTCCCCACCGGAGAGCACACCCGCCGGCTTGGTCGCGTCATCGCCGCTGAACAGGAACGACCCGAGCACGCTACGGGCCTCGGTGTCGGTCAGCTGCGGGGCGGCGGTCCTCATGTTCTCCAGCACCGTTCGGCTGGTGTCGAGAGTCTCGTGCTCCTGGGCGTAGTAGCCGAGCTTGAGGCCGTAGCCGGGGTGCACCTCGCCGGTGTCGGAGCGGTCCACTCCGGCGAGGATCCGCAGCAGCGTGGTCTTCCCGGCGCCGTTGAGGCCGAGGATGACCACCCGGCTGCCCTTGTCGATCGCCAGGTCGACGTCGGTGAACACCTCGAGCGACCCGTAGGACTTCGACAGCTCCGAGGCAGTGAGTGGCGTCTTGCCGCAGGGCGCGGGCGCCGGGAACTTGATCTTGGCGACGCGGTCGGCCCTGCGCTCCCCCTCGAGCCCCGACATCAGCTTCTCCGCACGCTTGAGCATCGACTGTGCGGCCTGAGCCTTGCTGGCCTTGGCACGCATCCGGTTGGCCTGGTCGGTCAGCGTGTTCGCCTTCCGCTCCGCGTTGGACCGCTCCCGCTTGCGACGACGCTCATCGGTCTCCCGCTGCTCGAGGTAGGCCTTCCAGCCCATGTTGTAGACGTCGATCTCGGCACGGTTCGCGTCGAGGTGGAGCACCTTGTTCACGCACGCCTCGAGCAGCCCCACGTCGTGGCTGATCACGATCAGGCCGCCCTTGTGCGACCTGAGGAAGTCGCGCAGCCACACGATCGAGTCGGCGTCGAGGTGGTTGGTCGGCTCGTCGAGCAGCAGCGTCTCGGCGCCCGAGAACAGGATCCGCGCCAGCTCGACCCGGCGCCGCTGACCACCGGACAGGGTGCGGAGCGGCTGCTGCAGGATGCGTTCCTCGATGCCGAGGCTGGAGGCGATCTGTGCGGCCTCGGACTCGGCCGAGTACCCGCCGCTCGCGTGCAGCTCGGCATCGGCACGCTCGTAGCGGCGCATCCCCTTCTCGCGTCGGTCCGGGTCGTCGGAGCCCATGTCGTGCTCGGCCTCGCGGAGCCGCCGTACGACCTGGTCCAGACCCCGGGCGGACAGGATCCGGGCCCTGGCCAGCACCTCCGGGTCGCCGGTGCGGGGGTCCTGCGGGAGGTACCCGACGCTGCCGGTCGCGGTCACCTTGCCCGAGGCTGGTTGAGCCTCGCCGGACAGGATCCTGGTCAGGGTGGTCTTGCCGGCTCCGTTACGGCCGACGAGCCCGACCTTGTCGCCGGCGGCCACGCGGAAGCTCACGTTCTCCATCAGCAGGCGTGCGCCCGCGCGGACCTCGAGCTGGTGTGCAGTGATCATGTGAAGTGGGAATCCTCGGTGGACGGGCAGGCAGATGGACACGGGCGACGTCTCGGCCCCGGGCTCCGCCCGGAGAGATGAGCGACGTCGCGGGGTCGCCTAGCCCGTCGTGACCGTCATGCGCACTAGTCTACGCAAGGACGCACACGCGACCGGAAGGAAGGACCAGGGATGCGCTTCAACCCGAAGGCCAAGCTCGACCGCAGCCAGGTCCAGAACCGCCGCGGCAGCGGGGCTGGCGGAGGCGGCGGTCTCGGATTCCCGGTCGGTGGCGGCGGCCGGGGCGGGATGAAGGTCGGCGGCGGCATCGGCGGGGTGATCGTGCTGATCATCATCGTGCTGCTCAACAGCGGGATTTTCGGCGACGGCGGGACCACCTCCCCGGGAACCGGGCCGCAGGGCGACGGCGGGTCCGTCCGCACCGAGGGTGGCGGGTTCTCCCAGTGCCGGACCGGCGAGGACGCCAACACCAACCCGGACTGCGCACGTGTCGCGGTGGTCAACTCGATCCAGTCGTACTGGTCGCAGGCCCTCCCGGAGCAGTCCGACCAGCAGTACGCCGGGTCCGACACCGTGATCTTCTCCGACCAGGTGAACACCGACTGCGGTGCGGCGTCGTCCCAGGTGGGGCCGTTCTACTGCCCCGTCGACAAGCTGGTCTACCTCGACACGACGTTCTTCGAGGACATGCTCGAGGGGCAGCTCGGCGGCACAGGCGGGGACTTCGCCGAGGCCTATGTCCTGGCCCATGAGTACGGTCACCACGTCCAGGACCTGCTCGGGACGATGGGCCGGGTCCGCACCCAGCAGGGTGCGAACAGCGACGCGGTGCGCCTCGAGCTGCAGGCCGACTGTTACGCCGGGATGTGGAGCAGGTTCGCCACCGAGGCCGAGGACGCGAACGGCGAGGTGCTCATCTCGGAGCTCACCCAGGACGACATCAACGAGGCTCTTGACGCCGCGCGCGCCGTCGGGGACGACCGGATCCAGCAGAAGACCTCGGGCCGGGTGAACCCCGACGCCTGGACCCACGGCTCCGCCGAGCAGAGGATGCGGTGGTTCACGACGGGCCGGGAGACGGGCAGCCTGCAGGCCTGCGACACGTTCTCGGCCAACCGGCTCTGACCACGGTTCACGGACCGGACCGGTCGTCCGCGTCTCAGAACCTGGGTCCTACACTCACCGCGTGACCAGCAATCCCCGCTCCCGCTCCCTCACGTCCCGTGACCTCGCGCTGGTCGCGATGTTCACGGGCGTGGTCGCCGCGCTCGGCCTCGTGCCCGCCTTCACCCCGCCGGGCTTCGCGGTGCCGATCACCGCCCAGTCCCTCGGCGTGATGCTGGCCGGCTCGATCCTCGGCGCCCGGCGCGGCGCACTGTCCCTGGTGCTGCTGCTGGTGCTCGTCGCGGTCGGCCTCCCGCTGCTGGCCGGTGGCCGTGGCGGGCTGGGCGTCTTCGCCGGCCCGTCGGTCGGGTTCCTCCTCGGCTACCCCGTCGCCGCGTTCCTGGTGGGCTGGATGAGCGAGCGCGCCGGCCCGAACTACAAGCTGCACTGGGGCATCGTGGCCAACCTAGTCGGCGGCGTCGTCGTGCTCTACGTGCTGGGCATTGCCGGCATGGCGCTGGTGCTCGACATCTCGCCGGCCGCCGCGACGGTGGCGAGCTGGATCTACCTCCCCGGCGACGCCGTGAAGGTGGTCATCGCCGCCGTGGTGGCCCGCGGCGTGCACGCGGCGTACCCCGGTCTCCTCACCGGCCGGCGTGCGACCGCACCGGCCGAGGAGCAGCAGCCTGTCTGAGCCCGTCCACGACCTGACCGCGGCGGCGGACCCGGTCGCGACCTTGCGGCACGCGCACCAGCGCGGCGCGCCGGTCGCGCTGCACACCTCGGGATCGACCCGCAGCCCGTGCCGAGTGCTGCGCAGCACGCAGTCGTGGGTCTCGTCGTTCGCGGCGGTGACGGAGCTCACCGGCATCGTGGCCGGCTCCCGGGTGTGGGTGCCCGGTCCGGTGGCGGCGTCGATGAACGCGTTCGCCCTGGTGCACGCGTCCTGGGTCGGGGCCATCCGCGCGGACTCCGTTTCCGTCGCCTCGCACGCCGTGCTGACTCCCGGAGCGCTGGCCTGGCTGCTCGACGAGGGCGCCCCGTCCGGCCTGACCGTCGTGGTCGCCGGGGACGCGCTCTCCCCCGCGCTGGCCGCCCGGGCGCTCGGTGCCGGCCTGACCGTGCACCACTACTACGGCGCGGCCGAGCTGTCGTTCGTCGGCTGGGGCGGGCACGCCGACGACCTGTGGCCCTTCCCCGGCGTCGAGGTCGAGACGCGCGACGGCGAGCTGTGGGTGCGCTCGCCCTACGTCTGCCAGGGGTACGACGGGGCCGCCGGTCCCCTGGTCCGTGACGCAGCGGGCTGGTCGACTGTCGGGGACCGGGGCGCACTCGTCGGCGGCCGGCTGCTCGTCCACGGCCGGCCCGACGCCGTGGTCACGGGCGGGGCGACCGTGCGGACCGCCGAGGTGGAAGCCGTGCTCCGTCCCGTCGCCCGAGGCGAGGTCGTCGTGGTCGGCGCCCCGCACCCCACGCTCGGCGCCGTCCTCGTCGGCGTCCTCACCGACCCCGCGGACCGTGTCGCCGTCGTGGCCCGGTCCCGCGAGGGGCTCACCGCCGCGGCCCGGCCGCGGCGCTGGGTGCACGCGGACCGGCTGCCGATGACGGCGGCCGGCAAGGTGGACCGCGCGGCGCTCGCGACGGCCGTCGGCCACGGGGCCGAGGGACTGCGCCCGCTGACCGGCACTACCGTGGTCCCGTGACCTCCGCCCGCCCGACCACCCCGGACGAGGCTCCCGTGGTGGTCGGCGCGCTCCGCACCCCGATCGGCACGGCCGGGATGGCGTTGCGCGACGTGACGGCGGCCGACCTCGCGGCACCGGTGCTGGCCGCGCTGACCGGGTCGCTCGACGGGCTACTCCCCCACGACGTGGTGCTCGGCAACTGCATGGGGCCCGGTGGCGACGTCGCCCGGGTCGCCACCCTCGCCGCGGGCCTGCCCGTCGGCGTACCGGCGCTGACCGTGGACCGCCAGTGCGGCAGCGGGCTCGCCGCGCTCGACGTGGCCTCCGCCCTCGTGCGGACCCGGCCGGGGCTGGTGCTGGCCGGCGGCGTCGAGTCGGCGTCGACCGCGCCCTGGCGGTGCTGGCCGCCGGTCGGGGACGCGCCGCCCCGGCGTTACGAACGCGCCCCGTTCGCGCCCGCCGACCTCGGCGACCCCGAGATGGGTCTCGCCGCCGACCTGCTCGCCGAGGAGCGGGGCATCGACCGCGCCCGGCAGGACGCCTACGCCGTGAGGTCGCACACGCGGGCGGCCACCGCCGCCGCGGCCGGCGGGTTCGCCGCGGAGACCGTGCCGGTGGCCGGCCTCGACCACGACGAGCGGGTCCGCGGCGGCCTGACAGTCGAGCGGCTGGCCCGGCTGCGCCCGTCGTTCCGGCCCGAGGGGACCGTGACCGCCGGCAACGCCTGCGGGGTCAACGACGGCGCCGCCGCGGTGGCCCTCGTCGACGCCCGGGCCGCCGCCGACCTGGGTCGCCCCGGGATGCGGGTGCTCGCCACCGCCACCGCGGGCGTGCACCCCCGGCAGCCGGGCCTCGGCATCGTTCCGGCGGTGCGGGCCGTGCTGGACGCCACCGGTCTCGGCCTCGACGACCTCGACGTAGTCGAGCTCAACGAGGCGTTCGCCGGCCAGGTGCTCGCCTGCTGCGACGAGCTCGGTCTCGACGAGGAGCGGGTCTGCCCCCAGGGCGGCGCGCTGGCACTGGGCCACCCGTGGGGCGCCTCGGGCGCGGTGCTCGCCGTCCGGCTGTTCAGCCGGCTGGTCCGGGAGGACGCCGGCGAGCTCGGGCTGGCGGCGGTCGCCGTCGGCGGCGGGCAGGGCGTGGCGATGGTGGTGCAGCGGTGCCTGTGATCGAGGTGCGCGACGTCGCGCACACCTACGGCGAGGGCACCGCCGCCCGGCAGGTGCTCGCCGACCTGTCCCTGACGCTGCCGGAGCAGCGCATCGGCGTGATCGGCGCCAACGGCTCGGGCAAGTCCACCTTCGCCCGGCTGCTCAACGGCCTGGTGCTGCCCAGCACCGGGCGGATCACCGTCAACGGCTTCGACACCCGCTCGCAGGGTCGCGAGGTCCGCCGCCGGGTCGGCTTCTGCTTCACCGACCCCGACGCGCAGATCGTGATGCCCACGGTCGCCGAGGACGTCGCCTTCGGCCTGCGCCGCCGCGGGCTCGGCAAGCCCGAGATCGCGGCCCAGGTGACGGCGGCGCTCGCGGCCTACGGTCTCGCCGGCCACGCCGACCATCCCGCCCACCTGCTCTCCGGCGGGCAGAAGCAGCTGCTCGCGCTGGCCTCGGTGCTGGTCACCGAGCCGGCCGTGCTGGTGATGGACGAGCCCACCACGCTGCTCGACCTGCGAAACGCCTCGATGATCGCCGGCGTCGTCGCCGGCCTGCCCCAGCAGGTCGTGCTGGTCACCCACCACCTCGACCTGGTCGCCGACTTCGACCGCTGCCTGGTCTTCGACGAGGGCCGCGTGGTCTGCGACGACCTGCCCGGCGTGGCGGTGCCGCACTACCGGTCGCTGATGGGCGCCACCTCGTGAGCACGATCGGCCTCTACCTCCCCGGGACCTCGGCGCTGCACCGGGCACCCGCCGGGGCCAAGCTGGTCGCGCTCGTGCTGGCCGGCGCGGCCTCGGTCTTCCTGGACGAGGTGTGGCAGGTGGTCGTCGCGCTCGGTGTCGTGACGGTGGGGTACGGCGTCGCCGGGATCCCGCTGCGCACCGCCGCCGCGCAGCTCCGGCCGCTGGTCTGGGTGGCCGGCGTGGCCACGGTCTTCCACGTGCTCGTCAACGGTTGGGAACGTGCCGTCGTGGTGCTCGGGGTCATCGCGGTCCTGGTGCTGCTCGCGGCGCTGGTCACGCTCACCACGCGCACGACCGACCTCGTGGACGCGCTGGTCACCGCGTGCCGGCCGCTGCGCCGCTTCGGCGTGGACCCCGAGCGGGTGGGCCTGTTCCTCGCGCTCGGGATCCGCTGCGTGCCGGTGGTGGTCGGGCTCGCCGAGCAGGTCCGCGAGGCGCAGCGAGCGCGGGGACTCGGGGCGAGCCCGCGCGCCTTCGTCGTACCCCTGATCGTGCGGTCGCTCCGGCACGCCGACGCCCTCGGCGAGGCCCTGGTGGCCCGAGGCCTCGACGACTAGGCCGAGAGGCCGGTTCCCCGCCTCGCCTGGCGGTGTGTCGCGCGTGAAGTGGCCTGTCGCCGGGCACGGTCGCTGCATGGCGACGTACGACGTCAACCCGGCGGCCGTCGAGCACGCCCGCACGCTGATCAAGGGCAGGCAGTACGACGCTCGACAGTGACTGGGGCGACGTGCAGCCGCGGGCGGAGGCGGAGAACAGCTACCTCGAGCGGCGACTTGCGTCGTCTGCACCGCAGCGGACTCATCGCGCGTCTACCGCGCGTCGGAGTGGCGGCCCAAGAAGATCGAGGTCGCCGGACACGACCTCCTGCAGGAGCTCGACGAGGCGGCCGGAATCAGCTAGAGCGCCCCGCGTCATGAACGTGCTCTTGCGACTCGCCTGGGAGTCCCCGAACGGGTCACACGGCGTGAAGCCGGCGCGCGGGAACACGTCACTCGGCGTCAATAGCCGCGCCGACTGGACGTGGCCGATCACGGCGTGGCCCTGCTGGCCGGCGCCATACAGGTGTTCTGAATCGCCACCTTCGCGTCGTCGACCTACAGCTACAGCGTCCCTTGGCAGCGTCCCGACGCCGACGAGGTGGTACCACCGCCCCACCTCCGGCTTCTGCGCCGGCAACTCCGAGCATCACGACGCGGTGACCCGCCCGTACTGGGACGCGCTGCCGCAGCGGGTGCGTGACCACCGGCCTGCCCGGTCGTGAGAAGCCGACCCCGATCACCCAGAAGAGCGCGCAACATTGACAGTTCCCGGGCCTATGCCAATGCTGGATGTCTGCGCCCGCACGAGAGCGGCCGCCGGGGGTTCGTGAAGCGATAGCTGGCCACACGACTACCGCGCCTGCAAGTACTCGGCTGGGAGGAACGGCTTGACCGCATTGTCGATCGTGATTCCAGCGCTCACTGAGCTGCGAACATGCCTCCGATGGCATCCAACCCAATGGAGCACCTGTTCGCCTACTGGTGGGGGCTGAAGGTCATCATGGTTGACAGCGGCTTGGCCGACGGCGGGACCATCGCGACTGAGCCCGCCCGTCGGCTCAGCAGCGAGGGCTTCGCTTTGCGAATGGCCGCCGAAAATTGGCGACAGGCCATGACGCACATTGCCCACCATGCCAGCGCCTTCACTCTGCGGGGCCGATCATGATCGACCAACGTCCTGTCGTGCAGATCACCCCCTACTACCCCCCTCACCTCGGAGGTGTCGAGGGGGTCGTCAAGTATGTTGCTCAGGAGTTGTCTGACAGACGTGACGTTATGGTGATGACGACTGATGTGGGCGCGCGTGACCTGCCCCGCTGGACCTTGGAGGGACGCGTGCGGGTCCTCCGGCATGGAGCGGTCGAGATCGGCCACACGCCGATCGCCCCGGGCATCGTTCGCTCGATACTCCGCCTCCCTCGGACCTCGGTGTTGCACCTGCATACGGCCCATGCAGTGCTCCCTGAGCAGGTTCTTGCTGCCACTGCTTTGAAGAGGCAACCGTTCTTAGTTCACTTCCACCTAGACGTTGACGCTTCTGGGCCATTCGGCTGGCTGCTGCCGCACTACAAGGCGTTGGCTTTTAGTCGCGTTCTACGTGCCGCAGCGGGCGTAATCGTGCTCACGGAGTCACAAGCCAATTTCGTTCGCGACACGTACGACGTCGCGGCCGCGAAGATCTTCGTCGTACCCAACGGCGTCGCCACAGAGTTCTTCATGCCAGTTCGTCAAGGAGTGAACAGACCACTGCGACTGCTGTTCGTCGGCCGATTGGGTTCGCAGAAGAACCTCCTTCGTCTGCTGGGAGCGGTCTCAAGACTCAAGCGAGAGGTGACACTTGAAATCGTCGGTCAGGGCGAACAGAGCGCGACGCTCCGCGAAGCGTGCCGATCCATGAGACTGGACAACGTCTCCTTTGCAGGTAGGCGCGTCGGAGATGAACTACTCGAATCTTATGCCAACGCCGACGCGTTCGTTCTGTCGTCAGACAAAGAGGGCATGGCTCTCGCCGCCCTCGAGGCTATGGCCGCTGGTCTTCCGGTTATTGCAACCGACGTTCCTGGCAACAAAGAACTGCTCAAGAATGTTGGCATTCTCGTGGAGCCGCGCGCAGACGCGCTGGCGGAAGCCATCGATGCCGTCGCGGGCGACGATGAGATGCGACGCGAGCTCGCCGTACAGAGCCGGAGTGCCGCCAGGCAATACTCGTGGAAGGCGGTCGCTCGCCGTATCGAGCGCGTATATGAGGAGGTGCTTCCTTACTAATCTTTGCCCATACCTATGGCGTCGTCCGCGGTCTAGCCCAGCCCGCACGAGCCTGAATTGCCGGCTCACGTCGTGGCGGGCACCAGGCGAACTCGCCGTGTCGAATCCTGTTCCCGCGGGCTGGTTCTTCCGGCCGGCGACGGGAGGCTGCCTCCGCGCTGAAGGCTCAGTTCGGGCTCAGGCTCGCGGGCCTTTCTTTGACGACCACGGTATCGCGGCCCTTCGCCTGCGGATGAACTTCTCACAGTGACAGGTCGTCAGTGAAGTCACGTCCCTGATCGGCGGACGAGACCCCTGAAGCGCATGGGCGTCACTCTCTTCCCCCGTTCGATTCCACCGACCACAGCTCCAGCGTATGGCGGCGACCGACGAACCTGTTCACGGGCCAAGGCACTTGGAGTCCTCAGCGCCCTCCTTCCACAGACATGGAACATCCTCGCGTCATCCGGTCCTGTAACCACCCTGGTAGAGTCGAACGTACGTGACGGGAGACCTGGAGTCCCTGGAGTGAACGCTAGTGAACCCGACGGTCATCTCAAGAAGGCGTCCGCCTAGGCGCGCGACGGCAATGCTGGCAGTGCTGGTCTTACTTGCTGTCGCGCTCAACATCGCCGCAGCCCATACGCCGATTGGTCACGAGTTTCGCGAGCGAAGTGGAAATCCAGTAGCGGAACCGAATGCCGCTTCACCGCCACTTCTCGGCATCAGTGTCAACTCCCTTCCAAGTACGCTCGCAGGACTGGACCACGCGTTCGCCGACATTCGGTCGCTCGGCTTTCAGGCAGTCCGGATCGATATCTCCTGGGTAGACGTCCAACCGCGACGATCTCGGTGGCATTGGGTCACTACCGACAGGATCGTGAGGAGTGCAAGGGCCAATGGTCTGCGGGTCCTCGGAGTCCTCGCTTACACGCCCGCTTGGGCCCGTGAACCTGGCTGTACGTCGAGCGCTTGTCCTCCCAAGGAGCCCCAGGCATTCGCTGATTTCGCACGGGCTGTGGCTGCCCGCTATGGTCACGACTCGATCCCCATGTGGGAAATCTGGAACGAACCTAACGTTTCTCGGTTCTGGGAGCCTCGACCCGATGCCGCTTCGTACGCGCATCTGTTGGACGTGACCTCAGCCGCTATTCACTCAGTCAGTCCGGATGCTCTTGTCGCATCCGCTGGACTGGCGGCGGTGGAACACGGGAATCGGAACAACATCCCGCAGTTGACATTCCTCGACCGCATGCTCGCAACGGGCTCGATTCGATCAGTCGACGCGATCGCTTACCACCCATATACATATCCCTACCCCACGGACTGGCCACATACTCGCGAGCCCAGGACCGCCTGGAATGTGATAAGCCAAACACGGCGATCCGTCTCTCAGATTCTGGCTAAGCATGGAGCGGAGTTACCGATCTGGGTGACCGAATATGGTGCACCCACCGACGGACCAGGTGTGCGGAACGATGGCCGGCTCGACGCGGTACTGCCCGGCACGGATCATGTAAGCGAGCGTTGGCAGTCCGAGCTCGCGGTGGCCGCTGTCAAGAGCGCGGCCAAGACGCGAGGCGTCCGCGCGTTCTTCTGGTACGGGTACCAAGACTTCACGTTCCCCCACAGTAACGAGGGCTCCTACGGTCTGCGGCGAGAGGATGGAACACCAAAGCCAGCCCTGGCTGCCATAAGGCATGCGATTGGTGATGTCAGCAGCACGGCTGACTGAAGTTTGTTTGGATGGAACAGTTCACGGGGGCACATGGCGGGGAAGCGCGGTGGTGCCGATGGCACCGCACAGCAGGTTGCCCGCCCCCCCAAGCGACGGCGACCCAGACCATCCCGTGCTGCACGGTGAGCAACGCGGTCACTGGGATGGAGACCGCATAAGCGAGGTTCGACAAGGTCATCGCACGCAACTGCCAGTGATACGGAGGCCGAACCCTGCCCAGGTGTTGAACGCCACCGCAAACGACGAGAGAGCCAGCACCACTAAGGCTCTGGCTGCGCCGTCCGCGTACGCCGATCCAAACAGACGCAGCATAGGCTCGCCGAACACTGCACCGCATAGGGCACATGGCGCGGTCAAGGCGACGATGATCCTAGCCGACCTCAGCATCAAGCGTCGGAGAGCTTCCTCTCCATGCGCCCCCTCAGCGAACTGCGCCTCCCCGACCGCAAACCCAACGGCATTCACGAGTGTCGCTATCTCAAATGCCAGAAGAAAGCGGCCGCAGCAACAGGTCCGTTGCCATGCAGGATCACGAGAGGCATGACTAGGAGCGGGGACCATGTCGAGGCCGTTGGCAAGATAGCTAGCGAGTAAGCAACTTGGTGCCCAAGACCCCTCTCGAAATGCGGAAGCTTGCACGCAGCTTCAAGCGATAACGGATTATTACCAGGCTCGCCAAAGCCGCGACAACCCAGCCAATCCCGCTGGCAACGAAAATGCCTAGCGATCCATCGATGACGGGAGAGCAATTCGGGCGCTACTAGCGGCAGCACGCAGACAAAGGAGATGGCGATGCCACTCCGGCGAACCCAACTGCTGTCAGCGCAGTGCCGACATGGTCGTCAGGCTGACGCGTGTGAGGTAGATAGCGGACGAGATTCCCATTGAGACCAAGCAAACTAAAATAGGACAAAATAGCCACCGCCGAGAGCAACGTCGTGGCGCGCCCCACCTCGTCAGGGGGATACAACCGGGCGACAATGATCCAGAACAACACGCCAGTGATCGGCTGCGCATGCCGTCGTGGCCATCAGAAACAGCGAGTTCCGGAGCAAAGGGTCGGCGAGATACCGCTCAGCGATGCGTGCCAACCTACCGTCGCGATTGCACCCGGGGATCAAGCGCACGCCGCTCATCACCGATTCCTGGCGAGTACACGCTTGCACCGTCACTGCTGTAGACCTTGTTTTTCGTCAAGTCCAAAAATTCGACCGGATAGGAATACGTCACCAGGTCTCCGTTCAAGACCAAAGTCGCCTTGTTCTTACGAACGGTCGTGTAGCCGAGCAGTACGTACGAATTCTTTCGGATTGCGGTCGGAAAATTATTACCGCGGGTATCGCTGCGGAGCGTCATCGGCATGCGCTGGAAGGTAAACCAGTCGGTCTGGATCGAGGGGCGGGCCGAACGGTCTTCGACTTCGTTCAACCGCTGCCTCATCCATGTGAACGCGGACCGTTCCTGTTCATGGTCGAAATAGATATCGTACTCACGCCCACCGTTGTAGAGGTGGAGCTTCGCTGGGCCGCCACCAAGCAGCGCCGGTGTAACCCCGGTCGTATTGAGATAAAAGGTGACAGCGAAAGCGACTGAGAGCAACACCGGCCACCCCGATTTCCGTCCCGTAAGCACGATGGATCCGAGCGCAATAAACGGCGCAAGGAAGAAAAGACCCTGCTGAAAAGACCGCAGCAAGCCATAGTTGACCGAAAGCGGCGGCAGCAGAGTCTGCAGGGCGATCATCGCTATGCTCCCTACCGCCAGGAGCAACAACTCCAGGGACGGCGGTCGAAGGGCTGGACTTCTCCCAATCACCATCTTGAGCAGCCCCAAGAGCAGGAGCATCTGCAAGAGCAGAGCGTCGAACCACCGGAGAGCAGTATGCAGCGCTTCAACGTCGACTCCCCTCGAGTCCAGCGCCCGGCCCAACTGCGTGAGCGGAAATACCGCCGGTTCCTGCGCCGCTGGACTCGCGAAAGACTTCTTGACTACTGACAGCGGCTCGAGTCGGCCCAACTGACGAGCTTGTTGAGTATCAGTCTCCAATCTGTTGGCGTAAGCGACCAGCCGCTCTTGCCCGCTGGGCCGATGCGGCGCGAAGAAGATGTACGCGGTGTCCGAGGACCCGAACTCCTTGCCTGGATGCAGAACAGTCTGCACAGCGTCCGACACGGTCTCTTGGAGCTGACCGCTTGTGTGTGTCGCCGGCCCCGTCCAGAACAGCGTGGCAGCTGCCACCACAGCAATCATCCACCACCTGATGAACCTGTCGGAGGGCGGCGAGCTGGTCCGGTACTCGACCCGACGCCACACGGGCGGAATGGCACGAAGAAGGCGCCCTGCGACGAAGGATGCCGCGAGCACAGCGAGAACAAGGTATGTGGTGGAGTAGTGCGACACCACCACCCCAAGAAGCAGGGCCGTAAACGCAAGACGCCGCACAACCGTCGGACCGTCTGCGAAGAGGGCGATGCCCTCGTCCGCTGGGCGGGGGCGGGGATCGGGGGTACGGCGACCGCCTTCGGTCAGCACAAGTACCGCACAACCAAGAAATAGAAACGCGACCTCTTGTCGCGCCATGAATGGCATATCGCTGAAGAACGTCGGAAATGCCATGAAGTAGATCGCCGACAGGAGCGCAACCAACTTCGGGGCGAAATTGCGGCAAGCGCAGTACACGAGCACGGGCGTGAGAGCGAACAGAAGTGGCATCACCACTTTGAAGACATAAATGTCTGGAATCTCTGTCAGGCGACTCAGCGATACAGGAAGTAGCGTGACACTAAGACAAGAGTTGTACGCGTTCTCGTGACCGGATATGTCCCAATGACCGGCTGATGCAGCTAGCTTGAAGAATCGAAACTCGGCCTGTACGTCGTGACCTGTGATATATGAGCCGCGCAGCGAAGTGAGAAGCAGTAGGGAAGCGGCTACTAGATACACTCCCACGGCCGCGGTCCCCTTGCCATGCTTGCCACGCCTGACAAGAAGGAGCACTATGAGCGCGGCTGTCATCAGCAGGCATGCGAGACTGACGCTGGAGTCGTACCCCTTGTTGAGGCGAAGGGCGCCTGCGACAGCGCAGAACAGTGACACTCCTCCGAGTGTTGCCACAGCTCCCAGCCCGCGCCAAGACCCTCGGTTATGCCGCACGCGCTGGTGTCCCGCGCCGATCACCTTGCGATGGACCACCAGAAGTACAAGGACGGCTGTAAAGGAGGCGCTGGCCAACCACCCCCGGGTGAGTGGGGAGGCGATGCCGAAGATGGGAAGTAGCGTGTTCACCGCCAACGCTGTGCCTAGGAGCGTAGCAATGGCGAAGCCGACGGCTACAAGCGAGCGCGACGAGCGCGACGGAATAGCGCGACCGAGTAGGCTTTGCCAGACCACTATCGGTGCACCGAGCAGGAGCCACAACCCGCTTAGGGTGACGACCGCTGGTTGGCGTACGAATCCGATCTCCACCACGAACGCAAGCGCGCTCGCGAGCAGGACATTGCCACGCAAGTCGAAGGCTAATAGGCTTTTTCTCCTTGCGAAGGTCTTACCCTTGCCGTCAGACTTTGGTCGTCGTCGCTGCCCCGCAACGGTCATCGTTTCCGCCCTCCCGAATACGCCACTTGGCGAGTCGGCACGCAGCCGGCTGATGCACGTCAGAGGGCCCACCGACGACAGGCGGCTTCAACGAACCTGGAGACACCTTGAACGACAAACGGTTGATAGCTTTGTCATGTCATGGGTTACTCCGTTCTGATCGGTTGTCGCTGCGCAGCCAACTCTCGGCTAATCGCATGGCACTCGACCCCCCGGCGGCCCGGCGCAGACTTTCGTCAGTAGGTCGATGGCACGGCCATTTCGCTACGCTACGATGCTGCAGTACGCAGTCAGCCAATTTCATCATTGTCTAGCCCACATATGCGCGGGTGAACAGACGACCGATTAGGCACCTTTTGTCGACCCAAAGTTGCCTTCGCGGCTGTGAGATCGTGAGGCGACGTTATGCCACCGCTCCCCTTTGCGTACCCGTCGAATTGCTCATACCTCCTCCGCGATCTGGCGGAGGATCGGAGGCGCGGCGATGTTGTGGCCAGTGCCTGCGCGGCAGGACAAACGACCTTCCACGCTCAGTGGTCAGGCGCAACGTGACGTCGACTGCTAGCTGCGACCACCGCACGGTACTGCTGTTCGATGCGCGTGCTCACAGTCTCATGGCTGTACTGCGCGGCGGTGCGCCTTCCGGCCGCTGCAAGGCGCTGCGCTAGCGGCGGGTTCGAGAGCAGCGTCACGATTGCGCGCCCGAGCGCTGACACATCCCCAGGCGGGACTATCAGAGCGTCCCTCCCGTTGGTGCAGACCTGAGGTACCGCGCCAACCGAGGTCGTGATAACCGGCAGCCCTATTGCCATTGCCTCCAGCAGGACGAGGGGAAACCCCTCATACCTGCTTGCGAGCACAAGCCCAGCGGCGTTGGTCATCCGATCCAAGACCTGCTCGTGCGAGCACTCGCCAGCGAAGGTGACGTGCTGGCTCAACTGCAGTTGCGAAGCGAGCGCCCGAAGATCGGACTCGAGCCGTCCCGCCCCGACAATGTCGAGACCCGCGTCGCATCCTTGGACACGAGCCGCGGCGACTGCTCTCAGCAGGACGTCCAAGCCCTTTACGGCCTCGAGACGACCGACGAACAGCAGGCGCGTATTGTGCCACCCGCACCAGAGCGGGTAGTCATCCATTGTCACCCCGTTGGGGATGAAGAGGGCCGGCGTACGCGCAAGCCCCTCAAGCGCCGGCAAGGACTGCGGATCCACCGTGAATAGTCGATGGTAGTCACCGGTGCGGACAAGCACCTCCTCCAGCTTAGCCATGCGGCCGGACCCCGGCCTTCCGATCGTCGTCCCATGCAGGGTGAGCACCCGCGGGATTCCCAGGAGGCGTGCGGAAAGCGCGACTGCTGCGCCGAGTTCGGGCGCGTGGGCATGGACAACATCGGGCCGCTCCCGGAGTAGCAGCCGGAGCCCCCACAACATCGTCCACACGCATGAGAGAAGGCGCATGGGTCCGAGGTGGTCCAACGCTTCGTCGCTGACTGGCACTCCGATTCGATGAACGCTCTTACGGCGCGTGATCGAGGGTGATCTACTCGTCACAATAGTGACGCGATGTCCGTTGCGTCGCAGCGCGCGCTCAAGGGCGGCGACCGCGGTTGCGTCGCCGCCCACCGAACTGGGGTACCTCTTGGTCACATGCATGACGTGCATGCTGTCGTGCCGGATCACGAGGACGAGCCGTAAAGACGCGCGAGTTCACCGTTCGTCATCATCGTGACGTCGGAATGCTGCCGGATGTGACCCAAGACTCTTCGTAGAGTTCCCCATTGGTGCCGGCGCTCTAGTACCCACGAGTGGCCCCAGAGATGGAAAACGGCATCGCGGGTGGTTCTTGCCTTGTCGAACAGGGCAATGGCGCGGGTGCCCCAGTCGGTCAGCACGCGAGGCGAACCCGCACCCAGGTAAGTGGTCCGCGCCGCGACCGAAGGCCATTCATATACACCGGGCCGGGCTGTCTCCAGCGCAACGCCAGCTCGCCAGGGGTCGGCTGGTAAGCCGAGTTCGAAGCCGCGGACCGTACGGGCGTAGAGATAGCCGCAGTCTCGGGTGATGTTCGCGAGACGGCCGTTGTGCGCCCCACGCGGGTAGCAGAAGGTGTCGACCGGTTGTCCGAGCAGGTCGGTCAGTGCGGCCTTGGAGTCCCCAATCTCCCGCCGAGCCAGCGACAGCGGGATTCGCGTCAGCACCGTATGGGTTTGGCCGTGCGAGCCTATCTCGAACTGCTCGGACAGCGACCGCACCTCGGCGGCCGACATGCGATCGCGCGCGGAGAGCTCGCGGTTGTGCAGCGCGATATAGAAGGTGGCAGAAACGCCATACTCGACCAGCATCTCGGCTAGGCGGAGATCCAGGATGTGGCCATCGTCCCAGCTAGTAGTGACGATCATTGCTTCACCTCGGCCAAGAGTGACTCATAGCGGACAGCGATCATGTCCCAGTCGTAGCGTCTCCCCGCCTCACGGCAGGCGCGCGAACGTTCGCCCGGCGGCTCGATGAGGAATTGATCGATAGCGGAGGCGACGGCGGTCACGTTTGGAGCGGCGACAATGCCGTTCTTCGCCTCGATCAGCTCGACGGCGCTGTTTCGTGGATGTGCCGCGACCACAACCGGAACCCCTAGGGCGTTCGCCTCCACCACAACGATGCCGAATCCCTCTCTGCGAGAGGGCAATACGAGCACCCGGGCAGAGGCCAACGCCGCGTATACCTCTTCCGAAGAGGTAAGTGATCCGGCGAACTGAACACGCTCGCTGACACCCACCTGCGCCGCATATGCCTCCAACGTGGACCGGTGTGGCCCTCCACCGACGATTCGGCAAACGAGGTCAGGGCGACTCTCGGCGACCCTGGCGACAGCGTCAAGAAGAAGCTCGATGTCCTTGTAGTCGCACAGCCGACCCACATAAATCAGATCACAAGCTTGTCTATCTGGTGCAACCCGTTGCAACGCCCGGTTGTCGACCCCGTTGTGCAACACGTTGACGGAAAGGCCGGGACAGGCGACTAGAAGCTGGCGAGCGGTCGTTGCTGAGACCGCGATGATCTGCCCCGAGACGGACGCGGCGGCACGTTCGATCGTCTGCCCTACCAAGCCGAGGAGCCCCAGGTAGGACCTCCAATATTCGTTGCCCCAGAACTCGTGCCAGGTGCTGACCAGCTTGCCTCCGCGAAGGCCGACGGCGACGCGTGCGGAGAACGTCGAGAAATACGGGAAGGCGCAACAGTCGATGACGTCGTACTGGGCGGACACCAGTCGAAGAGTTGTCAAGCCGAACACAATGGCTTGGCTAATCGATCGTCGTCCGCTCCTGCTATAGAGCGGCATCGCGCGACATACACCGTGGTAGGTGATGCCGTCTTTGCAGACAGTTCGGGGGCCATCCCAGTACCACATGCCGTACCAGTGCACCTCATGACCGCGATCAGCCAATCGCAGGGCTAACTCGTAGTAACGGCGCTCGGCGCCCCCCTGGACGTAGGGGTAGACCGCGTCGTAGACGATCGCAAGCTTCATCGCAACCGCCCGACACCGCCGGAGCCTTCGTCGATGCGCACGGCCACATGTGGAGGGTCGATGCCCCCGGCAAGCGTGCACAAGTCGGGTTTCCGCAGTCTGATCAGGACGCGAACGAATCCAATGAACTTCTCGTGCTCTGCGCGTCTCTCGGGATTTATGACATATCGGGCTCGCACGGCAATCCGCCGCACCGGTAGGGCTGGAATCGGAAGGTCAGAATCGATCCATAGAAGCACGTTCAAGGCGTTACCTCTCTCAATCCCCTGACAGTTTCGTCCGCTCCGAATGCTCAGTGAGTTGGCAGCAACTCGTAGGCGCCGATTTCGTCCTAGGCTTC
This sequence comes from uncultured Actinomycetota bacterium, assembly GCA_963831375.1. Lineage (GTDB taxonomy): Bacteria > Actinomycetota > Actinomycetes > Propionibacteriales > Nocardioidaceae > Nocardioides_C. Next base: position 385,711 of record CAWHPY010000020.1, on the reverse strand, counting down.
CTAGCTGGTTGTGCACGGTAGTGATGACCCCACGGTATGAGGGATGCGTTCTAGTTGCCACCTTCTTGTGAGCAGCTACCCGCCGAGGCCATCGGTGGTCCCGGGCGGTGAGCGCCTGCGACCGCAGCCGCAAGTCGGATAGAGCCACGGCAAGTCCTGTGGCGTGGTGTACGAGGTCTCGTGATTCTTGGTTGTCCGGTCAGGTGCTGATGGAGCCGAGGGTCTCGGGTGCCTCCTGGGTGTCTCGGTGATGATCGGGACGAGTCGGCTCTCGACGAGGACCTCGAGGCCGAGGTAGCGGCGGCCGTCGGCCCAATCGTCGTGTTGTTCGGCAAGGACGGCGCCGAGGAGCCGGATGACCGAGGTGCGTTCGGGGAAGATGCCGACGCCGTCGGTGCGTCGGTGGGTGTCCCGATTAGGCGTTCGTTGGGGTTGTTGCACCAGATGTGGCGCCTGACCGCGGGCGGGAACGCGGTGAAGGTCGAGATCACCTCACGCGCGGTATCGAGATGGGCGTGGGCCTCCGTATTCGGGGTCGAGCCGATCTGCGCCGTGCTTACCGCGCGCATGGCGTCAAGATCGCCCGAGCACCTACTACGAGCCCCAGTCCCGTGCGCCTTCCCGCCGAGCGCTGCGTGATGCCGAGATCGTGGCGCTGATCGGTCAGGACCGCGAGCACCGGTTCCGGGTGCGGTTCGGTGCCGGCAAGATGTGGCTGCACCTGCGGGCACAAGGGCGGCCGGCTGATCTGGTGGATCGGGACTTCACCGCGGGTAGGCCGGATCAGCTGTGGGTCGCGGACTTCACCTATGTCGCCACCTTCGCCGGTGTCGGCTACGTCGCGTTCGTCTTCAACGTGCCGAGGACCTGAACGGTCCAGACGACCTGACACCAATCCAAGCCGAAGAGATTCATCACGCTGCACGAGACCGTCTCGTACCGACCGCGTAGAGACACCACGGGGAGCCTCCGGAAACTACGGGGCGGTTCAGACGCGCAACGGCAAAACGATGTGCGGGTGCCCGCCCGCTCGGCACGACCGGCTACCAGCCCTTCGAGGACTCTCGGGTGACCTCGATCGCCACCGACGAGCCGTCGACCACTGCGTGCTCCAGGACGGCGCGGCGCGGGTCGGGCACGGCCAGCCAGGGATCGACGCGTACGTCGAGCAAGTGAGCGAGTCGGACGTCGGACAGCACCGCTTCGACGGCGGGGCGGTCCCCTCCGCACACGAGCACCTCGATCCGTCCGCCGAGGATGCGGGCGGCGTGCTCGGCCGCCGCCTCGTAGGCCTGCCGCGCCTGGTTCTCGCGGCGCCGGGCGAACCGCTGCTGGCTCTGGCCCCCGGCCTTCGTCCGGCCCTGCACGTGGCGCTGGCCCACCTTCGACGCCAGCACCTCTCCCCCTCGAGTCGCGCGACGGCGAAGCCACCCTTGCGCACCAGCAGGACGCCCCACACCAGCGGGGGTGTCGCGGCCTCGGCGACCATGGCCGGGTCGGGCGGACCGCCGTAGGACCGCCCGAAGGGCAGCGCCACGTCGGCGGTCTCACCGTCCTCGGCGGAGAGCCGGAGCCGACCGGCCACGACGTCGCGCGTGCCGGCGCCGTGCCGGTCGGCGAAGTTGTCGCACCAGCGCACGAGCCGCTCCGGCGGCACCAGCACGGTGCGCATCACAGGCTTAGACGTTGAAGCCCAGCGCGCGCAGCATCTCGCGGCCGTCGTCGGTGATCTTGTCCGGCCCCCACGGCGGCATCCAGACCCAGTTGATGGTCACGTCGTTGACGAGACCCTCGAGGGCCTGGTTGGTCTGGTCGGTGATCACATCGGTCAGCGGACAGGCCGCGGACGTGAGCGTCATGTCGAGGACGGCGTTCGACGAGTCGTCAAGGTGCACGTCGTACACCAGGCCGAGATCCACGACGTTGATGCCGAGCTCGGGGTCGACGACGTCCTTCATGGCCTCGGTGACGTCCTCCTTGGACACGGCGGCCGGCCCGTCGAGGTCGACCTCGGGGAGGTCGCTCTGGGTGGTCTGGCCATCCACTGTGTTGCCCGTGGTCATGATTGCTCCTTCGTTTCCGCTGCGGCTCCGTTGGCCCGGGCGCCGAGCACCTGCGATGTCGCGTCTTTCCACGCCATCCATGACAGTAGCGCGCACTTCACGCGCGCCGGGAACCTCGCCACCCCCGCGAACGCGATGCCGTCCTCGAGGATCTCCTCGTCCGGCTCCACCGCGCCCCTCCCCTGCATCAGGGTCAGGAACTCCTCGTGGATCGCGAGCGCCTCGGGGACGGTCTTGCCGATGACCAGGTCGGCCATCACAGACGTCGCGGCCTGGCTGATCGAGCAGCCTTCCGCGTCATAGGACACGTCCTCGACCACGGCCACATCGCCGTTGCCGGAGAGGTGCACCCGCATGGTGACCTCGTCGCCGCAGGTCGGGTTCACGTGGTGCACCTCGGCCTCGTACGGGTCACGGAGGCCCTTGTGGTGCGGGTTCTTGTAGTGGTCGAGGATGATCTCCTGATACAACGCGTCCAGGTCCATCGGTCAGTCCACCTTGAAGTACTTCTTGGTGTACTCCAACCCCTCGATGAGTGCGTCGATCTCCGCCGGCGTCGTGTACAGGTACGACGACGCGCGGGTCGAGCTCTGCACGCCGAACCGCTTGTGCGCCGGCTTCGCGCAGTGGTGTCCCGCGCGGACCGCGATGCCCCGCGAGTCGAGCACCTGGCTCACGTCGTGCGGGTGGATGCCGTCGATCTCGAACGAGATGGCCCCGCCACGATTCTGCGCATCCCGTGGGCCGAGCACGGTCAGGCCCTTCACGGTGGACAGGCCCTCGAGCGCGTAGCCGGTGACCGCCACCTCGTGGGCCTTCACGTTGTCCATGCCGATCGCGGAGAGGTAGTCGATCGCGGCACCGAGCCCGACCGCCTCGATGATCGGCGGTGTCCCGGCCTCGAACTTGTGCGGGATGTCGGCGTACGTCGACCGCTCCATCTCCACGGTCGAGATCATCTCGCCGCCACCGAGGAACGGCGGCAGCTGCTCGAGCACCTCCCGCTTGCCCCACAGCACACCGATGCCGGTGGGGCCGGTGACCTTGTGACCGGTGAACGCGAGGAAGTCGACGCCTGCGGCCACTACGTCGACCGGCATCTGCGGCGCCGCCTGGGACGCGTCGACGACCACGACCGCGCCGACCTCGTGGGCGCGGCGGGCGATCTCGGCGACCGGGTTGACCGTCCCGAGCATGTTCGACACCCAGGTCAGGGAGACCACCTTGGTGCGTTCGGTGATCAGGTCGTCGATGTTCGAGAGGTCCAGCCGGCCGTCGTCGGTGAGGCCGAACCACCGCAGCTTCGCGCCCTTGCGCTCGGTCAGCAGCTGCCAGGGCACGATGTTCGAGTGGTGCTCCATCTCGGTGATGACGACCTCGTCACCCTCACCGATCTCCAGCGGGCCGCGGGCCCAGGCCAGGGTGTTCGCAACCAGGTTCAGCGCCTCGGAGGCGTTCTTGGTGAAGATCACCTCGTCACGCGACGGCGCGTTGAGGAACCCGGCCACCTTGTCGCGCGCCTCCTCGAACGCCGCCGACGACTCCGCACCGAGCTGATGCATCGCCCGCGCCACGTTGGAGTTGTGACGCTCCAGGTGGTCGACCATCGCGTCGATCACCACCTGCGGCTTCTGCGAGGTGTTCGCTGAGTCGAGGTAGACCAGCGGGTACCCGCCGGCGAGCTGCCGGGTGAGGATCGGGAAGTCGGCCCGGATCAGGGCAAGTCCGTCCAGCAGACCCGGCAGTGCCTGGTCCGCCGACAGCTCGACCGGAGCGGAGGAGTGCGCAGAAGTCACTAGGCGTTCGCACCTGCCTTGACGTACTTGTCGTAGCCCTCGGCCTCGAGCTGCTCGGCGAGCTCGGCCCCGCCCTCTTCGGCGATCCGGCCGTTGACGAACACGTGCACGAAGTCGGGCTGGATGTAACGCAGGATGCGCGTGTAGTGGGTGATCAGCAGCACGCCGCGGTCACCCTGCTCGCGGAACCTGTTGACGCCCTCGGACACGATCTTCAGCGCGTCGATGTCGAGACCGGAGTCGGTCTCGTCGAGCACCGCGACCTTCGGGTTGAGCAGCTCGAGCTGGACGATCTCGTGGCGCTTCTTCTCACCACCGGAGAAGCCCTCGTTCACGGAGCGGGTCGCGAAGGCGGGATCCATGTTGACGCGGTCCATCGCGGTGTTGACGTCCTTGACCCAGGTGCGCAGCTTCGGCGCCTCGCCGTCGATGGCGGTCTTCGCGGTGCGCAGGAAGTTCGACACCGACACTCCGGGTACCTCGACCGGGTACTGCATGGCCAGGAACAGTCCGGCGCGGGCTCGCTCGTCGACGCGTCATCGCCAGCACGTCGGCACCGTCCAGGGTCACCGTGCCGCTGGTGATGTTGTACTTCGGATGTCCGGCGATCGAGTAGGCGAGCGTGGACTTGCCGGAGCCGTTGGGCCCCATGATGGCGTGCGTCTCACCCTCCTTGATGATGAGGTCGACGCCCTTGAGGATCTCCTTCGGGCCGTCTTCGGTGTCGACGCTCACATGCAGGTCACGAATTTCCAGGGTGGCCATGTCTTCTCCGTATCAGCTTTCGTGGTCAGGTCAGGTCTGCGGTGTTCAAGGGTCAGTACGGTGCTTGTACGTCGACGAGCACGTCCACGCCCTCCACCTTCACCGGATAGATGGCAACCGGCTCGGTAGCGGGCAGGTTGGTCGGCTTGCCGGTGCGGAGGTCGAAGCGGGAGCCGTGCAGCCAGCACTCGATCTCAGTGCCCTCCACATCTCCCTCCGAGAGCGGAATGGCCGCGTGCGAGCACTCGTCATAGATGGCGTACCAGTCGTCGCCCTCGCGGACCACGGCCACGGTCGACGCCGTCGACGGCGACCGCGAGGGCGGTGCCCGGCTCGACGTCGGTCGTGGCGCAGGCGCGGACGAAGCTCATGCTGAGACTCCCGGAACAGCTCCCACGTTCTTGTCGAGCTCGGCCTCGACGGTGCGCAGCAGCCGCTCCTCGATCTGCGGGACGCCGATCTTCTTGATGATGTCGGCGAAGAAGCCGTGCACGACCAGGCGGCGAGCCTCGTCCTCCTCGATGCCGCGCGACTGCAGGTAGAACAGCTGCTGGTCGTCGAACCGACCGGTGGTCGAGGCGTGACCGGCACCCAGGATCTCGCCGGTCTCGATCTCCAGGTTCGGCACCGAGTCGGCCCGGCAGCCGTCGGTGAGCACGAGGTTGCGGTTCGACTCGTAGGTCTCGATGCCCTCGGCGACCTTGCGGATCAGCACGTCGCCGATCCAGACCGAGTGCGCGCCCTTGCCCTGCAGCGCGCCCTTGTAGTCGACGTTGCTCTTGGTCTTGCGGGGCGTTGTGGTCCACGAACAGCCGGTGCTCGAGGTGCTGGCCGGCGTCGGCGAAGTAGAGACCGAGCAGCTCGGCCTCACCGCCGGGTCCGCCGTACTCGACCGACGTGTTCATCCGGACCAGGTCGCCGCCGAACGCGACCGCCACGTGGCGCAGGGTCGCGTCCCGGCCGACCCGGCCGTGGTGGTGCGTGTGGTGCACGGCGTCGTCGGCCCAGTCGAAGACCGAGACGAACGTCAGGTGCGCGCCGTCGCCGACGACGATCTCGACGTTGTCGGCCAGGGTGGCCGACCCTTCGAAACGAAAGCACCACGGTCGCCTGGCTGTGCGGCTCGGCGACCACGATCGCGTGCGCCGCGGAGCGCATCGTCGATGCCGGTCCCGTTGACCGTCACGATGACGGGCTCGGCGGTCTCGACCTCGCTCGGGACGGTCACGGCGAAGGTTCTCCGGCGGCCGCGTGCCACGCGCGGGCGCTGACCCGGTCGTTCGGCACGTAACCGCTGGTCCCCTTGAGCGCGTTGTCGGCACCGAGCTGCTCGACCCTGACCTCGTCGGGAGCGACCACGTCGTGTCGTACGTCTTGCCGCCGAGGTCCGCGTCCTTGTGCAGGTCACGCAGCCGCTTCAGCGGGGTGAACCGCCAGATCTCCTCGCGCCCCGTCGGCACCTCGAAGTGCTCGACGTCGAACGACCCTTCGGGGTGCAGGTGGCTGGCCACCTTGTCCGTCTCGAGTGCGCCAGCCACATTCGGCGTTTCAGTAACAGTCACTTCACTGCGCTTTCTTGCGTTCGTCTGGTCAGCGCGGCTCATGGTCGGACCCGCGGTGCCTGTGCAGGAGCATCAAAGGGCTTGGCCGCGGCGGCGGAGCCTGCGGAGCCGACGCGCCGCGCCAAGCTGACGGCCGGCCCGCGCGGACCCAGCCGCAGCCGGCTCAACCGACAGCGCCTTCCATCTGGAGCTCGATCAGCCGGTTCAGCTCGAGGGCGTACTCCATCGGCAGCTCCTTGGCGATCGGCTCGACGAAGCCGCGCACGATCATCGCCATCGCCTCGTCCTCCTCCATGCCGCGGCTCATCAGGTAGAAGAGCTGGTCGTCGCTGACCTTCGAGACCGTCGCCTCGTGCGCCATCGACACCTCGTCCTCGCGGACGTCGACGTACGGGTAGGTGTCGGACCGGCTGATCTGGTCGACGAGCAGGGCGTCGCACTTCACGATGCTGGCGGAGTGGTGCGCGCCCTCGTTGACCTGGATCAGTCCGCGGTACGACGTACGGCCGCCGCCGCGAGCCACCGACTTGGAGATGATCGAGCTCGAGGTGTGCGGCGCGGCGTGCACCATCTTCGCGCCGGCGTCCTGGTGCTGGCCCTCGCCGGCGAACGCCACGGACAGCGTCTCGCCGCGGGCGTGCTCACCCATCAGGTAGACCGCGGGGTACTTCATCGTCAGCTTGGAGCCGATGTTGCCGTCGACCCACTCCATGGTCGCGCCGGCCTCACAGGTCGCGCGCTTGGTGACCAGGTTGTAGACGTTGTTCGACCAGTTCTGGATCGTCGTGTAGCGGCAGCGAGCGCCCTTCTTCACGATGATCTCGACGACCGCGGAGTGCAGCGAGTCGGTGCTGTAGATCGGCGCGGTGCAGCCCTCGACGTAGTGCACGTAGGCGTCCTCGTCGACGATGATCAGCGTGCGCTCGAACTGGCCCATGTTCTCGGTGTTGATCCGGAAGTAGGCCTGCAGCGGGATGTCGACGTGCACACCCTTCGGCACGTAGATGAACGAACCACCCGACCAGACGGAGGTGTTCAGCGCGGCGAACTTGTTGTCGCCGACCGGGATCACGGTGCCGAAGTACTCCTTGAAGAGCTCCGGCTGCTCGCGCAGGGCGGTGTCGGTGTCGAGGAACAGGACACCCTGCTCCTCGAGGTCCTCACGGATCTTGTGGTAGACGACCTCGGACTCGTACTGCGCGGCGACACCGGACACGAGGCGCTGCTTCTCCGCCTCCGGGATGCCGAGCTTGTCGTAGGTGTTCTTGATGTCCTCGGGAAGGTCGTCCCAGCTCGCCGCCTGCTTCTCGGTCGAGCGGACGAAGTACTTGATGTTGTCGAAGTCGATCGTGTCGAGCTCGCCGCCCCAGGTGGGCATGGGCTTGCGGTCGAAGAGCTTGAGGCCCTTCAGACGCAGGTCGAGCATCCACTGCGGCTCGTCCTTCTTGCCCGAGATGTCACGCACGACCTCCTCGTTCAGCCCACGCTTCGCGCTGGCGCCGGCGACGTCCGAGTCGGACCAGCCGAACTCGTACTTGCCGAGGCCTTCGAGCTCGGGGTTGCGCTGGTCGATGGTGGTCATTAACTCAACCTCTCGTTTGAGGACAAAACTGTGGTCTGTACGGGTGGGCCGGGAATGCACGTGGTGCACACGCCGTCGCCGTGGGCGATGGTGGCCAGTCGCTGGACGTGACGCCCGAGCAGCTTGCCGATCACCTCGGTCTCGGCCTCGCACAGCTGCGGGAACTCGTGCGCCACGTGGGACACCGGACAGTGCTGCTGGCAGAGCTGCTCGCCGACCGGGCCCTGGCGGACCGAAGCAGCGTAGCCGCCGTCGGTCAGGGCTTCCGCGAGCGCCTCCGCCGGCGACAGGTCGGGTTGGGCCGCGACGATCTCGGCGTGGTGCGCCTCCAGGCCGGCCAGCCGTCGGCGTGCGAACTGGAGCACCGCCTCGTCCCCGCCGGTCTCCGCGAGGAAGCGCAAGGCCTGGACCGCGAGGTCGTCGTACTGCTGGTCGAACTTGTCGCGGCCGGCCTCGGTGAGTGCGAACACCTTCGCGGGACGGCCGCGGGCACGTGCGCCGTACACCCTCGGCTCACGGGCCTCCACGGAGCGTTCGATGATCATGTGGTCGATGTGGCGCCGCACCGCGGCGGGAGTCAGCTCCAGGCGCTCCGCGAGAGCGGCCGCGGTGCTGGGCCCGTTCTCGAGGATCGACCGGGCCACCCGCTCGCGCGTCGGGGCATCACCGACCGGAGCACCGTGCCGGGCTCCGGGTGCGGTGACCACGATCTGGGGGCCGTTGATTTCCACAACATCATTGTGTCGTTAATGACCGGGGTGTTTCAAATAAGGTAACCCTTACCTGGTGACAGGGGTCACCTGATGAGGACCTTTGCTGCCGCGCGGCGCTGCGGATACCTACACTTTGCGAGTGTCCACCTCCCTTTCCGCGTCCGGCGCGGGCTCCCCTGCGGTTGCAGTCGAGAACCTTGTCATGCGGTACGGCGCCAAGGTGGCCGTCGACAGCCTGAGCCTGGAGGTCGCGCGCCACACGATCACGGCGGTGCTCGGGCCGAACGGGGCGGGCAAGACGACGACGCTGGAGACCTGCGAGGGCTACCGGGCCCCGCACCGTGGGACGGTCCGGGTGCTCGGCCTCGACCCCCGGGCACAGCGGGGTGACCTGCTCCCCCGGATCGGCGTGATGCTGCAGTCCGGCGGCGCCTGGTCCGGTGTCCGGGCGGTGGAGATGCTGACCCATATCGCCTCCCTGCACGCGCATCCGCTCGACATCTCGATGCTGGTCGACCGGCTGGGCCTGGACGAGTGCGGGCGTACGCCGTACCGCCGGCTCTCGGGCGGACAGCAGCAACGGCTCGCGCTGGCGATGGCCGTCGTGGGACGCCCGGAGCTGGTCTTCGTCGACGAGCCCACCGCGGGCATGGACCCGCAGGCACGGCGGACCACGTGGGAGCTGCTCCAGGAGCTGCGTGGCGACGGGGTGACGATCGTGCTGACAACGCACTACATGGACGAGGCCGAGCGGCTCGCCGACCAGATCCACGTCATCGACCACGGCCGGCTGATCGCGTCGGGGACCCCGTTCGACCTGACCCGGGGCGCCGGGAACACCACGATCCGGCTCGTGGTGACCGAACCGTTCCCGCCCGATGCCCCGGCGTCGCTGCAGAGCGCGCTCGGCGGGTCGACACAGGTCCAGCCGATCAACGCGCACAGCCTGCTGATCACCGGCCCGGCCGACGCCACCACACTGGCGACGGTCAGCGCGTGGTGCGAGCGGCACGGAGTGCTGCCCGAGTCACTGTCGCTGGGACAGCGCACCCTCGAGGACGTGTTCCTCCAGCTCACCGGACGCGAGCTGACCGCATGACCATCCCGACCGGCACCTTCACCCCGCGACCCGGGAGCGCTCCGCTGGCCCGTCAGGTGCTGGCCCAGTCCCGGATGGAGACCCGCCTGCTGCTGCGCAACGGCGAGCAGCTCCTGCTGGCGGTGGTGATCCCGTTGATCGTCCTGGTCGGCGGCATGTTCGCCGCGGACAAGGTCGAGCTGGAGTTCTCGCACGGCGCGGTGAACACGCTCACCCCGGGCGTCCTCGCCCTCGCGATCATGTCCACCAGCTTCACGTCCCTGGCCATCGCCACCGGGTTCGAGCGCAGGTACGGCGTCCTCAAGCGCCTCGGCGCGTCTCCCCTGCCGCGGTCCGGCCTGCTCGCCGGGAAGGTCGGTGCCCTGCTGTTCGTGGAGCTGCTCCAGGTCGTGGTGATCGGCCTCGCGGCGACCGCGCTCGGCTGGAGCTGGCCGGCTTCCACGGCGGGCGTGCTGGGCTTCCTGGCCTGCGCGCTGCTCGGCACCGCGGCGTTCGCGTCGCTGGGCCTGTTCATCGCCGGCGTGCTCCGGGCCGAGGCCACGCTCGCCGCGGCGAACCTGGTCTACCTGCTGCTGATGGCGGGCGGCGCCGTCGTGTTCCCGACCACCACCTACGGCCCTGCGGGCGATGTCCTGGCCTGGCTGCCCTCGGGCGCGCTCGGCAACGGGATGCGGACCGTCTTCCTCGATGCCGGCTTCCCCGCGCTGCCTCTCCTGGTGCTCGCGGCGTGGGCGGTCCTCGGCACCTATCTCACGGCAAGGACGTTCAAGTGGGAGTGAACCTCACCGCCCCCGTCGCCGCACCCGCCCCGACCGGCTTCGCGGCGACCTGGATGCGCCCCCTCGCGATCGCCTCGCTGGTGGCGAACATCCTGATCGTGGTCACCGGCGGTGTCGTCCGGCTGACCGCGTCCGGCCTGGGCTGCCCGACATGGCCGCGGTGCACGGACCAGTCGTTCGTGCCGCACCGGGAGCTCGGCATCCACGGCGCGATCGAGTTCGGCAACCGGATGATGACCTTCCTGGTCGCCGCGGTCGCGGTCGCCACGTTCCTCGTCGCGCTGAAGTACGGCCGCCGCTCGATCATCCGGCTGGCCTTCCTGCTGGGCCTCGGGGTCCCGGCGCAGGCCGTCATCGGCGGCGTCACCGTCCTCACCGACCTGAACCCATGGGTGGTCGCGTTCCATCTGCTGGTGTCCCTGGCGATGATCGGGCTGTCCGTCGTACTGCTGAGTCGGCTGCGTGAAGGCGACGGCCCCGCCGTACCGATGGTGCCGCCCGGCGTCACCTGGCTGGTCCGGGTGACGTTCCTCACGGGATGGATGGTGCTGTACGTCGGCACCGTGGTCACCGGGAGCGGGCCGCATGCGGGTGACGTGGACGCGCCCCGCAACGGGCTGGACCCGCGCACACTGAGCCAGCTGCACACCGACGTCGTGTTCCTGCTGCTCGGTCTCACCATCGGCGCCCTGTTCGCCCTGCGGGCCGTGAACGCTCCCGCTCGGGCGCAGCATGCCGCGGTCGCCCTGCTCGCCGTCGAGCTCGCCCAGGGCCTGGTCGGGTTCGTCCAGTACGCCACCGACCTGCCCGTCGTACTCGTCACCTTCCACCTGCTGGGCGCGGCGCTCGTCTCGGCCGCGCTGGCCTGGCTGCTGGTCGAAGTCCGCGAGAGGGCCTGACAAAGAACACCCCACCTGCGCCCCCGTGGCGCAGGTCGAGTGTCGGTCCTACCAGTTTCCGCAGGTCCCGAAGGTCGACCGAAGGTCAGCGGGTGATCAGCGGGTCCAGTGCGACGGCGACGAAAAGCAGCGACAGGTACATGTTCGACCAGTGGAACAACCGCATCGGCTTCAGGTCGGACACGTCGTCGCTCTTGGCGGCGCGACCGAGGAGCAGGTGCGACTCGACGAGGAACGCGACACCGAGCGCGATGGCCGCGGACGGGTAGAACCATCCCGTCGGGGCGATCGGCCACAGCAGCAGCGAGGTGGCCACCATGACGTAGGAGTAGATGACGATCTGCCGGGCGACGGTCTTCGCGCCGGCCACCACGGGCAGCATCGGCACCCCGGCGGCCGCGTAGTCCTCGCGGTACCGGATGGCCAGTGCCCAGAAATGCGGCGGCGTCCAGAAGAACACGACCAGGAACAGGACCACCGGTGCCCAGGCGAGCTGACCGGTGACGGCAGTCCAGCCGATCAGGGCCGGGAAGCACCCGGCGGCGCCACCCCACACGATGTTCTGGGTGGTTCGGCGCTTGAGGATCATCGTGTAGCCGACCACGTAGAACACGTTCGCCGCGAGCGCCAGCCCGGCGGAGAGCCAGTTCACGAGGAACCCGAGCATCAGCGTGGAGAGCACGCCGAGGAGCAGCCCGAAGACGAGGGCGGACCGGGCACTGACGATGTGCCGCGGCAGGGCCCGACGGCGGGTACGGCGCATCCGTTCGTCGATGTCGCGGTCGTACACACAGTTCAGGGCGTTCGCGCTGCCGGCCGACAGCGTCCCGCCGACCACGGTGGCGACCACGAGACCGAGCGGGGGAACACCCCGCTGCGCCAGGAACATCACCGGGACGGTAGTGAGAAGCAGCAGCTCGATGATCCGGGGCTTGGTGAGCCCGACGTAGGCCGCCAGCACGTCCCGCAGCGTCGCCGGTCCGGTCACCTGTGTGTGCACAGAGACCTGGGGGTCGACGGCCGTCACGAAAACCTCGAGTTCAAATGATTGCGATGGGCGCTGAATAGGCTAGCCCGAGTCTAGTGCGGGACCGCGTGATGTTACCCATCGGGCAACCGAAGGCAGGGTGTGCATCTGCTCACCCCGCCTGAGTAGGCTCGGGGTCGTGGCCGGCGGTCCGGTTTCGGACCCTCGCCGACGGGATACTTCCCTGGCAGCACCTGGAACCGAACCACCGTTGAGAGGATCGCACGCTCGTGAGCAACGCACGGACCGCCAAACTTGAATGGACCGATGTCGACCGTCGCGCGGTGGACACCGCCCGCGTGCTCGCCATGGACTCGGTGCAGAAGGTCGGGAACGGCCACCCCGGCACGGCCATGGCGCTGGCCCCCGTGGCGTACATGCTGTTCCAGAAGCTGATGCGTCACAACCCTGCCGACCCGGACTGGGCAGGTCGCGACCGGTTCGTGCTCTCCTGCGGTCACTCGAGCATCACGCTGTACACCCAGCTGTACCTCGCCGGCTTCGGCCTCGAGCTCGAAGACCTGAAGTCCCTGCGCACCTGGGGCAGCAAGACCCCCGGGCACCCGGAGTTCGGCCACACCTCCGGCGTCGAGACGACCACCGGACCGCTCGGCCAGGGTGTCGCGAACGCGGTCGGGATGGCGATGGCCGCCCGCCGCGAGCGTGGCCTGTTCGACCCCGACGCGGCCGACGGCGAGAGCCCCTTCGACCACCACATCTATGCCATCTGCAGCGACGGCGACCTCGAGGAGGGCGTCAGCAGCGAGGCCTCGTCGCTCGCGGGTCACCAACAGCTCGGCAACCTCACCATGATCTACGACGACAACGAGATCTCGATCGAGGGCGACACCGACGTGGCGTTCAGCGAGGACGTCGCCGCGCGGTACGAAGCCTACGGCTGGCACGTCCAGCGGGTGGACTGGACCAACGACGGCAAGGAGTACGTCGAGGACGTGGATGCGCTCTGGAAAGCGCTCGCCGCTGCCCGCGCGGTCACCGACCGACCTAGCTTCATCCTGCTGCGCACTGTCATCGCCTGGCCCGCGCCGAATGCGCAGGGCACCGGTGAGGCTCACGGCGCCGCGCTCGGCGAGGACGAGGTCGCCGCCACAAAGAAGATCCTCGGCTTCGACCCGGAGCGGACCTTCGACGTGCCCGACGAGGTCATCACCCACACCCGCGGCGCCATCGACCGCGGCAAGCAGGAGCAGGCCGCCTGGCAGGAGTCGTTCGATACCTGGGCCACGAGGTACCGCCAGCGCCACGAGCTCTACCAGCGGATGAGCACGCGTTCCCTGCCGGCCGGCTGGGACGACGTGCTCCCCTCCTTCGACGCCGACCCCAAGGGCGTCGCCACCCGCAAGGCGTCCGGCGCGGTGCTCAGCGCGATCGCCCCGGTGCTTCCCGAGCTGTGGGGCGGGTCGGCGGACCTCGCGGGCTCCAACAACACCACGCCCAAGGGCGAGCCCTCCTTCATCCCCGAGGAGATGTCGACCAGGGAGTTCTCCGGGACGAAGTTCGGCCGCGTCCTGCACTTCGGGATCCGCGAGCACGCGATGGGATCGGTGATGAACGGCATCGCCCTGCACGGCGGCACCCGCGTGTACGGCGGCACGTTCCTGGTCTTCTCCGACTACATGCGTCCCGCGGTCCGCCTCGCCTCGATCATGCAGCTGCCGGTCACCTATGTGTGGACGCACGACTCGATCGGCCTCGGCGAGGACGGTCCGACCCACCAGCCGATCGAGCACCTCGCCGCGTTGCGCGCCATCCCGGGCCTCGACGTCGTTCGCCCCGCGGACGCCAACGAGACGGTCGCTGCGTGGAAGACGGTGCTCGAGCACAACGACCGGCCCGCCGGGCTCGCGCTCACCCGTCAGAACGTCCCGACGTTCCCGCGCGGCAAGGACGCCGATGGTGAGCACTGGGCCACCACCGAGAACGTCTCCAGGGGTGGCTACGTGCTGCTCGACGTCGAGGGCGGTGCTCCCGACGTGGTCCTGATCGGCACCGGGTCCGAGGTGCAGCTCGCCGTCGAGGCCCGAGCCCTGCTGGCCGAGAAGGGTGTCCGGGCCCGCGTGGTGTCGATGCCCTGCAGGGAGTGGTTCGACGCCCAGGAGCAGTCCTACCGCGACACCGTGATCCCACCCATCGTCAAGGCGCGCGTGAGCGTCGAGGCAGGGGTGGCGCAGGGTTGGCGCGAGGTCGTCGGCGACTCGGGCCGCATCGTGTCGCTGGAGCACTTCGGCGCCTCCGCGGACTACGCCCGAATCTTCAAGGAGTTCGGGATCACCGCGCAGGTAGTTGTCCTCGCCGCCGAAGAGAGTATCCGCGCCGCCAACGGGTAGTTCCCGGTAGCGTCCGCCCACGCACATCTGAATACCGTCCAACCTCCGGGAGGAACCGATGTCTGAACGTCTGAAAGCTCTTGCGGATGCGGGGGTCTCGATCTGGCTGGACGACCTGTCCAGGGAGCGCATCGAGACCGGGAACCTTGCCGATCTCGTGAAGCACAACTCGGTGGTGGGGGTCACCACCAACCCCACCATCTTCGCCGCCGCGATGAGCGAGGGTGAGCGCTACACCGATCAGCTGCGCGAGCTCGCGAACACGGGTGCGACCGTCGACGATGCCGTGTTCGAGCTGACCACGTACGACGTACGCGAGGCCTGCGACGTGATGCTCGACGCCTTCCGGCAGACCGGCGGCGTGGACGGCCGGGTCTCCATCGAGGTCGCCCCCGCGCTCGCCTTCGACACCGACGCGACGGTCGCTGAGGCCAAGAAGCTGTGGGCCGCGGTGGACCGGCCCAACCTCTTCATCAAGATCCCGGCCACCACCGAGGGCGCGCCCGCCATCACGTCGGTCCTCGCCGAGGGGATCAGCGTCAACGTGACCCTGATCTTCGGCCTGGACCGCTACCAGGGCGTGATGGACGCGTACCTCGACGGGCTCGAGCAGGCGAAGGCCAACGGAAAGGACCTCAACCAGATCCACTCCGTCGCATCCTTCTTCGTGTCGCGGGTGGACACCGAGATCGACAGGCGTCTCGACGGGATCGACGACGCGGCCGCCGCAGAGCTCAAGGGCAAGGCCGGCATCGCGAACGCCCGCCTCGCCCACCAGATGTACGAAGACGTCTTCAGCGGGGACCGGTTCCTGGCGCTCAGGGCGGACGGGGCCAACACCCAGCGACCGCTGTGGGCGTCGACCGGCGTGAAGAACCCCGACTACTCCGACACCATGTACGTCACCGACCTGGTGGTCCCGAACACGGTGAACACCATGCCGGAGAAGACCATGGAGGCGTTCGCCGACCACGGCGAGGTCAAAGGTGACCAGGTCACCGGCAACTACGACGACGCCCGGCAGGTGATGGACCGGCTCGCCAAGCTCGGCATCGAGTACGACGACGTGATCGCCACCCTGGAGCAGGAGGGCGTCGACAAGTTCGTGAAGTCCTGGGACGAGCTCGTCGCCACGGTCAAGGACAACCTGGCCGGTGCCGACAAGGATGGGGCGGGCAAGCAGTGACCGGGGCCCTCGAGGTCGCCGCAACCGGCGCCGCGGCAGACGCGATCGGCAGCGTCGTTCCAAGTCTCGTCGAGGGCCAGTTCGCAAGCCGG
This sequence comes from uncultured Actinomycetota bacterium, assembly GCA_963831375.1. GTDB lineage: Bacteria > Actinomycetota > Actinomycetes > Propionibacteriales > Nocardioidaceae > Nocardioides_C. Next base: position 369,800 of record CAWHPY010000020.1, on the reverse strand, counting down.
CTGTTCGCGCAGGACCCGACCCTGTGGGGTCACGAAGCGGAGTCCGAGGCGCGCATCCGGCTCTCCTGGGTGCGGCTGCACCGCTCGTCCCGCCCCCTGCTGGGGGAGATCGCTGCGCTGCGGGGCGAGCTCAACGACGAGGGCGTCGACCATGTCGTGCTCTGTGGCATGGGCGGCTCGTCGCTCGCACCGGAGGTGATCTGCGGCAGCGCCGGTGTGGAGCTGACCGTGCTGGACTCCTCCGACCCGGACCAGGTGCGCGCCGCGACCGGTGACCGGATCGACCGCACCGTTGTCGTGGTCTCCAGCAAGTCCGGCTCCACAGTCGAGACCGACTCGCAGCGACGCGCGTACCAGCATGCGTTCACGCAGGCCGGGATCGACCCGAGCCGCCGGATCGTGATCGTGACCGACCCCGGGAGCCCGCTCGACGAGCAGTCCCGTGCCGCCGGGTACCGCGTGATCAACGCCGATCCCGACGTCGGCGGCCGCTACTCCGCCCTCACCGCGTTCGGGCTCGTCCCGAGCGGCCTGGCCGGGGCGGACATCGAGGCTCTGCTCGACGACGCCGATGCCGTCGCGGACCTGCTCGCCGAGGACGACGAGGGCAACCCGGGGCTGCGACTCGGGGCCGCTCTCGCCGGCACCCAGCCGCTGCGCGACAAGGTCGTGATCGTCGACGAGGGCTCCGGGCTGGTCGGGTTCGCGGACTGGGCCGAGCAGCTCATCGCTGAGAGCACCGGCAAGCAGGGCACCGGGCTGCTACCCGTGGTCGTGGCAGACAGCACGGCACCCGAGGTGGCACTTCCCCCGCACGACGTCACCGTCGCGCGGCTCATCGCCGACGCGGATCTGGACGACGTGCACCACCCTGAGACGAGTGGCTCGGACGTGTCCGTGACGGGCACGCTGGGTGCACAGCTGCTGCTCTGGGAGGTGGCCACCGCCGCGGCAGGCCACATCCTGGGCATCAACCCGTTCGACCAGCCGGACGTCGAGAGCGCGAAGAAGGCCGCCCGAGAGATGCTGCAAGGCACACCGCAGCAGAGCTCCCCGGACCTCACCGACGGCGACATCGAAGTCCGTGCTCTCGGCGGAGCCTGGCTCGACGAGTCGAACACGGCCGCCGAGGCCGTCGACCACGTGCTCGCCCAGCTCGACGACAAGACCGGGTACGTCGCGGTGATGGCCTACCTCGACCGGACCGCGTTCCCGGAGCTCGAGGACGTACGACGGACGCTGGCTGTGCGCACGAAACGACCCGTCACGTTCGGGTGGGGCCCTCGTTTCCTGCACTCCACCGGACAGTTCCACAAGGGCGGTCCGCCGGTCGGCGTCTACATCCAGATCACCGGCGAACCGGCGGAGGACCTGCCGGTGCCGGACCGTGACTACACGTTCGGCACGCTCATCGCCGCGCAGTCGGCGGGCGACGCGCGGGTGCTCGCCGACCATCACCGTCCCGTGCTGCGGCTGCACCTGACCGACCGGTCCGCGGGTGTCCCTGCGCTGGTGGAGGCTCTGGCGTGAGCCCGACCCCCCACTTCACGAATGCCGCGGGAACGGAGTTCGTGAACCCGCTGCGTGACCCGCAGGACCGGCGGCTGCCCCAGATCGCCGGCCCCTGCGGCCTGGTGATCTTCGGCGTCACCGGCGACCTGGCCCGCAAGAAGCTGATGCCGGCGGTCTACGACCTCGCGAACCGGGGGCTGCTCCCACCCGGATTCTCGCTCGTGGGTTTCGCCCGGCGCGACTGGGCCGACCAGGACTTCGCGCAGATCGTCCACGACTCCGTGAAGGAGCACGCTCGCACCGCCTTCCGTGAGGAGGTCTGGGACCAGCTCTCCGAGGGGTTCCGGTTCGTCCCCGGCGACTTCAGCGACGACATCGCCTTCGACACGCTGCGGCAGACCATCCTCGACCTGGACCGGGTCCGCGGAACCGGCGGCAACCACGCCTTCTACCTCTCGATCCCGCCGCGTTTCTTCGCCGACGTGATCGGCCAGCTCAAGGAGCACGGCCTGGCCCGCCAGGGCGATGACTCTTGGCGCCGGGTCGTGGTGGAGAAGCCGTTCGGCAGCAACCTGGAGACGGCGCGAGACCTGAACTCGATCATCTCCGACGTGTTCCCGCCCGAGTCGGTGTTCCGCATCGACCACTACCTGGGCAAGGAGACGGTCCAGAACATCCTGGCGATGCGCTTCGCCAACGCCATGTTCGAGCCGATCTGGAACTCCAACTATGTCGACCACGTGCAGATCACGATGGCCGAGGACATCGGGATCGGCGGCCGGGCCGGCTACTACGACGGCATCGGCGCCGCCCGTGACGTGATCCAGAACCACCTGCTGCAGCTGATGGCGCTGATCGCGATGGAGGAGCCGACGTCGTTCGACGCGAAGAGCCTACGGATCGAGAAGCAGAAGGTGCTGGAGTCCGTCGTACTCCCCCGGCGTCTCGACCTGTCCACCGCGCGAGGCCAGTACACCGAGGGCTGGGCCGGCGGCGTGAAGGTGTCCGGCTACACGCAGGAGGACGACATCCCGGTCAGCTCGCGCACCGAGACGTTCGCCGCGATCAAGCTCAACATCGAGACCCGGCGCTGGGCCAACGTCCCCTTCTACATCCGGGCCGGCAAGCGACTCGGCCGGCGGGTGACCGAGGTGGCCGTCGTGTTCAAGCGGGCGCCGCACCTGCCGTTCAGCGACACCGCCACCGAGGAGCTCACCGAGAACGCGCTGGTGATCCGGGTACAACCCGACGAGGGGATCACGATCCGCTTCGGGTCCAAGGTGCCCGGTCCGACGATGGAGATCCGTGACGTGAGCATGGACTTCGCGTACGGCGGCTCGTTCACGGAGTCCAGCCCGGAGGCGTACGAACGGCTGATCCTGGACGTCCTGCTCGGTGAGCCGCCGCTCTTCCCGCGCCATGAGGAGGTCGAGCTGTCCTGGAAGATCCTGGACCCGATCGTGGAGTACTGGGCCACGCACGGCAAGCCCGACACCTACCCGTCCGGCACCTGGGGGCCGGCGTCGGCGGACAAGATGCTGGCTCGTGACGGACGCGTCTGGAGGCGACCATGACCGAGCTCATCGAGACCAACTCCAGCGCCATCGCCGCCGAGTTCCTCCGGGCTCGGCGCAAGGCCGGCAGCCCGGCGATGGGGATGGTGATGACGCTGGTGTTCGTCGTGGACGAGGAGGACTCCGAGGAGGCGATGGACGCCGCCCGTGCCGCGTCACGTGAGCACCCCGCCCGCGTGCTCGGCCTGATCCTCGGCGACGGCCGGGGCGCCGGCCGCGTCGACGCCCAGGTCGGGATCGGCTCCGGCTGGACCGGTGAGACCGCGATGATCCGGTTGAGCGGCGAGGTCACCAGGCACGCCGAGTCCGTCGTCGTACCGCTGTTGCTCCCGGACTCGCCGGTTGTCGTGTGGTGGCCGAACAAGGCGCCGCCGGACCCGGCCGGGGATCCGCTCGGCCGGCTGGCGAAACGTCGGATCACCGACGCGGCCGCGGCGCCGCGCAGCAAGGCCCAAGCCATGCTGACCCAGGCCAAGGTCTACGCTCCCGGCAACACCGACCTGGCCTGGACCAGGATCACCGGCTGGCGTGCGCTGCTCGCGGCCGCCCTGGACCAGAACCCCGGAAAGGTCACCTCGGCGTCGGTGACCGCGGAGCGGATCAGCCCGAGCGCCGACCTGCTGTCGACCTGGCTCGCGGACCGGCTCCGTGTCGACGTCAGCCGGAAGAACTCCCAGGGTCCCGGCATCACCGATGTCGTCCTGGAGACCAAGCAGGGTGCGGTGTCCCTGGTGCGCTATGACGGCAAGCTCGCCACCTTGTCGGCACCCGGCCAGCCCGACCGCCCGGTGGCCCTCAAGCGCCGGGCGATCGCCGAGCTGCTCGCCGAGGAGCTGCGCCGGCTGGACGAGGACGACATCTACGCCGACACCGTCAAGAAGATGGTGAAGCTGAGCAAGAAGGGCGCCTGACGTGGCTGCGGCACCCGAGATCCTGCGGCACCGCACGGCGGACGGTCTCGCGCACGCGGTAGCCGCCAGGCTGGTGACCCGGCTCGTCGACGTCCAGAGCGACGGACGGGTGCCCTCACTGGTGCTCACCGGCGGGACGATCGCGGTCACGATCCACGAGGCGGTAGCCACGTCCCCGGCCCGCGACGCGGTCGACTGGGGGTCCGTGGATGTCTGGTTCGGCGACGAGCGGTTCGTGCCCGCCGCCGACCCGGACCGCAACGCCGGACAGGCGGCGCAGGCGATGCTCGACCGGCTCCCGTTCGACCCGGCCCGGATCCACCCGATGCCGGCATCGGACGGTGACCACGGCGACGTGGACGCTGCCGCAGATGCCTACGCGGACGAGCTGCGTCGCGCGTCCGGCGACGGATCGGTCCCGACCTTCGACCTCCTGATGCTCGGGATCGGACCGGACGGCCACTGTGCCTCGCTGTTCCCGGGACGACCGGAGATGTACGACGAGCGGCCGGTCGTCGCGGTCCGCGACTCCCCCAAGCCACCGCCGACCCGGATCACGTTGACCCTCGAGGCGCTGCAGCATGCACGCGAGGTGTGGTGGGTGGCATCCGGTGACTCGAAGGCCCAGGCCGTGCACGACGCGGTGACCGGCGCAGACCTGCAGCAGGTGCCTGCGGCCGGCCCCAAGGGCACCGAGCGGACGCTGTGGTTCCTCGACGACGCGGCCGCAACCCTGCTCAGAAGATGATCTCGCCGCGCTCGCGCTTGTCGCGCAGGGTCTGGATGGCCTCGTCGAGGATGTCGGCCGCTTCCTGGTCGGAGCGCCGTTCCTTCACGTAGGCGAGGTGGGTCTTGTACGGCTCGATCTTCGGCGGCGGCGGAGGGTTCTCCGAGTCGAGGCTGGCCGGCAGGCCGCAACGCGGGCAGTCCCATGACTCCGGGATCTGCGCCTCGACGGCGAAGGTGATCACCGACTCGTGCTCGTGGGCGCAGAAGTAGACCACGCGCTGGCGGGGGGCAGCATCGCCGCGCTCCGCCTCGCCCATGGGTCCGGCACCGACACGGCTGCCACGAATGGCGCTTCCTCCACCAGCCACGCTAGAAACTCCTCGTCAGTTCCGGATCAGCTGCCGCTTTTGAGCAACAGGCCCAACGCGATGACGCACGCGGACCAGATCACGCCGGTGCCGACGGTGATGCGGTCGAGGTTGCGCTCGGCGACCGAGGATCCGCCGAGCCCACTCGAGACACCGCCCCCGAACATGTCGGAGAGCCCGCCACCACGGCCCTTGTGCATCAGGACCAACGCAATCATCAAGAGGCTCGAAAGCATGAGCAGCACAGTAAAGATGGTAACCACGGTGGGAAAGCCTAACTGACGATTGGGTTCTCAGATGACAGGCATGTCGTAAAACCGGCAGATGCCGCCGAACTCGTCAGCCTTGAGGCTGGCTCCTCCGACGAGACACCCGTCCACGTCTGCCTTCTCCATGATGCCACCGACGTTGGCAGCCTTCACGGATCCGCCGTAAAGGATACGTGTCGCGGCCGCCGACTGCTCGGAGAAACTGTCCGCGATGCACGCCCGAATGGCGGCGCACACCTCCTGTGCGTCATCGGGTGTCGCCACCTCGCCGGTGCCGATCGCCCAGACCGGTTCGTAGGCCACCACCAGGTTCGCGACCTGCTCTGCGGTGAGTCCCGACAACGAGCCGTTCAGCTGTTCGACACAGTGCTCGACGTGGTCGCCGGCCTTGCGGACGTCGATGCCCTCACCCACGCAGACGATAGGCGTCATCCCTGCCTCGATCGCCTTCTTCGCCTTGGCGTTGACGACCTCGTCGGACTCGGCGTGGTGCTCGCGACGCTCGGAGTGGCCGACCACGACGTAGGAGCAGCCGAGCTTGGCCAGCATGGCCGCGGAGATCTCGCCGGTGTAGGCACCGTTGTCGTGCTCGGAGACGTCCTGCGCGCCGTAGCTGATCTTCAGCCGGTCCCCGTCCACCATCGTCTGCACGCTGCGGAGGTCGGTGAACGGCGGGACGACCACCACCTCGACCTTGTCGTAGTCGTGCTTCTTGTCCGACAGGGTCCAGGCCAGCTTCTGCACCAGCACCACCGCTTCCTGGTGGTTCAGGTTCATCTTCCAGTTGCCGGCCATCAAGGGCACGCGCGAGTGCCCAGTAGGTTTGGGAGGCATTTCCTTGCTCTCTTGTAGAGGTGCGGAGATCAGTCCTGGAGTACGTCGATGCCAGGGAGCTCCTTGCCCTCGAGGTACTCGAGGCTGGCTCCCCCACCGGTCGAGATGTGCCCGAAGGCGGACTCGTCGAAGCCGAGCTTGCGGACGGCTGCGGCCGAGTCACCACCGCCGACCACCGACAGACCGTCGACCTTGGTGAGCGCCTCGGCAACGGCACGGGTGCCCTCGGCGAAGGCGGCGAACTCGAAGACACCCATCGGCCCGTTCCAGAACACGGTTCGTGCGTCGGAGAGGGCGTCAGCAAACGTCCGCTCGGACTCCGGGCCGATGTCCAGCCCGATCTTGTCCGCGGGAATCTTGTCGGCCGGTACCACGGACACATCCGTCGTGTCCTTGAACTCGTCCGCCACCCTGATGTCCGAGGGCAGCAGGATCTGCACGCCGGACTCCTCACCCCTGCGAAGGTACTCGCGGCAGATGTCCAGCTGGTCATCCTCCAGCAGGCTCGTGCCGATCTCGTGGCCCTGCGCCTTGAGGAAGGTGAACACCATCCCGCCGCCGATCAGCAGCCTGTCGGCCTTGCCCAACAGGTTGTCGATGACACCGAGCTTGTCGGACACCTTCGAGCCGCCGAGCACCACGACGAAGGGCCGTTCCGGGTCGTCCGTGAGCCGGCGAAGTACATCGATCTCGGCTGCAACGAGGTCACCCATGGCATGAGGCAGCCGCTGCGCGACGTCGTACACGGAGGCCTGTTTGCGGTGCACGACCCCGAAGCCGTCGCTGACGAAGCAGTCGGCGAGTGCGGCCAGCTGGTCGGCGAACGCGCCACGTACCGCGTCGTCCTTGCTGGTCTCGCCCTCGTTGAACCGGACGTTCTCCAGGACGGCGACCTGTCCGTCCTGAAGTGCGCCGACGGTCGCCCGGGCGCTCTCACCGACCGTGTCGGTGGCGAACGCAACGTCCTGGCCGAGCAGCTCGCCGAGCCGTTCGGCCACGGGACGCAGGGAGTACTTCGGGTCGGGTGCGCCCTTCGGCCGGCCGAGGTGCGCGGTCACCAGGACCCGTGCCCCGGCGTCGGCCAGCTCCTTGATGGTGGGCACGCTCGCCCTGATCCGGCCGTCGTCGGTGATCACGCTCCCCTCGAGGGGGACGTTGAGATCGGATCGGACCAGAACACGTTTCCCGCGGACGTCGCCGAGCGCTTCGCCCCAGGATGCGGACACTGTGCTCATCCGGGTCAGAGGCTCTCGCCGACGTAGCTGACCAGGTCCGCCAGACGGTTCGAGTAACCCCACTCGTTGTCGTACCAGCCGACGACCTTCACCTGGTTGCCGAACACCTTGGTCAGGCCGGCGTCGAAGATGCACGAGCTCGGGTCGGTGACGATGTCGGAGGACACGATCGGGGCCTCGGTGTAGCTCAGGTAGCCCTTGAGTGGGCCCTCCGCGGCGGCCTTCACCGCGGCGTTGACCTCCTCCACCGACGTCTCACGGCCGAGTTCGACGGTGAGGTCGGTGGCCGACCCGGTGGGAATGGGGACGCGCAGCGCGAACCCGTCCAGCTTGCCCTTCAGCTCGGGAAGCACCAGGCCGATGGCCTTTGCGGCACCGGTCGAGGTGGGCACGATGTTGAGCGCGGCGGCGCGGGCCCTGCGCAGGTCCTTGTGCGGGCCGTCCTGCAGGTTCTGGTCGGCGGTGTAGGCGTGGATCGTGGTCATCAGGCCCTTGACGATGCCGAACTCGTCGTTGATCGCCTTGGCCATCGGCGCGAGGCAGTTGGTGGTGCACGATGCGTTGGAGATGACCGTGTGGTTGGCCGGGTCGTAGTCGGTGTGGTTCACACCCATCACGACGGTGACGTCCTCGTTCTTTGCCGGCGCCGAGATGATGACCTTCTTCGCACCGGCCTCGATGTGGGCCCTGGCCTTGGTCGCGTCGGTGAAGAAGCCGGTGGACTCGAGCACGACATCGGCACCGAGGTCCTTCCACGGCAGGTTCGCCGGGTCGCGCTCCTCGAGCGCGGCGAAGCTCTTGCCGCCGACCGAGATCGAGTCACCGGTCGCCTGGACGTCGTCCTGGAGGCGGCCCAGGATCGAGTCGTACTTGAGCAGGTGCGCGAGCGACTTGTTGTCCGTCAGGTCGTTGACACCGACGATCTCGATGTCGGCGCCCCCAGATTGCTGCAGAGTGTGGACGGCCCTGAAAAAGTTACGGCCGATCCGGCCGAAGCCGTTGATACCTACGCGAACAGTCACGGAAGCTAACTCCCCATAGTTGGTCGGTGAAGGGTGAGGCGCCCGGTGGGCGACCTCGCCACGACCCTACCGCCTGCCCTGAGGCGGGGCGAAGGGTCGTCCGCCCTACGTACGGGTAACCCGAAGGTCCCCGTCGTGGGGAACTCGACCTACTCAGGTTCTGTGAGCATCTCCGGCGTCAGGCTCGACTCCGTGTCGGGTACGCCGAGCTCCTGCGCCCGCTTGTCTGCCATCGCCAACAGCCGGCGGATCCGGCCGGCGATCGCGTCCTTGGTCAACGGCGGCTCGTGCAGCTGTCCGAGCTCCTCGAGCGAGGCCTGCTTGTGCTCGAGGCGAAGGTCACCGGCCATCTTCAGGTGGTCAGGGACCTCGTCGGCAAGGATCTCCAGAGCCCGTTCGACCCGCGCACCGGCGGCAACCGCAGCACGAGCCGACCGTCGCAGATTGGCGTCATCGAAGTTGGCCAGCCGGTTCGCGGTGGCGCGAACCTCCCGCCGCATCCGGCGCTCCTCCCACGCCATCAGGGATTCGTGCGCACCGAGCCGGGTCAGCAGCGCCCCGATCGCGTCGCCGTCCCGGATCACGACCCGGTCCACGCCGCGGACCTCGCGGGCCTTGGCTGCGATGCCCAGACGGCGCGCTGCACCGACCAGGGCGAGCGCGGCCTCGGGGCCGGGACAGGTGACCTCTAGAGCGGAGGACCGGCCGGGCTCGGTGAGGGAGCCATGGGCAAGGAATGCGCCCCGCCATGCGGCCACGGCGTCGCAGCCGGCACCGGAGACGACCTGCGGCGGCAGTCCACGGACCGGGCGGCCGCGGCCGTCGAGGAGGCCTGTCTGCCGGGCCAGGGCCTCGCCGTCCCGGACCACGCGGACGACATACCTGCTGCCCTTGCGGATGCCGTTGCCGGAGACCATCACGACGTCGGACGGGTGGCCATAGATTTCGGCGATGTCCTTGCGCAGCCGACGCGCTGCGGCGCCGGTGTCGAGCTCTGCCTCGACGACGATCCGACCGCTGACGATGTGCAGGCCGCCTGCGAACCGGAGCATCGACGAGACCTCGGACTTGCGACAGCACGACTTGGTCACCGTGGTGCTGGCCAGCTCTGCCTTTACCTGCGCCGTCATCGCCATGAATCCGATCCTGCCACGTCCGGGCCCCCTGTTATAAATGCGCTGACTTGGATGCCCCTACCACCGAAGCACGGGACTGCGTCACCTTATGCCTCACGCAGAAATCCCGCATATGCATTGGCCAACTTGACGCTGTCATGCCGCGGCGACCCGTCCTCCGCCGCCACGTCGGCGACCACCAGCTCGGCTCCGAAGGACGCCGCGGTCGCCCGAAGCAGGTCGGCGTCGACCACGCTCTTGCGGTCGGCAAGGACCACGTCGAGCTTCAGATCCGGCGCGTGCCCGGCGAGCACCTCGAGATGGGTCTCCGGTGAGAAACCGTCGGTCTCCCCCGTCTGCGGCTCCAGGTTCAGGGTGACCACCTTGCGGGCTCGTGACGTGACCAGCGCCTCCCGCAGCTCGGGCACCAGCAGGTGCGGGATCACGCTGGTGAACCAGGAGCCCGGGCCCAGCACCACCCAGTCGGCGGCGTTGACCGCGGCCAGCGCCTCCGGGCAGGCAGGGGGTTCCTTGGGCTCCAGTGCCACCGACACCACCTGGCCGGAGGTCGAGGCCACCTCCACCTGACCGCGGACGGTGGTCAGCCGGTGAAGGTCGTCGGGGTCGATGCCCCGGACGGCGGCGGTGATGTCGATCGGTGCCACCGACATGGGCAGCACCCGGCCCTGCGCGCCGAGCAGCCGGCCGACCCAGTCCAGTCCGTCGACGTGCTCACCGAGCAGCTCCCAGAGCGCAACGATCAGAAGGTTGCCGACCGCGTGCTCATCCATCTCGCCGTGGGTCGAGAACCGGTGCTGCAGCACCCGTGCCCAGGTGCGACCCCAGTCGTCGTCGCCGCAGAGCGCGGCCAGCGCCTGCCTCAGGTCACCGGGTGGGAGCACGCCGAACTCACGGCGCAGCCGCCCCGACGAGCCGCCGTTGTCCGCGACCGTGACCACCGCGGTCAGGTCCGACACGACATGGCGCAGCGCCGCGAGGGAGGCCGCCAGGCCGTGCCCGCCGCCGAGCGCGACGACCCGGAGGTCGGCAACCGGGGACGGTTCTGGCCCAGGGCCTCGCAGGTGCGTGTCTTCCCGCATCGGCGCCATCTCACTCCCGTCCCAGGTCACGGTGCATCGGCCGGGCCTCCAGTCCCTGGGCACGGAGCCTTGCTGCGATCTCCTCGGTCATCGCCACGCTGCGGTGCTTGCCGCCGGTGCAGCCGATGGCGACGGTGATGAAGCGCTTGCCCTCCCGGAGGTAGCCCTCCGCCACGGTGTCGATCAGGGCGACGTAGCGGTCGATGAACTCCTTCGCCTCCGGTCGCTCCTTCACATAGTCCGCGACCTCACGGTCCCGTCCGGACAGGTGGCGCAGCTCGGGCACCCAATGGGGGTTCGGCAGGAACCGCATGTCGGCGACGAGGTCCGCGTCGACCGGGATGCCGTACTTGAAGCCAAAGCTCACCACGGTCGCCTTCAGGGACGTGGTGTGCTCGGTGCCGAACGCCTCTGCGACCTTGTCGGTGAGCTGGTGCACGTTGAGGTTGGAGGTGTCGATCACCACGTCGGCGTCACCTCGGAGGGAGGCGAGTGCGACCCGTTCGCGGCGGAGACCGTCGAGCAGCCGACCGCCCTCCTGGAGTGGGTGCGGCCGCCGGGCGGCCTCTTGCCGGCGGACCAGGACCTCGTCGCCTGCCTCCAGGAAGAGCAGGGTGGTGCGTCGCCCGGTCTTGTCCTGGGCCAGCACCTCCTGCAGGGAGGCGAAGAACGCGCCGGACCGGACGTCGACCACTACCGCCACCGGTTGCAGGACGCCCTGCGACTCGTCGACCAGCCGGACCACGTCGGGCACCAGCCGGGGCGGGAGGTTGTCCACGACGAAGAAGCCGAGGTCCTCGAGCTCCTTGGCGGCCGTGCTGCGGCCGGCACCGGTCATCCCGGTGACGACGACGAGCTCGCCCTTCAGGTCAGCCATCACGTCTCCTCTATCTCGCCGGTGGCGGTGTTCACGCTGACGGTTCTCGGTGTGGTCCTCTGCTCCGCCAACGCGGCCACGATCGCCCCCGCGGTGCGCGGCCCGATCCCGGGGACGGCCGCGATCTCCTCCACTGTGGCAGCCCGCAACCGCTTGAGTGAGCCGAACTGACGCAGCAACGTCTTCCGGCGCACCTCCCCCAGACCGGAGACATCGTCGAGCAGGCTCTCCACCATGGTCTTCGAACGGCGGGACCGGTGGTGGGTGATCGCGAACCGGTGCGCCTCGTCGCGGATCCGCTGCAGCAGGTAGAGCCCCTCGCTGGTGCGGGGCAGGATCACCGGGTCCTCCTGGTTGGGCAACCAGACCTCCTCGAGCCGCTTCGCCAGACCGCAGACGGGGATGTCGTCGATACCGAGCTCGTCGAGCGCGCGCTGCGCAGCGGCCACCTGAGGCGGGCCGCCGTCGACCACGACCAGGCCGGGGACGTACGCGAACTTCTTCGGCCGGCCGGTCTCCGGGTCGATCAGCATGGGCCCCTCCCCGGCTCTCGTCATCGTCCGGCGACAGGTCTGCCGCCAGGGCGATGTCGGCGGACTCAGCACGGTCGTCGAGGAGCCGCTTGAACCGCCGGGTGATGACCTCATGCATGGCGGCGACGTCGTTCTGGCCCTCGACGCCGCGGATCACGAAGCGGCGGTACTCGCTCTTGCGCGCCAGGCCGTCCTCGAAGACCACCATGGAGGCGACCACCTCGGTGCCCTGCAGGTTCGACACGTCGTAGCACTCGATCCGCAGCGGCGCCGTCGGCAGGTCGAGCGCGACCTGGATCTCCTCCAGGGCACGGTTGCGGGTGGTCAGGTCGCTGGCCCGCTTGGTCTTGTGCAGACCGAGCGCCTGGAACGCGTTGCGTCCGACGGTCTCCTGCAACGCCTTCTTGTCGCCGCGCTGCGGCACCCTGATCGACACCTTCGCGCCACGGAGCCCCGACAGCCACTGCTCCAGCGCAGGCGTGTCATCGGGCAGCGCCGGAACAAGCACCTCCCGGGGGATCGAGTCGGCCAGCTCCCCGTCGTACAGCTGCTGCAGGAAATGCTCGACCAGGTCTCCGGTGTCGGCGTCGTCGACGATGTCGGCAACCCAACCGCGTTGGCCACGGATCCGGCCGCCTCGCACGTAGAAGATCTGCACCGCGACCTCGAGCGGGTCCTCGGCGAACGCGATCACGTCTGCGTCGGTGCCGTCACCGAGCACGACCTGCTGCTTCTCCATCGCCCGGTTCAGCGCGCCGATGTCGTCACGCAGACGGGCCGCCTTCTCGAAGTCCATGTCCGCCGACGCGGCGTACATCTCCTTCTCGAGCCGTTTCACGAAACCGGTCGTCTGCCCGCCCATGAAGTCGCAGAAGTCGTCGACGATCGCCCGGTGCTCCTCGGCGGAGACCCGGCCGACGCAGGGTGCCGCGCACTTCCCGATGTAGCCGAGCAGGCAGGGTCGGCCGATCTGCGCAGAGCGGTTGAAGACACCCTTGGAGCAGGAGCGCATCGGGAAGACCCGGAGCAGGAGGTCGACGGTCTCCCGGATCGCCCAGGCATGCGAGTAGGGCCCGAAGTAGCGGACACCCTTCTTCTTGGCGCCGCGGCCGACCATCACCCGCGGGAACTCCTCGTTGAGGGTCACTGCGAGCCATGGGTAGGACTTGTCGTCGCGGTACTTGACGTTGAACCGGGGGTCGAACTCCTTGATCCAGGAGTACTCCAGCTGAAGCGCCTCGACCTCGGTGTTCACCACGGTCCACTCGACGGACGCGGCGGTGGTCACCATCGAGGCGGTGCGCGGGTGCAGGTTCGCGATGTCCTGGAAGTACGACGTCAGTCGCGCCCGCAGGTTCTTCGCCTTCCCGACGTACACCACACGCCGGTGCTCGTCGCGGAACCGGTAGACCCCTGGCGAGGCCGGGATGGAGCCCGGCGCAGGACGGTAGGTCGATGGATCAGCCACGTCTCAACCCTACGGCGTGGCCCCGACTGTCCGGGGCCCCGTGTCGCGGCCATAGAAATGTATGTCGCGTAGATTACTCTAGTTTCATGAACAGTGTGGACACGTACCAGCTTCGCCTCACCGGCAGCACCGACGCGGTCGCTGCCTACAACCGCGGCGTCGGCGCCCTCCTCCGTGTGCAGGCGGGTGCCCTGGACTCGATCTCCTCGTCGGTCGCGCTCGACCCGACCTTCGCCCTCGGCCACGCCGCGCTGGCGTTGCTCGGTCATGAGTTCTGCGCGCCTGTGAACATCCCGGCCCGGCTCCGCGCAGCCCAGCTTCACGCCCGCCGCGGCACCGCGCGGGAGCGTAGCCACGTCGACGCGGTGGTCCACCACGTGAAAGGCGACTCGGCTCCACTGATCGCGCACCTTCGCCGCCACCCCAGCGATGCGCTGCTGCTGTCCATCGCCGTGCCCACGATCGCGTTCGCCGGCGTCACCACCGTCCCGGAGGAGTCGTGGGCGATCGTGGAGCGGGCAGCCCCGGCCTACGGCGACGACTGGTGGTTCAGCGGGCTGTTGGCGTTCGTCCGGCAGGAGCAGAGACGGTACGACGAGGCGATGGCTCTCTCCTGCCGGTCGCTCGCGGTCGAGCCCCGCGCGGGCCACTCCGCGCACGCGCGCACCCATGCACACTACGAGACCGGTGACCACGCAGGCGGGCTCGCGTGGATGGACGGCTGGATCACCGGCGCGGGACGAGATGTCGACAACCTGAGCCACTACGCATGGCACGCCGCGATGCACGAGCTGTCGATGGGTGACCTGGCCGCGGTCCGCCGCCGCTACGAGTTGCAGCTCGCGCCGCGGCCAGGTCTCGGCTGCCGGACCCTGGTGGACACCGGGTCGCTGGTGTGGCGGTGGATGCTGACGCCGGGCGCGAACGACGTGCCCAAGATCGGCGACGTGCTGGCCGCGGTCGAGGGCCACCTGCTCCGGCGGCCGCCGACACCGTTCATGGCCATGCACGCGGCCGTGGCGCTGTGCGCTGCGGGGGATGCCGAGGCGCTCCGCGGACTCGCCGCCTCAGCAGCCCGCCACAGCGACGCCACGTTCACCGACGTCGTGGCCCCGCTCTGCCATGCGCTTCGACGGCTCACGCTCGGCCAGCCGGGCTCCGCTGCAGACGCCCTGGGCAGGCTCCAGATGACGGTCCGGCGGCTGGGTGGCAGCGACGCTCAGCGCGAGGTCATCGAGGAGACCCGGCTCAGCGCGCTGCTCCAGGCCGGCCGGTACGACGAAGCGTGTGCCCTCCTGGATGCCCGGCTGGACCGCCGGCGATGTCGCCGCGACGAGTGGTTCGAGGAGCAGGTCAGCCTTGGACGATCTCGTTGCCCTCCACCGTGATCGGAACCTCCGCGAGCGCTTGCGGCGCGGGGCCCCCGGTCACAGAGCCGTCCTCGATGGAGTACTGGCTGCCGTGGCACGGGCACATGATGGTGCCGTCCTCGATCGTGGCGACGATGCACTGCTTGTGCGTGCAGACCGCGGTGAACGCCTTGAAGTCACCCTCGGTCGGCTGAGTGAGGACGATCTTCTGCTCCTTCAGGATCGCCCCGCCGCCGACGGGAACGTCCGAGGTGCTCGCCAGCGCGGATGAGCCACCCCCGCCGGCCGGGCTCTCCGCCGGGCTGGTCTCCGGCGTGCCCGCAGCGCCGCCGTCGTCGCCGCATGCCGCCAGGAACGGCAGGGCGACACCGCCTACCGCGGCACCGCGAAGCATGATGCGGCGGGTGATCTCGGGACTGGTTTCGTCAGAACCGGTGTCGGGCATGAGCACTCCTTGTCGTGGGGCGTGACATTTTCGCAGTACTTATACGTGCGTGACACCGAAATGGTTCATGCCGGCGTGTCAGCCCGCCGCCCTGGTCCGGGTCGTGCCCTTCTTTGCCGCGGTCTTCTTGGTGGCCTTCGCGGCCGGCTTTCCGGTCGCGACCTTCTTCGTCGCGACCTTCTTCGTCGCAGCCTTCTTCGTCGTCGCCTTCTTCGTGGTGCTCTGCCGGGCAGCCGCAACCGCCTTCGGCCTTCCTGTCCGGGTGGCTCGTCCGTCGAGCATGGGCCGGAGGAACTCACCGGTGTAGCTGTCGGGGTTCGCGGCCACGTCCTCCGGAGTGCCCTCCGCGACCACCATCCCACCACGCTTCCCACCCTCGGGACCCATGTCGATCAGCCAGTCCGCGGTCTTGATCACGTCCAGGTTGTGCTCGATCACGAGCACGGTGTTGCCCTGGTCGACGAGGCGACCGAGCACGAGCAGCAGCTTGCGGATGTCCTCGAAGTGCAGGCCGGTGGTCGGCTCGTCCAGCACGTAGACGGTCCGACCGGTCGATCGCTTCTGCAGCTCGGCGGAGAGCTTCACCCGCTGCGCCTCGCCGCCGGACAGTGTCGGCGCGGGCTGTCCGAGGCGGACATAGCCCAGGCCGACGTCGACGAGCGTGCGCATGTGGCGGGAGATCGCCGGGATCGCCGCGAAGAAGTCGACGGCCTCCTCGATCGGCATGTCGAGGACCTCGGCAATCGTCTTGCCCTTGTAGTGCACCTCGAGCGTCTCCCGGTTGTATCGGGCGCCGTGGCACACCTCGCACGGGACGTACACGTCCGGGAGGAAGTTCATCTCGATCTTGATCGTGCCGTCACCGGAGCACGCCTCGCAGCGACCACCCTTCACGTTGAACGAGAACCGTCCCTGGAGGTAGCCGCGCATCTTCGCCTCCGGCGTTGACGCGAACAGCTTGCGGACGTGGTCGAAGACCCCCGTGTAGGTGGCCGGGTTGGAGCGCGGCGTACGACCGATCGGGGACTGGTCGACGTGGATCACCTTGTCGACGTTGTCGACGCCGGCGATCGTTCGGTGCCGTCCCGGAACGGTGCGGGCGTTGTAGATCTGCTTGGCCAGAGACGTGTAGAGGATGTCGTTGACGAGCGTGGACTTGCCCGACCCCGAGACACCGGTGATCGCGACGAACATGCCGAGCGGGAAGGACACGTCGATGTCCCTGAGGTTGTTCTCCTTCGCCCCCCGGACGGTCAGCTCACGTCCGGAGGTGCGCGGTCTGCGGACCTCCGGGAGGGGGATCACCTTGCGCCCGGAGAGGTACAGCCCGGTCTGGGAGTCGTGGTGGGTGAGCAGGTCGTCGACGGTGCCGGAGACAACGACCTGGCCGCCGTGCTCTCCGGCGCCGGGCCCGATGTCGACCACCCAGTCGGCGGCGCGGATCGTGTCCTCGTCGTGTTCGACCACGATCAGGGTGTTCCCGAGGTCCTTGAGCCGGACCAGGGTCTCGATCAGCCGGTGGTTGTCGCGCTGGTGCAGGCCGATGGACGGCTCGTCGAGCACGTAGAGCACTCCGACCAGGCCGGCGCCGATCTGGGTCGCGAGCCGGATCCGTTGCGCCTCGCCGCCCGACAGCGAGCCCGACGGCCGGTTGAGGGAGAGGTAGTCGAGGCCGACGTCGAGCAGGAAGTTGAGCCGCTCCTGGATCTCCTTGAGAACTCGCTCGGCGATCTGTCGCTCACGGTGGCTGAGCTCGAGCGTCCGGAGGAAGTCCGCGGTCTCGTTGATCGGGAGCGCACACACCTCGGCGATGTTCTTGCCGCCCATGGTGACGGCCACCGAGACCGGCTTCAGCCGGCTCCCGTCGCACGCAGGGCACGGCACCTCGCGCATGAAGCCCTCGAACCGGTCGCGACTGGTGTCGGACTCCGCCTCGCGATGGCGGCGCTCGATGTACGGGCGCACCCCTTCGAACGACGTGTAGTAGGAGCGCTCGCGCCCGTAGCGGTTCCTGTGGCGCACGTGCACCTTGGTCGAATGGCCCTCGAGGATCGACTTGCGTGCCTTCGCCGGCAGGTCCTCCCACGGAGTGTCGAGGTCGAAGCCCAGCTCGTCACCGAGCGCGCCGAGCAGCCGGGCGAAGAAGTCCGAGACGTGCGCGCCCGACCAGGGCAGGATCGCGCCCTCCGCCAGGGTCGCGGACGGGTCGGAGACCACCAGCTCCTGGTCCACCTCCATCCGGGTGCCGAGGCCGTGACAGTCCGGGCAGGCCCCGAACGGCGAGTTGAACGAGAACGACCGCGGCTCCAGCTCCTCGAAGGACAGGTCGTCGTAGAGGCAGGCGAGGTGCTCGGAGAAGGTCCGCTCCCGGTGCTCGTCGTCCTCGGGCAGGTCCACGAAGTCCAGCGTCACCAGACCCGAGGAGAGGCCGAGCGCGGTCTCCACCGAGTCGGTGAGCCGGCGCTTGGCCGACTCCTTCACCGAGAGCCGGTCGACGACGACCTCGATCGTGTGCTTCTTCTGCTTGTCGAGCTTCGGCGGCTCGGTGAGCAGATGGGTCTCGCCGTTGACGCGGACCCGGGAGAACCCCTGGGTCTGCAGCTGGCGGAAGAGCTCGACGTACTCCCCCTTGCGCCCGCGGATCACGGGGGCCAGCACCTGGAACCGGCTGCCCGCCTCCAGCTCGAGGACCCGGTCGACGATCTGCTGCGGCGTCTGCCGGGCGATCGGGCGGCCGCACTTGGGACAGTGCGGCCGGCCGGCGCGCGCGTAGAGCAGCCGCAGGTAGTCGTAGACCTCGGTGATCGTGCCGACCGTCGAACGCGGGTTCTTCGACGTCGACTTCTGGTCGATCGACACCGCCGGCGACAGACCCTCGATGAAGTCCACGTCGGGCTTGTCCATCTGGCCGAGGAACTGGCGGGCGTACGCCGACAGCGACTCGACGTAACGCCTCTGCCCCTCGGCGAAGATCGTGTCGAACGCGAGGCTCGACTTCCCTGACCCGGACAGCCCGGTGAAGACGATCATCGCGTCACGGGGCAGGTCGAGGGAC
Organism: uncultured Actinomycetota bacterium; assembly: GCA_963831375.1. Taxonomy (GTDB): domain Bacteria; phylum Actinomycetota; class Actinomycetes; order Propionibacteriales; family Nocardioidaceae; genus Nocardioides_C. The sequence continues at coordinate 351,383 of CAWHPY010000020.1, read as the reverse complement.
ACATCCTTCAGGTTGTGCTCCCGGGCACCGCGAATGATCAGCTGCTCAGCCACTGCCCCTCGTCTCATGTTGCGGACCACGTTCCGTGTTCCTGATGGTCGTCGTTCGAACAACTGTTCGGCATCCTATCTGTTGACACAAGCCGCCACACCGCCGGTTAGATGGATCCATGCCTTCACCCACAGAAATTCCAGATCTCGAACAAATGGTGGTCGCCACCACACGCTATCTGGGGGCACTGACAGTTTTGGACGATGACGACGTCCGGGCCCCCTCCCTGCTACCGGACTGGTCCCGCGGTCACGTGATCACCCACCTGGCACGCAACGCCGATGCGCTCTGCAACCTGGTGCACTGGGCGGAGACCGGCGTCGAGACCCCGATGTACCCGTCTCAGGAACAACGCGACCGGGACATTCATTCCGGTGCGGTCCGATCCGCCGACGACCTCCGGGCGGACGCCTCCGCGTCGGCGGGCCGCTTCCTCCAGGCCATCAACGAGCTCGACGTACGGCACGAGGACGTCCCGGTGGCCAGGACCTCCGGTGCCGAGACGTTCCCGGTCCGCGACGTGGCGCGGATGCGGCGCACCGAGGTAGAGATCCACCACGCCGACCTGGGAATCGGCTACTCCCCCGCCGACTGGCCGCTGGAGTTCACCGAGCTGATGATCACGCGGCTCCAGGACGACCGCGCCGACGGACCGTCGATGGTGCTGTCGTCGACCGACACCGACGGACTCTGGAAGTTCGGCTCCGGGCCGGGCCCGGAGATCACCGGGACCAAGGCGGATCTGGCCTGGTGGCTCCTCGGCCGCGGCGACGGCAGCGGACTAGTCTCCTCCACAGGAGAGCTCCCCCGGCTGACGAGATGGAGATGACGGCAGTGACCTACGCGGGCAAGGTGAAGCCGGGCGGCCCGGCCGAGGTCCGCGAGCTCGCGAACCTGATGATCACGAAGCTGTCGGTCGGCGGCGACTGGAACAACAACGCCTACCTCCTCCGGTGCCGCCGGACCGACGAGCAGGTGCTGATCGACGCTGCGAACGAGCCGGACCGGCTGATGCAGATGGTCGGCCGCGACGGCCTCGCGCGGGTGATCACGACCCACAAGCACGCCGACCACTGGCAGGGCCTCGCCGCCGTGGTAGACGCCACCGCGGCCGAGACCGTCGCCGGCGCGGACGACGCCCCGGAGATACCCGTGCCGACCCTGCGTCCCGTGCTGAGCGGCGACAAGGTCGCCGTCGGTGACTGCGAGCTCGAGGTGATCCAGCTGGTCGGCCACACGCCGGGCTCGATCGCCCTGCTGTACGACGACCCGTCCGGGACACCACACCTGTTCACAGGAGACTCGCTGTTCCCCGGCGGCCCTGGCAAGACAACCCGTCCCGAAGACTTCGACAGCCTGATGGGCGACCTGCAAACCAAGGTGTTCGACCGGCTCCCCGACGAGACGTGGTTCTACCCCGGCCACGGTGACGACTCAACATTGGGCGCCGAGCGCGCCTCGATTCCCGCGTGGCTCGCGCGTAGGTGGTGAGCCCCTGAGCGAACGGAACCGAAGCGGTTGCTCCGGCCCTGGCCCTGTCGGCTTGCCCCCCGACGAGAGTTCTCGGCCGCGCTGCTGCCCGCCATGTTCTCCGAAGGCACGTCGCCGAAGACCGTCGAGGACAACGCGGCGGTCCGCGACTTTCTCGCCGCCGAGAGTGACTGAGCGACTTGGAGCCGGGTACAACTGAGCCATGGGACTCATGAGCAAGGTCGTCAAGCTGGGCATCGCCAAGAAGATCTACGACGAGGCGCGTAAGCCCGAGAACCAGCGCCGAGTCAAGGACGCCGTCGCCTCCTACCAGGAGAAGCGGCGCAAAAGGTAACCGGTGCAGCTTGAGCTGACGCCGGACGCGGGAGGTCCGGCGGCTGTACCTTTCATTGCATGGGGAGACTTCCGACGCTGCTGCTGTGCGCTCTGCTGGCTGCCGTCTTCGGCTTCGTGGGCGCCGCCGGAGGGATGGTCGCCTTTCACGACGACTTCCGCGGCGACCAAGGAGCGACCGGTCTTCGCGGGCAGCCAGGTGAACCGGGCCCGCCGGGCGCCGACGGCGTGGACGGCCAGGACGGCGCGCCCGGTCGGCCGGGGAAGCCGGGCAGGGCGGGCAAGGCGGCGCAGGTGCCTGCACTGCCGCCGGCCCTCGACCTGGGCACCGCGGGATGTACGGGTTCATCGGTCGAGGTCGTGACGGACGTCAGGATCGTGCGCCAGCGGATCCAGATGGAGAAGGACATCGTCTGCGTCACGACCCGGCTCGGCGACTGAGCCTGCATGGGTCAGTCCGCCAGTAACTCCAGGAACCAGGCGCGGACCGGGAACTCGAACTCGGCGTGGGTCGCGACCGGTTCACCGTCGAACGCTCTCCGGTAGGACAGGGCACGCGTGACACAGCCGACCGCACGGGCGAGAGCGACGTACCTGATCAGCTCCGCGCGGCCGGCGTACGCCGTGAACGGCTCCAGGTAGGCGTCACGCACCCGGACCATCCGCACGTCGTCGATCTCGGCGCCTGCGTGGTCGCCGACCGAGTTCAAGGTGCACAGCATCGTCCCGAGCGGGAGCCCCACCGACGCGTCACCCCAGTCGATGATCCGTGCGCCCGCCACCGAACCGCCCCAGCAGACGTTGCCCGCATGCAGGTCGTCGTGCTGGATGGAGGCCGGGATCCGCGATCCGGCCAGCTCCGCGCACCACGCGTCGTACTCGCGCAGCCTGGCGACAGCCGCGTCCGACTCCTGTGGCGTGAGCCCGCCCTCCTCCGGGCTCAGTGCCGACAGCTCCTCCACGAGGGCAGCGGCGTGGCCGGGCAAGGTCACGGGGGTCAGTTCGGGGGTCCCGGTCGCTAGCAGCTCGGGAACATGCGCGGAAAGCTGGATCTGCACCTCGGCGTATGCCGTGAGCAGCCCCTCCCAGGAGGACCAGAGCTGGTCCGGGCCGGCGGTGGTGCGCATGACCGGGCCGGCGTCACGGCTGAGTGACCAGCCACGTTGTGTGTCAATGGCGAGCACATCGGCCACCAGGTTGGGGACCAGGCGTGAGAGTACGTCGACGAGGGCGGGCTCGTGGCGGGTACCGGTGCCGTTGACCTTGAACCACACCGGGCCGGTCGTCGACTCGAACCGGATGGCGCTCGACCACGGCCGGATGTGCGGCTGCTCGGACTCACCGGTCAGCTCGATGCCGAGCGGACTGCACACGGCGTGCACCCATGCTGCGGTCTCCTCGCGGAAGGCCGCGCTCGACCAGAGCTCGACGCACGTCATGCCGTTGTCGTCCATACCGTCGATGGTGACCCGCTCCGGGCACGCCCGCAGGCGATTTTTCCGACTGTTCGTTGGTGCTTGAATGGGCAGATGCTGCTCGCTCATGACGACGAAGGAACCGGTGCCCCGGTGGTGTTGCTGCACTCGGGCGTGGCCGACCGCCGGATGTGGCGGGCGCAGGCCGCCCGGCTCCGTGGGTCGCGGCGGGTGATCCGGCCGGACATGCGGGGGTTCGGGGAGTCGCCGTTGCCGGCCGAGCCGTTCGGGATCAGCGATGACGTGGTGGCGCTGATGGACCATCTCGGCATCGATCGGGCCTCGCTGGTCGGTTCCTCGTTCGGTGGGCTGGTCGCCCTCGACGTCGCCGCGAGACAGCCGGAGCGGGTCGCCGCCCTGGTCCTGCTCTGCCCGGCATACCAGGGGCTGCAACCCACCGCGACCGCGGAGCGCTTCGGGGCCGAGGAGGACGCGCTGCTCGGGTCGGGTGACGTCACAGGTGCCGTGGAGCTCAACGTGGCGACGTGGCTCGGACCTGACGCAGACAACGAGATGCGTGACCTGGTGCGGCGGATGCAGCGGCACGCGTTCGAGGTGCAGCTCGCCGCCGAGGCCGGCGACGTACTCCCGGAGGACCAGCCCATGGAACCGGACCCTGCCGCCGTCCGCGCCCGCACCCTCGTGGTGAGCGGCGACCTGGACATGGACCACTTCCGGGCCATCGCCCGGCACCTCGCCACGACCATCCCCGATGCCCAGCTGGTGACCCTGCCGTGGGCTGGGCACTTGCCCAGTCTTGAGCGTCCCGAGGAGACCAGCGAGCTGGTCACCGACTACCTCGCGGAGCGGCCTGTCAGCGGTCGCTGACCAGGACCGAAACGGGTCCTCGACGTCCGCTCGCCCGGGATTGCACCCACTCGCGACCTTTGCATGGCCCGTCCATGCCTACCGCCTTTCGCTTTCCACCCGACAGGGCCATGTTCAACCGCACGCAATGCGCGGAACCTGAGAAGGCAGGGTGTTTCTCTCAGCACATCTTCCTTCGGACGGTGGTGCCACATGGTGCCGTTCCTTCGGCCTCAGGCCGCGTCGCTCACACCGAGGCGAGGCTCGCCCAGCTCCACAGTCCCCGCTCACCATTTCGTGAGGCGCGAGCCCATGCCCTGCATTCGTCACAGCCTTCCGGAACCCTGTTCGGAAGGTCCGCGAGGTCAGGGAGGTCTTCGGCGATGATGCGTTGGATCGTGGGTTCGAGCCTCAAGCTCAGGCGGTTGGTCCTGGCCATTGCGGCCGGCGTGCTGGTCGTCGGCATCGTCCAGATCGGCAGGACCCCGGTGGATGTCCTGCCGGAGTTCAACCCGCCGATGGTCGAGGTCCAGACCGAGGCTCTCGGGCTGTCTGCCAACGAGGTCGAGCAGCTGATCACTGTGCCGCTGGAGCAGGACCTGCTGGTCGGCGTAGCCTTCCTCGACGAGATCGAGTCTGTGTCCCTTCCTGGTCTCTCGTCGGTTGTGATGACTTTTGAGCCCGGCACCGAGCTGCTTGACGCACGCCAGGTCGTGCAGGAGCGCCTGACCCAGGCGGTTGGCCTGGCCGGGTTGCCGGCCGTCGCGAAGCTGCCTCAGATGATCCAACCCCTGTCATCCAGCAGCCGGGTCTCGATGGTGAAGCTGACCTCGGAGGAGCTGACTCCGATCGAGATGTCAGTGCTTGCGCGCTGGGTGATCAGCCCGCGGCTGGTCGGTGTCCCAGGCGTCGCCAACGTGTCCATCTGGGGAAACCGGGACCGTCAGCTGCAGGTGCTCGTGGACCCGGAGCGGCTGCAGCAGAACGATGTCACGTTGTCGCAGGTCATCAGGACCGCGGGCAACTCGCTCGAGGTCTCACCCCTGTCCTTCCTCGAGGCGTCCACGCCCGGTACGGGCGGTTTCATCGACACCGTCAACCAGCGGCTCAACATCTTCCACGAGCAGGCCATCACTACACCCGAGGAGCTCGCCCAGGTCCCGATCGAGGGCCCGAGCGGCGGCACGGTGGGCGCCGGTGGCGAACCGGCCTCGCTCGGTGACGTCACCGACGTCGTCGAGGACCACCAGCCACTGATCGGCGACACCGCGTGCACCGGCGGCGAGGACTGCCTGATTCTCGTCATCGAGAAGTTCCCGGGAGCCGACACCGCCGCCGTGTCCGAAGACGTCGACACTGCGCTCGCTGCTCTGGGGCAAGGTCTTGCCGACATCCAGATGGACTCCTCCGTCTACCGGCCGGCGACCTACATCGAGTCGTCGGTCACGAATCTCGCGTGGGCGCTGTCGGCCGGAGCGGTCCTGCTGCTCCTCCTGCTCCTCGCGTACTTCTGGGACTGGCGCAGGACCGTGATCTGCTGCACGGGGATCGCGGTGTCGCTGGCTGCCGCCCTGCTCGTGCTCAACGCATTCGGTACGACGGTCAACCTGATGGTGGTGGCCGGGCTCGTGCTGGGTCTCACGGCCGTCCTCGACGACTCACTCACCGATGTCCACGGCATCGCTCTCCGCATGCGCCAACATCGCGAGACAGGAAACGAGGCGCCACTATGGGGAGCCATCGTCGAGGCCGCGACCAGCAACCGACGCTCGGTCCTCTACGCGTCACTCATCGTCGCAGCCGCAACGTTGCCGTTGTTCTTCCTGCCAGGAGAGGGCGGGGCATTCCTGCCACCGATCGCCGTGTCCTACCTGTTGGCCGTCGCGGTGGCCATGGTGGTCGCCCTCACTGTGACGCCGCCGCTGGCGCTGTTGCTGCTGTCGAAGGCACCGCTCAACCGCAGAGAGTCCCCCGCGGTCGACCGTCTGCGCCGCCGGTACGACTGGGTCGCTCCCAGGCTTGTCACCAGAGCCGGCCTGGCTCTCGGACTGACCGCCGGAGCCGTTGCGGTCGGCCTGGCCGCCACACCGTTCCTCGACAGCTCGTTGGAGCCATCGCTCAAGGAGCGGGACGTGCTGGTGCGGGTCCAGGCCCCACCCGGGACCTCGCTACCCAGGATGACCGGGATCGCCGCGCAAGCCGTCGAGGATCTCGGTGCACTGCCGGGCGTGGTAGACGTCAACGCCCAGGTCGGCCGGGCCATCATGTCGGACCAGGTTGTCGACGTGAACGAGGGCGAGCTCTGGGCAAAGGTCGACCCCGACGCCGACTACGACGCGACCCTCGCGTCCATCGAGGAGACAGTCGACGGGTATTCCGACATCTCCGCCGAGGTCCTGACCTACTCCGAGGACCGTGTCAGCGATGTCCTGGAACAGTCTGACGAGGACGTCGTGGTGCGTGTCTACGGGGAGAACGCCGAGGTACTCGAGAGCAAGGCGGACGAGGTGCGGGCGACGATCGCCGGCGTGGACGGCGTGACTGACGCCAGTGTCGAGCCCACCCCCCAGGAGTCCACGGTCGAGGTCGAGGTTGACCTGGACCGGGCCCAGGCACTCGGCGTCAAGCCCGGTGACGTCCGTCGTGCCGCGTCCATGCTCCTTGGCGGCATCACAGTCGGCAACCTGTTCCAGGAGCAGAAGGTCTTCGACGTGGTGGTGTGGGGTGCCCCGGAGATCCGGCAGACCCAGTCCGACATCGAGCAGCTGCTGATCGACACGCCGGACGGGCGCCAGATCCGGCTCGGTGAGGTGGCCGAGGTCCGGGACGTCCAGAACGCCGCTCTGATCCGTCACGAGTCCGTCGCCCGTTACGTCAACGTCACCGCCGACGTCTCGGGGCGTGACGTCGCTGATGTCACGGACGAGGTCGACGCCGCGGTCGCGGACGTGGTGTTCCCGTTGGACCACCACGCCGAGGTCCTCGGAGCGTACGCCGAGCGGGAGGACAACCAAGCCCGCCTGATCGCAGTCGGCCTGACCGCGGCTCTGGCGATCTTCCTCCTGCTCCAGGCCGCCTTCAGGAGCTGGCGTCTGGCCGTGCTCACCTTCGTGGCCCTCCTGGCGGCTGTGTCGGGCGGCCTGCTGGCGACCCTGGTCTCCGGAGGCACCCTCACTCTCGGTGCGATCGCCGGCATCGTCGTGGTCCTGGGTCTTGCGGCCCGGGGCATGGTCACGCTGGTCCATCACTACCAGCATCTCCAGCGTCATACGGGCGTTCCCTTCGGGCCCGAGCTGGTTGCCCAGGGAACCGGTGACAGGCTCGCGCCGATCCTGATGTCGGCGGTGGCCTCGGTCGTCCTGCTCGCGCCGATCGTGCTGTTCGCCGGCGCCGCCGGGTTCGAGGTTCTCCAACCCGCCGCGATCACCATCCTGGGCGGCCTGGTCACGACGACGATCACCAGCTTGTTCGTGGTCCCCGCCCTCTACCTGCGCTTCGGGCTCGTGTCAGACCCCGACAGCTGGGCGGACGACCTGTTCGAGACGGTCCCCGAGACCGCCCCGGCCAAGATCTAGGAGGCAGACAATGACAATGCATCGAACGGGTCCTGGGCTGGCGGCGGTCCTGGTCCTTGTCACCCCGCTGCTGGGCGCGTGCGGCGAGGCGATCTCCGACGCTTACGTCAACGAGAACGAGCCCGGCAGCGTCGAGCCGATCAAGGGCACCGACCTCGGCCGGGTGACGTTGACCGAGGATGCGATCGAACGCGTCGGCGTGCGGACCGGCAAGGTGACGAAGTCCGCCAAGGGGTTGGTCGTCTCATCGGCGGCTGTCTTCGTCGATACCGAGGGCGCTTGGTGGGTTTACACCAACCCCGACCCGCAGGTGTACGTGCGGCACGAGATCGAGATCGCACGCGAGGGCAACGGGAAGGTGTTCCTGGCGAGTGGCCCGGCTGCGGGGACCGCGGTCGTCACAGTCGGCGTACCGGAGATCTACGGCGTCGAGGCCGGAGTGGACCACTGACATGAACGAGCAAGGGAGCCGACCATGATGAGGTGGATCGTCGGGTCGAGCCTCAAGTTCCGGTACATCGTGGTGGCGATGGCCGCGCTACTGATGTTCTTCGGCGTGCAGCAGATCAACAACACCCCGGTCGACGTCTTTCCCGAGTTCGCGCCACCGAAGGTAGAGGTCCACACGGTCGCCATCGGCCTCGCGCCGACCGAGGTCGAGTCGTTGATCACGGTTCCCCTGGAGCAATCCCTCAACGGGATTCCGGGTATCGCCGAGATCCGCTCGAAGTCGGTCGAGCAGCTCTCTCAGATCGTCCTGCTCTTCGATGAGGACACCGAGCTGCTCGAGGCGCGTCAGCTGGTTCAGGAGCGGATCGCGACGGTCCTCCCGACGTTGCCGACCTGGGCGGCGCCACCGGTCCTGCTCCAACCGATGTCCGCCACCAGTCGCGTCCTCAAGATCGGTCTCACCGCCACCGATCCCGAGCTGGATCTGATGGATCTGTCGATGACGGCGTACTGGAAGGTGCGGGCGCGGCTGCTGCGCGTCCCCGGCGTCGCGAACGTGCCGATCTGGGGTGAGCGTCTGGACATGCTGCAGGTGCATGCCGTCCCGGACCGGATGGCCAAGGAGAACGTGACCCTCGAACAGGTCATGACCGCGACCGCCGACACCCTGGACGCCGGGCTGGTCCGGTACTCCGAGGGGCACTTCATCGGCCGGGGCGGGTGGGTCGAGGAGAACGGCGTCAGGACGGGAGTCCGGCACGTCCTGCCGATCCTGACCTCGGAAGACATGGCCAACATTCCCATTCGCACGGGGGACGGTCGACAGGTCCGGCTCGGTGACGTGGCGAACCTGGTCAGGGACCACCAACCACTCATCGGAGATGCCGTCATCAACGACGGCGACGGCCTGATGCTCATCGTCGAGAAGCTCCCTTGGGCCAACACGATGGACGTGACCAAGGGGATCGAGGCGGCACTGGCCGAGCTCGAGCCCGGCATGCAAGGGATCGCGGTCGACTCATCGATCTTCCGGCCGGCAACCTTCATCGAGGACTCCATCGACAACCTGACGAAAGCGCTGATCATCGGCGCCCTGCTGATGATCCTGATGCTCGGCATGTTCCTGTACTCGTGGCGGACCGCCCTGATCAGCGTCGTGGCGATCCCGCTGTCCCTGCTCACGGCGGTCCTCGTCCTGAACATGACTGCCACGACCATCAACACCATGATCTTGGCCGGGTTCGTGATAGCCCTCGGTGACATCGTGGACGACGCGATCATCGACATCGAGAACGTGGTCAGACGTCTGCGGCAGCATCGCCAGGAGGGCGGCACAAGGTCGACAGCCAGGGTCATCCTCGATGCCTCACTAGAGGTGCGCGGCGCCATCGTCTACGCGACCGTGATCGAGATCGTCGCGATTCTGCCGATCTTCCTGCTCGCAGGGCTGTCCGGTGCCTTCTTCCAGCCACTGGCCCTGGCCTATGCGCTCGCGTTGCTCGCGTCGATGGTCGTCGCGCTCACGGTGACCCCAGCGCTCAGTCTGATCTTCTTCCGCAGCCCCAAGTCCTTGGAGCATCGCGAGTCACCAGTGGTCCCGCCCATGAAGCGTGGGTACGAGTGGCTGCTCACCCGCATCGTCCGCCAGCCACGGGCGGCGTACCTCGCGGTGGGTGCAACCGCCGCGGTGGGTATTTTGGCTGTGCCCTTGCTCGGACAGTCGCTCCTGCCCAACTTCAAGGAACGCGACTTCCTCATGCACTGGCTGGCCAAGCCGGACACCTCCCTCCAGGAGGAGGTGCGGACCACGAAGCTCGTCAACGCCGAGCTGCTGGAGATCCCCGGGGTCCGCAACGCCGGCTCGCACATCGGGAACGCGCTCCTCGGTGACGAGCCCTACGGGGTGTACTTCGGTGAGAACTGGATCAGCGTCGACCCGGCGGTCGACTACGACCAGACGCGCGCGAGCATCCAGGACGTCGTCGACCGTTACCCCGGGATCTTCCGTGATGTGCTGACCTACCTGAAGGAGCGGATCAGGGAGGTCCTGACCGGATCCAGCGACGCCATCACGATCCGGATCTCTGGACAGGACCTGGATCTTCTCCGGGAGAAGGCCGAGGAGGTGAACGAGATGCTGGGCGGCGTCTCGGGCGTGATCGAGAACCACGTGGAGTTCCAGGACTCGATCCCACAGCTCGAGGTCAAGGTCGACCTGGCAGCGGCGAAGAAGTACGGAATCAAGCCCGGCGACGTACGACGGGCAGCCGCCTGGATGATGGCCGGCGAGGAGGCGGGCGACATCTATCGCAACGGGCGAGCCTACGACGTCCAGGTGTGGAGCCCGCCCGAGACAAGGCAGAGCGTGACGGATCTACGGAACCTGCTGATCGACGTGCCGGGTGGAGGACGCGTTGCGCTGGAGGACGTCGCCGACATCCAGGTCATGGCGGTCCCGAACGTGATCCACCACAACGACTTGTTCCGGAGCATCGATGTCGGCGCCAACATCGACGACAGCCGGGACCTGGGCTCTGTGGTCGCCGACGTCGAGGAACGCCTCGACGAGGTGGAGTGGCCCACCGAGTTCCGGGCGGAGATGCTCGGGGAGTACACCGAACGTCAGGCCGCGTCGCAGCGTCTGCTGCTGTTCTCGGGTGCGGCAGCGATCCTGATCTTCCTCCTGCTGCAGCTCTCCTTCGGCAGCTGGCGCCTCGCGACCCTGTCCTTCGTGACGCTGCCCATCGCCCTGGTGGGAGGCGTACTGGCGGCGTACTTCGGTGGCAAGGTGATCTCCCTGGGTTCGCTCGTCGGGTTCCTGACCGTGTTCGGGATCGTGGCGCGAAACGGGATCATGCTGATCAGCCATGCCCAGCATCTCGAGAACGTCGAACACGAACCGTTCGGACCGGAGCTCATTATCCGGGCCGCCAAGGAGCGGCTCGTGCCCATCATGATGACCGTGCTCACCACCGGGCTCGCGCTCATCCCCCTCGTCGTGGCCGGCTCGATCCCCGGCCAGGAGATCGAGCACCCCATGGCCGTCGTCATCCTGGGCGGTCTGATCACGGCGACTCTGCTCAACCTGTTCGTCGTCCCGTCCCTCTACCTCAGTCTCGCGAAGAGCAGGAAACTGACTACGGCGGGCGAGCCGGCCTGAGCCGATGGGGGTCCCGCGGGAGCGAGGCCCCCATCCGGGTCAGATGTCGCGCTGGAACTGCAGTTCCCGGCCGAGCACCCGGTAGCCCAGCTTCTCGTTCACGCTGATCATGTGGTCGTTGGACTCCGCGTTCCAGGTGTCGACCGTCTTGAGCTGCGGCTCCACCTCGGCGAGCCAGCGCAGCATGTCGGCCTTCAGCAAAATCCCGAGCCGGTGGCCACGGTGTGCCCGGGCCACGCTGGTGTCGTGCTGGTCACCGATGGTGGGGCGCTCTGCACTCACTGCCACCACCGTGTGCCCGGCGAGCACGCCGGTGTCCCGGTGCCGCGCGAGCAGCCGGTAGAGACGCTCACCCTTGGCGAGTGTCGCGTTCTCGTAGCTCTCGATGCGTTCGCGGGAGAAGACCTCGTCCTCGATGTCGAGGTCGTCGATCGGGGCGTCGTTGATGGCGGCGGTCATCTCCGCGACGGCATCGAGCATGTCCTCCGGCGTGCGTCCGGCGATCCGGACCAGCTCGTACGACGATGCGGCGGCCAGCGCGTCGACGTACACGTGCTCGAGGTTGTCCCTCTCGACCTCGTCGAGGTACTGACGGCGGTTGATCGCCGAGGAGCGCCGCGGCAGGCCGTGCTTCGCGGCGAAGGCCAGCGTCACCGGGGAGTCCCAACCGTCCAGCCCGATGCTGCGACGTCCCGCCTGCCGAGCCTGGTCGGTCAGGAAGCCGAACATCTCGCTGCCGTGGCCGCGGCGACGGTCGTCGGGATGCACGTAGATTCCGGCCCAGGCGAGGTGGGTGTTGTCCCACTCGCTCGTGAACAGCTCCCCCAGCGCGACCACGCGGCTGCCTTCCCGGCCGGCGAAGCAGCGCGGCGGCTCGCCGTCCCATCCGTGACGCATCATCGCGGCGTACGCCGGCGGGGTCTCGGGGTGCACCCAGGGCGCGTCGACCTTGTGCACCGCGTTGGCCAGGTAGACGACCTCGGCGACGGTGGCGGAGTCGTCAGCGGCGAACTCATGGATCTGCATAGGTCAAGACTGCGCCCTCGAGCGGGTGCACGCGAATGGTTTTCCGGGACCCCGGCGGGCTACGGGGCGGGGTCTCCCCCGGGCGTGAGCACCAGCCAGCGCCCGCCGTACTCGGACACGTTGTGACAGAGCACCTGGCGCTTTCCCTCGTGCGCGTAGAAGTACAACGGCTGCCCTGCATAGGTCACCTGGGTCGTGCCGTCGGTGCGGGACGTCGTGCCCAGCAGCCTCATCTTCACGTTGCCCGATGCGCGTGGCTGTCCGCTGGTGAGGACCGGTGGCCAGGCCTCGGCGCAGGGTCCGTAGCACTCGGCGTGGGCGCTGGTTTCCTTGTCGAACAGGTAGATCGCTTGACCGGTTCCGTCGAAGAGGATCTCGCCGAAGTCGCTGCCGGCTGTGGCGATGCGCGTGCCCGGCCTGGCCCGCACCGATGGCGTTGGAGCAGCAGAACCGGCAGCCGGCGAGGACGCAGCCGGCTCGCTGGATTCCGATGCACCAGGTGCCGGCGACTCGTTCTCGCCCCCGCAGCCGGCAGAAAGGAAGCCGAGGACGCAGATCGTCAGCACTTCGCGCAGCGAGGTCATCGGTCCTCCTCCGACGATCATCGCACCGGCAATGCCGGTTTCCCATCGGTTCGGTGCCTGATCTGAGGCTGGTCGATCGTCTTCTAACGGGTCGTGCCCGATGCTGCGCGAGTCATGTCCGGCGCCGTCGTTGTCGGGCTGCGTGGTACTGATCAGGTGCGCGGCTTCTTGGTGCGCGGTTTCTTCTTGGGGGTGGAGGCCCGGTCCGACGACTGACCTCCTTCGAGGCTCAGGTCGATGAGCTTCCCGGAGATCCGGGTGCGCTCGAGCGCGGCCCAGGTCTCCGTTGGCAGGTCGGCCGGCAGCTCCACCAGCGAGTGGTCGCCCCGAATGTCGATGTGCCCGAAGTCGCCGCGACTCAAGCCACCCTCGTTCGCGATCGCGCCGACGATCTGCCGCGGCTCGACCTTGTGCCGCTTGCCGACCGCGATCGTGTACGTGGTCATCGGTACGTCGGAGCGTCCTCGTCTCGGCTTGGTGTCACGACGCCTCGGCCGGTCGTCGTCCTGGTCGCGACGACGGCCTCGTTCGTGGTCCCAGGCGCCGGCGTTCGTGGCACCGTCCCCCTTGCCCGAGAACGCCTTCTTCGGCGCGGGCTCCGGCTGCGGCTCCATGAGCAGCGGCTCGTCGTCCTGGACCAGCACCGCCAGCGCGGCAGCGATGTCGGCGGCAGGTACGTCGTGGTCCTGCTCGTAGCTGGTGACCAGGTCCCGGTAGAACGCGACCTTGTCCGACTCGAGAGCATCGGTGATGGAGTCGGTGAACTTGGCCACCCGGGTGATGTTGACATCCTCGATCGTCGGTAGCTGCATCTGCGTCAACGGCTGACGTGTGGCGCGTTCGATCGCCTTCAGCAGGTGACGTTCCCGCGGCGTCACGAATGACAGCGCATCACCGGTGCGCCCCGCGCGTCCGGTGCGACCGACCCGATGGACGTAGGACTCGGTGTCGGTCGGGATGTCGTAGTTCACGACGTGACTGATCCGCTCGACGTCGAGGCCGCGCGCCGCGACGTCGGTGGCAACGAGGATGTCCAGCTTCGCCTCCCGCAGCTGGTTGATGGTGCGTTCCCGCTGCGCCTGCACGACGTCACCGTTGATCGCCGCCGCAGAGAACCCGCGGGCCCGCAGCCGTTCGGCGAGTACCTCGGTGGCCTGCTTGGTCCGGACGAAGATGATCATCCCCTCGAAATTCTCGACCTCGAGGATCCTGGTCAGTGCGTCCAGCTTCTGCTGGTGGGCCACCTGGAGGTAGCGCTGGGTGAGGTTGGCCACCGTCGTCGTCCGGGTCTTGACGGTGATCTCGGCCGCGTCGGTGAGGTACTTCTTGGCGATCCGGCGGATCTGCGCCGGCATGGTCGCGGAGAACAACGCCACGTGCTTGTCCCCCGGGGTGTCCGCGAGGATCGTCTCGACGTCCTCCTGGAACCCCATCTTGAGCATCTCGTCGGCCTCGTCGAGGACCAGGAAGCGCAGCTCGGACAGGTCCAGCGTGCCCTTCTCCAGATGGTCCATGATCCGGCCGGGTGTGCCGACGATGACATGCACCCCGCGGCGCAGGGCGGACAGCTGAACGCCGTACCCCTGCCCGCCGTACACCGGGAGCACGTGCAGCCCGGGCAGGTGCGCGGCGTACCTCTCGAACGCCTCGGAGACCTGCAGCGCCAGCTCCCGGGTGGGCGCCAGGACCAGCGCCTGCGGTTTCTTCTGCCTGAGGTCGATCTGGGAGAGGATCGGGACCGCGAACGCGGCGGTCTTGCCGGTCCCGGTCTGCGCGAGCCCGACCACGTGCCGACCCTCGAGCAGGGCGGGGATGGTCGCGGCCTGGATCGGTGACGGCGACTCGTAACCCACGTCGTTCAATGCCCGCAGCACGCGCTTGTCGATGCCCAGGTCGGCGAAGGTCGGCTGGTCCGGTTCGGTGGCCGGCGTGTCGGTGGGCGTCGTGCTCGTGTCAGTTGAAGCCATTCGCCAAGCCTAGTGGGGATGTAGGGTCCCGCCGAGCTTGGTCCGGCCCAAACGTCGCTAGCTACTGCATTGGGCGGTCGCGTCGTGGATCGGGCCAGCAATAAACGCTGAAGAGTCTGGACAACCAGATCTTCAACGACGGGCGCAACCGATAGCACCCCGGGGGTGCCGGGACCTTGTGTGTCCCGGGAACCAGGCGACGGCGGGGCGATCTGTGTTGTCGTATTCGATGACCGGGCCGTGGGCGGGGTGGATGTCGACGATGGCGCCACCGGCGCCGCCGGGGCGTGCGGTCCGGGTGAACTGGGTCCAGGCGGCGTCGCCGACGGTCTTCGGGATCGGGTGGGTGCCGGTGTGGTCGACGTGGAAGTACCAGCCGTGCGGGCTGCGCCACAGGAACACGCCGGGGGCGGGTTGTCTCAGCCGCCAGCGGCCGTGCGTCTTCAGCCGATGCGGGAACCGGCCGATCATCGCCAGGTTCGCCATGTTGGTCTGCCCGGGTGGTCCGCCGTCGTCGGGGGACAGGTACGGGATGGTGTGTTCGGCGTCCCTGGTCCGGGACCGGTTGGTGGCCCAGGGGAACACGCAGACCGGGTTCCGCAGGTGCAGCGCCTCACGCATCCGGGTCGGCGTCTCATAGCCGTCGACCGGGGCCTGGTCGGCGACGTCGATCACCGGGGTGATCCTCACCCGGCAGTGGTCGCCGAGGATCTCGATGGCCTGGGCGGGGGTGATCGGGCCGACCCCCTCGAACCGGGCCACCCCGGCCCCGTCCCGGGTGAAGGAGTCGGAGCTCATGTGCAGGTACAAGGTGGCGGCCGGCAGCAGCCTGGCCGGGTCGACCCGGACCACCGGCCGGGTGAACGCGCTCGGATCCCCGGTGATGTGTCCCTCACCGTCACAGGCCGGACACGGGTGGGTCTCCGGCCCCGGGTCATCGGCGTCGTTCTGGGACGGATGCAGATCGCGCTCACCGACCCGCTCCGGCTCCGGCTCCGGGTCCGGGTCTGCCTCCGCCGCGTTCTCATCGCCGTCGCCGTCGCCGTCGCCGGTCGCGCCCGAGCCGCCGTTCCCGCCACGCGGCCCGTCACCCGTGCCGGGGGTCGGTGTGCCGTCGTCGGCCTCATCATCAGCGTTGTCGTCGGCGTCCTCGCTGCCGCTGCGACCTGGTCCGGCGGTGCCGCTGGCGGCCGGGTTCTCGCCGTCGGGCAGGATCCCGGCGGCGAAGTCCTCGAGCAGCGCGAGCGCCCGGGCCGGGTTGGCCAGGATCCCGATCGCCTTCGCCCGGCGGACCTCGACCGGGTCGCTGTCCCCGGTGAGCCGCAGGATCTGCGCGATCCGGTCACACATCGCGGTAAAGAAGATCACGTCCCCGGCCTGGGCCTTGGCGACCAGGGTCTTCAGGCCGTACTCGGTGCACTGCCCGGTGCGCACGAACCGGTCCAACGCCGCCGCCTTGCGCCGTGCCTCCGCGGCCTGGGGGTCGACCTCGATGATCCTCGCCTCGACCCGGTCCAGGAACCGGGTCCAGGCCATCGTCGTGTACCCGTCGACCACGGCCGCGTCCACCCAGCGGGCCTGGTCGCAGGACAGCCCGGCGGCCGCGGTCAGGTGCGCCACCTTGCGGGCCTGCCAGACCCGGACCCGGCCCGCCCCGATCCCGGCCCACGAGGCCGGGTGCCGGTGCCGCAGGTCCAGGCCGTCACAGATCAGGTGCTCACCCGCCGCCGGATGCATCTGGTTGACCGCCGCGAACTCCGCCGCCGCGAACTCCAGCACCCGCGGGGTGCCATCCGCGCCGACCCGGACGAACCGCTCGGTGCCCGGCAACACCCCACCCGCACCGGTGCCGTCGGCCCGGGTGTCCTCGGCGTGCAGGTCGGCCCAGTGCACCGCCAAGAACAGCTCCCGGGCCTCCGCATCGAGCAGCGCGCACCGGTTCCCGGCCAGCGCACCCAGGGTGCCCGCCCGGTCCAGCTCATCGATCCCGCGTTGCTCGAACATGAGTCAAACCTACAAGCCGCCTCCGACAGTTTCCGGCGCCGAGAACCCTTGTCCACAACGAAAAACTGACACTCATCCGAGTCGCGTAGTCGGCGAAACGCATGCGTGCGTTCGCGGCCCCTGGCTCGGCGGCTGGTTCGGATCCAGCCGAGCGCCCGGTCATCGAGCACCTGGTGGAACAACCCGGACCATGCCGGATCGAGGTTGTCCACTGCCACGGCAGGGCGGCCTTCTTGGAGGACACCCCGGCCGTGTCCAGCGTGTACGGATCCCGCAGAGGGTGGTCACGGCGTACCGCTGCGCCCAGGCGCTGTGGATGTCGGAATCCCCGACGCCGAACGAGCCCTGAAGGTAGGCGCCGACGAAGTTCTCCCCGAGAATTTCCCTGGCTCGACCGGTCAGCTCCGCGAGCAGTTCGTTGAGCTCGGGGAACCGGGTCGGGTTCGGGGCGACGGTCCGCCGGGCGTGGTCCACCTCGGCAGCCAACCAAGACCCCCGTGCGCGTCGACCGATTTCTGCCCACATGGGCTGGTCTGGCCTGGTCTGGTCAAGTCGCCGCGCCGACTTGCATACCTCGTTATGAGTTCGTAACCTCTTTGGGTCCCCGTCGAAGGCGGGAACCCGGCTGGAGGCCACGCCTAGTCCTGTCCACCGCCCGCCGGACCCTGCAAGCACTACCGCGGACAGGAGCGGGGGACCCAGGATTCCCGGTACCCCCGCTGCGACATCGCCGTGGTCGACCAGACCGCACTCAGGCAGTCGCAGCGTGAGCACCTTGGGGTGAAGCCACCCGCGCCGGTCCGCCGGCGTCCGTGGCCGGGCAAGACCCTCTGCCCGAACCCGACAGCTCACCTCGTAGGCGTTGGAGAGGTCTGGTTGTCATGCGCACACGCATGTTCATCGCAAGTATCTTCCTTGCCGCTTTCTCGTCGATGCTGGCGTCCACCCTGGTGGCAAGCCCTGCCGAGGCGGCTTCCCTGCGAACCTGGAACCGGCTCGCCCAGTGTGAGTCCAGCGGCCGCTGGCACATCAACACCGGCAACGGCTACTTCGGCGGGCTACAGTTCAGCGCGTCGACGTGGAAGGCCTTCGGCGGCCGCAAGTTCGCCCGCAACGCCCACCGCGCCAAGAAGGTCGAGCAGATCAAGATCGCCGAGCGCGTCCGTCGTCACCAGGGCTGGGGCGCGTGGCCGACCTGCTCGCGTCGTATCGGCATGCGCTGAGCCAGCCACCACGACTCCGGCCCGCCCGCGAGGAGCGACGTGCCCACCCCCGGTGAGCATCCGCCGATGCCCGCGGACCTGCTCGAACAGGCGCTGGCCGCGAAGGGTTTCATGCCCGAGGACGAGGGCGACCTGTTGTACCGGGTTGCCCTCGAACGCCTGCCGAGCGGACCGGCGCTCGAGGTCGGTACCTACTGCGGCAAGTCGGCGGTCTACCTCGGGGCCGCGGCACGGGCCACCGGTGGCACGGTGTTCACCGTCGACCACCACCGCGGCTCGGAGGAGAACCAGGAGGGCTGGGAGTACCACGACCCCAGCCTGGTGGACCCCGCGTCCGGCAGGTTGGACACCCTCGGCACGTTCCGGCACACGATCACCGCGGCCGGCCTGGAGGACGACGTGGTGGCCGTCGTGGGCCGGTCGACCACCGTCTCGGCTCACTGGCGTACTCCCCTGTCCCTGCTGTTCATCGACGGCGGCCACACCGACGAACATGCGGGAAATGACTACGAGGGCTGGGGCAGGTGGGTGGCCAGCGGCGCCACGATGGTGATCCACGACGTCTTCCCGAACCCTGCGGACGGTGGGCAGCCGCCGTACCGGATCTACCTGCGTGCGTTGGGCAGCGGCGACTTCGTCGAGACCGCGGCCCTTGGCTCGATGCGGGTGCTAACGCGCGTGGGCGGAGAGGCCGGGGATCCGGTCCGCTGAACGTCCCGCACCGGAACAGCCGCACTCGAGGCCGATCTCGGTCAGCTCCGTCAACTGGTTCGTCCTCCGGAAGACCTCCGCGCCGCCGGTCGTGCGCGAGAGCGCGTCCACCGCGAGGAGCACGGCGGCCGCGGTCCAGGTGCTGCACTCCTCGGGCCACCGCGCCTTGTCGGGGTACACGTAGCCGGTCCAGTAAGAGCCGTCCGGGTCCCGCAGGTGCTGCATGTCGTCCAGCAGCGCTCGTGCCCGGTCCGGGTCGCCGGTGGCATCCAGCGCCAGCGCCAGCTCACAGGTCTCGGCGCCGGTCACCCACGGGTTGTCGTCGACGCAGCGGATGCCGAGCGACGGGACCACGAAGTCGTCCCAGCGACCCGCAAGGCGCCGGCGCGCATCAACACCCCTGACCGCACCCCCGAGCACCGGGTAGTACCAGTCCATCGAGTAACGCGTCTTGGGTTCGAACAGGTCCTCGTGCTCCCGCAGAGCATGACCCAGCCGTCCGGCCGCGAGCTCCCACTCCGGCTGTGGCTCGTCGACGAGCTCGGAGAGCGCCAGCCCGCACGACAGCGCGTGGTAGATGCTCGAGCTGCCCGCGACGAGCGCCGTGTCCGCCGTACCCCCGTGCTCGTTGCGGGCCCAGGCGATCCCGCCGAAGGGCAGCTGCATCTCCGTCACCAGGTCAAGCGCCCGCCGTACCACCGGCCAGGCCTCGGCCAGGAATGCTCCGTCGTGCCGAACGAGCCAGTGATGCCACGCGCCGACAGCGACATACGCGCACATGTTGCTGTCCATGCCGGCATCCTCGACAGCCCCGCCGCGGATCCGGATCGGCCACGAACCGTCCGCCCGCTGCGTGCGGAACAACCACCGGTAAGCCCGCTCTGCTGCCTCGACCTCTCCCCCGACGACCAGCGCCATCGCGCACTCGACGTGGTCCCAGGGGTCGACGTGCCCGCCGGCGAACCACGGGATCGCCCCGGAGTCCTCCTGGGTACGGGCGATCGATGTCGCGGTCGCGCGGATGTCGGGGACGTCCAGCAGCCCTTGCAGGGCAGGGATCTCGGCAACCATCACGGCTTGGTGAAGTAGAGAACCATGCTCTTTCCGATGACCGGGTTGAGCAGCCGTTCGGCGGTGCGGGTCAGCCACGGGCGTTTCATGATGTCCCACACCAGCATCCGGTGGTACGTCCTGGGCAGGACATGGTCGGAGTTGTCGACGCCGACCGCGCACTTGAGCCACCAGTACGGCGAGTGCAGCGCGTGGGCGTACCCCTTGCCCGTGAACCTCATTCCGGCGCCCTCCACCTTGCCGACCAGCTCGTCGCCGGTGTAGATCCGCACGTGCCCCCCATCGACCTCGTGGTACGCGTCCGACAGCGCCCAGCAGATCCGCTCCGGGAGCCAGCGGGGGACGGTGACCGCCATGGTCCCGCCGGGCCGGAGGACACGGACCAGCTCGGCGATCGCCTGCTCGTCCTCGGGGATGTGCTCGAGGACCTCTGCTGCCACGATCCGGTCGAACTCGCCGGCTGCGAACGGGAGCTGCAGCGCGTCCCCCTGCTTCACGTCGGCGTCGGCGCCGTCGGGCACCTCGTTCTCGGCGCGCATCGCGGCGAACATGTCGGAGACCGCGGACAGCTCGTCGGCGTCCTGGTCGAACGCGATCACGTCGGTGCCGCGGCGGTAGAGCTCGAACGCGTGTCGACCTGCACCGCAGCCCATGTCGAGGACACGGTCACCTGCGGCCACGCCGAGCCGGTCGAAGTCAACGGTCAGCATCGGCGTGCTCCATCCCGGCGGTCGCCGGCTCGGTGTGGTCGCTCCGGTTCGCCAGGATGGCGCGGGTGTACGCCGCTGCGGTGGCCTCGGCGACGGCCCGCCAGCTGAACCTGTCCAGGGCGCGACGGCGGCCCGCCGCACCCATCCGGTGTCGCCGGGCCGGGTCGTCGAGCAGGGCGCCGAGCGCATGCGCCAGCTCCTCCGCGTCGCCCGGGGTGACCAGGTCGGCGCAGAGGCCGTCGTCCCCGACCACTTCGGGGATCGCGCCCGCACGGCTCACCACGAGGGGGGTGCCGCAGGCCATCGCCTCGACGGTGGGCAGCGAGAAGCCTTCGTACAACGACGGCACGCAGGCGATCTCGGCGGACCCCACCACCTCGGCGAGCTCGGTGTCGGACAGGCCGCTGACGAACCGGACAGAGTCCTTGATCGACAGGCTGTCCAGCAGCTGCTCGGTGCGACCGCCGGGCCTGGGTCTGGTGATCAGGAGCAGCTCGACGTCGCGTTCCGTGCGCAGCTTTGCGAAGGCCTCCAGCAGGGTGGCGACGCCCTTCATCGGCGTGTCAGCGCTCGCCATCGCGACGATCCGGCCAGGGACGCGTGGGTCCCGGTAGTGCTGGAACACCTCGGGCTCCACCCCGAGCGGGATCACCTTGACGCGCTCGGGGCGTACGCCGAAGTCGGCGACGATGTCGCGCGCCGAGGAGCTGGACACTGTGAGCACGTGCGAGAGCCTGCGCGCGACCCGGCCCTGCATGACAAGGAAGCCGTACCAGCGACGGGTGGTGAGCTTTCGGAAGCCACGCGCGGCGGCCAGCTCGACGCGGCGGTCGAACGTGATCGGGTGGTGGATCGTGGTCACCAGCGGGATCCCGGTGCGAGCGATGTCGAGCATCCCGTAACCGAGGGTCTGGTTGTCGTGCACAACATCGAAGTCGAGCAGCCTCTTCTTCAGCAGGCGGGCGGCGCGGAGGCTGAACGTCAGCGGCTCGGGGAAACCCGCGGTGTACATCGTCGCGACCTCGAGCAGGTCGATGGCGTCGCGGATCTCACCTGGCCTGGGGGTCCGGAAGGGATCGGGATCTCGGTACAGGTCGAGGCTCGGCAGCTTGGTCAGTCTCACACCCGGGTCGAGCTCGGGGTAGGGCTGACCCGAGAAGACCTCGACCTCGTGCCCGAGGGCGACCAGCTCGCGACTGAGGTGCCGGACATATACACCCTGGCCACCGCAGTGCGGTTTGCTGCGGTAGGACAGCAGAGCGATGCGCACCATCAACCTCCTGGAGGGCCCCGACCCACAGGGGCAACGAACTGAAACGTGTTCCTATTATGCAGGTCGCCGGTGCTAGCCTACGGGGTGCGGTCGGGCGCTGAGCTCTGCGTCACATGCACAACGATCGTGCGAGGGACACGCAACGGGAGACGATATTGAGCAGCATGAACTCGCTGACGGACGAGGATCTCGGGTCGGCGGCGCAGCGGGACCGGCGCAAACGAATCCTCGACGCCACGATCGCGTTGGCATCCAAGGGCGGCTTCGATGCTGTGCAGATGAGGACGGTCGCGGAGCGGGCTGACGTCGCGCTCGGCACCCTCTACCGTTACTTCCCGTCGAAGATCCATCTCCTCGTCTCGGCCCTGGCGCAGGAGTTCGAGACCGCCCAGGTGACCTTCGACCGCAAGCCGATTCCCGGTGACAGCGCTCCGGACCGGGTGATGTACGTGCTCGGCCGGACCACCCGCTCGTTGCAGCGCGACCCCAACCTGACCGAGGCGCTGACGCGGGCGTTCATGTTCGCCGACGCCTCGGTCGCCAACGAGATCCGGGTCGTCGGAACGCACGTCACGCGGATGCTGATGCGTGCGATGCGCGACCCGGCGGTGCCGAGCGAGAGCATCGCGGCCACGGAGGAGGAGCTCGCGATCGTGAAGGTGATCGGTGACGTCTGGCTTGCCAGCCTCGTCCAGTGGGTCACCGGCCGTGCCTCGACCGTGGACGTCGGCAGGTCCTTGGACGTCGCCGTCCGTCTCCTCCTCCGCTGACTCGTCCAGCTAACCGTCGAACTCGTCCAGCCGGGTGATCCAGTACGGCGTCTCGGGGGTGACCGTCACACCGAACCGGGCGTTGGCGGCGTACAACGAGTGCCGCACCAGGGCAACCGTTGCCGGCACGTCGAGGCCGCGGTCCCGCAGCCTCGCCACGACCCAGCCGTCGTCCGCATCCTCATCGAGCTCGACCACCGCGATCAGGTTGTTCCGGTTGCGCACGACGTACAGCAGCTCGTCGTCGAGCTCCAGGCCGTCCCCGTTGACCAGAGTCCCGCCACGCACGTCGACCAGGTCGGTGTCACCTGACCGGCGCCCGATTCTGAACAGCTGACCGGTGTTGCTCTGGATGGACAGCAGGTCGCCCTTGAACGACACGATCCCGTTCAGGTTGAACTCGCCGGTGACATACTCCAGGTCACCGGTCAACGGCAGCAGCTTTGCCGCGGACGACGCAGGAAGCCGGTCACCGTGGTGCCGCCTGCTCAGCGGGACGACCGCGAGCTCCTGGTTCATCGAGTCGGTGACGTACACCCCGCGCTCGGTCACGACGAGGTCGTTGAGGAACCGCCCGGTCGCGGGAGACGCCGGCCGCGGAACGGCGTAGGCCGCCTTCACCTTGCCCGTATCAGCGTCGTGGGCGCGGATCTTCCCGGTGGGCCCACCCGCCACCCAGAGCAGGTCACGCCGCCTGTCGTAGTCGATGCCGACCGCGACGCGACCCGCTGCGCCGGGTGCAAGCACGCTGCCCTTGCCGGTGCGGGGGTTCGCGCGCCAGATGGCGCCGTCGGCGAGGGATCCGACGTACAAGGACCTGTCGTCAGTCGTGATCCCTTCGGGCTCCCACGCGTTCGGCAGGTCGATCCGGTCGGGCGAGTTGTCGTGGGGCCCGGAATGGGCAGACACCTGGGAGGGCACGAGAGCGGCCAGCAGGATGACCGCTCCGGCACCCCAGCGCAGTTGTTTCATCAGGGAACCTTTCCTGGCCCGGAGGCCGCGTTGCTGGATGTGGTTCCCCCCGGATACGAACCATCCTGCGCGTGGTGCGGGGCCCCGTCAACCTCGACGCAGCGCGTGCGTGAGGAGCCTCTCGATGTGCTCGGCGCTCGGCGGCGTGTCCTCCAGGACGGCCTTCAGGCACACCGAGTCGACGACCGCCAGAAAGACCCGCCTTCGCACGTCGTCCATCTCTCGGAGCAGCGGCTCGGTCCCGGCCAGCATCCAGGCCTGGGCCGCTTCACGCAGGGCGGGACGACGGGAGGCGAGCAGGTAGAGCTCGTGTCCTGCGATCAGCCGCCCGCGGTGCAGGGACAGCTCGTCGGCCAGCGCCGCGGCGTACCCGGAGATGCTGGTCCCGTCGGACCGCTCACGGATGGACCGGACGAAGTCGTCCGTCGCCTCGAGAATGGCCGAAACGGCCAGGTCGTCGATCCCCTGGAAGTGGTACGTCGCGGACGCCAGCGCGACACCGGCCTCCGCAGCGACTGCCCGATGGGTGAAGCCGGACAGGCCATCGCGCGCGAGCACCGTCAACGCCGCGTCGATGAGCTGTTGCCTCCGCTGTTCCCCACGCAGCCGCCGGCCGTCCGTCTGGGTCAATGCGCACCTCCGAGCTCGAGCGCGACGACACCGGCGATGATCAGCACCAGCCCGGCGCCCTGCACAGCGGTGATGCGCTCGTCGAACAGCCACCACGCCAGGAGGGCGACCGTGGCGACCCCGACCGCGGACCAGATCGCGTAGGCGACGCCGACCGGCATCCCACGGACGAGGACGATGGAGAGCAACCAGAACGAGATGGCGTAGCCGAGCACGGAGCCGATCGAGGGCAGTGGCCTGGAGAAGCCTGCCGAGGCCCGCAGGCACAAGGTCGCGAACAGCTCGGCGGCGATCGCGAGCGACAGAAGCGCGTACTGCACGGGGAGCTCCCCTCAAAGTAGTCGTACAAATGTACCACTACCTTCTGGGGGGTCCGGGATCAGCGGAGGACGAGGCAGAACGGGTGGCCGTCCGGGTCGGTGAAGACCCGCCACGGGACCGGCGTCCCGTCCGGGCCGGGTCGCGGTGACAGGTGCTCCCCGACGAAGGTCCCGCCGTCGGCCACGACCCGTTCGTGCGCGTGGTCCAGGTCCTCGACAAGCACGTCGAAGTGGACCTCACCGGCCCCGCCGCCCACAGCCGGGCCTCCGGACTGGAAGGACAGCCGCTGGCCGTGCGGCGGCGGCTCCAGGGTGACCCACCCCGGGTACCACTCCACCGGGGCTCCACCGAGCAGCCCGGCCCAGAACTGCGCCAGCGACATCGGATCGGTGCTGTCCATCACCACCTCACGGATCCACCCGACGGGAGTGGTGGTGTCATCCGTCGCCATCAGCCGAGACGGCTCCGCAGTTCCTCGTTGATCGCAGGCACGATCTCGTGCAGGTCGCCGATCACCGCATAGTGCGCCTTGGTCACCATCGGCGCGTCCGGATCGGTGTTGATGGCCAGGATGGTCTTCGCACTCTGGCAGCCCGCCCAGTGCTGGATCGCCCCGCTGATGCCGCACGGCATGTAGAGGTCAGGCGATATCCGGGTGCCGGTCTGGCCGACCTGCTCGTGGTGCGGACGCCAGCCGAGACTCGTGACCACCCGGGACACCCCCAGGGCTCCCCCGAGCAGATCGGTCAGCTCGAGCAGGTCCTTGAAGCCGTCGGCGCTGCCCGCGCCTCGCCCTGCGCCCACGACCACTCTTGCGCTGGTCAGCGCGGCCGAGTCGTCGACCGCCACCGCCTCCACGCGGGCAACCCGGGCGACCAGGTCGGAGTCGGTGAGCGACGGGACGTAGCCGGAGACCTCCGGACTGGTCGCCGCACCGGCCGGCTCAGGGTCACATGCGTGGCCGGCCACCGACAGCACGGCAACGTGGTCGTCGAGGCGCATCTCCTCCAGCGCGGCGCCACCCACGACCTGCCGGGTGACGACCAGGGGTTCCACCTCGTCGACCGCGACCACGTTGGCCGCCATCGCCACCTCCAGCCGGGTGGCCACGTGCGCCAAGATCTCGTTGCCGCGCGGCGTTCCGGCTGCCAGCAGCATTCCCGCAGACCCGGACTTCACGACGTCGACGACCGCCGCCGCCCAGGCCGCCGCGGCGTACGACGACAGCCGATCGTCCTGCGCGTGGTGGACGACTGCGACGCCCTGCTCCCCCAGGTGGGACAGCAGCAGCGGTTCGACGTCGCCCGGCAGCGCACCGACGACAACGGCATGCACGGGCTCTCCCCCGCGGCGTACGGCCACCTCGCGGGCGAACGTCAACGTTTCGCGCGACACCAGGGTGGCGCCCTGTGCGTCGGTCTCGACGAGTACGACGATCATCGCGCCACCACCCCGAGCCGGACCAGCAGGTCGACGACCGCCGGCGCAGCCTCCGGCCCCTCACCGAGGATCTCCACGGAGCTCGGTTGGGCCGGCGGAAGCTTGAGACGCACCCGCCCGGAGCCCACCGGGTCGACGTTGGATGCCACCCGGTCGACGGGAGCACGCTTGGCCTTCATCCGACCGGGGATGGACGGGTACTTCGGCGAGACACCACCCTCCATCACTGCGACGACAGCAGGCAGTGGGACCTCGAAGATCTCGGTCCCCTCCGGTCCGTCCCCCCGGGCAACGAGACGGTCGCCGTCCACCTCGCACAGGGAGATGCCGGTGAGCACCGGCCGCGTGAGCGCGTAGGCCAGCCGTACCCCGACCTGGAAGTCACCGGTGTCCGCCGCGTCGTTGCCCAACAGGACCAGGTCGTAGGCGGTGCCCTCTGCCTCACGGGCCCGGACCAGACCGGCGATGGCAGCCGCGACGTCTGCGGGACCCAGCTTCTCGAGGTCCGCCTCGACGAGCACGGCGCCGGAGCACCCCACGGCGACGGCGTTGCGCAGCTGCTCGACGGCGTCCTCGGGTCCGACCGTGAGAACCGTGGCCTCGCCGCCGGTCGCACCGGCGATCTGGACCGCCAGCTCGACCGCGCACTCCTCGTGCGGGCTGACCGTGTGGCCGACGTGTCGAGCGTCGACGGACTGCGCGTCCTCCGACAGCAGCACCTGCCCGGAGGAGTCCGGCACCCGCTTGATGCAGACCAGGACGTTCACCATCCGTGCTACCCCCGGATCCGTTCGTTCTTCGGGTCGAACAACGGCGTGGCATCAGCTGCCGCGACGGTCACCGGGTAGCGCTCCTCGAGGTAGTCCACCGCCAGGCTGGTGCCGACGGTCGCGAGGTCCGGCGGCAGGTAGGCCATCAGCAGGTGCTTCCCGAGCGACGGTGCGGAGCCGGCCGACGTGACGTAGGACCGGTGGCCGTGGCCGTCGACCAGCGGCTCGCCGTCCGGGGACAGCACCGGCTCACCGCCGAGCATGTAGCGCCTGGTCCCGTCCGCGGACGTGTGGTCGTCGACCGTGAGCGTGCACAGGATCGACTGCGGGTCGTTCTCACGCTGCTTGAGGTAGGCCTCGCGGCCGATGAAGTCCGCGTCCTTGACCCGGGGTCGCATCATCCCGGCCTCGACGATCGTCCGTTCGGTGTCGAGCTCCGCACCGTGTGCCCGGTAACCCTTCTCCAGCCGCCCCGTCGTTCCGTAGACACCGATGCCGACCGGGACCAGGCCGTGCGGACTGCCGGCGTCGCGCAACAGGTCCCAGAGCCGGGCCCCCTGCTCCATCGGCGCATGGAGCTCCCAGCCGAGCTCGCCGACGTAGGAGATCCGGGAGGCGAGGACCGAGACAGGGCCGACCTCGACCTGCCGGCAGCGCCCGAACCCGAACGCCTCGTGACTCACGTCGGCGTCCGTGAGGGAGCCGAGGATGTCCCGTGCCCGCGGCCCCCACAGCCCCACCGTGGTCCAGGCCGAGGTCTGGTCGACGACGTAGGCGGACCCGTCGGCGGGCATCCGGTCGGAGAACCACTTACGGTCGATGTTGCCGGTGACACCACCGGTGACCACCCGGTAGTGGTCGCCGGCCAGCCGCATGATCGTCAGGTCGGCGCGGATACCACCGCGGTCGTCGAGCACCGAGGTGTAGACCACCCGCCCGGGCGCCACGTCCACCTGCGCGACCACGACCCGTTGTACGGCGGACATCGCCGAGGGCCCGACGATGTCGAAGATCGCGAACGCCGTCAGGTCGACGACGCCGGCCCGCTCACGCATGGCCAGGTGCTCCGCGTTGATGATCGGCGACCACCAGCGCGAGTCCCACTCCGCCTCGCGCGGCATCACGGCGTCGCCGTACTCGCCGAGCAGGTCCGCGTTGGACTCGTACCAGAACGGGCGCTCCCAGCCGACGGTCTCGAAGAAGACGGCGCCGAGCTCCTGCTGGCTCCGGTGCATCGGCGACAGGCGGACGTTGCGGTCGCTCGACCACTGCTCGCCCGGGTGCACGATGCCGTAGGTCTTGTTGAACGCCTCGGAAGTGCGCGCCTTCACGTGCGACCGGGTCCGCTGGGCGGCGTAGAACCGGGCGATGTCGGACTGGTGCAGGTCGTACTCGGGGTTGCCGTGGGTCATCCACTCGGCGACCGCACGGCCCACGCCCGGGCCTTCCTTCACCCAGACCGCCGCTGCCGACCAGAGTCCCCTCACCTCCGGGCTCTCACCCAGGATCGGGTAGCCGTCGGGTGTCAGGGACAGCAGGCCGTTGATGGCGTACCGGATCTCGACCTCCGGGTTGCCCAGCACCTCGGGCATCAGCTCGAGTGCCTGCTCGAGCTGTGGGTCGAAGTCGTCGGCGGTGAACGGCATCTCTGTCGGGGAGAGCTTCGCCTGCTCGATCGACGGGATGTCCTCGGCGTCGTGCAGGATCGGCCGGTGGGCGTAGGAGCCGACCTCCATGTCGCCGCCGTGCTGACGCTCGTAGCAGAACGTGTCCATGTCCCGGATGATGGGGAAGGAGATCTCGCCGACGGTCCCGGCAAGCTGCGGCACGGGCCCGACGCTGATCATCTGGTGGACGGCGGGGGTGAGCGGGATCGTCGCCCCTGCCATGGCGGCCAGCTTGGGGCTCCAGACGCCGCAGGCGATCAGCACGGTCTCTGCCTCGATGTCGCCGCCACTCGTGCGCACGCGACGGATCCGGCCGTCCTCCACGTCCAGGCCGGTGACCTCCACCGTCGACACGACTTTGAGTGCACCGAGCTCCTCAGCCCGTTCGCGCATGATGGTCCCCGCGCGCAGCGAGTCCACGACGCCCACGGTGGGGGTCCAGAAGGCGCCGATGATCACCGACGGATCCAGGAACGGCACCTTTTCGGCCACCTGTTCCGGGGTCACCAGCTCGGACTCGATCCCCCAGGCCTTCGCGGAAGACATCCGGCGACGAAGCTCCTGCATCCGCTCCTCGGTCCGGGCGACCTCGAACCCGCCGGACTCCGTGAACACACCGAGCTCCTTGTACTGGCGGATGCTGTCGGCGGTGAGGTCGGTCATCTCCCGCGAGTGGTCCACCGGGAAGATGAAGTTCGAGGCGTGCCCGGTGGATCCCCCGGGGTTCGGAAGTGGCCCCTTGTCGATCTGCACGATGTCGCGCCAGCCCAGCCGCGCCAGGTGGTAGACCAGGCTGTTCCCGACGATGCCTGCGCCGATCACCACAAGACGTGCGCTGCTCGGAACCGTCCCCATGAGCCGACCTTTCCTGCCGGAGTCCGGCGATCGCTGAGTTGCTGTTTCGCTGCCTTCGTCTAGTTTCGTATTACGCAACTAGTCGCGTAATACGAAACAGGGCACCAGCATCATCCGACCGCTCCGCTGATGTCAAGAGGCCTCTCCGAGGACGCCTGTGTGAAGTAGTCGTGGAGATACTTCTCCCCCTCGTCGCAGAAGAACGTGACGATGTGCTCGATCTCCAGCTCCTGTCTGATGCTTCGCGCCGCGACCAGGTGCGCGCCGGAGCTCGGGCCTACGAAGATGCCGTGCTCGCGGGCCAGCCGGCGCATCTCGGCGATCGCGGTCCGGGAGTCCACGCTGACCAGCTTGTCGAGCTCGCCGCGGTGGCGCTCGATGATGCCCGGGACGAACCCGTCCGAGATGCCTTCGATCAGGTGCTTGCCGATCTCTCCGCACAGGATCGTGCAGGACTCGTCCGGCTCGAGCGCAACGACGAGGCAGGCGGGGTTGACCTCCTTGAACCGCTGACCGACCCCGACGATGGTGCCGCCGGTGCCGACACCACCGACCACGGCGCCCGGTACGGCACCCTCGGGCAGCTGCTCGAGGATCTCCGACCCGAGCCAGACCCGGTTCTCCTCGACGTTCCACTCGTTGTCGAACTGCTGGGGCGCGAAGTAACCGGGACGCGTCCCGAGGTCACGCACCGTGGCCAGCGCGTCGTTGACGTGGAAGTCCCCGACAGCCATCACCTCGGCACCGAAGGCACGCGAGATCGCGGTTCGTTCGGGGCTCATCCCGTTGGGCATCACCACCAGCATCCGGTAGCCCTTGACCGCGGCAACCATGCTCATCGCGTTGCCGGTGTTCCCGCTGGACGCCTCGACGATCGTGTCACCGGACGCCAGCAGTCCCTCACGCTCGGCACGCTCGATGATGTAGCGAGCGATCCGTGCCTTGATGGAGCCCGAGGGGTTGAGGTACTCGAGCTTCACCCAGATGCCGTCGATGCACAGCAGGGGCGTGTCCCCGATGGCGGACAGGATCGTCTCCTGCCCGGTCACCCTCTCCAGCCGGCTCCCGGCCATCTGGACCCTCGATTCACCCGAGCCAGGCCTTGACCTTGTCCGGGTTCTCGTCGACCCACTTCTGGGCGGCCTCCTCCGGCTCCATCCCGTCGGCGGCGATGTAGGTGGACACGATGTTCTGGTCGTCGTTGGTCCACTTGAAGTTCTTGACCAGGGACACCGCGGGTGACCCGGACTCCGCGAACTCCGTGGAGATCAGCTTGTTCAGCTTGTACGGCGGGTAGTCGCAGTCCACCGCCTCGGGATCGGCGTCGCAGCCTTCCTCGTACGGCGGCAGGTTGATCTTGACCAGCTTCATCTCAGAGAAGAACCACTGCGGCTCGTAGAAGTACGCCAGCAACGGAGTCTCGTTCTTCTCAGCGGATCGGAAGCTCTGGATGAGGGCCGCCTCGCTGCCCCCGACCACCACCTGGAAGTCGAGGTTCAGGTTCTTCACCAGGGCCTCGTCATTCGTGACATAGGACGGGTCACCGTCCAGCAGCTGACCCTTGCCCCCCGACTCAGAGGTCTTGAACATGTCGGCGTACTTGTTCAGGTTCTTCCAGTCGGTGATGTCGGGGTACTTCTCGGCCATCCACGGCGGCACGTACCATCCGATGACCCCGTCGTTGCCGGTGAGC
Organism: uncultured Actinomycetota bacterium; assembly: GCA_963831375.1. Classification (GTDB taxonomy): domain Bacteria; phylum Actinomycetota; class Actinomycetes; order Propionibacteriales; family Nocardioidaceae; genus Nocardioides_C. The sequence continues at coordinate 320,354 of CAWHPY010000020.1, read as the reverse complement.
CCGGCGTCCTGGACCGTCTTCTGCTCGTCGATGTACGTCTTGATCAGGTCGGCGTGCCCCCAGTTCTCCACGATCGTGTCGATGGTCCCGCTGGCCATACCCTGCCAGGCGACCTCCTCCTTGACGTCCTGGTAATCGACCTTGCAGCCCAGCTCGGTCTCCGCGACGTGACCGATGACGTAGGCATTGGATACGTAGCCGGTCCACGGGTTCACGGCGATGTTGAAATCGCCGCAGTCCTCGCCTGCCGTATTGGTGTTCGTCTCCTCGATGTTGCCTCCGCAGCCAGCCAAGGCCAACCCGAGTGCGGCCGCGACACAGACCAGCCGGAGCCGGATTCGTCGTCTCATGCCCGTTCCCTTCGTTTCATGTGCATTGTCAGTAATGTGCGTGTGCGTCATCAGCTCATGCCCGTCCGTAGCGGGCTGCGGTGTAGCGCGCGATCCGGTCCAACATCACGCCTAAAGCGGTGATCGCGATCCCGGCGGCCAGCCCCTTCCCGAACAGCTGGGCCTGCGAGAAACCGGACACCACGATGTAACCGAGGCTTCCTGCGCCGACCATTCCGCCGATGACGACCATGGACAGCACGTAGAGGAGGCCCTGGTTGGTGGACAGGACCAGGGCCTGCTTTGACATCGGGAGCTGCACCTTGCGGATCATCTGCCCCCGCGTGATGCCGGCCGAGCGCGCCGCCTCCACGGTGGTCGGCGACACTCCACGGATGCCGTCTGCCACCAGCTTGGTCGCGATCGGCACGCCGTAGGCGACGGCAGCGACGATCGCGGTGAAGCGCGTCGCGCCGAACAGGGCAAGTGCAGGCACCAGGTAGACGAACGGGGGGATCGTCTGGAACGTGTCCAGGACCGGACGGATCGCCGTGTCTGCACGCCGACCGCGACCCATGCAGACCCCGAGCACGACCGCGATCAGCATCACCAGAACCGTGGCGACGATTGTCATGGTCAGCGTGACCATGGTGTCGTGCCACAGCCCCGTAGCGAGGATGATCGCCTCGCAGACCACGGTCACGACCGCAGGACGCCAGCCGCCCAGCACGTACGCGAACGCGATCAGCACCAGCGCCATGAGCCAGAACGGCGTTTCTCCGAGCAGGGACTCCAGCGGGTTGAGCAGTCCATAGGTGACGATGTTCTTGAACGCGTTGGTGAAGGTGTCGACCGCGTCCACGAAGCTGGTGGTGAAGCTGTTGATCGCGTCGGCGAGGCTCGGTCCGATGTTCGCCGACTCCGGGAACTGGGCCAGGGAGAGGTACTGGCGCGACAGGACGACGGCCACGAGCACCGGGATCAGCCCGAGCAGCAGGACGGCTCGCCGGAACAGCGGCGAGGGTCGGGGGCGCCTCCCCTTCGACTCCTCACTCGCCCAGCGTGGGAGCTTCTCCAGGACGACGGTCATCAGCATCACACCAGGCCGCCCGACGGAGGCGAGTCCCTCCTGGCTCTGCCGCTCGGTGCGCTCGCTCGCCGCTGTCGTGGTCCGGTCGAGCATGATCGCCGCCAGTACGATCGCCAGGCCTGCCACCGCGGCGCCGCCGACGTCGAGGTTCTGCAGGGCCGACACCACGGGCTGGCCGAGACCCGGGCTGTTCACGAAGGCTGCGATGGTCGCCATAGAGAGCGCCGCCATCGTGCATTGGTTGACGCCGACGACGATCGTCCGGCGAGCCATGGGCAGCTGGACCTTGCGAAGCAGCTGCCGCTTGGTCACGCCCATGGAACCGGCCGCCTCCAGCGTCGTGGCCGGCACTGTCTTGATGCCGTGCTCGGTGATCCGGACCAACGGGGGTAGCGAGTAGATCAGCGTGCACACGACTGCCGACGAGGCCCCGATACCGAAGATGAGGGCGAGGGGGGCAAGGTACGCGAAAGCCGGCATCGTCTGCATCATGTCGAGCACCGGTGTGACGGCGGCGGACACCGAGCGTCTCCGCGCCATCGCGATGCCCAGCGGAAGCCCGATCAGCAGGCAGATCCCCACCGCGATCGAGGTGATGATCAAGGTGTCCATGCTGTCTTCCCAGTAGCCCAGGAATCCGAAGGCGAGCACCGTGGCGAGCACGAGCACAGCGGACCGCAGACCGGCGATTGCGTAGGCGACCCATACGAATATCGCCAGCACACCCAGCCAGCCGATCTCGGGTACCGGCCGCGGGAACGCGGGAACGCTGATCAGCTCCTGGAGCTGCTCGACGAGCCAGTTGAGGAACGTGGTGATGGTGCCGATGACCCCGTCGAAGAACCAGTTCTGCTCCGCGGCCGCCGCTTGGATATCGTCGCGGAGGCCGTTGAGCCAGCGGTGGAACTCGGTCTGGTCCTGCAAACCGAGCTCCAGGGTGTTGCGGCCACCGAGCAGCAGCCAGCCGACGACCCACACCACAACCACGCCCAACAGGAGCGGCAGCGTGTGCCGGCTCTGGTCCTGCACGATGCGCGGCTGCTCCTCCTTGGTCGTCGGCCGCTCCCCGAGCCGACTGGTCACGACGCCGCCTCCTCCTCGGCCACGACGACGCGGAGGATGTCCTCGTCGTCCACCATTCCGACCAGCTCGTCGCCGTCGAAGACCCGGACCGGGCCGCGTGCGGCGAGCACCTCACGAGCCGCATCCCGCACGATCCGCTCGCACGGCAGTGCCGGGCCGCTCTCCGACTCGCCGGGCCGCACGGGCCGCATCACCCAGCGCAGTGTGAGCACGTGTGACTTGGGCACATCGCTGACGAAGTCCTTCACGTACTCGTCGGCCGGTGCGCCGACCACCTCGTCGGGCGCGCCGATCTGGATTATCTCGCCGTCACGCATGATGAGAATCCGGTCACCCAGCTTGAGCGCCTCGGCCAGGTCGTGGGTGATGAAGATCATCGTCTTCCCGACCTCATGGTGAAGCCGGATCACTTCGTTCTGCATGTCGCGCCGGATCAGCGGGTCGAGTGCGGAGAACGGTTCGTCGAACATGAGCACGTCCGGATCAGCTGCCAGCGCCCGGGCAAGTCCGACGCGCTGCTGCATACCGCCGGAGAGCTGGTCGGGATACGAGTTCTCGTACCCCGACAGACCGACGAGGTCGACCATCTCCTGCGCCCGCTGGCGGCGGTCGGACCGCTGCACACCACGCACTTCCAGACCGAAACCGACGTTGTCGATCACCTGGCGGTGCGGCAGCAGACCGAAGTGCTGGAACACCATGGCAACGTGCTTGCGGCGCAGCTCGCGCAGCTGGCCCTCGTCAGCCGAGGTGATGTCGGCGCCCGCCATGTGCACGGTGCCCGCGGTCGGCTCGATCAAGCGGGTCAGGAGGCGGACCAGGGTGGACTTGCCGGACCCTGACAGGCCCATGACGACGAAGACCTCGCCGGGCTCGACCTCGAACGACACGTTCTTGACCGCCGCGACACAGCCGGTCTTCTCCTGGAGCTCCTTGCGGGACAGGTCGGCATCCGGCGTGCCGATGATCTTGTCGGCCCGCGCGCCGAAGATCTTCCACAGCTCCTTGACAGACAGGGCCGCGCCGCCGTTCCTGACGGCTGCGGACTCAACGGACTCGGTGGCGGTCATTGGTCAACTCCCGGGGTTCGAACGCGACGGGGGATGGATCGGGCTGCCGTCGCGGTGTCGGTAGAAGGGCGCATCGGACGGCTCGAGCGCTGTGTTTCCGAGGATCAGGTCCGCGGACTTCTCGGCAAGCATCATCACCGGGGCGTAGATGTTTCCGTTGGTGACGTAAGGCATGGACGAGGCGTCGACGACGCGCAGACCGTCAAGCCCGTGCACCCGCATGGTCGACGGGTCGAGGACCGACATGTCGTCGATGCCCATCCGCGCGGTGCACGAGGGATGCAGTGCGGTCTCCGCGTCCTCGGCGACCCAGTCGAGAACCTCCCGGTCGGTCCCGACCCGCGGTCCGGGTGACAGCTCCCCGTCGTTGAACGGCGCGAAGGCCGGCTGGTTCAGAATGTTGCGGGCCACCTGCACCGCCTCGACCCACTCACGACGGTCCTGGTCGGTCGACAGATAGTTGAACCGCAGAGCCGGATGCACCCGAGGGTCGGTCGACCTCAGCTTCACCGTGCCGCGGCTGTCGGAGTACATCGGCCCGATGTGGACCTGGTAACCGTGCCCCTTCGTGGGCGAGGTCCCGTCGTAGCGGATGGCGATCGGCAGGAAGTGGAACATCAGGTTGGGGTAGTCAACGTCGTCGTTGCCGCGCACGAAGCCGCCGCCCTCGAAGTGGTTCGTCGCACCCAGGCCCTTCCGCAGGAACAGCCACTCCGCTCCGACCCGGGGTCGGCTGCGCCACCTCAGCCCGGGGGCGATCGAGACCGGGAGCTTCGAGGCGTACTGGATGTAGACCTCGAGGTGGTCCTGCAGGTGCTCACCGACTCCGGGAACGTCCGCGACTACCTTGATCCCGAGCGCCCTCAGGTCCACGGCGTTACCGACCCCGGACAGCTGGAGCAGCTGGGGAGAGTTGATCGCTCCCCCGCACAGGACGACCTCGCCGGCACGGACCGAGTGCTGCCTCCCGCCACGGGAGTACTCGAGGCCGGCCACCCGCGTTCCGTCGAACACGATCCTGGTCGTCAGCGCCAACGTGCGCACGGTGAGGTTCTTGCGGCCCATCACGGGGTGGAGGTAGGCGCGGGCGGCGCTCAGTCGTCTCCCCCGGTGCACGTTGCGGTCGAACCTGGCGAAGCCTTCCTGCCGGTAGCCGTTGACGTCGTCGGTGAGTGGGTAGCCGGCCTGCTGCACCGCCTCGAAGAACGCACCGAACAGGGGGTTGGTGGCCGGGCCGCGTTCGAGCACCAGCGGGCCACTGCCGCCGCGCCACGCGTCGGCGCCGGCCAGACAGGTCTCCATCCGCTTGAAGTACGGCAGGCAGTGCGCGTAGTCCCAGGTCTCCATACCCGGGTCGGCGGCCCAGCGTTCGTAGTCCAGCGGGTTGCCGCGCTGGAAGATCATCCCGTTGATACTGCTCGACCCGCCGAGCACTTTCCCGCGGGCGTGGAAGATGCGCCGGTTGTTCATGTTCGGCTCGGGCTCCGACTCGTACTTCCAGTCATAGAGCCGGTTCCCGATCGGAATCGGTAGCGCGGCCGGCATGTGGATGAACGGGTCGACCTTGAAGTCGGCACGTCCCGCCTCGAGCACGAGCACCTTCGTCCCCGGGTCGGCGCTGAGCCGGTTCGCCAACGCGCACCCGGCGGAGCCACCCCCCACGATCACGAAGTCGAACTGGTCGTCAGGCATCGCTCCCGCTCCTCAGCTGCCGAACCAGCGTTGCGGCGTCGGCCGGACGTTGTGCCAGATGTGTTTGGTCTCGCGGTACTCGTCCAACCCCGCCATCCCCAGCTCGCGGCCGATACCCGACTGCTTGTAGCCGCCCCACTCGGCCTGCGGGACGTAGGGGTGGTAGTCGTTGATCCACACGGTGCCCATCCGCAACCGTGCCGCCACCCGCTGCGCCTTGCCGGCGTTCTCGGTCCATACCGCCCCGGCCAGCCCGTAGTGGCTGTCGTTGGCCGTCGCCACGGCCTCGTCCTCGCCGTGGAACGTCTCGACGGTGAGCACGGGCCCGAACGACTCCTCGTGCACGACGCTCATCGAGCTGTCGCACCGGTCGAGCACGGTCGGCGGGTAGTAGTAGCCGTCGACCAGCGCGGGATCGTCCGGCCGGGCGCCGCCGCAGCGCAGCCAGGCCCCCTCGTCGATGCCCGCGGCGACGTAGTCCTCGACCTTCTCCAGATGGGCGGCCGAGATCAGCGGGCCGGTCTCGGCCTTGTCGTCGAACGGCCCACCGAGCCGGATCTGCTCCGCTCTCCGGACCACCTCGTCGACGAAGTCGTCGTGGATCGACTCCTCGACGACCAGTCGGGCGCCGGCCGAGCAGACCTGGCCCGAGTGAAGGAACACGGCCGTCAACGCGAAGTCGAGGGCGCTCGGGAGATCGGCGTCAGCGAACACGATGTTGGGGTTCTTCCCGCCCAGCTCGAGCGCGATCTTCTTCACGGTTCCCGAGGCAGCCGCCATGATCCGCTTCCCCGTCCCCAGGCCACCGGTGAAGGAGACGAGGTCCACGCGGGGGTCCTCCGCGAGCGGGGCACCGGCCTGCGGGCCGGCACCGAGGACGAGGTTGGCAACACCGTCGGGGAGACCGGCCTCGGTCAGGAGACGGATCAGCAGGATCGCGGTGTGCGGGGTGAGCTCACTGGGCTTCAGGACGAACGTGTTCCCGGCGGCGAGGGCAGGAGCCACCTTCCAGGCCGTCTGCAGCAGCGGGTAGTTCCAGGGCGTGATCAGGCCACAGACACCGACCGGTTCGTGCACCACCCGGCTGACGATGTCGGCCCGGCCGGTGTCGACCACCCTGCCCGCGTCCTCGGCGGCGACACGGGCGTAGTGCCGGAAGACACCGACGACGTCGTCCACGTCGTACTCGCTCTCGACCAGTCGCTTTCCGGTGTCGAGCGACTCGGCTCGTGCGATGTCCGCACGGTCGCGCACGAGCAGGTCCGCGGTCCGGTCGAGCAGGTCGCCTCGTTCGGCGGCCGGGACATCCGGCCAGCCGCCCTCGTCGAAGGCGCGTCGGGCGCTCGCAATCGCCGCTGCCGTGTCGGCCGGGCTCGCCTCGTCGACCACGGCGACCAGACTGCCGTCGGCAGGGCAGTGGATCTCGCGCGTTGCCCCGTCGCGCGCACTCTGCCAGCGGCCGTGAGCGTAGATCTCGGGCACGCTGTCCTCCGGACCGATATGAGTTGTTTATTACGCAACTCTTTGTGTTCTACGCAACAGAATGCTGAGGTCTGGGCCCGTCGTCAATAGCCCGGTCAGCGGGCGCCCCATCCCAGCCGGTGCGACACCTCTGCCGCGGCGTCGGTGAGCAGCGGGAGAAGCTCCTTGATGCGCCGCTCATCGAGCCGAAACGTGGGGCCGGACAGGCTGAGCGAGGCGATCACGTCACCGTGTGCGTTCCGGATCGGCGCAGCGATGGCCGCCAGCCCCACCTCGAGCTCGTCGGTCGCGATCGCGTACCCCTCGGCGCGAATCTCCTCGAGCTCACGCCGCAGCCGTTTCCTGGTGGTGATGGTGTGGCTGGTGTAGGCGGTCATCGGCGGCAGTGTCCGGACCAGCTCCTCGTCGGTGAGTCCCGAGAGCAGCACCTTGCCGTTGGACGTGGCATGCAGCGGGATGTGCTGGCCCACCCAGTTGTGCGGCTGGAGCGCCGAGGCGCCCGCGAACTGGTCGAGGTACAGCGCGGAGCGGTCGGCAGAGTACGGCGATGTTGACGGTCTCGCCGGTGTCAGTGGACAGCTTGCGGCAGATCGGGCGCGCCTCCTGCACCACGTCGAGCCGGGCGGTGGTGGCGCCGGCCAGCCGCAGGATGCCGACCCCGAGCCGGTACTTGCCACGCTCCGCGGCCTGCTCCACCAGGCCGCCCTGCTCGAGCGTCGAGACCAGCCGGAACGCCGTACTCTTGTGCACCCCGATCTCGCCCGCGATCTCGGTGACCCCGGCTTCGCCGGCCCGCGCCAGGATCTCCAGGATGGCGACCGCACGCTCGACAGACTGGACGCTGGGAGCCTCGATCGTGTTGCTCATAGCGCAACGGTAGCGCATATGGTGTTGCGTATCGCAAACTGTGTTGTCTGTTGCGCAACCATGGGAGGGGCCCGATGACCGCGAACATTGCCCGTAGCCGGCACCCGGAGTTTGTGCTCACCATCGCCTGTCCAGACCGGCCGGGCATCGTGTTCGCGGTGTCCAGCTTCCTGGTGCAGCACTCGGGCAACATCCTCGAGAGCCAGCAGTTCGACGACCGGCTCGAGAACCGTTTCTTCATGCGGGTGCACTTCGAGGTGTTCGACGAGGCGGCCACCCTCGAGAACCTGCGGGCCGCGTTCGCCCAGGTGTCCACCGCGCACTCGATGAGCTGGCACCTGTGGGAGGCCGACGCGAAGTACCGGACGCTCGTGATGGTGTCGAAGTTCGGCCACTGCCTCAACGACCTGCTCTACCGGCAGAGCACCGGTGCGCTCCAGATCGAGGTTCCGGCGATCGTGTCCAACCACCCGGACCTCGAGCCCCTGGCCGCCTCGTACGGCATCCCCTTCCATCACATCCCGGTCACCCGCGACAACAAGCCCGAGGCGGAGGCGGAGGTGCTGGCCCTCGCCGACTCCCTCGGGGTCCATCTGGTGGTGCTCGCCCGCTACATGCAGGTGCTCTCCGACGACGCGTGCAAGGCCCTCGAGGGGCGGGCCATCAACATCCACCACTCGTTCCTGCCCAGCTTCAAGGGCGCCCGGCCCTACCAGCAGGCGTTCGAGCGTGGCGTCAAGCTAGTCGGGGCGACGGCCCACTACGTCACGCCGGACCTCGACGAGGGGCCGATCATCGAGCAGGACGTGCTCCGGGTCGACCACTCCCTCAACGGCAGGCAGCTGATGGACGCCGGACGGGACGTCGAGAGCCAGGTCCTCTCTCGCGCGGTGCGCTGGCACGCCGAGAGCCGGGTGCTGCTCAACGGTGCGCGGACCGTGGTGTTCCGCTGACCGGACCCTCCCGTGGCCTTCAGTCGCCGAGCTCGGCCCGCCGGCGTACGACGTACTCCTCGAGCTCCGCGCGAACGGCGTCGTCGAGCGGCGGAGCCTCGTACTCCGCCAGCGTCTTCTGGTAGATCTGACCGGCCCGGGCGGCGGCGTCCATGGCACCACCACGCGTCCAGCGCTCGAAGTTCTCCGACGAGGACAGCATCGGCCGGTAGAAACAGGTCCGGAACCGTTCCATCGTGTGCATCGCGCCGAGGAAGTGACCGCCGTGACCCACCTCGACGTGGGCGTCGAACGCCAGCGAGGCCTCGTCGATCTCCATCGGCGTGAACTGCTCACGCATCATCTGCACCAGCTCGATGTCGACGATGAACTTCTCGTAGCAGGAGACCAGGCCACCCTCGAGCCATCCGGCCGAGTGCATCACCCAGTTGGCGCCCGCCAGGAACGTCGGCATCAACGTCATCAACGCCTCGTAGCCCGCTTGCGCGTCGGGCACCTGCGACGAGGTCATCGCGCCACCGGTGCGGAACGGCAGACCGAAGTGTCGGGCGATCTGGCCGGTGCACAGCAGGCCGATCGCCGACTCCGGGGTGCCGAAGCAGGGCGAGCCGGACTGCATGTCGATGTTCGACAGGAACGAGCCGAAGATGACCGGGCAGCCCGGACGGATCAGCTGTGACAGCGCGATCCCCGACAGCGCCTCGGCCATCTGCTGCACGAGTGCGGCCGGGATCGTCACCGGCGACATCGCCCCCATCAGGATGAACGGGGTCAACACCACCGGCTGACCTGCCAGGGAGTACTCGAACTGCGCCTCGAGCATCCGGTCGTCCCACTTCAGCGGTGAGTTGCAGTTGATCAGGGAGATGGTCACCGGGGTCTCCTCGATGACGTCGCGTCCGCCGAAGAGGATCGAGCTCATCTCGATCGTGTCCCGCGCGTTCACCCCGGACACCACGTTGCCCATATAGACCTTGTCGGTCAGCGTCTGCAGCGCGTAGGTCATGTCCAGGTGCCGGGAGTCGAGAGGTGTGTCGTTCGGTTCGCAGATCACGCCGCCGGCCGAGTCCAGCACGCTGAAGGACTGTGCCAGCTTGGTGAACGCCCGGAAGTCGTCCATCGTGGCGTCCCGCCGGACGTCCCCCTGACGCACGAACGGTGGCCCGTAGACCGCGGAGAACGCCATCGAGTCGCCGCCGATGTGCACCGAGTTCTCCGGGTTGCGGGCAGCCACGTCGAACTCCCGGGGCGCCTTCGCGACCTGTTCGAGGATGAAGTCCGGGTCCAGGAACACGGTGTTCTCCTCGACGCGCTGCCCTGCCGCCCGAAACAGGTCCAGGGCCCGGTCGGACATGAACTCCACGCCGATCTCGGTGACGATCCGGCGCCATCCCTTGTCGAGCGAAGACATCGCATCGGTGGACAGCACTTCGTAGCGCGGCATGGTGTTCCGGAACATGCGCCCCGACCTCCTTGACTCGGTGTGATCCGCATCATAGCCTCATAATGTGGGAGTCAAGTTCCACATTATGAAACTCTGGGAGAGCATGAGCACCAACGGCACCCAAGCCATCGACCGCGCCGCCCAGCTGCTGGCGATCGTGGTCCAGGCCGACGAACCCATCAGCTTCACCGACCTGGCCGAGGAGACCGGGCTGGCCCGGTCGACGACGTCACGGCTGCTCGCGGCACTCGAGGCCAACCACCTGCTCGAGCGCGACCCCGGCGGCGCCTACATCTCGGGGCCGCTCTTCGCGCTCTACGCCGCCCGGCACGACCCGTGGTCCCAGGTGGCCCGGTTGGCGGAGCCGATCTTGCAGAAGATCGGCGCCGAGACCGGCGAGACCGTGAACCTGGCCGTCCCCCGCGGCGACACCGTGGTGCAGATCGGCCAGGTCAACGCGACCTACATGCTGGGCGCCCGGGACTGGATGCAGGTCACCGTCCCCCCGCACTGCTCGGCGCTGGGCAAGGTGCTGTACGCCTTCGACTGCCTCACCGTCCCCGAGGGTGCGCTGGAACAGCTGACCGCCCAGTCGCTGGCCACGTCGGCCACCCTGCGCAGCGACCTGGCGGCCATCCGCCGCCGCGGTTACGCCACGACCCGCGAGGAGCTCGAGATCGGTCTCGACGCGGTGGCGGCGCCGGTGCACGGCAGGGACGGCAACGTGATCGCGGCGCTCGGTGTGTCCGGGCCCAGCGCCCGGCTGAGAGGTCAGCTCGACGAGGTCGGGCGGTTGTTGAGGGAGCACAGCAACGCGCTGTCGCAAGTACTTCGTCGTCGTATTCCCAAGGAGGGCGTGGCATGACACCTGATGAGATTCTGCAAGGTCTGTACGACGAGACACTGGTCGGCAACGCGCCGGCGGTGCTGGAGATGACCCATGATGCGCTCGCGCAGGGCATGGAGCCCCAGACCCTGCTCTTCGACGCGTTGATTCCCTCGCTCGAGGAGGTCGGTGCACGGTTCGAGCGTGGCGACTTCTTCGTCCCCGAGATGCTGATCGCCGGCCGGGCGATGGCCGGTGCCATGGAGGTGCTCCGGCCGCTGCTCGCGGAGACCGGGGTCCAGACGATCGGCAAGTTCGTGATGGGCACGGTCAAGGGCGACGTACACGACATCGGCAAGAACCTGGTCAACATCATGCTCGAGGGAGCAGGCTTCGAGGTGATCGACCTCGGGGTGCAGGTGGCCCCGGAGAAGTTCATCGACGCGATCACCGAGCACCAGCCGGACATCGTCGGGTTCTCGGCGTTCCTGACCACGACGATGCCGATGTTCAAGGCCAACATGAACGCCCTGCAGAAGGCGGGGCTGCGCGACTCGGTGATCGTGATGGTCGGCGGAGCACCGGTCACCCAGGAGTACGCCGACGCCGTCGGTGCCGACGGGTATGCCGCCGACGCGTCCGCGACGGTCAAGAAGGCCAAGGACCTGCTCCAGCGCCGGCGCGCACTGGTGTCTGCATGAGCACCCACGAGACACGGCTACGGTCGGCGACGAAGGAAGTGGTGATCGGGCACAACCGCCCGTTCTGCCTGATCGGTGAGCGCATCAACCCGACCGGCCGACGGATCTTCCAGGAGCAGCTGCGTGCCGGCGACCTGTCGGCCATCGAGCGTGACGTCGCCGCCCAGGTGGCCGGTGGGGCCGACGTGCTCGATGTGAACATGGGAGTCCCGCTCACCGACGAGCCCGAGCTGCTCGCGAAGGCCATCACCATGGTGCAGGAGCTGACAGACCTCCCCATCTGCATCGACTCATCGGTCGTCGAGGCCCTCGAGGCGGGCCTTTCGGCGTACCGCGGCAGGGCGCTGGTCAACTCCATCACCGCGGAGGACGAGCGGATGGCAGCCATCCTGCCGCTGGTCAAGAAGTACGACGCGGCCGTGATCGCCCTGCCCAACGACGAGGACGAGATCCCGATGGAGGCCGACAAGCGGCTCGAGCTGGTCGCCAAGATCGTCAAGGTCGCCACCAGCGAGTACGGCATCGCGGTCGAGGACATCCTGATCGACCCACTCGCGATGCCGATCGGCGCCGACACGGCGACGGCACAGACCACGATGGCGACCATGCGGCGGATCCGTGACGAGTTCGGGCTGAACATGACCTGCGGCGCCTCCAACGTCTCCTTCGGGATGCCCGACCGGCATGCGATCGGTGCGGCGTTCCTGCCGATGGCGATGACCGCGGGCCTGACCAGCGCGATCATGGACACCCGGACACCGCGGATCGTCGACGCGGTCAAGGCCGCTGACCTGCTGCTGGGTCACGACGAGTGGGGTGGGGCATGGATCGCCTCGCACCGGGCGAAGCAGGCCGGGGCATCGTGACCGAGCCGGTGGGCGGCGGCCGCGACCCCGGACCGGTTCCGGCCGGGGTCGACCTGGACGCGTACCGCCGGGAAGGGCTGATCGACCCGCCGGCCGCGCCCGGGTTGCAGCCGCACGACGGCGCCGGCCGCGTGCAGCTGTCCTTCTCTCCGGCCGACCGTTCGGTGCGTGTGCCACCCGGTGTCACGGTCTTCGACGCCGCCAGCTGGAACGGGATCGCTATCGACTCCACCTGCGGCGGCCACGGCACCTGCAAGAAGTGCAAGATACAGGTGCTCGACGGCTCGGTGCCGGTGTCCCGGCTGGACACGCGTTCGTTCACCCCCGACCAGCTGCGTGGCGGGTGGCGGCTGGCCTGCCTCGCCCAGGCGACGCAGGACCTGACGATCGAGGTGCCGCCGCTCACCACCCGACCCAAGGCAGCAACGGTCGGGGTCGGCCGCCAGGTGATCCTGCGCCCGGCGGTGCAGAAGCGGTACGTCGAGCTGACGGAGCCGAGCCTCAGCGACCAACGACCCGACCTCACCCGGTTGCTGGACGCGATCGACGACCTCGAGCCGACGCCCGACCTGCATGCACTGCGTCGGCTGCCGACCGTCCTGCGTGCAGCCGACTTCAAGGTCACCGCCGTCGTCGTCGACGAGACGCTGGTCGACGTCGAGGCCGGTGACACGACCGGCCGCCGCTTCGCGATCGCGTTCGACCTCGGCACCACGACCGTGGTGGCCACCCTGCTCGACCTGTCCACCGGCACCCCGGTCGCGGTCCAGTCCATGCTCAACAAGCAGCAGCCCTTCGGCGGTGACGTGATCTCCCGGATCAGCGCCACGATGATGGATCCCACCGCGCTGCCCCGCCTCCGTGCGGCGGCGCACGCAACCCTGGACGAGCTCGCGACCGGGGTGTGTCGTGACGGCGATGTCGAGCCGGGCGAGGTCTACGAGATCGCCCTGGCCGGCAACGCAACGATGACCGCGCTGGCACTGGGCATCGACCCGGAGCCACTGGGTGTCGCGCCGTTCGTCATGACGTCCGGGACACCTCCGGTCGTCCTCGCGAGCGACGTCGGCGTCTCGTGTCACCCGGGCGCGCGGGCCGTGCTCTTCCCCGCTCTCGGCGCCTACGTCGGCGGCGACATCGTGTCGGGAATGCTGGCGACCGGGATGGACCGCGACAAGCGCCTGCGCCTGTTCATCGACGTGGGGACCAACTGCGAGATCGTCCTGGGTGACGGCGAGCGGATCCTCGCCACCGCTGCACCGGCGGGACCCGCCTTCGAGGGAGGTTCCATCCGGTGCGGCATGCGGGCCGCCGACGGAGCCATCGAGGTCGTCACGCTCGGCGACGACGTCACGCTGCAGGTGATCGGGGACGTCGAACCCGTGGGTGTTTGCGGCTCCGGCCTGGTCGACGCGGTCTCCGAGCTGGTCAGGACCGGGTTGCTGGACGGGTCAGGACGGTTCGTCACCGAGGAGACGGCCAAGGAGGTCGCGCCGGACCTGGCCGACCGGTTCACCAGGATCGGCGAGGAGCGGGTCTTCGTCCTGCACCGCCCCGACGGGGTCACCGATCCCACCGGCACGGTCTACCTCTCGCAACGCGACGTCCGCGAGCTGCAGTTCGCCAAGGCCGCGATCGCCACCGGATGGTCGCTGCTCCTCGAGGAGTTCGGGGTGGGGCCCCGCGACGTGCAGCAGGTGCTGCTGGCCGGCTCCTTCGGCAGCTACCTCTCGCCCGCCTCTGCGGTGCGCATCGGGCTCGTGCCGAAGCTTCCCGTGCTCCGGATCGTCTCGGCGGGAAACGTGGCCGGCGAGGGAGCGAAGATGGCGCTGCTGAGCCAGCGGGAACGGGCCGGCGCGACGACATTGCTCGAGGAGGTGCGCTATGTCGAGCTCTCCGACCGGACCGACTTCAACGACAAGTTCGTCGACCAGCTCGGGTTCCCGGTCTAGCCGGCTCGCCCTCGTCGCCTGTGGCGCCATCGCCCAGCCGGCCGAGAGGGTGGTCGCGAAGAGAGGGTGGCCGGTGGACGTGCACCCGCTCCCCCCGCTCCTGCACAACCAGCCCCAGCTGATCGCGGGTCGGGTCGAGTCCCTCGCGACCGACCTGCTGACCCGGTACGGGTCCGTTGCGGTGGGATACGCCGACTGCGGCACCTACGGCGCGCTCGACGAGCTGTGCTCCCGACTGGGCCTGCAGCGGCTGGAAGGTCTGCACTGTTACGACGTGTACGCCGGCGCCGGGCGCATGCAGCGGTTCTTCGAGGAGCAGCCCGGCACCTACGTGCTGACCGACTTCCTCGTCCGGTCGTTCGCCCGGACCGTGTTCCGTGAGCTCGGGCTCGACCGCTACCCCGAGCTCCGGGACAGCTACTTCGGCGCCTACACCCGCGTGGTGTGGCTGGCCCAGGAGCCGGACGACGAGCTGCATGCACTGGCGGCCCAGGCGGCCGACAGACTCGAGCTGCCGCTGACGGTCGTGGACACAGGCACGGCCGGCCTCGAGCGAGGCATCGCTCTTCTCCTCACTTGTCAGGACGCTGGACGGCTATAGCCGTGTCAGCTCCTGACAACTCGGGGTTCTCAGCTCGCCGCGCCGATCGGGCCGCCGAGCCGCTGGAGCAGCGACTGCCGCCACCGTTCGGTCTCGGCGACCTGGTTGAACGTGAACACGTGCAGGCCCTCGACGATGGAGCCGGGTTCGGCCAGCGACGGGGCCGACTTCTCCAGGAATCGTTCGCCGGTGAAGCCACCAGGCGCAGCGAGCCGCGCGAACGTTCCCTTGTGCTTGACGAGGAACCTCGTCGACTCCCCCACCCCGATCTTGGTGGCCATGGACAAGAGCTTGGTGCGGTCCACCGGCCCCGGTAGCCCCACCAGCAGGGGCAGTGTGATGCCTCTCGCCCGCATCCGGCGCAGCCAGGTGTCGAGGGTCGCCGGGTCGAAGGTCAGGTTGCTGACCACATGGGTGGCGTGGCGCCGCTTGTCCCACATCGCCTGGACGGTCAGGTCGTCGTCGATCGACGGGTGTGACTCGGGATAGCCGGTGATACCCACGTGGGCAAAGGGCCGCCCGAGGCTCGTCAGGTCCTCCAGCAGGTCCAACGACGCCTTGTAGTCCCCCGCGGGCGGGTCCGCGTCGCCGGCCGGCACGAACACCGTCTGCACACCGAGCGCGACCAGCCGGTCGCAGATCTCCGAGAGCTCCGACCGGCCGCTGATCATCCGCGCAGCCAGATGCGGAACCACGTCGTAGCCGTGTCCGATGAGCCGCTCGGTGAGGTCCAGGGTCGCCTCGAGGCCCTTGGACGGTGACGCGGTCACGGTCAGCGTGAACCCCGGCGGAAGGTGCTCGAGGACGATGCCTTCGATGACCGCGGTGGGCAACACCTCGTAGCGCGCGTGCCCGAGCAGGCGGCGCAGGAGAGCGGACCGGTCCTTGTTGCGCATACAGCAACTCATCTCGTGATACGCACCAACGTGAGATGAGCGTAGACCCCGCGTGGTTGCCCCCACAAGAGCACGCCGCAGCGCTCGTCGTAGCCTCGGACCATGCCCGACGACGTCATGATCAGCCCGGAAGCATGCCGACAGCTCGACGACTACATCGACGCGTTCATCAAGGAGCGTGGGCCCGGTGGGACGGTCTCGGTCTGGTTCGGGGACACGAGCGGGCGTCCGTCGTACACCCGCGACGAGATGGAGCCGCACTACGCCGCCAGCACGATGAAGCTGCCGCTGCTGGTGGCCGCCTACCGTCGTCACGAGCGTGGCGAGATCGACCTCGACTCCGAGGTTCCGGTCCACAACGAGTTCAGCTCCGCGGAGGACGGGTCGCCGTACAACCTTCGGCAGAGCGACGACCAGGACGACGAGACCTGGGACCGGATCGGCTCGCGGATGTCGCTGCGACGGCTGGTGCAGCGCTCGATCGTGAGGTCGGGGAACCTCGCCACGAACCTGGTGCTCGAGCAGGTCGGTCCGGGCGAGGTCGCGAGCGTGCTGGTGGACGCCGGGAGCAGCGGCGAGACGGTGCTCCCCCGTGGCATCGAGGACGCGGTGGCGCGGGAGGCCGGGTTGGACAACGTCGTCACCGCACACGACCTCGCGCTCGTGATGGCCGGTATCGCCTCGCGGACCCTGGCGGACGAGCCGACCTGCGTGGACATCGAGGGGGTTGTTGCGAGGCAGGAGCACACGGACAAGATCCCGGCAGGCCTCCCGGAGAAGACGTATGTTGCCAACAAGACGGGGTGGGTTGATGGGGTTGCGCACGACGTCGCGCTGGTGCGTCCCGCCGGCGCAACCCCGTTCGTCCTTGCGGTGTGCACGACGATCGACGTCCCGGAGGACGCGGCCAACGAGCTGGTCGCGCAGGTCAGCCGGCGGATCTGGGAGGGGCGCGTCGCGTGAGCAAGATCGAGTCGGTCACCTGCGCACGGCTGTCCGTTCCCCTGCACACCCCGTTCGTGACCGCTCTTCGACGCACCACCACCACCGACACCGTCGTCGTGCGGGTCACCGACACCGACGGTGTCACCGGATGGGGCGAGGCGCCCCAGGTCTGGCAGGTCACCGGGGAGTCGCTGGCCGGCGCTGAGGCCTGCGTCTCAGGCCCCCTGACGTCGGTGGTGCTCGGCGAGGACACGGACGACCTCGCCCCGCTGTGCCGCTCCGTCGCCGGTGCGGTGGCGCGCAACTTCGGGGCGAAGGCCGCCGTCGACGTGGCTCTGCACGACCTCGTCGCCCGCCGCCGCGGCCTGAGTCTGCCGGTCCTGCTCGGCTCCGCCACGCACCGCGTCCCGACAGACGTCACCCTCGCGGCCGGCGATGCCTCGGCACTGGGCCAGGCCGCCACAGCTCGGCTCCGGGACGGGTTCACCGTCATCAAGATGAAGGTCGGAACGGACGCATCCACCGACGTGGCCCGGGTGCGAGCGGCCCGCGACGCCGTCGGTGCGGACGTCAGGATCCGGCTGGACGCGAACCAGGGCTGGACGCCGCGTGAGGCGGTCCGGGTGATCCTCGCCCTCGAGGACTCCGGCGCCGACGTCGAGCTCGTCGAGCAGCCGGTGCGCGCCGAGGACCTGGACGGTCTGGCCTGGGTCACCGGCCGGGTGAACACCCCGGTGATGGCCGACGAGTCGGTCTACGGCGTGCACGAGCTGGTCGACGTGATCCACCGCCGCGCCGCCGACATGGTCAACGTCAAGCTCGCCAAGTGCGGCGGCCTGTCGGTCGCGAGAACGCTGCTCGAGCTGGCCCGGGCGCACCAGATGGGCACCATCGTCGGCTCCATGATGGAGAGTCACATCGGCGTCGGTGCCGCCGCGAGCCTGGTGGCGGCGTACGGCACCACGACCACCGCCGACCTCGACGCCGCCTGGTGGGCGGCCGACTCCCCCATCATCGGCGGGATGAGGTACGACGGGCCCGTCGTCGTTCTTCCCGAAACGCCCGGACTCGGAATCGAGGCACTCGCCTGATGGCCACCGACCCCACCTACGGCGCCTCGGACGTCTTCGAGGTGCGTGTCCCGGTCGCGACGGTGTGGACTGGGCCCGACGCTCCCCGCGACCTCGACCAGGCCGCGGTGCTCGACGACCCCGATGTGGCCGGCTGGACCGCGGCGATGGACGCCTTCGTCCGCAAGGGGCTCGACGGCCGCACGCTGACCCAGCTGCTGATGGGCGAGGCCGTACATATCCTCCAGGACGCGGGCGAGTGGGTGCGCGTGGTCGCACTCCTCCAACCCTCGTCCAAGGAGTCGTGCGGATATCCGGGATGGGTACGACGGGCGCACCTCGGCGCACCCGTCCTGCGGAACAACGGAGCATCCGCCGTCGTGATGACCCGCAGCACGGTCTGCGACGTCGGGGGCATGAAGCGCGAGCTGTCGTTCGGCACCGGTCTGTGGGTGGACGACGTCGACGACGACACGGTGAGCGTGCTGCTTCCGGATGGGCAGACCGCGACCGTACCGCTGGCCGACGTACGTCTTTCTCACAAGACGCAGCATCCGGCCTACGGCCCGGACGACATCCTGGACTCCGCCCGGCAGTTCCTCGGAATGCGTTATCTGTGGGGTGGCACCAGCGGCTGGGGTCTGGACTGCTCGGGGCTGGTGCACCTGACCTACCGTGCACATGGGGTGGTCGTCCCCCGCGACGCCTTCGACCAGGCCGACGAGGTGACGCCGGTGCCCCTCGACGAGGTGGAGCCCGGGGACCTGTACTTCTTCGCGCGCCCCGGTGAGCGGATCTACCACGTCGGGTTCGCGAGCCGTCGAGCTGCCGCGGACGGCACCCGGTGGATGCTGCACGCACCGGAGAGCGGCGAGTTCATCGAGGACGCGCCGATGGCCCCGCACCGGGTGGACACCCTGGTCTCGGCTGGCCGGGTCCGCAAGCCCGACGCCGGTCAGTGGGCTCGTTTCAGCCTCGAGTGAGGCCTCACGCCTCCTCGCCTGCTCGACGTCGTACAGCGACGGGAACAAGTCGCCTCCCGGGCCGCAACGGCAGCGTGAGGCCGACAGAAGTGGGACATGAACTCCCGTCCGTCTACGCCTAGTGTCAGATTGCGTCCGGACGTTCACTCGTCGTCGAGCAGACCCTCCTTCTCGGCCCGCTTCACGATTGCTCGCAGGTTCTCGAGCCGCCCGCAGTCGGCATCGATCTGCTTGTTGCGCTCGGTGGCGAACGTCTCACCGAGCTTCTGACGGACCTCGTCGGCCACGGCCTCACGAGCAGGGTTGAGGATGGTCAGCTCCTCCTCGGTGAGGTGATGGTTGACCGCCGCGGCGAGCTCCTCGACAAGGTCGTCGAAGTCCTCGCCCTCGACGGACGGTGAGTCGAGCACCTTGAGCAGCGCCTCGTGCCCCTCGGCGTGCTCCTCCTCGCCGTGCTCGGCCTCGTGCTCGCTGATGGCGTCCTTGCGGCGCAGCGTCGGGTAGACACACTTCTCCTCCGCCTCTGCGTGGGCCACGTGGAGGGTGGAGAAGGCGTTGCGTACGGCGTCCCGGTCGGAGCTGCTGTCGCGGAGCTCGCGGAGCAGCTGCTCGAACCGGCGGTGATCCTCGAGGATCAGGTCGACGACGTCGCCCGACCGCGGACGGCCGAGGTCCAGTGATTTGCTCATGGGAGCAAACCTACCGAACCGGCTCAGCCGTTCTCCCAGTCGCGTCGCGGACCTGTTCCTGCCTCGAGCTCCTCACGGGTCCGCTTCTTCGAGACCACGAGACTCACGACCGTGGTCACGGCGAGAATGCCGATGATCACGACGAGCGAGAGCCAGATCGGGATCTCCGGCGCCCAGTGGATCGCCTCACCACCGTTGATGAACGGCAGCTCGTTGGTGTGCATGGCGTGCAGCACCAGCTTGACCCCGATGAACCCGAGCAGGATCGCAAGACCGTAGGACAAGAAGATCAACCGCTCCAGCAGACCGCCGATGAGGAAGTACAGCTGACGCAGACCCATCAACGCGAAGATGTTCGCGGTGAAGACAAGGTAAGGGTCCTTGGTGAGGCCGTAGATCGCGGGGATGGAGTCAAGCGCGAACAGCAGGTCCGTCGTACCCAGCGTGAGGATCACGATGAACATCGGCGTGATCAACCGTTTGCCGTTCTCCTTGGTGAACAGCTTCGTGCCGTCGTACTCCTTGGTCGCCGGGAACCGCCTCTCGACGAACTTGATGAGCTTGTTCTCCTCGTACTCGTCCTCGTCCTCGCCGCCCTCCTTGGCGAGCTTGGCGGCGGTGTAGATGAGGAAGAGGCCGAAGATGTAGAAGACCCAGCTGAACTCGTTGATCGCCGCGGCGCCGACCAGGATGAAGATCGCGCGCATGATCAGCGCCAGCACGATGCCGATCATCAGCGCGGTCTGCTGGTACTGCCTGGGCACCTGGAACTTGCTCATGATGATCAGGAAGATGAACAGGTTGTCGACCGACAGGGAGTACTCGGTCAGCCAGCCTGCGAAGAACTCCGGGCCGGGGTCGGGGCTCAGCGCGTGCGGCTCGGCGAAGATCCAGAGCGTGAGACCGAACAGGATGGCCAGCGAGACGAAGAAGGCCAGGTGGCGGCTGACTTCCTTCATCGAGGGCTCGTGCGGACGGCGGCCGATGATCAGCAGGTCCACCAGCAGAACACCGACCGTGACCACAACGGTCACCACCCAGATGAGCGGTGAGGCGACCGAGTCGCCTAGCAAACTATCCACGAACGTACTCCTCCGGAGTGTTCTCGGGCGGGCTCAGGCATCGTGCTCGGGGCGACAGTGTCGACCCGCGCAAGCTGAGCACCAGGACAAGGACCAGCTCCGGAGGTCTCTTCCGCCTGCACCTCGATCCTGCGGTGCAGACCAGCGCGCCGGGTCTGCCCCTTGCAGGGCGGAACCGTGATGACGACGACGCTGCGAAAGGAATACTCCCCTCCACGCATCTTCAGTCTCCCAGACCGATGGGTACCCGCAAAACCCGGTCTCGAACCGCGTCACATTTCCTTCCTCGTCGCTGAGTGTGGGCGCTTGTGCGGGCTCCCACACGTAGGCTGCTGCCGATGCCCGCCATGAACGTTCCGCTCGTCCGCTCATGGGCGGTCGCCATCACCGGCAGCGCCGTCGCCACGTTCCTGCTGCACGCCGTACACCTTCCGTCACCGGTGCTGTTCGGCAGCCTGCTGGGCGGGATGGCCTGCGCACTCACCATGAGACGCAAGGTCGCGATCCCGCGACGGGCCTTCAACGTCGGGCAGGCGCTCGTCGGCGTCACGATCGGCGCGATGGTCAGTCTCGCGGCGCTGGACAGGCTTGGCCGCGACTGGCCGTCGATACTCGCGGTCACCCTCGGCACGCTCGCCATCAGCGTGTTGGCCGGTCAGGCGCTGGCCCTGCGCCGGGAGGTGTCGCCGACCACGGGCGCGTTCGCGATGGTGGCCGGCGGGGCTTCCGGGATCACCGCGCTGGCCAAGGAGCTCGGGGCCGACGACAGGGTGGTCACGATCGTCCAGTACCTGCGGGTGCTGCTTGTGCTCCTCGCCATGCCGCTGCTCACGATCCTGGTCTTCGACGCGCCCTCCGGAGGTGGTGCTCTCGAGACAGCGGCACCAACCCGGTGGCCGGCTGACCTGCTCTATGTCGTCGCCTCCGTGGTGATCGGCATGGTTGCCGCGCGGTGGACCAGGCTGCCGGCCGGCATGTTGCTCGGCCCCCTCGTGGTTGCGGTCGGCCTCTCGGTCAGCGGTGTCCTCGGGGCGGTGGCCGTGCCGCCCGTGCTGGTGAACACCGGCTACGCGCTGGTCGGCGTGCAGGTCGGACTGCGGTTCACCCGGTCGAGCCTGCGCAGCATCGCGCGGCTCCTTCCACTGGCCGTACTGCTGATCGCGGTGGTGATCGCGGCGTGCGCGGCAATGGGGCTGCTGCTGTCCGAGCTGACCGGCATCGACAGGTTGACGGCGTACCTCGCGACCACGCCGGGTGGCGTCTACGCCGTACTCGCGATGGCGGCCGACAGCGGCGCAGATGTGACGTACGTGCTCGCGGTCCAGGTCATCCGGGTGTTCGCGGTGCTCCTGGCCGCCCCGCTCCTGTCGCGACTCCTGACCTGGCGCGGGCGGCACTGACCGCCGCCGTCGGCGTTCAGTCGAGGCAGAACTCGTTGCCCTCGGGGTCCCGCATCACGATGAAACCCGCGCTCAGCGCGCCATCGGGCTCCAAGCGCTGCACCCGGCTGGCCCCGAGAGCCGTCAGCCGCTCGGCCTCTGTCTCGAGCGCGGCCATCCGCTCGTCGCCCTGCAGCCCCGGCGCGGCCCGGACGTCGAGGTGCACCCGGTTCTTGGCCGTCTTTCCCTCGGGCACCTTCTGGAAGAAGACCCGTGGCCCGCTCCCGCCCGGGTCGACGGCAGCGGACGCGTTGTTCCGTTGGTCCTCGGGCACACCAGCGGCGTCGAGGGCCGCGTCCCAGGAGTCGAAACCCGGCGGCGGCGCGGCGTACCGGTAGCCGAGCACCTCGATCCAGAAGCCCGCCAGGGCGTTCGGGTCGCCGCAGTCGAACGTCACCTGGATCTCTCTCGTCATCCCACTGTCCTCTCTCGACCGGCCGGCTTTGCGGGTGCGGGGCCGGGTTAGTTGCCCGACCACTCCTTCGCCTGCCTGTCCAGCTCTTCCTGACTGACCTCGCGGACCTGGGTGGCGATCATCCAGCGCACGCCGAAGGGGTCGAAGATCGTGCCCATCCGGCTGCCGTAGGGCTGCTCCTCGACAGTCCGCTGGACGAAGGCGCCGGCTCTCTCCGCGGCGGCGACGGTGGCGTCCGCGTCCGGGACGTACACGTTCAGCGCGAAGGTGGCGGTCCGGTTTCCCGGCGGCGGGGCCTCGGCACCGTAGTCGGGGAACCCGTCGGAGAGCATGATCACCGCCCCGTCGATGACGATCTCCGCATGACCGACCCGGCCAGCCGTGTCGACGTACCGCTCCCCCACCTCGGACGCGCCGAACACGGTGACGTACCACTCGATGGCTCGCGCGCACTCGCGCGGACAGATGTACGGCGTCACCACACTGCCCTGGGACGGCACATAGCTCCGGTTCTCGTCACTCATCTCTGGTCACTCCGATCTGGTC
Source organism: uncultured Actinomycetota bacterium (assembly GCA_963831375.1). GTDB lineage: Bacteria > Actinomycetota > Actinomycetes > Propionibacteriales > Nocardioidaceae > Nocardioides_C. The sequence continues at coordinate 297,333 of CAWHPY010000020.1, read as the reverse complement.
ACTCCAACCCTCGGGCCGATGTTTCTTCGGGAGCCTGGTGACGACGAGGTCGTAGGAGACATCCACGGCCTCGCGGATCTCGTCGTCGGGGATACCGGCTCCGACCTTCAGCGTGTTCCACCCGGACCGGCCGATGTAGGCCATCACGGAAGCGTCGTCGGGGTAGCGCAGGAGCCACTCGTCGGCCTCCTCCCGGTTGGCTCCGGATTTCACGCCGACTGCCTCGCTGCCCAGGAACGCGAAGATCTTCCCGCCGCCCGATTGGTCACCCACCTTGGCGACCGTGTCGCCCTCCCACGGCTCGTCCTCCCACGCCCCGGGCTTGCCGAGGCAGTAGGCGGACAGCTCGTGGGGGGTCACCGGAGGCGCACCGGAACGTTCATCGTGCCCCCGCCTCGACCATCTGGCGCAGCTCCTTCTTCAGCTCCGAGATCTCGTCACGCAGCCGCGCGGCGAGCTCGAACTGCAGCTCGGCTGCCGCGGTGTGCATCTGGTCGGTGAGCTGCTGGACCAGGTCGGCGAGGTCCTTCGACGGCAGGCCGGCCAGGTCTGCGGCATGGCGGCCGGCGTCCTTCGAGGACAACCCCGGCACCGGCGCCTTTCCCCGCGACTGCTGACGTCCTGCACCACCGAGCATCTTGCCGCTGAGCAGCTTCTCGGTGTCCTCGTCCTCGCGGGCCAGCATCTCGGTGATGTCCGCGATCTTCTTGCGCAGCGGCTGCGGGTCGACCCCGGCCGCCTTGTTGTAGGCGACCTGCTTCTCGCGACGCCGGTTGGTCTCGTCGATCGCGCGTTCCATCGAGTCGGTGACCTTGTCGGCGTACATGAACACCTGGCCGGACACGTTCCGCGCGGCACGGCCGATGGTCTGGATCAGCGACTTGTCCGAGCGCAGGAAGCCCTCCTTGTCGGCGTCCAGGATCGCGACCAGGGACACCTCGGGCAGGTCGAGCCCCTCCCGCAGCAGGTTGATGCCGACGAGCACGTCGTACTCCCCCATCCGCAGCTCCCGCAGGAGCTCGATCCGGCGCAGGGTGTCGACCTCGCTGTGCAGGTAGCGGGTGCGGATCCCCGCCTCGAGCAGGTAGTCGGTGAGGTCCTCGGACATCTTCTTCGTCAGGGTGGTCACCAGCACCCGCTCGGACTTCTCGACCCGGTTGTTGATCTCGTGGATCAGGTCGTCGATCTGGCCCTTGGTGGGCTTCACGATCACCTCGGGGTCGATCAGACCCGTCGGCCGGATGATCTGCTCGACCACCGAGTCGACCTTGGACATTTCGTACTTGCCCGGTGTGGCGGACAGGTAGATGGTCTGGCCGATCCGGTCCAGGAACTCCTCCCACTTCAGCGGTCGGTTGTCCATCGCGCTCGGCAGCCGGAACCCGTGGTCGACCAGGTTGCGCTTGCGCGACATGTCGCCTTCATACATGCCGCCGATCTGCGGGACCGCCACGTGGGACTCGTCGACGACGAGCAGGAAGTCCTCGGGGAAGTAGTCGATCAGGCAGTTCGGAGCGGACCCGCGCTGGCGCCCGTCGATGTGCATCGAGTAGTTCTCGATGCCGGAGCAGGAACCGACCTGGCGCATCATCTCCACGTCGTACGTCGTCCGCATCCGCAGGCGCTGCGCCTCCAGGAGCTTGCCCTGCTTCTCGAAGGCGGCAAGCTGGTCCTCGAGCTCGAGCTCGATGCCGGTGATCGCGCGCTCCATCCGCTCCGGGCCGGCCACGTAGTGGGTGGCCGGGAAGATGTAGAGCTCCTGGTCCTCGGTGATCACCTCACCGGTGACCGGGTGCAGCGTCATCAGCCGCTCGATCTCGTCGCCGAAGAACTCCACCCGGACGGCGAGCTCCTCGTAGACCGGGAAGATCTCGAGGGTGTCACCGCGGACCCGGAAGGTGCCGCGAGTGAAAGCCATGTCGTTCCGGGTGTACTGGATCTCGACGAGCCGGCGGAGCAACGAGTCACGGTCCCGCTCGGCACCGACCCTGAGCCGGACCATCCGGTCGACGTACTCCTGCGGGGTGCCCAGGCCGTAGATGCAGGACACGGTCGACACCACGATCACGTCGCGCCGGGTGAGCAGCGAGTTGGTCGTCGAGTGCCGGAGCCGCTCGACCTCCTCGTTGATCGAGGAGTCCTTCTCGATGTAGGTGTCGGTCTGCGGGACGTACGCCTCGGGCTGGTAGTAGTCGTAGTAGGAGACGAAGTACTCGACCGCGTTGTCCGGGAACAGCTGCCGCAGCTCGTTGGCGAACTGCGCCGCGAGGGTCTTGTTCGGCTGCATCACCAGGATCGGCCGCTGGAGCCGCTCGGCAACCCAGGCGACAGTGGCGGTCTTACCGGTGCCGGTGGCGCCCAGCAGCACGACGTCCTTCTCGCCGCCGCCGATCCGCTTCTCGATGTCCTCGATCGCGGTCGGCTGGTCTCCCGAGGGCGAGTAGTCGGAGACGACTTTGAAGGGCGCGACCTTGCGCTCGAGATCGGTGACGGGCCTCATGTCACAGAGCCTACGTGGCCGCGCCGACACTTTCCGAGGTCGCTTGTGTGACCGATTGCCCCTACCGGTTGGCGGAGATGACTAGATTTGCCCCCGTGACCTTTCGCCGACGCCGACTCCGCCTGCTCGGGGACGACTCCGTCGAGCACCCTCCTCAAACGGACGCTGCTGACGATCTTCGGTTTCCAGCTGTTCCTGGCGGTCACGCTGACCCTGGTCGACTCCTACCGGCGCCGCGGCAAGAAGTCGAAGCCGTTTCCGACGACACCCCCGGCAGCTGTCTCGATCGGCGAGGGGACGGTCACGACGTACACCTTCGGCCAGGACCTGTACGACGACATGCTGGCTGCGATCGCGGAGGCGAAGCAGCAGGTCCTGTTCGAGTCCTACATCTGGAAGGGAGACGAGGTCGGCGAACGGTTCAAGCAGGCGCTCGCGGAGGCGGCCGGCCGCGGTGTCGAGGTCTATGCGATCTACGACGGGTTCGCGAACCTGGTGGTCTCCCCGCTGTTCAAGCGGTTCGGGCCCCGGATGCGGGTGCTGGAGTACCCGGTCTACAACGCCGGCTGGCGGTTCTTCGACCTGCGTCGCTACGGCCGAGACCACCGCAAGATCCTGGTCGTCGACGACCGGGTCGGCTTCGTGGGCGGCTACAACGTCGGCACGGCGTACGCCACCGAGTGGCGCGACTCCCACGTGCGGATCACCGGCCCCGGCGTATGGGACCTGAAGAGAGCTTTTGCCGATTTCTGGAACTTGAACCGCCGGCCCCGTCACGGTCGGCCGCTGCTGCTGGAGACGGCTTCCGACTGGGACCCGCGGATCCGGGTGCACCGTAACGTGCCGCGACTGTGGATGTTCCCGATCCGCTCGATGTACATCGAGGCCATCAACCGCGCCTACCGCAACGTCTACCTGACCTCGGCGTACTTCATCCCCGACGCAGACTTCCTGGACGCGGTCACGGCAGCCGCCCAGCGGGGGGTCGACGTGCGCCTGCTCGTCCCGGCCACGTCGAACCACGTGGTCGCGGACTGGCTGTCCCGCGGGTACTACGGCGAGATGCTCGCCGCCGGTGTGCGGATCTTCCGGTTCCAGGGCGCGATGGTGCACGCCAAGACGTCCACGATCGACGGCCGGTGGTCGACCGTGGGTACGGCGAACATCGACCGGCTCAGCATGACCGGCAACTACGAGATCAACGTGGAGTTCATCGACCCGGCGATGGCCGAGCAGATGGAGCGGATCTTCGAGACCGACCTGTCCAACTGCGTCGAGCTCACCCGGTCGGAGTGGGACGGGCGCGGCATCCACAAGAAGTTCACCGAGCTCGTGCTGGCTCCCCTGCGCCCGCTGCTCTAGTCCCGGTCAGTCCTTCGGCTGCGCCACGTCGAGCTCGCCCTCGCCGTACCACCGTCGGATCACCTTCTTGTCGAACTTCCCCACCGAGGTGCGCGGCACCGCATCGATGAACGCCCACGCGTCCGGCAGCTGCCACTTGGCGAACGTCTCCGCGAGGAAGTGGCGGAGGTCCGCCGGGGTGAGGGTGGCGCCCTCGCGGACGACGACCGACGCGAGCGGGCGCTCCTGCCACTTCTCGTCGGGGATCCCGACCACCGCCGCCTCCACCACATCGGGGTGGGCCATCAACGCGTTCTCGAGCGCGACCGAGGAGATCCACTCCCCACCGGACTTGATCACGTCCTTGGCGCGGTCGGTCAGCGTGATGTAGCCGAGCGCGTCCAGGGTGCCGACGTCCCCGGTGCGCAGCCAGCCGTCGTGGAACTTCTCCGGATCGTCGTCCTTGTAGTACGAGGCGGTGACCCACGGGCCGCGCACCTCGAGCTCGCCGACGGACTCCCCGTCCGTGGGCAGTGCCGACCCCGCGTCGCCGACGATGCGGCCCTCGACGCCGGGCAGCAGCCGGCCCTGGGAGCCGCGGTACCGCCACATCTCCTCGCCCTCCACGGCCAGCGGCGGCCGCGCGACGGAGGCGACCGGGGAGGTCTCGGTCATCCCCCAGGCCTGGATCATGTTGATCCCGTGCCCCTCCAGCGCCTGCTGCAGGGACACCGGCACCGCCGAACCACCACAGAGCACCAGGCGCAGCGACGACAGGTCCGTGTCGTGCTGGTCGATGTAGCCGAGCACGTCGTTCCACACCGTCGGCACCGCACCGCTCACGGTTGGCTTCGCCTGCTGCATGAACCGGACCAGCGGCTCGGCCTGCAGCCAGCGGTCCGGCATCACCAGCGACGCCCCCGCCATCACCGACGCGTAGGCCAGGCCCCACGCGTTGGCGTGGAACATCGGCACGATCGGCAGCACCCGGTCCTGCCAGGTCAGCCCGGCGCACACCCCGAGACCCACGCCCATCGAGTGCAGGTACGCCGACCGGTGGCTGTAGACCACGCCCTTCGGGTTGCCCGTCGTACCGCTCGTGTAACACATCGCGGCCGCGTCGCGTTCGTCCACGTCGGGCCAGTCGAACGTGTCCGGCTGACCGTCGAGTGCGTCCTCGTAGAGCAGCACCTCCTTGCCGGCGTCCCGAAGCACGCCCAGGTCCGCCGACGCAGCCTCCGGCCCGGCGACGAGGACGTGGGTGACGGTCTCGAACGTCGGCAGCACCTTCGCGAGCAGGTCGACCAGCGAGGAGTCCACGATCACCACCCGGTCCTCCGCGTGGTTGGCGATGTACGTGAGCTGCTCGGGAAACAGCCGGATGTTCAGGGTGTGCAGCACCGCGCCCATCGCGGGCACCGCGAAGTAGGCCTCGAGGTGCTCGGCGTTGTTCCACTGAAACGTCCCCACCCGCTGGTCGCCGGTGATCCCGAGCCCGCGCAGGGCGTTCGCGAGCCGGGCGGTCCGGGCGCCGAGGTCGGCGTACGTCATCGAGCGCATCCCGTCCGGGGTCGCGGTCACGACCTCGGAGTCGGCGTGCACCGCCGTACCGTGACGGAGGATCCCTCCGATGGTGAGTGGGAACTCCTGCATGGTGCTGCGCATCCACTGCCTCCTGACATGCCGGGGTGACGGGCTTCGATACTGCCGTCGCTGGTCCACTGCCGTCTAGGGTCAGACGAATGACGAGCAACCACGTCGTCGACTACTTCGCCGCGCGCTCGGCCGCGATGGGGCGGGTCGAGTCGCACGTGGTGGTCGCACGTCCTACGTGTTCGCACCGCGGCGACCGTCACGTGTCCGTTTTGACGCCCGCGGGAGAGCTGACCGAGGAAGGCCGCGTGACGCGGCAGTCACCTGGTCCCCCGCTGGGTCGTTGCCGCGTCACGCTGAGTCGGCTGTCACCGTCCGGGCAGGTGGGTCCGCGGCGCCATCCGGGGACCGCGCCGGGGCCGGTGCAGCCCGGCCAGCTCGACCAGACGCTGCACCCGGTAGCGGTGCGGCCGGTACGGCTCGAGCAGCTCGGCCAAACCGTCGTCGTCGACCTCCTCGCCGGTCAGCGCCCAGCCGACGTTCTTCGCGATGTGGTAGTCGCCGAAGCTGACCGCGTCCGCGTCTCCGTGGGCACGGAACCGCACCTCCGCCGAGGTCCACACCCCGATCCCCGGCACAGACCGGAGCCGTCGGTCGACCTCCGCCCCGGGCAGGCCGACCGTCCGTTCCAGCGACCGCGCGACCTGCGCGGCCAGCACCAGAGTCCGGGACCGGCCGGGGTCGATGTGCATCTTGAGCCACTCCCAGGACGGGACCGCGCGCAGCTGTTCGGGTGAAGGCTGCACCCACAGCCCACGTTCCTCCCCCGGCCCTGGCGCACGCTCCCCGAACCGGTGGACGAGCCGGCGGAAGCCGCCGAAGGCCTCCTGTCCGGTCACCTTCTGCTCGATGACGCCCGGCACCAGGGCCTCCATCACCAGGCCGGTGCGGCCGATCCGCCAGTGCGGGTACCTCCTGTGGACCTCCGCGAGCACCGGGTGCAGCGGCTCGAACCCGGACGGGTCGTCGTCGGCGCCCAGCATTGCGGGCAGCTGCTCGAGGGCCCATGCCGCGCCGGGGCCCCACGCAGCGGCATCCACGACCCCGTCGTACGGCCTGCTGGTCAGCTGCAGCGTGGTCGGGCCCTCAGGAGTGCGGATGGCGCGCCAGATGGTGCCGTCCGGGTCGATCCGGTACGTCGGGTCGCCGGCGCCCCTGCGCGACGTGGACAGGACCATCCCGACCGGGCAGGGCCAGGGGGGCCGCCAGACGCGCTGACGCATCGGCGCGAGTTCAGGGGACATCGCGCACAGGCTAACCCGCGGCGCTGACGAGCATCTGTCGGACGGTTGTGGTGAGAATGGACCCATGCTCCTCGAGGACGTGGTCCAGGCATCCCGCACGGTGGGCGCCACCCGCTCGCGGACCGCGAAGGTTGCCGCGCTCGCCGCTGCCCTGGGTGAGGCTGAGGCGGACCAGGTCGAGACCGCGACCGCCTACCTGGCCGGAGTCCTGCGGCAGCGACGCACCGGTCTGGGCTGGCGCAGCCTCACCGACCTGCCGCCGCCCGCCGCGCAGGCCACGCTCACCGTGGCCGAGGTGCACGACGCGTTCGAGCGGATCGCCGAGGTGTCCGGGTCCGGGTCGCGGAGCGCGCGCACCGCCCTCGTCGACGGGCTGTTCGGACGGGCGACCGCCGAGGAGCAGGACTACCTGCGCAAGCTGGTCACCGGCGAGCTGCGGCAAGGAGCGCTCGACGGTCTGATGCTCGAGGCGATCGCGGTGGCCGCCGAGGTGCCGGCCGCCGCGGTCCGCCGCGCGGCCATGCTGTGCGGGGCGACCATCCCGGTGGCGGTGGCCGCGCTCACCGAGGGTGAGGAGGGCCTGTCCCGGTTCGGACTCCAGGTCGGCCGGCCGCTGCGGCCGATGCTGGCTTCGAGTGCCGCGGACATGGGCGAGGCGTTCGCGAAGGCCGGGTCCGGCGGCCAGATGCTCGCGGTCGACTGCAAGCTCGACGGGATCCGGATCCAGGTCCACAAGTACGACGGGCGCGTGGCGGTGTTCACCAGGACGCTCGACGACATCACCGACCGGCTGCCGGAGGTCGTCGAGTCCGTTGCCGCCCTGCCCGCGCGGTCGGTCGTCCTCGACGGTGAGGCGATCGCCCTGGACCGGGACGGCCGGCCGCGCCCGTTCCAGGAGACGGCCGCCCGCACCATGAGCAAGGTCGATGTGCCCGCGTTGCGCGCGAAGGTGCCCCTCACGTCGTACTTCTTCGACGTCCTCCACGTCGACGGCGAGGACCTGGTGGACGCGCCGGGCCATGAACGGTTCGCCAGGTTGTCACAGGCGCTGCCGGGTGAGCTCGTGGTGCCGCGCCTGGTCACCCGGGACGAGACGGCGGCCGGGACCTTCTTCGCGGAGACGGTCGCCTCGGGTCACGAGGGCGTGGTGGTGAAGAACCTCGGGGCGCCCTACGAGGCCGGGCGGCGGGGTGCGTCCTGGGTCAAGGTGAAGCCGCGGCACACCCTGGACCTGGTCGTGCTCGCGGTGGAGTGGGGCAGCGGCCGCCGTCAGGGCTGGCTGTCCAACATCCACCTCGGCGCGCGGGACCCGGAGTCAGGTGGCTTCGTGATGCTCGGCAAGACGTTCAAGGGGATGACCGACGAGATGCTGCGGTGGCAGACCGAGCGGTTCCTCGAGCTCGAGACGTCGCGCACGTCGTACGTCGTCACCGTCCGCCCGGAACAGGTGGTGGAGATCGCGTTCGACGGCATCCAGACCTCCTCCCGCTACCCGGCCGGGATGGCGCTGCGGTTCGCTCGGGTCCTGCGCTACCGCGACGACAAGACCGCGGCCGAGGCGGACACCGTCGACATGGTGCGCGCGCTCCATCCCGGCGCCTCGTAGCTGTACGTCTTGTGCAACTGGATGTTGCGCGAGTCGTACGATGGGGCGCATGAGCACCGAGCCCGCCACCGTCGGCGCCGACGCCACCAAGCCCGACGGTCGTCGGTCCGCAGCCGCGGTGCGCCGGCGGCTGCGCGAGAAGGAGATCCTCGACGCGACCCGGGCGCTGTTCGACGCACGCGGGGTCCGCGACGCACAGATCGATGACATCGCCCGCGCAGTCGGGATCAACCGGGCGATCATCTACCGGCACTTCTCCGGCAAGGAGGAGCTGTTTGCGCTCACCCTGGTCGGCTACCTCGAGCAGCTCGAGGGGCGGCTGGCCGGCGCCGACGACAGCGAGGCGAGTCCCGAGCAGCGGCTACGGCAGATCACCGAGGAGTTCATCGACTTCGGCATCGAGTACCCCGCGTTCGTGGACTGCGCGCAGACCCTCATGCGGCGTCGCGGGCCCGAGCTGCTCGAGGAGATCAGCGAGGGCGCCGTCTACCGGCTCGGGCGTGCCATCGCGACCTGCCTGGCGCGGGTCGCCGACGTGCTCCAGGACGGGGTCGAGGCGGGCACCTTCCACACCGACGACGTGCACCTGCTCGCGAACACGCTCTACGCCACCGGCCTCGGAGGCATGCAGCTGGCCCGGGTCGGCATGCTCGTCAAGGAGGCTGCGCCCGGTGTCCCGGTCGTCGCCACCGTCTCCGCCGCCCAGGTCAAGGAGCACATGGTCGCCGCCAGCATCGCGATGGCGGTCGGCGTCCGCACGTAGGAGGCCGTTACTTCTCGAGGATCGCGGTGACGCCCTGGCCCCCCGCGGCACAGATCGAGATCACGCCCCGGCCGGAGCCCTTCTCGTCGAGCAGCTTGGCCAGGGTCGCGATGATCCGGCCGCCGGTCGCGGCGAACGGGTGGCCCGCGGCGAGCGACGAGCCCGCGACGTTGAGCTTCGTGCGGTCGATGGCGCCCAGCGGGGCATCCAGGCCGAGCCGCTCCTTGCAGAAGATCGGGTCCTCCCACGCCTTGAGCGTGGCCAGCACCTGGGAGGCGAACGCCTCGTGGATCTCGTAGAAGTCGAAGTCCTGCAGGGACAGGTTCTCGCGCTGCAACATGCGGGGCATGGCGTAGGCCGGGGCCATCAGCAGCCCTTCGCCCCCGTGCACGTAGTCGACCGCCGCGGTCTCGGACGCGGTGAGGTAGGCCAGCACCGGCAGGCCCCTCTCCTTCGCGTAGTTCTCCGATGCCAGCAGTACGACGGACGCACCGTCGGTCAGGGGCGTCGAGTTAGCCGCCGTCATCGTCGCGGCCGCGCCCCGGCCGAACACCGGCGACAGCTTCGCCAGCTTCTCGATCGACGAGTCCGGTCGCAGGTTCTGGTCCCTCTCGAGTCCTTGGAACGGCGACACCAGGTCGTCGAGGAAGCCGCGGTCGTACGCCGCCGCGAGGTGCTGGTGAGAGGCCACCGCGAGCTCGTCCTGCTCCGCTCGGCCGATGTCCCACTCCAGCGCCGTCAGGGCCGCGGACTCGCCCATCGAGAGCCCGGTGCGGGGCTCCTCGTTCGCGGGGATGGCCGGCGCAAGGTGACCCGGCCGGACCTTGGCCAGCGCCGCGAGCCGGCCCTGCAGGGACTTGGCGCGGTTCGCCTCGAGCAGGATCTTGCGCAGCTTCTCGTTCACCGCGATAGGGGCGTCCGAGGTGGTGTCCGAGCCGCCGGCGATGCCGACCTCGATCTGGCCGAGGGCGATCTTGTTGGCGACGGTGACCGCGGCCTGGATGCCGGTGTCGCAGGCCTGCTGGATGTCGTGGGCGGGGGTCTCCGGTGCGAGCTTCGAGCCGAGTACCGCCTCGCGGGTCAGGTTGAAGTCGCGTGAGTGCTTGAGGACCGCGCCGGCCACGACCTCACCGAGCCGCTCCCCCTCGAGGCCGTACCTGCTGACCAGGCCGTCGATCGCGGCGGTGAGCATGTCCTGGTTGGAGGCGGTCGCGTACACGGTGTTCGAGCGGGCGAAGGGGATCCGGTTACCGCCGATGACGGCTACCCGGCGAGTGTTGGCCTGCATGTGTCAGCTCCTGATCGTGACCTGAGCAATAGGGTGCAAGGGCGCCTCGGGACGCCTCGTCCCATCCTTGCGCCACTGCGCGCGAAAAGGGAACGTAGTGAGTGCCACATCACGAAGTATGGACTCCGAGTTATACCCATAGTTACATGTCCGGACAGGGCTCCACCCCAGCCCTTCGACGGCTCTCCCGACCTGGAGGAAGAAACCCCGATGAGCGACCGCTACCAGTCCCTGATCCACACCCCGGTGGGGCAGCTGCTCGCCAAGAACCTGGGACTGCCCAACCCGGTGCCGCTCGAGCGGTACGCCGAGGGTGACCCGCTGATGGACGGCACGGTCGTGCTCGGTGGCACCGGCCGGCTCGGCGGCGCCCTCACCGGCGCGCTCGACGACCTCGGTATCGCCTCCGTGACGGCCGCGGTCGACGGCGAGAGGTACAAGGGGCTGGTCTTCGACGCCACCGGCATCCAGTCCTCGGCCGACCTGGTCGAGCTGCAGCGGTTCTTCACGCCGTTGATGCGCGGCCTGCGCTCCTGTTCCCGGCTGGTGGTGCTCGGCACTCCCCCGGAGATGACCAACACTGCCGAGGAGCGTGTCGCTCAGCGTGCCCTCGAGGGCTTCACCCGGTCGCTCGGCAAGGAGGTCGGACGCGGTGGGACCGCCCAGCTGGTGTACGTCGCCCCGGCTGCCGACGCCGCGCTCGCCTCGACCCTGGGCTTCCTGCTCTCGCCGAAGTCCGCCTACGTCTCCGGCCAGGTGATCCGGGTCGGGGCCCACGGCGAGACATCCGTGGCGGAGAAGGTCACCGACTGGACCAGCCCCCTCACCGGCAAGGTCGCGCTCGTCACCGGCGCGAGCCGTGGGATCGGCGAGCAGATCGCGCGCATCCTGCACCGCGACGGAGCAACGGTCCTCGGCATCGACGTACCTCAGGCAGCCAGCGAGCTCCAGTCCGTGATGAGCGAGATCGACGGCGACCACCTCACCCTCGACATCACCGCGAAGGACGCCCCGCAGCGCATCGCCCGGCATGTCCGGGACAACCACGGTGGCGTCGACATCGTGGTGCACAACGCCGGGATCACCCGCGACAAGAGGCTGGCGAACATGAAGGAGGACGGCTGGACGTCCACGATCGCGGTGAACCTGACCGCGCCGGAGAGGATCACCGCAGAGCTGCTGAAGCAGGATGTGGTCAACAACAACGGCCGGATCATCGGCGTCGCCTCCATCGCCGGGATCGCGGGCAACCTCGGCCAGACCAACTACGCAGCTTCGAAGGCCGGGGTGATCGGGTTCGTGGACTCTCTCGCCGACGGGATGAAGGACGGCATCACGGTCAACGCCGTGGCGCCCGGGTTCATCGAGACCAAGATGACCGCGGCCGTCCCGCTGATGACCCGGGAGGTCGGCCGGCGGCTGAACAGCCTGGCGCAGAGCGGGCTGCCGGTCGACGTCGCAGAGACCATCGCGTGGTACGCCAACCCGGCCTCCACGGCGGTCAACGGCAACGTGGTCCGCGTCTGCGGCCAGATGATGCTCGGAGCCTGACATGGCAAGCCACGCGACGACGCGCGAGGTCGAGGGCGAGCCGGCCACCCTGCCCCTGCTGCTCAAGGCAGCCCTGCCGGTGATCCCCGGCGTCTCGATGCTTCCGGGCGTCCGGAAGAACGGGTCCACGCTGCCCGCCCTGACGCTGACCCGTCACGACGTACCGGTCGACCGGGCACACGTCGCGGCGTACTCCGAGGTGTGCGGGTTCCGGCTCCGCGAGCACCTGCCGGTGACCTACCCGCACGTGCTCGCGTTCCCGTTGCACATGACGCTGATGACCGACGGCGACTTCCCGTTCCCGGCGATCGGCACGGTGCACCTGGAGAACTCGGTCACCGCGCACCGCGCGATCTCCCCGACCGAGACGCTGCAGGTCACCGTGCGATCCCAGGACCTGCGTGCCCACGCCAAGGGCACGGCGTTCGACATCGTCAGCGAGGTCCACTCCGCCGGCGAGCTGGTGTGGGAGGAGACCTCGACGTTCCTCCGCCGCGGCCGGCCTACCGAGAACGCCACAGACACCGGGAGGACGTTCGAGGACGTCCCTTCCTCGGGCATCGAGTGGAAGCTGTCCGGGGACCTCGGCCGCCGCTACGCGTCCGTGTCGGGTGACCACAACCCGATCCACCTCTACGGGCTGACCGCGAAGGCGTTCGGCTTCCCGAGACAGATCGCGCACGGAATGTGGAGCAAGGCCCGCTGCCTCGCCGCCCTCGAGGGACGGCTGCCCGACGCGGTCACCGTCGACGTCGCGTTCAAGAAGCCCATCCTGCTCCCGGGCAGGGTCGGCTTCGGGTCGAGGCGGGTCGCGACCGCGAACGGCGGCCGCGACTATGCGTTCTCGCTGACCGATCCCAGGAGCGGCGCCCCCCACCTCCTGGGCCGCACCAGCATCCCCGGTTGAGCCGCCGGGCCGCGGCCGGATCAGCGGCGGCGGTTGCCGAACTTCTGGGTGGTGACGGTGGCCGTGGTGCGGCTCGTCTTGGGTGCCGTGCGGAGGGCGTACGTCGCGGTGCTCGGCGTCCACGCACCGACATCCGTCACGCCGTCCCCGTTCCAGTCACCCGCGACCGGGATGTCCGTGCCGGACCCGAACGCCACCGTGGTGAACCAGGGCGTGCCGTCCCTGGTCGTGATGCGCAGGGTGAACGAGGCCGTGGACGGGTCGAACACCCCGACGTCGGAGGTCCCGTCGCCGTTCCAGTCACCGGCCACCGGTTCCGAGCCGGCCGAGCCGAGGGTGATGATCTCGGTGGCACCGTGTCCCTTGCGCAGCCGGAAGGTCCCCTCCGAGGGACGCCAGACCCCGACGTCTGTGGTGCCGTCGCCGTTCCAGTCGCCCGTCACGGGCACGTCCTGGCGGAGCCCGAGCCGGATCGAGGTGGATGTCCCGTCCGCGTTGCGGAGCAGGAAGATCCGCTGGCCCGTGCGACGAACACCGACGTCGGTGCGCCCATCGCCGTCCCAGTCCCCGGCGACCGGAGTGTCGCTGCTTCGCCCGAACGCGATCACCTCCGAGGGCGCATCGGCCCGGTACAGCCTGAACACCCCGGTCGCGGGGCCGCGCCGGAACACCGCGACCTCGTCGACCTGGTCGTCGTCCCAGTCGCCCACCAGGGGTACGTCGGGACAGTTCGCGGAGGCGTCCGTCGTACCGGACGGGTAGAGGCTGCGGTGGAGGTAGGCCTGCCGGACCTGCCCTCCGAGCCGCTCCTCGAAGTGCAGGTGGGGCCCGGTCACCCCGCCGGACTCGCCGACCAGGCCGAGGATCCGGCCCTGGTCCACCCGCTGGCCGGGAGTGACCCATACCGACCGGAGGTGGGCGTAGAGGGTGGAGTGGCTGTTGCCGTGGTCGACGACCACGTACTGGCCGTAGCTGGTGCTGCCGGTGTCGGCCACCCGCGAGACCACCCCGGGCGCGGACGCGACCATGATGTCGCCGAGGTCACCGGGACGGTTGAAGTCGATCGAGCGGGTGCTCGGCTTGTGGTTCGCCCGGGTGCTGCCCGTCCACTGCTCGGCGCACGGGAACGGCATCTCGTAGTCCGGACCGGACACCTCGGCGGGCCGGGCGGTGGCGGGGCTCCCGCTCAGCACGCTCGCGACAAGAGCGGCCGGACAGGCCACCAGCAGCAGTCCACGGACCCCTTGACGCAGGCGCATACGGGTGTTCCTCTCGGCGGAGCGGGGGCAACCTTGTTCACACAGGTCACAGGGCCCTCAGAATGCTCATCGGGCCCCAGAAACGCTCAACCGTAACCGTTCCACGGCGTGTCTGTCGCAGGTTTCGGACTTTATGTGCTAGCCGCCTGCCGGAGTCGGCCGCGGTCAGTCCCGGAGCCGGATCAGCCCCTCCTGGGCGACCGAGGCGACCAGCGCGCCCTCCTCGGTGAACACCCGGCCCAGCGCGAGTCCCCTGCTCCCGGAGGCCGAGGGCGACACCTGGTCGTAGAGCAGCCACTGGTCGGCGCGGAACGGCCGGTGGAACCAGATCGTGTGGTCGAGCGACGCCGACTGGAGCTTCGGGTGCGAGATGTGCAGGCCGTGCGGGACGAGGGCGGAGCCGAGCAGGGTCATGTCGCTGGCGTAGGTGAACGCCGCCTGGTGCAGGACCGGGTCGTCGCCGAGCTTGTCACTGACCCGGATCCACAGTCGGGACTGGGCGGGCCGCTCGTCGTTGGGGATGGGGCCTCCCTCGCGGGAGTCGCCGACGTGCCGCAGCTCGAGGGCGGCCCATTCGCGCAGCCACCCGTCGTCGGCCTCACCCGAGCCGCGCTGGCGAAACAGCTCCGCCACGTCCGGCGACTCCGCCGGCGGGCTCACGTCCGGCATCACGTCCTGATGATCGAGACCCGTCTCGGGCAGCTGGAAGCTCGCCGTCATGTAGTAGATCCCGCGGCCGTGCTGGCGGGCCACGATCCGCCGGGTGCAGAAGGACCGGCCGTCCCGGATCCGTTCCACGTCGTACACGATCGGCACCGCGGTGTCGCCGGGGCGCAGGAAGTAGCTGTGCAGCGAGTGGACGCCGAACGGCGCCTCGACGGTGCGGGTCCCGGCCACCAGCGCCTGCGCCGCCACCTGTCCCCCGAAGACCCGTTGCAGCAGGGTGTCCGGCTGGATGCCGCGGAACAGGTTGATGTCGATGGTCTCGAGGTCGAGCAGCTCGACCAGCTCGTCGGCAGAACTTGGCACGGTCGTCCTCTACTCCTCGGGACGGTCGGGTCGGTCCAGACCGGCCAGGAAACGCTCGAACTCGGCGCCGAGCTCCTCACCGGTCGGCAGGTTCCGTTCGTCGGCCAGGGGCAGCGTCGTGCCGTCCCCGGTGTCCGGCCGGTTGAACGCGTCGTACTGCTGCTCGAGCCCGAGCACGACGTCGCGAACCTCCTCGGAGTCCTCGATCTGCACGGAGATCTCGGCCAGCTTCGCCTCACCGGCCTTGCGGACCTCGTCGAGCTCCCACTGCAGACCGGTCACCTCCCCCACCGCCTCCAGCAGCGTTGCGGACGCGAGCGGGTAGTCGAACTGCGCGACGTAGTGCGGGATGTGCGCGACGAACCCCATCGCGTCGTGCCCCCACTCCCCGAGGCGCAGCTCGAGCAGGGCCTGTGCGCTCGCGGGGATCCGGATCTGCCCCCTCCAGACGTTCTCCTGGACCATCAGCCGGTCCGCGGTGGCATGGTTGGTGAGCATCACCGGACGGGTGTGCGGGACCGCCATCGGCACCGCCCCCATCGCCACGGTGAGCCGGACGCCGAAGTGCTCGACGACCGTGCGCACGGCTTGGGCGAAGCCCTCCCAGTGCATGTCTGGCTCGGGGCCGTGGAGCAGGAGGTACGGCGTGCCCGCGGCGTCATGGTTCAGCCTGACCACGAGCCGGGGTGCCTCATAGGACTCGTAGTGGTTCTCGGCGAACGTCATCGGTGGTCGGCGCGCCCGGTAGTCGTAGAAGTCGTCCACCTCGAGGCTCGCCACGACCCGGCCGGTCGACTCGGCGAGCAGGTGCGTGGCCGCGAGGTTGGCGGCGTTGCCGGCGTCGAGGAAGCCGTCGAGGGCATGGATCAGGACCGGCCCGTCGCTGCGGTCCTCGAGCTCTGGCACGTCGTCGACGATGTGCACGAAGCGGGAGGCTTCAGCCATCACTAAACCTTTCGCCGTCGAAGAAGAGTTCTGCTGGCAAGCGTATTGGCCTGCAACGCCGATACCGTCCCCACTATGCCCACCACCAGCGAGGAGCCGGTCACAGTGTCGCAGTTCGAGGTTGTCGACGAGATCCGCCGCCGGCTCGCGGAGACCGCAGATCCCGAGAAGGCCCCGCAGATGCAGGCATACATGAAGTCCTCGATGCCGTTCCGGGGTGTGTCCGCCGTCCCGCTGCGCAAGGTCTGCCGTGAGGTGTTCAACGCGCACCACCTCACCGACCGCAACATGTGGACGTCCGCCGTACTCGAGCTGTGGGACGAGGCGCGGTTCCGCGAGGAGCGGTACACCGCGGTCGAGCTCACCGGGCACCGCTACTACCGGGGCTTCCAGGACGTCGCCACGCTCGACCTCTACCGGCACCTGGTGGTTTCGGGAGCCTGGTGGGACTTCGTCGACGCGATCGCGAGCAACCGGGTGGGCCCGATCCTGCGCGCGCAGCCGGACGTGGTCGCGCCGATGATGCACGCCTGGGCGGTGGACGAGGACATGTGGGTACGTCGGACCGCCCTCCTGTGCCAGCTCGGCAGCAAGCCCGACACGGACCGCGAGCTGTTGTCCTTCGCGATCGAGCAGAACCTCGAGGACAACGCGCACGGCAGGGAGTTCTTCATCCGCAAGGCCGTCGGCTGGGCGCTGCGCGAGTACGCGAAGACCGACCCGGCCTGGGTCGTCTCGTTCGTGACCGACCACGCCGAGCGGATGTCCGGGCTGTCCCGCAGGGAGGCGCTGAAGCACGTCGGCTGACCCGGCCGGGACGTGACGACACCCACAGGGCGGGCACGCCCACGCTTTGTTACTTGCGGGTAGCATCTGGTTCCAGTGCCACCCCCTACAACGTGTGAAGGAGCCTCCGTGCCCCGACAGCTGCGAGAGGTCGTCTTCGTCGATGGTGTGCGGACACCGTTCGGCAAGGCCAAGGGCCAGTACGCCGAGACGCGTGCCGACGACCTGGTGATCAAGTGCATCCGTGACCTCATGCGGCGCAACCCGGGCCTGCCCCCGGAGCGGGTCGACGAGGTCGCCATCGCCGCCACCACCCAGATCGGTGACCAGGGCCTGACCATCGGCCGCACGGCCGCGCTGCTCGCCGGACTCCCGCAGAGCACCCCCGGCTACGCGATCGACCGGATGTGCGCCGGGGCGATGACCGCGGTGACCACGACGGCGGCAGGGATCGCGTTCGGCTCCTACGACGTGGTCGTCGCCGGCGGCGTCGAGCACATGGGCCGCCACCCGATGGGCGAAGCGGTCGACCCGAACCCGCGGATCATGTCCGAGAAGGTCGTCGACCCCGACGCCCTGTCGATGGGCAACACCGCTGAGAACCTGCACGACCGGTACCCCTCGATCACCAAGGAGCGCGCGGATGCCTACGCGCTGCGTTCGCAGGAGAGGACCGCGAAGGCCTACGCGAACGAGAAGATCCAGCCTGACCTCGTCCCGGTCGCGATCCGCACCGCCGAGGACGGGTGGGGCCTGGCCACCACCGACGAGCCGCCCCGCCCGGGCACCACGCTCGAGGACCTGCAGTCCCTGAAGACCCCGTTCCGGGCACACGGCCGGGTCACCGCCGGGAACGCGGCCGGCATCAACGACGGGGCAACCGCGTGCCTGCTCGCCGAGGAGGAGACCGCCCGGGAGCTCGGGCTGCCGATCAAGATGCGGCTGGTCGCCTACTCGTTCGTCGGCGTGGAGCCCGAGGTGATGGGCGCCGGCCCGATCCCGTCGACCGAGAAGGCGTTGAAGCAGGCCGGCCTGACCATCGACGACATCGACGCGTTCGAGGTCAACGAGGCGTTCGCCGTCCAGGTGCTCGCCTTCCTCGAGCATTTCGGTGTCGCCGACGACGACCCGCGCGTCAACCCCTACGGCGGTGCGATCGCGATGGGCCACCCACTGGCGTCGTCCGGTGTCCGGCTGATGACGCAGCTCGCCCGCCAGTTCGAGGACCGCCCCGAGGTCCGCTACGGCATCACCACGATGTGCGTCGGCATCGGCATGGGCGGCACCGTGATCTGGGAGAACCCACACTGGTCCGAGGAAGGTGCAGCCTGATGACGACCACCCCTGAGCTCCAGGCCCTGCTCGACCGCGGTGTCGCGATGAGCGCCGACGAGGTGGTCACCCGCGCCAAGTCGCGCGACGTCACCTTGCCGTACGGCGCGGGCACGATGGCGCTGATCACCCTGGACAACGGCCTCGACCACACCCGGCCCAACACCTTCGGCCCGAAGTCCCTCGCATCGTTCAACAGCGCGCTCGACCTGGCGCTGTCCCGCGACGACGTGGCGGCGATCGGGGTCACCGGCAAGCCGTTCATCCTTGCCGCGGGCGCCGACCTGTCCGCCGTACCCGGAATAGCGGACCGGGACGACGCCAAGCTGATCGCCCAGCTGGGTCACGGGGTCTTCCGCAAGCTCGTCGACGGCGGCAAGCCGTCCTTCGGTTTCGTCAACGGGCTCGCGCTCGGCGGGGGCCTCGAGGTGGCGCTGAACTGCATGTACCGGACCATCCAGGACTCGGCGCCGGCCGTCGGGCTTCCCGAGGTGTTCCTCGGCCTGGTTCCCGGCTGGGGCGGCGCCTCCCTGGTGCCGAACCTGGTCGGTGCGGACAAGGCCGTGAAGCTGATCGTCGAGAACCCCTTGAACAACAACAAGGTGCTCAACGGGGGCGCCGCGTTCGAGCTCGGCCTAGCAGACGCGATGTTCGAGGGCGCCGACTTCCTCGAGCAGTCGCTGCTGTGGGCCGCCCGCGTGCTGACCGGTGACCTTGCGGTGGAGCGTCCCGAGGTCGACCGTGGCGAGGCATGGGACGCGGCCGTCGCCAGGGGCCGCTCCATCGCGGACTCCAAGACCGGTGGCGCCTCCCCCGCGGCCTACCGCGCCCTGGACCTGATCGCGACCGCACGGACCGCGTCGCGCGACGAGGCGTTCGCTGCCGAGGACGACGCGCTCGCGGACCTGATCCTCAGCCCCGAGCTGCGGGCCGGCCTGTACGCGTTCGACCTGGTGCAGAAGCGCGCGAAGCGTCCCGCCGGGGCACCCGACAGGTCGCTGGCGCGGCCGGTGACCAAGGTCGGCATCGTCGGCGCGGGCCTGATGGCGAGCCAGCTCGCGCTGCTGTTCGCGCGCCGCCTCGAGGTGCCCGTCGTACTCACCGACCTCGACCAGGCACGCGTCGACAAGGGTGTGGGCTACGTCCACGACGAGATCGAAAAGCTGCTGCCCAAGGGCCGCGCCACGCAGGACAAGGCGAACCGGCTCAAGGCGCTCGTCACCGGTTCGGTCGACAAGGCCGCGTTCGCGGACGCCGACTTCGTCATCGAGGCGGTCTTCGAGGAGATCAAGGTCAAGAAGCAGGTCTTTGCCGACGTCGAAGCGATCGTGTCCCCGGAGTGCGTGCTGGCGACCAACACCTCATCGCTGTCCATCACCGAGATGGCCGCGGACCTCCAGCACCCGTCGCGCGTGGTGGGGTTCCACTTCTTCAACCCGGTCGCCGTGATGCCGTTGCTCGAGATCGTGAACGGTGAGCAGACCGACGACGCGACCCTCGCCACCGCGTTCGCGGTCGGCAAGCAGCTGAAGAAGACCACGATCCTCGTCAAGGACAGCCCGTCGTTCATCGTGAACCGGCTGCTGGGCCGGTTCATGGGCGAGGTCAGCAGGGTGGTCGACGAGGGCACCCCCATCGAGGTCGCCGACGGCGCCTTCGCAGGGGTGGCCCCGATGCCGCCGTTCCTGCTGCTGTCCCTGGTGGGGCCGGCGATCGCGCTGCACAACAACCAGACCCTGCACGGCGCGTTCCCGGACCGGTTCTACGTCTCCCCCAACCTGGAGAAGCTGGTCGCGTCCGGAAAGCCGGGCATGTACGGCGCCGACGGTGCGATCGACCCGGAGGTGGCCGAGCTGTTCGTCGTACCCGCCGACGGGGTCGTCCTCACCGGTGAGCAGGTCCGCGAGCGGGTGCTCTCGGCGCTGGCCGAGGAGGCACGGCTGATGCTGGACGACGGTGTCGTTGCGGCTCCGGAGGACCTGGACCTCGCCATGATCACCGGCGCCGGGTTCTCGTTCTGGAACGGCGGCATCACCCAGCTGCTGGACCGGACCGGGATCTCCGACAAGGTGAACGGCACGAGCTTCCACTGAGTCGCAGACTTCCCTCGACGTACCCGCACCCCCCACGATGAGCACGTCGTGGGGAGTGCGGCTTCACCATGGTGCCCTGGTGGAGCTGGGGGCGATCCGATGCGCCCCTCGGGCGCCTGCAGCGTGGCCGTTGACGAAGCCGCGACGTTCCCCGACTTCGCGATCCCGGTCGGCGAACGGATCGACTGACGAACGCGCGTCAGGGCTCGAGTGTCGGGTCTGGTTCCTTGACCTCGGCTCCTCGACCGACCCGGCTGTGCGACCGGCCGTAGCCGAAGTAGACGACGAACCCGAGAGCCATCCAGATGGCGAACCGGAGCCAGGTATCGCCGGTCAGGTTCAGCATCAGGTAGAGGCAGAGCAGCACGGAGAGGGTTGCCACCACCGGCGCGGCCGGGACCCGGAACGATCGCGGCAGGTCGGGCCGTGTCCGGCGCAGGATCACCACACCGATGCTGACCAGGATGAACGCGAACAGGGTGCCGATGTTGACCAGGTGCGCCAGCGTCTGCAGGTCGACCAGCCCGGCGATGATCGCAACCACCACGCCGGTGATCAGCGTGATCCGGTAGGGAGTTCGGAACGTGGGGTGCACGGTTGCGAGTCCCCTCGGAAGCAGACCGTCGCGGGCCATGGCAAACGCGACCCTGGTCTGGCCGAGCATCAGGATCATCACCACGACGGTGAGCCCGATGCACGCACCGACGGCGATCAGGTTGCCCATCCACTCGACGCCCACGGCGTCGAAGGCGGTCGCCAGTGGTGCGGCGTCGTTCGGGTCGATCTCGGTGTACTTCTGCATGCCGGTGATCACCAGGCTGACGGACATGTAGAGCACGGTGACGATCACGAGGGAGCCGAGGATGCCGATCGGTACGTCCTTCTGCGGGTTCTTCGCCTCTTCCGCCGTGGTCGCCACGACGTCGAACCCGATGAACGCGAAGAACACCAACGCGGCTCCGGCGATCACGCCGCCGATCCCGTAGACAGCTGGGTCGAGACCCAGCAGGGAGGAGATGAGTGGTTGCTCCATGAAGCCCTCACCGGGGTCGGCGGGGGAGCTGAGGGCGGCACGAACGGCGAGTAGTTGGACGCATCGATGTAGCCGATCCCGGCGATGATCACCAGCAGGACGACGCCGAGCTTGATCGCGACGACGACCTGGTTGATCACGCTGGACAGCTTGATGCCCAGCATCAGGACCACCATCACCGCGAGCGCGATCAGGACCGCAGGCAGGTTGACGACACCCTCTTCGGCCGAAGCGAGAGCCGTCGGCAGCTGGAGCGCCGTCCCGTCGAGAAGGTTCTGGAGATACCCCGAGAAGCCCGTCGCGAGTGCGGCCGACCCGATGGTGAACTCCAGCACCAGGTCCCAGCCGATGATCCACGCGAGCAGCTCACCGAACGTCGCGTAGGAGAACGTGTACGCACTCCCGGCCACCGGCACCGTGGAGGCGAACTCCGCGTAGCAGAGCGCGGCGAGCCCACAGGCAACGCCGGCGATCGCGAACGAGATCGAGACTGCCGGACCGGCATTCGTCGCCGCGGCAGTACCGGTGAGCACGAAGATCCCGGCACCGATGATGACACCCACGCCGAAGATCGTCAGATCCAGGGCACCGAGGTTCTTCTTGAGCTTGTGGTCGGGTTCGTCCGTGTCGGCGATGGACTGCTCGACGGACTTCGTGCGTAGGACGCTCATCCTTGCTCCTCGAGAACGCGTAGGGGCCTTGAGCAGCACAATAGCGGTCGGCAACGCGACGAGGTCCTGGCCACGGGTTACTCGACGTTGAGAAGGTGCTCGCCACGGTCGAGGCTCGTCACGTCCTCGACGATGCTCCGTGCCAGCGCCTGAGGGCTGAGCCCGATCTCGTCCAGGATCTTCGCCCGCTTGGCGTGGTCGAGGAACCGCTGCGGGATGCCGTGCAGCCGCAGGGGGGTCTGGACCCTGGCCTCGTTGAGCATCTGCAGCAGAACCGATCCGCAGCCGCCGATCTTGCCGTTGTCCTCGACGCTGACGACGAGCTTGTGCTCACGGGCGAGGTCGAGGATCACCGGGTCGAACGGCTTGACCCAGCGCGGGTCGACAACCGTGACGCCGATCCCCTGGGCCACCAGCCGTGCGGCGACGTCGACCCCGGTGGCGGCCATAGAGCCGATGCCGACGATCAGCACGTCCCTGGTCCCGTTGCGGAACAGGACGTCCATCGACCCCACCCGGTCGACCCGCTCGATGTCGTCGTTCGGTGGCCCCTTCGGGAACCGTACGACGGTCGGAGCGTCGTCGACCTGGACCGCCTCCCGCAACAGCTCACGCAGCCGGGCGCCGTCACGCGGCGCGGCGAGGCGCAGTCCGGGGACGACCTGCAGGATCGACATGTCCCACATGCCGTTGTGGCTCGCGCCGTCGTCGCCGGTGACCCCGGACCGGTCGAGGACGAAGGTCACCCCGCAGCGGTGCAGGGCCACGTCCATCAGCACCTGGTCGAACGCCCGGTTGAGGAAGGTCGCGTAGAGCGCGACGACCGGGTGCAGTCCGCCCATCGCGAGCCCGGCGGCGGAGGTGGCCGCGTGCTGCTCGGCGATGCCGACGTCGAAGGTGCGTTCGGGGTACTTCGCGGCGAACAGGTGCAGCCCCACCGGGTGCAGCATCGCCGCGGTGATCGCCACCAGGTCCTGACGCTCCGAGCCGAGGGTGACCATCTCGTCGGCGAAGACATCGGTCCAGATCTTGCCCTTGGGGGTCTCCTCGCCGGTTTCGGCGTTGAACGGTCCGGGCGAGTGGAACTGGTCGGCCTCGTGACGTTCGGCGGCGTCGTACCCGAAGCCCTTCCTGGTCATCACATGCACGATCACCGGGCCGCTGAACCGCTTGGCCTGGGTCAGCGCATGCTCCACGGCGACCCGGTCGTGACCATCGATGGGACCGACGTACTTCAGACCGAGGTCCTCGAACAACCCCTGAGGCGCCAGCGCGTCCTTCATCCCCTTCTTGATCGCGTGCAGGGCGTCGTAGACGGCCGGGCCGACCCCACGCACGCCGTTGAGCCGCTTCTTGACCAGGTCGAGGACCTGTTCGTAGCGGGGGTTGGTGCGCAGCGTGGTCAGGTGGTTGGCGAGCCCGCCGACCGTGGGCGTGTAGGAGCGGCCGTTGTCGTTGACCACGATCACGAGCTTGCGGTCCTGGTTGGCCGCGATGTTGTTCAGTGCCTCCCAGGCCATCCCGCCGGTCAGCGCGCCGTCACCGATGACCGCCACGACATGACGGTCCTCGCCGCGGATGGAGTACGCCTTGGCCAGCCCGTCGGCGTACGAGAGTGAGGTGGAGGCGTGGGAGTTCTCGACGATGTCGTGGTCGGACTCGCGCCGGCTCGGGTAGCCGCTCAGGCCGCCCTCCTGCCGCAGCGTGCCGAACGCGGCCGCGCGACCGGTCAGCATCTTGTGCACGTAGGCCTGGTGGCCGGTGTCGAAGACGATCCGGTCGGTGGGCGAGTCGAAGACCCGGTGCATCGCCATGGTCAGCTCGACCACCCCGAGGTTCGGCCCGAGGTGCCCACCTCGCGGGGAGCACATGGTGACCAGGTAGTCACGGATCTCGGAGGCGAGATCGGCCAACTGGTCGTCGTCGAGCCCACGCAGGTCGCGCGGACCGGTAATCGACTCCAGGTACCCCATCTATATAGCCTTCCCAAGATCTGTGACAGACAACTGTTCGAGTCTAGACGGAGGCCGGTCAGACCTCGAAGACGGCGACGGCGGGTTCCACCAGACTGCCCAGCCACACCTCACCGGCGTGCTCTCGCACGCCGGTGACCATGTGGAACCGGGACGCGTCCGGCGAGCGGTCGTGGGCCACGTGACCGTCGTCGTCGAAGGCCATCACCCGGGCTGTGCGTTTCGGCCTGGGCTGAAGCTTCTCGGGCAGCCGCGACGCTGCGCGCCGGACCGGGAGGGGTGCCCGCATGAGACGTTCGAGGACCGGGTCCGTCGGAGATGCGATGGTGACCCAGATCAGCTCGTCGCTCCCGCGGGCGATGTTGTCGGGGTACCCAGGCAGGTCGTCGACCAGGTGGTCTCTCGCCCCCTTCCTCGGTCCGGTCAGCCACAGCCGTACGACGGACCGCGCGGCGGTCTCGGCCACTGCGACGAAGGACTCGTCCGAAGCCAGCGCCACCCCGTTCGCGAAGGCGAGCCCCTCGACCAGCACGTCGACCGTTCCGTCGGTGTTGCGGCGCAGGAGTCGACCGGACCTCGTGTCCTCGACGAGGTCGGCCTTCCAGCGGTCGATCGGGTAGGAACGCGAGGAGTCGGTGAAGTAGATGGCGCCGGACGCGGTCACCGCGGCGTTGTTGCAGAACTTCATTCGCTGGCCCTCCACCAGATCGGTGAGCACCGTGACCTCACCGTCGTCGGGGTTGAGCGCGAGCAGCCCTCGTCGCGCGTCGCAGACCAGGATCCGGCCGTCCGGAAGGAGCTCCAGCCCGAGGGGACGACCGCCGGTGTTGCCGAGCCGCTCGATGCGGTTGCCGTCGGGTCGCACCCGGAACACCGAGCCGTCGTCCGTGCCGGTGCAGACCCAGCCCTCGTCGTCGACCAGCACGTCCTCGGCACCCCGGCCGGGAACGGGCACAACGGTGAGCACGGCTCCGGATGAGGCCATGACCAGCAGAGTACGTCACAACCGGGCCACGAACCGTCGTCCGCGCAGCGCCTCCTCGACGAGCCCCACCGCACGGCGCTCCGCGATCAGGCGTGCGGCCTCGGCCTGCCAGACCTCGACCGCGGCCTCGACCGTGTCGGCACCCGTGACGTCGCGCAGCTCGGACCGTGCCTCGCTGAGCCCCCGACGTACCGCCGCCTGGCAGGCCTCGACGTGCAGCACCGCGAACCGGGCCAGCACCACGTCGTGCCTGCGCAGCACGTCGTAGCCACGGAACTCCGGTGGGCAGATGTCCAGCAGCCAGTTGACCGCCGTCCGCTCCCAGGACGGCGCACCCGGTGGACGAACCTGCCGGGGCCATCCCGGCGGAGCAACGAGCTGAGCCATGTGCCCATCCTACGCCCTGATCGAACATCTGTTCGACGTCTCACGGGACTTGACTTGAAGTCCGCTTGAAGTTGCACGCTCATGTAGAGACAGAGCCCATCCGATCACCCAGGAGCAGCAACCATGCCCGTTGCCGTCATCACCGGAGCCTCGCGAGGGCTCGGCCTCGCCCTCGCCACCGAGCTCGACCACCGAGGCTGGGACCTCGTTGTCGACGCCCGGAGCGAGTCCACCCTCCGCGCCGCCACGAGCACTCTGACCGACCGCACCGTCGTCGTGCCTGGCGACGTCACCGATCCCGCCCACGTCAGCGCGCTTGCCACCGTCGCGGCTGACCTGGGCGGCGCCGAGCTGCTCGTCAACAACGCCAGCACCCTGGGCGCGAGCCCTCTTCCGGCCGTCGCGGACCTCGACCCGGAGCTGCTCGCCGGCATCTACGCGACGAACGTGGTCGCTCCGGTGGCGCTGGTCCGCGCGCTGCTGCCCCAGCTCGTCAGGCACCGGGGGACGGTCGTCGACATCACCTCGGACGCTGCCGTCGAAGCTTACGAGACCTGGGGCGGCTACGGCTCGTCCAAGGCCGCACTGGACCGGCTGTCGGCGGTCCTGGCCGTCGAGCAGCCCGCCCTGCACGTGTACGCGTTCGACCCCGGCGACATGCGGACGCAGATGCACCAGGACGCCTACCCGGGCGAGGACATCTCCGACCGGCCGGAGCCCGCCACCGTCGTGCCGGCCCTGCTCCGGCTGCTGCAGGAGGGCCCGCCGAGCGGCCGCTACCGGGCCAGCGACCTGCCCGCACCCGCAGGCGCATGGGCATGACGACCTCGCCTGAGCCGGAGCCCCGGTTCGTGGTACCACCCGGCAGGGACGCGACGGTGCCGCCCGAGGCGCGCGGCCTGGCCCGGGACGAGGTGCGGATGCTGCTCGCCACGCCCGACGCCATGAAGCACCACACCGTCCGCGACCTGCCGAACCTGCTGCACCCGGGCGACCTGCTCGTGGTCAACACCTCGGCCACCGTTCCCGCGGCCGTGGACATCACCTGGCACGGGTGCGCGACCACCGTGCACGTGTCCACCGAGCTCGACACCGGCCAGTGGGTGGTCGAGGTACGCCGGCCCGACGGCTCCGGTCACGCGGAGGTCCCGACCGATGAGGTGCTTCGGCTGCCCGGCGGACAGCGGCTTCGGCTCCTCGAGCCGCACCCACCGGGGCAGACCCGGCTCTGGCGGGCACAGCCCGTGCCGGCGAGGTCGACCCGTGACTACCTGGCTGAGCACGGCCGCCCGGTCCGCTACGACTACGTGGCCGGCGAGTGGCCGCTGGACAGTCGCCAGACGGTGTTCGCGACCCACCCCGGGAGCGCGGAGATGCCGAGTGCGGGTCGCCCGTTGACCGAGACGGTCGTCGTCCGGCTGATGGCACGCGGCATCCCCGTGGCGCCCGTCGTACTCCACACCGGAGTGTCGAGCCAGGACTCGCTCGAACCTCCACAGCCGGAGCAGTTCACCGTGCCGGCGGTGACCGCGCGGCTGGTGGGCTCGACGCTGGCGGCCGGCCGTCGGGTCGTGGCCGTGGGTACGACAGTCGTCCGGGCGCTCGAGTCGGTGGCCGGACCGGACCGGACCATGCATCCCGCGACCGGGTGGACCGACCTCGTGCTGGGGCCGCAGCGGTCCGCTCGCGTGGTGTCCGGACTGCTCACCGGCCTGCACGAGCCGGAGGCGAGCCACCTCGACCTGCTCGAGTCGGTCGCCGGGCCGCAGTTGGTGCGCGACGCGTACACGGAGGTCACCGGGGCCGGGGCGGGGTACCTCTGGCATGAGTTCGGAGACACGATGTTGCTGCTGCCGCCGCTGCGTCAACCGGCGAGGAAGGAGAACCGCACCTCACGGTCGTGATTGTCCACGTTGAGGTCGACCAAGCAGATGCTCTGCCAGGTGCCGAGCTGCATGGCGCCGCCGAGGACCGGGACACTTGCGTACGGCGGGACGATCGCGGGCATCACGTGGGAGCGGCCGTGGCCGGGCGACCCGTGCTGGTGCCGCCACCGGTCGTCCGCAGGGAGCAGGTCGCCGAGGGCGGACAGCAGGTCGTCGTCGCTGCCGGCGCCGGTCTCGATGATCGCGATCCCCGCCGTGGCGTGAGGCACGAACACCTGCAGCAGACCGTCCTGCTCGTCGGCCACGAACTGGGCGCAGTCCCGGCTGATGTCGAGCACTGCGTCGGAGCCGCCGGTCCGGTAGGTCCGCACCTCGCTACGCACGCTCACTTCCCCGGCTGATGCTGGATGCAATGTTCATGACCCCAGCCTCACACCATGCACATCACTTGCGGCAGCTGGGTCCCGACGGACGTCAGGCGAACAGGCTCTTCGCCAGCAGGACGACCGACGAGAGGCCGCATACGAGCAGGACTCCCCCGCGGACATGGTGTCCGGGGACCACTCGCTTCAGCAGCCGTGACAGGGCGAAGCCCAGGAACAGGCACGGGGTCATCAGCATGGCCAGGAGGAAGGTCGACCGCTCCAAGGAGCCGGTGACTCCGAGCCCCACCAGGCTGAAGCCGGCGCCGAGGAGGAAGTAGACCGCCAGCGTCGACCGGATCTGCGCTGCGGTGCGGTGCTGGTAGAGGATCGCCATCGGCGGACCCCCGATGGAGGTCGTGGTGCCGGTGACTCCCGAGATGAACCCGGCGGTGACGAGGGATCCACGGTTGACCGGGAACCGGACCGCGGTGGCGGTGAGCAGGACGCTTGCGAGCACCATCAGTCCGACCGCGATCCCGAGCTCACGCACGGAGAACCAGCCCACGAAGACCACCCCGACGGCGGTACCGGGGACCCGCGCCGGCACCGCCCAGGCCAGACCGCGCCAGTCGATCTGGTGATGCTCCCGCACCAACGTCACCATCGGCATGAGCAGGGCGAGCCACAGCAGCAGGTCCGGCATCAGCTTCGGTTCGAGCAGCGCGGTGACCGGTGCCGCGACCAGTCCGAGCCCGAGCCCCACCAAGCCCTGGATGGCTGCGCCGACGACAAGGGTGGCGGCCACGATGGCCGCCACCCAGATGTCGATCCCGAAGATGTCCGATCAGCTCTTCAACAGGCCCCGCAGGACGTACTGCATGATCCCGCCGTTCCGGTAGTAGGCGGCCTCGCCGGGGGTGTCGATGCGGACTACCGCGTCGAACTCCGTCTCGCCGGCCTTAACCTTCACGGTCCGGGGGGTGTCGCCGTCGTTCATTGCGGTCACACCGGTGACCGAGAAGGTCTCCTCGCCGGTGAGGCCGAGCGACTCCGCGGTCTCACCCTCGGGGAACTGCAGGGGCAGCACACCCATGCCGATCAGGTTCGAGCGGTGGATCCGCTCGTAGGACTCGGCGATCACGGCCTTCACGCCGAGCAGCGCCGTACCCTTCGCGGCCCAGTCGCGCGACGACCCGGAGCCGTACTCCTTGCCGGCCAGGACCACCAGCGGGACACCGGCCTCGATGTACTTCTCGGATGCCTCGAAGACCGTGGTCACCTCACCGTCGCCGATGAGGTTGCGGGTGAAGCCGCCCTCGGTGCCCGGCGCCAGCTGGTTGCGCAGCCGGATGTTCGCGAACGTGCCCCGGATCATCACCTCGTGGTTGCCGCGCCGCGAGCCGTAGGAGTTGAAGTCTCGCTGCTCGATGCCGTGCTCGGCGAGGTACTTGCCCGCGGGCGAGTCCTTCTTGATCGCGCCGGCCGGCGAGATGTGGTCAGTGGTCACCGAGTCGCCGAGCTTGAGCAGCACCCGCGCGCCGTCGATGTCCTCGACCGGCGACGGCTGGTCCGACATGCCGTCGAAGTACGGCGCCTTGCGGACGTACGTCGAGTCCTCGGCCCAGGCGAACGTGTCACCGGACGGGGTCTCCAGGTTCCGCCACAGCTCGTCACCGGCGAACACGTCGTTGTAGCTGTCGAACATGTCGGAGCTGATCGCCTCGCCGATGACCTGCTCCACCTCTGCCGCGGACGGCCAGAGGTCCTTCAGGAACACGTCGTTCCCGTCCGTGTCCTGGCCGAGCGGGTCGTTGTACAGGTCGACGTCCATGGACCCGGCCAGAGCGTAGGCCACGACGAGCGGCGGGGACGCAAGGTAGTTCATCTTGATGTCGGGGTTGATCCGGCCCTCGAAGTTCCGGTTGCCGGACAGCACCGAGACCACCGCGAGGTCATTGTCGTTCACGGCCTGGCTGACCTCGGGGATCAGCGGTCCGGAGTTGCCGATGCACGTGGTGCATCCGTAGCCGACCAGGTTGAAGCCGAGCTTGTCGAGGTACGGCGTGAGGCCGGCCCGCTCGTAGTAGTCGGAGACGACCTTCGACCCCGGAGCCAGCGTCGTCTTGACCCACGGCTTGCGCTGCAGGCCCTTCTCGACGGCCTTCTTGGCCAGGAGCGCGGCGCCGATCATCACCGACGGGTTCGAGGTGTTCGTGCATGAGGTGATCGCGGCGATCGTGACCGCGCCGTGGTCGACCTCGAACTTCGTGCCGTCCGACAGCTCCACCGGCGCCGGGTTCGTCGGCCGGCCGTCCGCCGTCCTGGCCGCGGAGTGCCAGTCCGCCGGCTCGCCGCCGCCGTTCCCGTCCGCGGAGTACGCCGGGGCGTCGCTCGCCGGGAACGACTCGGCGGAAGCCTCATCGGCAGCGGACACGACGCCGAACGGCTTGTGGTGGCCGGGGACACCGGGCTCGCGGGCGTCGCCACCGGTCTCGTCGGCGTCGACGTAGTCCGCGAGCGCCGAGCGGAACGCTTCCTTGGCGTCGCTGAGCGAGACCCGGTCCTGCGGACGCTTCGGGCCGGCGAGCGACGGGACGACGGTGGACAGGTCGAGCTCGAGCCGTTCGGAGTAGCGGGGCTCGACGTCCGGGTCGTGCCAGAGGCCCTGCTCCTTGGCGTAGGCCTCGACCAGCGCGAGCTGCTCGTCGGGGCGGCCGGTCAGCTTCATGTAGGTGAGGGTCTCGTCGTCGATCGGGAACACCGCAATCGTCGAGCCGTACTCCGGCGACATGTTGCCGATCGTGGCGCGGTTGGCCAGCGGCACCGCCGCGACACCCGAGCCGTAGAACTCGACGAACTTGCCGACCACGCCGTGCTCGCGCAGCATCTCGGTGATCGTGAGCACGAGGTCGGTGGCGGTGGCGCCCTCGGGCAGCTCACCGGACAGCTTGAACCCCACCACTCGCGGGATCAGCATGGAGACCGGCTGGCCGAGCATGGCTGCCTCGGCCTCGATGCCACCGACGCCCCAGCCGACGACGCCGAGGCCGTTGACCATCGTGGTGTGTGAGTCGGTGCCGACACAGGTGTCCGGGTAGGCCACGGTCTGCCCATCGTCGCCCCTGGTGAACACGACTCGCGCGAGGTGCTCGATGTTCACCTGGTGCACGATGCCGGTGCCGGGTGGGACCACCTTGAAGTCGTCGAACGCGCCCTGGCCCCAGCGCAGGAACTGGTAGCGCTCCTTGTTGCGTTCGTACTCGATCTGCACGTTGCGCTCGAAGGCGTCGGGGGTACCGAACACGTCGGCGATCACCGAGTGGTCGATGACCATCTCGGCCGGGGCGAGCGGGTTGATCTTCGACGGGTCGCCGCCCAGGTCGGCCATCGCCTCACGCATCGTGGCCAGGTCGACCACGCAAGGGACGCCGGTGAAGTCCTGCATGATCACCCGGGCGGGCGTGAACTGGATCTCCTTGCTGGGCTGGGCATCGGCGTCCCAGCCGGCCAGTGCACGGATGTCGTCGGCGGTGATGTTGGCGCCGTCCTCCGTGCGGAGCAGGTTCTCCAGCAGGATCTTGAGGCTGTAGGGCAGCCCGTCCACATCCAGACCTTCGTCGGCAACAGACTTCAGCCGGTAGATCTCGTAGGACTTTCCCTGTACATCCAGCGTGCCCTTGGCACCAAAGCTGTCCACGCTCGGCATCGGCCGTCTCCTCGTGATGTCTACTTCTGGTCCGGCTACCCATCTTGCCCACGCCGCGCGCGGCCAGGGAAGTAAGGCTGCCCTAACGGCACCGACCGGAATTACCGGCCGGGCCAATATCTCTTGATATCAAGATACACGATATCAAGGAACTAAGGCGCGACTCAACAGCGAACCGGGCGGATCTCAACAGCGAACGAGGCGGATCTCAACGGGAGAGGGTGGCCACGCACTCGACGTGGTGGGTCATCGGGAACAGGTCGAACGCACGAAGGCCGGTCAGCCGGTAGCCGTGCTCGGCGAAGATCGCGACGTCGCGGGCCAGGGACGCCGGCTCGCAGGCGACGTAGCCGACCACCCGCGGGCCGAACCGCACGATCTGCTCCACGACGTCGCGCCGGGCGCCGGTGCGCGGCGGATCCAGGACAACCACGTCCGCCCGCTCCCCCGCGGTGCCCCGGCGCAGCGCACGTTCGACCTTGTCGGCGACCTGCTCGACCTGGGGCAGGTCCGCCAGGTTGACCGCGGCGTCGCCGACCGCGACCTCGTCGGACTCCACCGCGACCACTGCCCCGGTGACCCCGACCGCGTCCGCGAGCGCGGCGGAGAACAGGCCGACACCGGCGTAGAGGTCGAGCGCGCGCTCCCCGGGCCGGGGTGAGACACCGTCGAGGACCGCCGACACCAGCGCCGCGGGAGCCCCGGGGTGCACCTGCCAGAACCCGGACCCGGTCACCTGCCAGTCGCGGCCGTTGGCCTCTTCGTGCAGCAGCTTCGGCCCGTCAAGGAACAACTCGTCGTCCGCGGTGACCACACGCAGCTGCTCCCCCGTGTTCGACACGATCGCCTCGACCGAGCTGGCGCCGTACCAGTCCTCAGGTGTCACCGGCGGCAGCGCCGGATGTGCGATCGGGCAGATGTCGAGGCGCACCACCTCGTGCGAGCGGTGCTTGCGCAGGCCGGCGTGGCCTTCGTCGTCGACGGCGTACTGGACGCGGGTCCTCCAGCCGAGACCCTCGTCGTCACCGGGCACGGGTTCGACCGTCACGGCGACGTCGAGCCCCGCCAGGCGCTGGAGCTGTTCGCGGACCACGAACGCCTTCAGCTCGCGCTGAGCCGGGACCGCGACGTGCTGGAAGTCGCAGCCGCCGCACATGTGCGGGCCGGAGAACGGGCAGGGCGGCGCCACCCGGTCGGTGGACGCCTTCACGACCTCGACGGCATCGCCGCGCAGGAACTTGGACCGGTCGTCACCCTCGGTGACCTCGACGACGACCCGCTCCCCCGGCAGCGTGTGCCGGACGAAGATCACCAGGCCTTCGTGGCGGGCGACGAAGTGGCCGCCGTGCGCGACGGGGCCGACGTCGACCGTGTAGCGCTGACCGACCAGGGATCGTCCACGGCTGGCCCGGTCGCGGTGCCGTCCGCTCATCGCGGTCCACCGGGCCGGTCCTTGTCCCGGAGCACCCGCCCTGAGCGGACGTCTCCGGCCTGGACCTGGGTGCGCAGCCGCTCCTCACGGTCCTTGGCGAGCTCGGAGGACCGCAGCTGGTAGGGAACCGAGGTCACCATCACCCCGGGTGTGAACAGCAGCCGGCCCTTGAGGCGCAACGCGGTCTGGTTGTGCAGCAGCTGCTCCCACCAGCGACCCACGACGTACTCCGGGATGAAGACCGCGACCACCCCGCGAGGGTTGGCGTTGCGGATGCTGCGCGTGTAGTCGACGATCGGCTTGATGATCTCGCGGTACGGCGAGTAGAGCACCTTCAGCGGAACGTCGATCCGGCGGCTGTCCCACTCCTCCAGCAGACGTGCCGTGGCTGCCGAGTCGGTGTCGACGAACACCGCCTCCAGGATGTTGGGCCGCGAGGCCTTCGCGTAGGCGAGCGCCCGCATCGTCGGCTTGTGCAGCTTGGACACCAGGACGACCGCGTGCACCCGGGTCGGCAGCACCTGGTCGTCGGCCTCGATGGTGAGCTCCACACCGACCTTGTCGTAGTGCTGGCGGATGCCCTTCATGATCATGTAGAAGGTGCCCATCGCGAGGATCGCGATCCACGCCCCTTCGAGGAACTTGGTGAGGAGTACGACGACAAGCACGGACGCGGTCATGCCGAGCCCGAACGTGTTGATCGCCCGCGAGCGGTGCATCCGCCGACGTGACGCAGGGTCCGTCTCGGTCTTCAGGTGCCTGGTCCAGTGCCGGATCATGCCCAGCTGGCTGAGCGTGAACGAGACGAACACACCGACGATGTAGAGCTGGATCAGCTCGGTGACCTCGGCGTCGAAGGCGACGATCAGCCCGATGGCCATGAACGCCAGGATCAAGATGCCGTTGCTGTAGGCCAGCCGGTCCCCGCGAGCCCCGAGCTGGCGGGGCAGGAAGCCGTCCCTGGCCAGGATCGAGCCGAGCACCGGGAACCCGTTGAACGCGGTGTTCGCGGCCAGCACGAGGATGATGCCGGTCATCGCGATCACGAAGTAGAAGCCGAGGTCGAAGTTGTTGAACACCGAGCGGGCGAGCTGCGCGATTACCGTGTGCTGGTCGTAGTCCTCCGGCAGGGGCTGACCGTTCGCGTCCACAAGGCGTTCGACCTCGTTGGGGTCGACGTACCTGAGGTTCGTCTGCCGTGCCAGCGTGATGACGCTCATCATCATGGTGATGGCGAGGACTCCGAGCATGAGCAGGGTGGTGGCGGCGTTCCTGCTCTTCGGTTTGCGGAAGGCGGGAACGCCGTTCGAGATCGCCTCCACGCCCGTCAGGGCGGCACATCCCGAGGAGAATGCGCGGGCGAGCAGGAACACCAGGGCGATGGTGGTGATCGTGCCTTCGTACCCCTCGGCCTTGATGATGTCGAACTCGGCGCTCTCGGCGTCGGGCAACGTGCCGGCGAAGAAGCGCAGCAGACCCCACGCGCACATGCCCAGGATCGCGATCATGAAGCCGTAGGTCGGGATCGCGAACAGCGTCCCGGACTCCCGGACGCCGCGCAGGTTCAGCGCGGCGAGCACCAGCACCAGCGCGCTCGCAAAGAGCGCCTCGTGCCCGGAGACGAACGAGAGGGCCGCGGCCGCGTTCTGCACACCTGAGGAGATCGACACGGCGACCGTGAGCACGTAGTCGACCAGGAGGGCGCTCGCGACGGTCACCCCCGCGTTCTTGCCCAGGTTGACGGACGCCACCTCATAGTCGCCGCCGCCGCTCGGGTAGGCGTGCACGTTCTGCCGGTACGACGCGACGACGGTCAGCATCACCAGCGCGACCATCAGGCCGACCTTCCAGGACCACGCATACGCCGAGACACCGGCCATCGAAAGCATGATGAAGATCTCGTCGGGTGCGTAGGCCACCGACGACAACGCATCGCTGGCGAAGACCGGCAGCGCGACCCGCTTCGGCAACAGAGTCTCACCGAGCTGCGTGCTCCGGAGTTTTCGCCCGAGAATTATCCGCTTGGATACGTCGCCAACACCCACGAGTGGAAGGCTAGACCACGGGACGGGCGTTGCTCGTCGAATGGGTCCCTGTCTCGGTGTAGCGTCTCCCTCGTGCATGTCGTGATCATGGGTTGTGGCCGTGTCGGGTCGACGCTTGCCCGGAGCCTCGAGGACCGTGGCCACACCGTCTCCATCATCGACAGCAACCCGGATGCGTTCCGTCGCCTCGGCCCGTCGTTCAACGGGACCAAGGTCACCGGCATCGGTTTCGACCAGCACGTGCTCGACATGGCCGGCATCGAGAAGGCCGACGCGTTCGCGGCGGTGTCCAGCGGCGACAACTCCAACATCATCGCCGCCCGCGTCGCCCGCGAGACGTTCGGCATCCAGCAGGTCGTTGCCCGCATCTACGACCCGGGACGTGCCGAGGTCTACCAACGGCTGGGCATCACCACCGTGGCGACGGTGAAGTGGACCGCCGACCAGATCGTGCGCAGGATCCTCCCCGCCGGCGCCGAGCCCGACTTCCGCGACCCGTCGGGAACGATCCGTCTCGACCAGGTGCCGGTCAACGAGGCCTGGATCGGGCAGCGCACGGTGACCTTCCAGCAAGAGTCCGGGAGCCGCATCGCGTGGATCGACCGGCTCGGTGCGGGCATCCTGCCGACCCGGGAGTCGGTGATCCAGGAGGGCGACCTTCTGCACCTGGTGATGCGCGAGGAGAATGCGGAGCGGGTCTACTCGGTCTTCGCGAACGGACCGGAGGAACACTGATGCGGGTAGCCATCGCCGGTGCCGGCGCCGTGGGCCGATCCATCGCCGCGGAGCTGATCCTCAGCGGCCACCGGGTGCTGCTGATCGACAAGAACCCCGACTCGATCAAGCCCGACCGGGTCCCCAAGGCGGAGTGGCTGCTGGCCGACTCGTGCGAGCTCTCCTCCCTGGAGGAGGCCAAGCTCGAGGGCTGCGACGTGGTGATCGCCGCGACGGGTGACGACAAGGTCAACCTGGTCACGTCCCTGCTGGCCAAGACCGAGTTCGGGGTCCCCCGGACCGTCGGCCGAGTGAACCACCCCAACAACGAGTGGTTGTTCACCGAGGCCTGGGGCGTCGACGTCAACGTGTCCACACCGCGCATCATGTCCGCACTGGTCGAGGAGGCGGTCAGCGTCGGCGACCTGGTGCGGCTGTTCACCTTCCGTCAGGGCAACGCGAACCTGGTCGAGATGACGCTGCCCGAGGACTCGCCGTACGTCGGCAAGCCCACCGGGCTGATCCCGTGGCCGGAGAACTGCTCGCTGGTCACCATCCTGCGGGACGGCCAGGTCTACACGCCGAGCGGCGAGCAGCCGATCGAGGCCGGCGACGAGCTGCTGTTCGTGACGGCCGCCGACGTCGAGGGCGAGCTCCAGCACATGCTCGCTCCCATCGAGCACGAGCAGTAGTCCGCCCGGTTCGTCAGGACAGCTTCGGCTCGGGCTCCGTCGGGTCGATCGGCGTGTGGTTGCGGGCGAGCAGCCAGACCATTCCTGCCAGGGCGGCCAGCTGGAGCGGCCAACCCATCACGATCTTGGAGATGCCCAGCGCCGCCACTGCAGCATCGGGGTCGTAGAAACCGTTCTTGCCCGCGAAGTACAACGGCAGCTGCACCGCGACCCGGACGATGCACGGCAGGACCAGCAACCAGCTGAGGTTGCTGCAAAGGCGCACGACCTGCGGGTCCTTGTGCCACACGGTCGGGTCACCCGCGACGCTGCCGACCATGAAGCCGACCACCGGCCAGCGAACCAGGATCGTCAGGGTGATCACGACGGCGTAGCCGGCGTTGTAGATGATCCCGGGCAGGAAGTAGGCCAGCGCCTGGTCGTTGGCGTCACCGCCGCCACGGGCGCTGCGCCAGGCGAACAAGGCGCCGATGCCGATGCCGATCAGGCTGTTCACCACGAACTGCACGTTCGACCGCTGGACGAGACGGATCGCGAGCAGGACGAGTGCGGCGGCGCCGCTGGTCACGAGTGCGAGCTTCAGGTCCTTGGCGACGAGGAAGGTCACCGTGAAGATGAGGGTCGGCACCGCCGCCTCGAACATCCCGCGCTTGCCGCCGAGGGCCTTCGACAGCTGGGCGCGGACGACCGCCTCCACCGTCTCGCTACCCATTGTCCCCGTGTCGCCGCCGGGCTTCGGTGCGGTCACGTCAGGTTGTGGCACAGGTCAGGACCTCAGCTCGTAGCGCGGATTGAACATCACGCGGCTCTTGTCCTGCACGCCGATCCGGCCTTCCACCATGATGTTGCGGCCCGGTTCGATCCCGGCGATGCGACGGCGGCCCAGCCAGACCAGAGTGATCACCCCGGACCCGTCGTACAGCTCGGCCTCGAGTGCGGGCACCCCGCCCCGGGGACGGAGCGTGACCGTGCGCAGGCTGCCGCGCAGCTCGACGCGTTCGCGGTCGACGGCATCCGCGATCGGGACACAGCCGGCCTTGGCCGTGTCGATCTGGAGCTCTTTGGCTTCCATGTCCTCGCTGCTGGCCCACCGGCTGAGGCTGCGACGGAGCCGTCCCTTGACCTCTGTCATGTGACCAGCGTAACCACGGAAACAGGGTTCTGCTCCGGCGACTTCGGAATGCGGGCTCAGCCCTGCGGCTGTTGCAGGGGCTGGGCGTTCGCAGGCATGTTCAGCGGGAGCGGGTCGCCGGGCGCCATCGGGTCGTTCCCGCGGACCACGACCACGTCGCGGAGCGCCGCCTCGATGTCGCCGTCCTCCTGCGGTTCGACCGCGGGTCGGCCGAGCAGCGTGGCGCGCAGGAGCCAGCGCGGACCGGAGATGCCGAGCACGCGTGAGGGCTGGGTGGCGTTCTTCCCGTCAGGGGTGGTCACCGGCATCACGACCTGCAGCTCCTTGCCGTAGCTTCCGTCGGCCTCGGTCGCGGTGCCGCCGCGCCGGGCGGTCTCGGCCGCGATCTGCTTGCGGATGTCGTCCCAGATGTCGCTGTTGCGCGGCGCCGCGAACGGGCGGAGCTCGACGGCCCCCTCCTTGCCCATCAGCAGGACGGCGGCGACCTGCTGACTGGCCTCGTCGACCTGGAGCCTCAGCTCGAGCCCGGGCCCGCCGGTGACGATCAGTCCGCCGAGGTCGACACTGGTCGTGTCCTCCTCGTCCAACTCGACCTCCGTGGAGTCCCAGGGGCCCTTCGCCCGCGGTCCTGCTCCCGTGGGCTCGGAGGTTTCCTGCTCGTCCTGCGTGGAGACCTGCTCGGCGTCGACGTCGTCCTGGGTGACGGCTTCTTCCTCTTCGGACTTGCTACGTCGGAACTTCACTGCTTCTCCTCGATCGGGGTCTCCTGGTTGTGGCTCGTCGGAGCGATGAAGCCACCAGTAGAACCGTAACCCCCGTCCCCGCGTGTCGAGCCGGGCAGGCGGTCGACTTCGACGAACCTGGCCCGCTCGACCTGCTGGATCACCAGCTGCGCGATCCGGTCACCACGCTGGAGCTTGACCGGCTCGGCCGGGTCCAGGTTGATCAACATCACCTTCACCTCGCCCCGGTAGCCCGCGTCCACGGTGCCCGGCGAGTTCACGATCGAAACCCCGCACCGCGCGGCCAGGCCCGACCGTGGGTGCACCAGGGCGACGTACCCGTCGGGCAGCGCCAGGCTGATCCCGGTCGGGACCATCGCCCGTTCCCCGGGTGCGAGCACCACGTCCACCGTTGTGGTGAGGTCGGCCCCGGCATCCCCGGGATGGGCGTACGACGGCAGCGGAACGTCCGCAGCGAGCCGCTTGATCTGGATCTCCACCATGGACACGACCCTATCGACCAGGCTGCGCCCGGCTGGTGACAGGATTGTCCTGATACCTGCGTCCACCCCATCTGAGAATGAGCGAGCGAGTGACCACCGTGACCCCGGATACCGGCGTGCTGTTCGAGGAGAGGCTGCGGGTGCCGCTGCGCTGGTGGGTGCAGGCGACGATGTTCGTGGCCTGCGTCTGGCTGGCGTTCATCGTTGCCCTCCCGGCCGCAGTCGCGTGGGCAGCAGCCGGTGTCATCGCCGGATCCGTGCTCGCGTTGTTCCTCGGCTACGGGTCGGCCCGGGTCAGGGTGGCCGACGGAGTGTTCCACGCAGGTCGGGCGAACATCCCGCTCGCTCTGGTGGCCAGCCCGGTCGCGCTAGACGCGGAGACCACGAAGCGGCTGATCGGCGTCGACGCGAATGCGCGCGCGTACCTGCTGCTGCGTCCGTACCTGAAACGGTCGGTGCAGGTGGCTGTCACCGACCCGGCCGACCCGGTCCCGTACTGGTTGGTCTCGACCAGGCGGCCCGACGAGCTGGTCGTGGCGCTGGCGGCGGCGGGGTCGCGGAACGGCTGAGGTGGCAGGATGGGTACGACGATCCCCTGACACAGGAGGAACAATGGCCTCGGGCTCGAAGATCTGGACGATCTATGGACTGGTCGCGACGACAGCGGCAACGATTCTGGCGCGCAAGCTGATGAACGCCGGCTGGAAGGTCTCCACCGGCAAGACCCCACCGAAGAACGCTGCTCACCCCGACGTGTCCATCGGCGAGGCGGTCGCGTGGGCGACGATCAGCGGTATCGCGGTCGGGCTGGCCCGGATGATGGCCTCGCGTAAGGCTGCCGACTACTACCGCAGGTCGACGGGACACCTGCCCGCGAACCTGCAGGACGTCGACGTCTGACCGGAAGCAACCGCACCACGGCAAGCGAAGAAGGGCCGGGTCCCCCTCGGGGAACCCGGCCCTTCCTGCTGGCTCAGACCGTGCTGCTCAGGCGCAGTCGCGGCAGATCATCTTCTTCGCGTCGGCGAGCTGGCTGCGGTGGTGCACCAGGAAGCAGCTCATGCAGGTGAACTCGTCCTCCTGCCGCGGCTTCACCTCGACCGCGAGCTCCTCGTGCGAGAGGTCGGCGCCGGGCAGCTCGAAGGACTCCGCGGCCTCGGCCTCGTCCTCGTCGACCTTGCCCGAGTTCTTGTCGTTGCGGCGAGCCTTCAGAGCCTCGAGGCTCTCCTCGCTCTGTTCCTCTTCGGTCTTTCGTGGTGCGTCGTAATCTGTTGCCATTATCCGTCTCCTGCCCCCGTAGTTCCCAGCGGCTGCCATCTGCAAGTCGTGTGACGATCGAGTCGTGCGGTGCGAAGTGTGCACCATGGGAGGTACCTGATGCACGTCAATCCCACATCGTGTCGCCAGAGTCACAGTCGTCTGCCGGGACTACGTGTTTCTCGTGTGCTGCGCAGGGGCCTCAACCGGTGTGGAGATGCAGATATTCCCCGATGTCGCCCCGGCATTCAAGGCGTTTGTCGTCGGGTCTCTTCCAGGAAGCCGCAACGGGTGACGAGTGCGGCGAATTCGGCGTACCCGTCGGCCGGTGCGCAGACGACGCATTCTCTGCCGCCGGCGCCGACGCAGACCTCCAGCCGAGCGCCCGCCTCGGTGGCGACCAGCCCGCCGGCCGCCATGTCCCAGGGGTTGAGCCCCTCCTCGACGTAGGCGTCGGCCCGCCCGGCGCCGACCGCGCACAGGTCGAGCGCGGCCGACCCGAGCCGGCGGATGTCGCGCACCTCGGAAAGCATGGACGCCACCGCCGCGGCCTGCATGGCTCGCAGCTCGACCAGGTAGCTGAACCCGGTGATCACCAGCCGCTGGGACAGGGGTACGACGGCCCGCACGCGAAGCGGCCGGCCGTTACAGGTAGCGCCACCGCCGTGGGTCGCGGCGAACACCTCCCGGGTCTCCACGTTGACCACGACGCCGGCCACGACCCGGTCGTCGAGGCTGGCGGCGATCGAGATGGAGTACTGCGGGATGCCGTACAGGAAGTTCACCGTTCCGTCGATCGGGTCGACCACCCATGTCACCCCGCTGGTGGACCTCGAGGAGCCTCCTTCCTCGCCGAGGAAGCCGTCGTCGGGTCGGGCGGCCATCAGCCGGTCGTAGATCAACGACTCGGCGGCCTTGTCGACCTCGGTGACGATGTCGACCGGGCTGGACTTGGTCTCGGAGACCTCGACGCCCTTGGAGCTTTCGGCGCGGACGAGCTCCGCGGCCTCGAGGGCCACCTCCCGTGCGAGATCAAGGAGTCCGTCGTACCCCACCGGGTCAGTCCCTGCCGCACAGGGCGGGCCGGGGGCCCTTCTGGTTCGCGCAGCACCCGGCCGGGCACACGGCCCAGGACGGGGGCAGCGAACCCACGGCTGCGCGGACGACCTCGGCGTCACGCTCCGCGGCGGCGCGTTCGAGGAGCAGGTCGCGGACCAGTGAGACGAACCGGGGGTCGAGTCCGGCGGTGGCGGCCCGGGAGAAGTCGAGGCCGAGCTTCTCCGCAGTTGCCTTCGCCTCGGTGTCGAGGTCGTAGATGACCTCCATGTGGTCGGAGACAAAACCGATCGGGACCACCACGACGGCCTCCACCCCCTCGGTGGCGAGCTCCTCGAGCCGGTCGTTGATGTCGGGCTCTAGCCACGGGACGTGCGGCGGTCCGGACCTCGAGCAGTACACGAGGTCGGTGGTATAGCGGTGTCCGGTCTCCTGGCGCACCCGCTCCCCGATCTCCTCGGCGACGCTCAGGTGCTGCCCGACGTAGGCGCCGCCCTCGGGACCGCTGGTCTCGTTCATGGACAACGGCACCGAGTGGGTCACGAACAGCACGTGCGCGTCGTGGCGGACGCTGTCCCCGAGCTCGGCGAGCGCGGCCAGGGTGGAGTCGACCATCGCCTCCACGAAACCCGGATGGTTGAAGTAGTGCCGGAGCCGGTCCAGCCTCGGTGCGCCCTCCCCGACCTCCGCCACAGCGTCGGCGAGGTTCTCGCGGTACTGCCGGCAGCCGGAGTACGACGAGTAGGCACTGGTCAGCAGGCAGGCCACCCGCTCGATGCCGTCCGACTTCATCTGCCGCAAGGTGTCGGCGAGGTACGGGTCCCAGTTGCGGTTGCCCCAGTAGATAGGGATGTCGAGGCCGCTGGAGCGGAAGTCCTCCTCGACCGCGGCGATGAACGCGCGGTTCTGGTCGTTGATCGGGCTCTTCCCCCCGAACAGGAGGTAGTGCTCGCCGACCTCCTCCAGACGGTCCCGCGGGATGCCGCGGCCTCGGGTCACGTTCTCGAGAAAGGGAACTACGTCCTCGGGCTTCTCCGGGCCACCGAAGGAGACCAGCATCAGTGCGTCGTACGGTGCGGCGTTGGGGACCATGCACCCCATCCTAGGATTGCTCTGATGTTCACCCCCTACCGCCGGGTCCTCGCTCTGCCCGGAGCGATGGCCTTTTCGATGAGCGGCCTCGTGGCACGGCTCCCCATCTCCATGGTCAGCCTGGGGATCGTGCTGCTGGTGTCGACCCGGACCGGGTCCTACGGCCTGGCGGGTGCGGTGTCCGCTTCGTACCTGATCGCGAACGCGGTCTTCGCGGTCCTCCAGGGCAGGCTCACCGACCGGCTCGGGCAGAGCCGGGTACTGCCCGGGACGATCCTGGTGTTCGCGGTCGTCGCTGGCGCTGATGATGTGGGCGATCGAGGCGGGCTGGCCAACTCCCGTCCCGCACTTGTTCGCCGCCGTCTCCGGTGCCGCCCTCCCCCAGGTCGGGTCGTCGGTCCGCGCGCGCTGGTCGTACCTGACCCGCGACAACCGGGACCTGCAGACCGCGTTCGCGTTCGAGGCCGTGGTGGACGAGGCCGTGTTCATGCTCGGTCCCACGATCGTGACGCTGCTGGCCACCGCGGTGCATCCCCTTGCCGGGCTGACCGCGGCGATCCTGTCCGGCCTGGTCGGCACCCTCGCCCTGGCCGCGCAACGTCGTACCGAGCCGCCGGCGCAGCGGACCGCGCACGCGCACCACGCCGAAGTCCCGATGGGGTGGCCGGTCCTGGGCCCGCTCGTGGTCGCATCGTTCGGCCTGGGCATCCTTTTCGGTGCCTCCGAGGTGGCCGCGGTCGCGTTCTCCGAGGAGCTCGGCGCGAAGGCCGCGGCGGGTCCGCTGCTGGCGGTGTTCGCCCTCGGCAGCCTGCTGTCGGGGTTCATCACTGGAGCCATCACCTGGAACACCCCGGTGCAGGCCAGGTTCCGCTGGGGCACGTTGGCGCTGGCGCTGGCAATGACACCGCTGCCGTTCGTGCACAGCTTCTGGCTGATGGGCGTGCTGCTGTTCCTGGCCGGGTTCGCGATCTCGCCGACGCTGATCGCCAGCGTGGCGTGCGTCGAGGAGACGGTGCCGACGAACCGGCTCACCGAAGGCATCTCGATCATGACCACGGGGCTGGGTGCTGGCGTGGCGCCGGGCGCGGCGGCCGCCGGCATCGTCGTCGACCGGCAGGGTGCATCCGCCAGCTTCTGGGTGACGGTGGCCGCCGGCTTCCTCGCCGCGGCGGTGGCGTTCGGGACCGCACTCGTGACTCGCCGGGTCCCGACCCGGGCCGCCCTGCCCGTCGGTGACCACCTCGAGCAGGTCGAGGCCGGCTGCGTCGACCAGCGGGTGCCCGGAATGAGGGATCCGGTGGACCACGAGGAGGCCAGGCGCACCCCGGACGCGACCTAGCCAGCGGCGTCGCTCATCAGTCAGGGCTGGTCGGGCGGCGGGGCCATCGCCCAGCGGATGGTGCGGGTGATCCCCTCCCCAGCGGCGCGGACCACGACGGCCTCGGTCACCGGGAGGTACGGCAGCTGCAGGTGCCGGCGCGCCCACCGTGGGAGCAGGCTGACCGCCGCGGCGGCGATCGCTCCGTAGGGGGCGCGCGCCATGACCGGCAACGGCGGACGGAGCAGGATGAACCGCGCCGCCTCGCGAGCGGCCGGGGTCCCTTCCAGCTCGGGACGGTACTCCTCGAGCTGCGCGTGCAGCGCTGCCTCGGTGCGCGGGGGCTCCAGGACGCCGAGCGCTTCGGCGACCCGAGCGGTGTCGGCGACGTAGCCGTCCCTGCCGTCCGCGTCGAGCTTGTTCCGGCCGAACCGCTGGTGTGCGGCGAGGAAGCTGTCGATCTCGGCAATGTGCACCCACCGCAGCAGGTGCGGGTCCGACGCCGCATAGGGCCGGCCGTCCGGCGCGGTCCCGACGACAGTCTCGTGCACGGACCTGATCCGTCGGACCATTGCGGCCGCGTCGTCGGCTGGGCCGAAGGTCGTCACGGCCAGGAAGTGGCTGGTGCGGGCCAGCCGGCCCCACGGGTCGCCCTTGAAGCCGGAGTGTGCGGCGACGCCCGCCATGGCGAGCGGGTGCAGCGACTGGAGAAGCAGTGCGCGCACGCCGCCGACGAACATCGAGGCGTCGCCGTGCACCTGCCGGATCGGCCTGTCGTCGTCGAACCAGCGGGGGCCCGGCGTGCCGTGGATCCGCTCCCGGCGGTCCGGCCCCTCCGGTCCGGCGACGCGCGCGAAGAGCCGCGCACCGATCCGGTTGCGGACCTCTTCGAGCACGAGAGGCGTCACGTTGCCGAGTATGCCTGACCTGGTGAAACCCCTCCCGTAGCCTTCGGGCATGCACGGGAGTACGACCAGCCGTCTCTGGCGCAACTGGTCCGGGCTGGCCACGGCGCATCCGGCGCAGGTGATCTCACCGGCGGACCCGTCCGAGGTTGCGGATGCCGTGGTCGCGGCGAGGACCAACGCCCTGCCGGTGAAGATGGTCGGAGCCGGCCACTCGTTCACCGGGATCGCCGTGGCCGACGGGTTGATGCTGCGACCCGACGGGCTCGTCGGTATCCGCTCCCTCGACCGGGACGGGATGA
Organism: uncultured Actinomycetota bacterium; assembly: GCA_963831375.1. Taxonomy (GTDB): domain Bacteria; phylum Actinomycetota; class Actinomycetes; order Propionibacteriales; family Nocardioidaceae; genus Nocardioides_C. The sequence goes on along the minus strand of CAWHPY010000020.1, from coordinate 252,860 downwards.
CGGTGACCGTCTTGTCCGGCACTCCGCTGCACGTCCTGAACGACACCCTGCACAACCTCGGGCTTGCCCTGCACAACATGGGCGACATCGACCAGCAGACGGTCGCCGGCGCGATCTCGACCGGGACCCACGGCACCGGCGGAGTGTGGGCATCCCTGTCCGCGCAGGTTGCCGGCCTCGAGATCGTGACCGCTGACGGGTCCCTCGTGCACGCCACCGCAAGCTCGAACCCCGACCTCTTCAACGCCGCACGGGTGGGGCTCGGGGCGCTCGGGATCATCACCGCGATCACGTTGTCGGTCGAGCCGGCCTTCACGCTCGAGGCTGTCGAGCAGCCGATGAGCTGGGACGAGGCCATCAGCCGGTACGACGAGCTGGTCGACGACAACCACCACTTCGACATGTACTGGTTTCCGCACACCGACCGGACCCTGACCAAGCGGAACAACCGGACGGTCGACGAGCCGCGTCCGTTGTCCCGGGTCCGCCGGTACGTCGACGACGACCTCCTGTCCAACACCGTCTTCGGATGGGTGAACCGGGTCGGCAACCGCGCGCCGCGGACCATCCCGAACCTCAATCACCTGTCGGCACGGGCATTGTCGGCCCGCGAATACAGCGACGCGTCGCACCGGGTGTTCACGTCACCGCGTCGGGTGGTGTTCCGGGAGATGGAGTACTCCCTTCCACGCGCCGTCGGCATGCGTGCCCTGACCGAGATCCGTCGGCTGATCGACTCGTCGATGTGGCGAATCAGCTTCCCGGTAGAGATCCGCTACACCCCCGCCGACGACATCTGGCTGTCCACGTCGTACGGCCGGGAGTCGGTCTACCTCGCGTTCCACGTCAACGAACAGACCGACCATGCGCCGTACTTCCGTGCCGTCGAGAGGATCCTGCGGGAGTACGACGGGCGACCGCACTGGGGCAAGCTGCACACGCGGACCGCTGACGACCTGGCGCCGGCATACGAGAGGTGGTCGGACTTCCAGCAAGTACGCGATGACGTGGACCCGGACCGGCTGTTCACCAATACCTACCTTGACCGGGTCCTCGGCAGCTGAGTTCGCCGATCGAGACCCCATCGTTGGTCGAGCCTGTCGAGACCGGGCAAGATTTCTTGTTTCTGCTTGTGGGTAGGCCGAATCGGGGCTCTGAATGTCGGTGGTCTTGCCTAGGTTTGTCCAAGACCTTCGGACCCGTCGAGGTCCGCCAACCCTTCCCCCGGCATCTACATCTGGAAGAACCAGTACAACCAGCTTCCTCGTCGACCACACCGGCACCCGGACACGTCGGCATCCAGGTCTACCTCGACCGCGACCCCATCGACTACAACCGCGTCCACACCGCCTGAGGCACGGCTAGGTGCTCGCCGACCCCGAGGGTTTCGGAGCGGTCCATCCCCTGCGCACCGCAAAGATCCGCCAGACGAAGCAGACCAGGGCCGCGGGCAGCGCAACCGTCCATGTCGCCAGCCCCGCCTCGTGCCCGACGACGGCTATGGATGCGCCCACGAGCGCCGGTGTCGCGTACAGCTCGCTGCGGAACACGACCGGCACGCGCCCGGCCAGCAGGTCACGAACGATCCCACCCCCGATGGCAGTCACCATCCCCATCAGCGCCGCCGGCACCGGTCCGAGCCCGTAGTCCAGCGCCTTGACCGCACCGGTCACGCAGAACAGGCTGAGTCCGGCCGCGTCGAACATGTTGACCTGTCGTTCCATCCGGCCCAGGGTCGGGTGGAACCTGAACGTGGCCAGCCCGGCTGCCACCGGCACGATCAGGTACCGCCAGTCGGCGAGGGCCGCCGGTGGCGCGTCGCCGATGAGGACGTCGCGGATGAACCCTCCGCCGAGTCCGGTGGCCCCCGCGAGCACCAGCACGCCGAACAGGTCCAGGTCCTTGCGGACCGCAACCAGGCCACCGGAGATCGCGAACACGAAGATGCCGACCAGGTCCAGCACGACCAGCAGCGGGCCGGGATCAGCTACCAACGTCGGGTTCACCAGGCGAGGCTACGACACGGTGCGGTCACGGAGCGGGACCTGCAGCCAACCGCCGACGTCTCTACGACCGGCATTTTGCCGCCGCCGTGATCGCGCCCAGGTTGTCGACATGGATGGTACCCAACAGGATCTTGGTCTGGTCAGACAGTGAACTCGCGAACCACCTGGTGAGGTGGCTGCCGTAGCGGCGGCAGCGGTGCTCCGGCACGGGGATGACCTCCTGCACCACGTAGGCATCCAGGCCCAGGGCATCGTCCTCGAGGGCGGCGACGTAACCGCAACGCGGCCCGGAGGAACCGCTTGTCCCGGCCTGTACCCGACGAAAAGCTTCGTGGGATCGAGCCCCTCGAACCGGATGCTGAGCATCGCCTCGAGGTCCGCTGAGACCGGCGTCCACCGGTTGGGGAATGCGGCTGCGGCTGGCCGACTCGCATCGTCCGCGGTGGTGAGCCGGTTCAGACGGACGTTCTCGTCCCGCCCACTCGCGCGTCGCCGCGTGCTGCACTGCCAGGGTGTACCGGACGAGCTCTCGCGCTGACGGGATGGAGAGGGTCAGGGGCAGTGAGCGTAGGGCTGCGCGGCACGGCGACGCGGAGGACGGTGTGGGTCACAGATGGCGGCGACCCGCGCGCCGACTACTCTGTGCAGCCTCCCGCCTGAAGTAGGCTCAGCGGAACAGGTCACCGACGGCGACACATGAAGGAGCGACGCAACGATGCAGGACCTCACACTCGTGGGGCTGACCGAGGACCAGACCAAGCTCGTCCTGGTCAGCGACTCGGGTGAGGAGTACGCCCTTCCTGCCGATGCCAAGCTCCGCTCCGCACTTCGTGGCGACCACGCACGACTCGGCCAGTTGGAGATTCAGATGGAAAGCACACTGCGGCCCCGTGACATCCAGGCGCGGATCCGTTCCGGCGAGACTCCCGAGACGGTCGCAGCCGCCGCCAAGACCACGGTCGACAAGATCATGGGGTACGCCACGCCCGTGCTCGCCGAGCGCGCCCACATCGCCGACCGCGCCCAGCGGTCCTCGGTGCGTCGCAAGGCCGGCGAGGGCCCGGCCCGCCTGCTCGGCGACGCCGTGGCAGAGCGTCTTCGTGGCCGCAACGTCGACCCCGACTCCGTCGAGTGGGACGCCTGGCGGCGCGAGGACGGCCGATGGACCCTCGTCGCCGACTACCGGTCCGGTGAGAGCAGCCGGCACGCGGAGTTCCTGTACGACGCACCGGGTCGCTACGTCATTCCCGAGGACGACGAGGCGAAGTGGCTCGTCGGCGAGCAGACCAGCCGCAAGGGCCCTCAGCCTCGCGGCGGTGGCAACACTCGCCGGCTGTCCGCGGTGAGCGCGGAGGAAGAGCTGCCTCTCGGTGACGACGCCATCGGCATGGTGAGTGAGACCGACCCGGTAGCCGAGGAGCACACCGTGGACCTCAGTGAGGCCACCGCCTCGGTCCGCGACAACCAGCGGGAGCCATCGCAGGCCGACGAGCTTCCTGCCGAGACGGGCGATGCTGACTGGATCGCGAGCCAGCCGAGCGAGCGGACCGACTCGACCGAGACGTCCGAGGACGAGGACACCGAGGACTCTGAGGACTCCGCGGACAGAGCCGACCCGCCGAAGCGCACCGCCAAGAAGACCCGCGGCAGGGCATCGGTTCCCAGCTGGGACGAGATCATGTTCGGCGGCGGAAAGTCCGAGTGACGAGGCTCTCCTGGACAATCGAAGTTACCGTTCAGTAATATTCGGGTCTCACGTCGCCAGACCGTACCGTTTGGCACCAGGCTGCGGCCGCAGTCGTACCTGTGTCCCGACTAGTTGCGGATGGCTCCTCCCATGGCCTACTTCGTCACCGGCGCGACCGGCTTCATCGGTCGGCATCTCGTCCACGAGCTCCTCGACAACCGCGAGGGTGAGATCTTCCTGCTCGTCCGCGAGGGGTCGCAGGCGCGCATCGACGCACTCATCCCCTCCTGGGGCGGCTCCGGGCGGATCACCACAGTCGCCGGTGACCTGACCCAGCCGGAGCTGGGTGTCTCCCCGCGCTGGATCGCCGCGCACCGGGGATCGATCGACCACTTCTTCCATCTCGCGGCGCTGTACGACATGACCGCGCCCGACGAGGACAACGAGCGACTCAACGTCGGCGGCACCCGCGCGGCGCTCGACCTCGCCGCCGCGCTCGACGTCGGGGTATTCCACCAGGTTTCCTCGATCGCCGTGGCGGGCGACTACTACGGCACCTACGACGAGACGATGTTCGACGTGGGACAGGGGCTCCCCTCGTCGTACCACCGCACCAAGTTCGAGTCCGAGCGGATCGTGCGTGAGGAGTCCAGGGTTCCGTGGCGGGTGTACCGGCCCGCCGTGGTCGTCGGCCACTCGGAGACCGGGGTCATGGACAAGATCGACGGTCCCTACTACTTCTTCCCGCTGTTCAAGCGGATGCGGGACAACCTGCCGCAGTGGATGCCGGTGCTGGGCGTCGACCTCGGCGACACCAATGTGGTGCCGGTCGACTACGTCGCCAAGGCGATGGACCACCTCGCCCACCAGCCAGGGATCGACGGCGAGACCTTCCACCTGGTCAACCCCGACCCGCAGCCGACCGTCGAGGTGGTGAACACATTCGCCACCGCGGCCAAGGCGCCGCGCTTCGCGGTCCCCCTCGATCGACGCGTGACGGGCGTGCTTCCGACCGGGCTGCTCCCCAAGGCGCTGCGTCCGAGCGGTCTCCTCAGCAACGCCCTCCGCGCGGCGCCGGTGCAGCTCGCCCTCCGCGGGACGATCGGCCGGCTCGGCATCCCACCCGAGGTTCTCGAGCACGTGTCCTTCCCGACCACGTTCACCTCCCGCCACACCGAACGCGCCCTCGCCGGTTCAGGCATCTCCTGCCCGGACCTGGAGAGCTACGCGCTGACGCTGTGGAGCTTCTGGGAGGAGAACCTCGACCGGGACACCGCCAATGACAAGGACCTGCGGGCCGCGCTCGCCGGCAGGACCGTGGTGATCACCGGAGCCTCCTCCGGTATCGGCAGGTCGACGGCCCTCAAGGTCGCCCAGGCCGGCGGCGTGCCGATCCTGGTCGCCCGCGGCAAGGACAAGCTCGAGGAGACCAGGACACAGATCGAGGTCGCCGGGGGCACGGCGTACGCCTACGCCTGCGACCTGTCCGACCTCGAAGCCATCGACGCCCTCTCCGGGCAGCTGTGCACCAACCACGAGACGATCGACTTCGTGGTCAACAACGCCGGCCGCTCCATCCGCCGGTCACTGGCACTGAGCCACGACCGGTTCCACGACTTCGAGCGCACCATGCAGCTCAACTACTTCGGGGCGATCCGGCTGGTGATGGGCGTGCTGCCCAGGATGCGCGAGCAGAAGTCCGGTCACATCGTGAACGTCAGCTCGATCGGCGTGCAGACCAACCCGCCGCGGTTCAGCGCCTACGTCGCCTCCAAGGCCGCGCTCGACTCGTGGAGCAACGTGGTCAGCTCCGAGCTGATCGGCGACGGGATCAGCTTCACGACGATCCACATGCCACTGGTGAAGACGCCGATGATCGCGCCGACCAGGATCTACGACAAGTTCCCCACGATCACCCCTGCCCAGGCCGCGGACATGGTGGTCGGTGCCCTCGCCGACAAGCCGCACGAGATCAACACCGCCCTCGGGACGCTGGGCGCGGTCGCGCACACGCTGGCGCCCAAGACCGCCTTCCGCATCCTGCACATGGCCTACCAGGTGTTCCCGGACTCGGCGGCCGCCCGGGGCGACGAGACGGAGAGCGGCCCCACGAACGAGCAGCTCCTGCTGGCCCGACTGCTCAAGGGCGTGCACTGGTGAGCCGGCCAGCACGATGTTCGACCGCCCGGATCGTGGGACACCGGTGCGCCGCGCCCGGGTCTCTGTCACCCTTGTTCGCATCATGAGTCACCTGTGTTGTCACTGTCGCTGACACCAGCCCCTCGCGGCTGGTGTGCCCTCGCCTGCAGCCACAGCCAACGCGACGACACGGACATCGACCATGAGCATTCCTTCCCTCACCCTTTCCGCATGGACCGCCGCTCTCGCCGAGCGCGGCCTCACCGTGCTTCCCTCCAGCCACGCCGTACCTGTGCAGCTGTGGGCGCGTGACCGTTTCGGCGTGCTCCGGTTCACCGCGCAGGGCACCCGCGTCCGGCTGCGTCGCTACGCCGCCGCGGACCTCACCGGCCTGATCTTGCGCGCCGAGTGCGACTGCGAGGAGCACCGCACCGCCGGAGCGGAGGTCCGTACCGTCCTGGTCCCCGGGGCGACTCCCCTGGCGGAGGAGGTCATCGAGGGGCACCACGAGTTCGGGTGGACCGGCATCGAGGCGGGCCTGCTCGACATCCCCACGGCCGCCGTACTCTTCGACCGGCTCCTCGCGGAGATGAGCATCGCAGCCGGTCGCCGAGGGATCACCGAACAGGGCGAGACCTCTGTCGCCTGACGTCGTACGTTGATGCCCATGGCACGCATCGACCTCCGGTCCTTCACCGAGACGGACCTGACCTCAGCGGGCCGGCTGCTCGCCGAACGGCAACGGCTCCACCGTCTGGCGCAGCCGCTGCTGTCGCCGCGCCGGGCAGGCAGTGACCGACGCGGAGGTCATCCGTTCCCACCGCCCAGCGCCGGCGACGCCGACGGGGCTGACCATCCGCGCATCACGTCACGACCACATCCCCGGTGCTCGCACAGCTCGACCTCGAGCTACCTCTCCAGGAGGGGCTCGCCCCGACCCTGTCGGCGGGCCATGTCCCACCCTCGAGGACCATTGGGACGTGCACTCGGCGCGGCTCAACTGCCGATTCACGCTCAAGGCAGAGCTGGCGACCCCTTGAGCGCACGTCGGTGTGGTCATCGCTGGCTGGATCTAACGCGCCGCGGTCGGGATGCCGAGGATCACCGACGGGTATCCGCCCGCTGATCTCCACGCTAACGACACAGGGCCGTTCGACGAAAAGGAACCGGGGGTTGCTACCCCTGATGTGCAAGCAACCCCCGGCCCGGTCCGGGCGACGCAGGCCCGCCGCTGCGTAGTCATGCGGGCCTCCGCGCCGGTCTACTGGGTGTCGACCGCGGTCAGGGTCACCTCGGTGGCGGCGCCGGCCCAGTTCGACGTGAGCACGTATGCCGTACCGCTCGGCAGCGACCCGGACTCGTCGGCGGCACCGGATGCGGCGGTCCCGATGACCTCGCAGTCGGCGTTGAAGAAGTACAGGTCCAGGTCGTACGTCGGACCCGACCCCCGCGCGGTCACCGTGTGAGCACCGTCGCCGAAGGACTCCGGAAGCGCGGATACCCAGCCGTCGACGCCCTGGCTTGCGGGCGGCATCGTGCAGCTGTTGGCGAGGTCCGTCCCGACTATGCCTCCATCCGTGGAGTCACCACCGGGGTTGCTGCCGGCGATCGTGAACGTCTCGGTGTACGGCTCGTCAAGCGGAGCGGGCGGGAGCGGCGAGACGGCGGTGGCCGAGTGGCTGAACACCTGGAAGTCACCGAACTGGGCGTCGGTCATCGTCTCGCCGAGCGCCTCGTCCGCCCATACCCGGACGAAGGTCGCCTTCACCGGGGTGTCCAGCGTGAACGTCCGGTAGTGCACGTCGTCCACGGTCGGACGCGGGATCTGGTAGTCGAACGCGTCCGTGCCGACCGGCTGCGTCTTCCAGTTGACGCCGTCGGTCGAGGTCTGCAGCGTGAACGACTTGACCGCCTGGAACCGGGAGGTGGTGAAGGCACTCACCTGCACCGACGAGATGGTCGCCGGCTCGGCGAGCTCGATCACCGCGTTCCCGGACTTCACCGCGGTCTTCCACCGGGTGAGCTCGGTGTCGTCGATCAGCGCACCGGCGTTGCCGCTCGTCGAGGAGACGATGTTCGCACCGTTCGCCGCGGAAGCGAGGTTCGGTGCGACCGCGTACTTCTTGGCGATCCTCTGACCGGCTGCCAGGTCGAACTCCGGCAGGGTGTGCGAGCCGAAGCCGCGGGCCTGGATGGTCAGCGGATAGCTGCCGGTGACGGCGGCCACCGTGAAGCGGCCGTCCGGACCGGTTGTCGCGATCGGCGTTACGCCGGCCTCGAGCGTGCCGAGCATCACCCGGGCATCGGGCACCGGGTCGCCGGTGGACGCGTTGACGACGCGACCGGTGACGGTCCCGTTCTGCGCGGGGTTCTGGTGCGCGAACGACGGGACCGGGTCGATGTCGCTGGCGCCGGTCGGGTCAGCCTCGGACGTGGTGTTCGAGGCGTGCAGCCCCATGCCGTGGCGCGCGAACGCGCCGTAGACGGTGTCCTGCAGGACGTCGAAGTCGCCGCGCGCGTGGTAGCGGATGTCGAGCGCCTTCATGATCGCGTCACGCATGTTGAGCATGCGTCGGGTCGTTCGGGCGACAACGGCATGGCGTCGGTGACGATGAACGCCGAGATCTCAGCCGCCTCCTGCTCGCCGTACTTCTCGACCAGCCGCTTGCGCAGGTCCCACAGGGCGGCGGTCCAGATCTCGCCGTCGGCGTGCACCTCCGGCGCCACCGAGGTCGTAGCCGATGTCGCCGAAGTTGGCCTCGGTGTCGTCATAGGCCCAGTTGCGGATGCCGCGCTCCTTGTTGCCGGTCACGTACGAACCGAGACCGAGTCGTCCTGGAGGTCGTTGCTGTGCAGGTGGTTCAGCGCGTACCAGTCGCCCCAGCCCTCACCCATCGAGCCGGACTGGTGGCCGCCCAGCGCGCCGTCCGTCGTACCGACGTAGCGGTTGGACAGGCCGTGCGCGTACTCGTGCTCGATCACGCCGGCGTCGAAGTCGCCGTCGCGGCAGGGACCTTCGAACGCGTCGTTGATCGGCTCCCACAGGAACATCCCGCTCCACGGCGGGATGCCGTCGGGCAGCGTGAGCATGTAGGCGTTGTCGCGACCGGTGTACGTCGGCTCGCCGCCGCTGATCGCACCGGCCTGCACCAGGCCCATGATCGGGTCGCCACCGTCGGTCTGGAAGTTGCCGCCGTCTCGGTGAACCCGAGGAGTAGAACTCGTCGTGGATCCGGTTGTGCTGGTAGAAGAGGTTCGTCGACGCCGCATCGGGTCCTGTGCGTACGACGGAGGGGTGGCCTGGCACTCGGAGACGCCCCAGTGCGTCCGGGAACCCGAAGTTGAACTGGCCCGTCGGAGCGACAGTGCGGTTCGCCTGGTCCAGCGGCGCGATGAAGTTCGACCAGTTCGTGAAGGTGTCGGCGTTGTTGCCGAACGTCGTGACGCCCGACGCCGGTGACACCCGTCGGGTCGACGTAGCCCTTCGGGCGACTCGTCGGTCGGCCCGAAGCTGACCTTCTCGCGGCTCGCCGCCCTTGGGTGCGCCCGGGTAGTTCTCGTAGACGTGCCCTCGGCCTCGTGGTGCACCATCGACTTCTTGTAGAGCACCGCGCCGGACCGCGCGTCGACGACCATGTCGTAGGCCTCGTCGAGCTTCTTCACCATCAGCACCCGGTACGCGGCGCGGGCACCGTCGGCGGTGGGGAAGGCGACCTTCTGAACGTACGACGGGGCGCCGAGCCCCGTCCTGAACCTGCTGAACCCGGCGACCTCGCCGTCGACCTGCGGAACGAGCGACGTCAGGCCGAGCGAGGAACCCGCCCTGGTCAAGGCCACTGCGGGCGTGAGCAGGTGCGAACCGAGAAGGTCGGCGGCACGGGCGACCGAGCCGGAGAAGGTGAGCACCCGGCCCCGGCCGTCGACCGCCATCCCCATCGACCCGCCGCGGGACGCGGTGACGCCGTCGAAGACCTGCGCGAGGTCGATGATCGTCACATCGATGCCGCTGAGCGGGTGGTTCCTCGTCACCCGCAGCGCCGCGACGTCGGCAGCGGACAGGCCGAACGCTGCCCGGTTCCGGTCGATGAACGCGCGGGCTGCCTCGACCGGGGTGCCGGCCTGCGGGCCCGAGAGCGCGGCTCCGCTGCCGGAGTAGATCGTGCGCGGCGTGCCGAACCGCTGGTCCCAGGTCATCCGGGCGCCGTCCCCGGCGCCGTCCAGGATCGTGCCGGCGGCAGCGAGCTGCTCCTTGGTCGGCTTCACGAGTGCGTCGCCGAGCCGGCTGTCCTCAGCGCGCTCACCCTCGCTCGTGGTGGGGGCGCTGCGGCCGTGCTGAGGATGGTCGACCGCTGCGTTGGCCACCGGCAGCATGCTGCCGCCGGCCAGGCATGCGGCCGCGGTGGCGAGGATGGTGGCGACCGCCGCGGAACGTCGCAGGCTCATGGACTGCCCTTTCGTCAGGTCGTCCGCTGCGGGTCGGCGGACATGAGGCTCAACGACGGTCCGCGGGCAAGGTCACGGGCTGAGCGGGTTAATTCGGACCAGGGTGCCCGATCGGGTCCTGCTCAGGACGCAGGCGGGCGGCCGCCAGGGCCCGTCGCCACCGGGCGCTCCGGGTCGGTCACCCACTCGCTCCACGAACCCGGGTAGAGCGCTGCGGAGACACCCAGCACCTCCAGCGCCAACACGTCGTGGGTCGCGGTGACACCGGATCCGCAGTAGACGCCGACCTCGGTGTCTGCGCGCACACCGGCGGACCCGTAGACAGGCTCCAGGTCGTCGCGCGACCGGATCTGGCCGTGGCGCGGCGCCTCCGGTCCGACCAGGTTGCTCAGGGTGGGCACGTTGACGGCCCCGGGAATGTGACCCGCCACCGGGTCGACAGGTTCCACGTCCCCGCGGAACCGCTCAGGAGCGCGTGCATCGATCAGCACTCCGTCGCGCGCCACCCGTGCGGCCCCGTCCGCATCGAGCACCGGCATGCCACCGGGCGACGGCGTGAAGTCTCCGACCTGTCCTCGTGAGTCACCGACGTCGACGGGACCACCTTCCTGCACCCACCACGAGTAGCCGCCCGTGAGCAGCCGGACGGCCGGGTGTCCGTAGTGCCGCAGCAGCCACCAGGCCCGGGCCGCCGAGGTACCGAACACGTCGTCGTACACCACCACCGGCCGGTCATCGCTGACCCCGCACCTTCGCATGGCAGCCGTGAAACGCGCCAGGTCCGGCAGCGGGTGCCGGCCCCGTTCGCCGGGTGGGTCGGCCAGGTCGGTCTCCAGGTCGACGTACGCCGCGCCCGGGATGTGGCCGCGGAGGTACTCCTCGTGCCCCGGTGGCCCGCCGAGCTTCCACCGGACATCGAGGACGGTCACCTCGTCGAGCCGGTCGACGAGCTCACGGACGCTGGTCAGCGGCGAGGGCCGCGACATTGCCATCACTCAGTCCTCCTGGTCAGGCGAACGGCAGCGGGTCAGGCACCATCGAGACCGCCTTGGCCCGCGCGGCGGTGAGCTTACGACGGTGGTGCTGACGGCACAGCACCTCGTAGCCGATCTCGGGGGCGGGCACGCCTTCCTGCTCCACGTCACCGACCACGATCACCTCGCCCTCGGTGACCATCACGCCGTTCTCGGTGCGCGCGTTGTGGGTGGCCCGCTTCCCGCACCAGCACAACGCCTCCACCTGAAGCACGTTCATCCGGTCCGCGAGCTCCACCAGCCGTGCGGAGCCGGCGAACATCTCGGTGCGGAAGTCGGTGAGGATGCCGAACGCGAACACGTCGATCTGCAGCTCGTCGACGACGCGCGCCAGCTGCTCGATCTGGGCGCGGGTGTAGAACTGTGCCTCGTCGCAGATCAGGTAGTCGACCCGTGCGCCATGGGTCAGCGAGTCGACGACGTACTTCCAGAAGTCGAACTCTGTCGGCACCTCGATCGCGTCGTGCTGCAACCCCAGCCGGCTCGACAGGGTGGCGGCGCCCGCTCGGTCCTGGCTGGTGAAGATCCGGCCGACGCGGCCGCGCGCGGCGTGGTTGTGGTTGGTCTGCAAGGCGAGCGTCGACTTACCGGAGTCCATGGTGCCGGTGAAGAACTGGAGTTCAGCCACGGGCGGAAATCATGCCACGAGGATGGGGATCAGCATCTCAGCGGGAGTCAGCGAGCCGTGCATCCCGAGGAGCTTGGTCTCGTACGGGAACGCCCCCAGGCTCTGGATCGCGAAGTCCCCGCGACAGGCCACCATCACGTCTCCGAGCCGTGGCCGCATCTGCGGGTCCAGCGCGCCGAACCAGCCCAGCGCGAGTGCGTCGTCGCGCGCGATCACCTGGCCGCGCTCCCCCAGCGTCGCGGTCCACGTGGCGATCACGTCGTCCACCGCGCCTCCGCGGCAGTAGATGTGGCGGAACCTGGCCTCGCCGCCGACCAGGGCGACGCCGTCCTGAAGGTCGGGCTCCTCGTCGATGTCGATCCGGCTCTCCAGCGGCGAGTCGACCATGCCGTGGTCGGCGACGATCAGAATCCTGGTGTGGGTGGGCAACGTCTCGCGCAGGTGCTCGGCCTCCGCGTCGATCATCGACAGCTGCTGCTCCCACTGCATCGACGCCACACCGTACTTGTGTCCCGTCCAGTCCAGGTCGCCGTCGTACATGTAGGTCAGGGACGGGGTCTGGGCTGAGGCGGCAAGCACCGCGGCGAGCCGCTCCCCCACCTTGTCGGCGCCGATGAACTCCGCGCCGCGGTTGCCGGCAACGGTCAGGCCGGAACCGGCGAAGCTCCGCTTGTTCACCACGGTCGTGTGCACCCCGGCTGCGGCCATCCGCCCGAAGGCGGTGGGGTGCGGCTGCCACTCGCGGGCGTCGACCGTCTTGTTGTCCCACAGCAGGTGGTTCAGCAGCCGGTCGGTGCCGGGGATCCGCGAGGTGAAACCGATGATGCCGTGGCTGCCGGGAGACAGCGCGGTGCCGAGCGAGGTGAGGCTGGTCGCCGTCGTGGTGGGGACACCGACCGTCGCAGGCTCCTGCCCGTCGAGCAGCGAGTGCAGGAAGGGCGCCTCCTCCGGATGGTCGCGCAGCAGCTCGTACCCGAGACCGTCGATCAGGAAGACGACGTACCGCTGCGACTCCGGGAGCACCAGCGACGTCTCGTGGAACCCGGCTTCGACGCCCATCGCCCTCGCGACCGCCGGGAGCACGTCACCGAGGGACCTGTCCTGGTAGGCAGGTGCGGTGAACTCGGGGATCACGTCGACGCGCCACCGATGGTGCGCGCGGACAGCGACTCCGCGAACGACAACAGGCTCGCGACCGCGTCGTCGCCGTCGGCGGCAGCGCTCACCCGGATCGAGAAGTCGTCGGAGGCGACGACCCCGGTGTACCCGTGGTCGGCCTCGCACTGCGGGTCACCGCACGTCGCCGGCTCGAGGTCGATCCGGCCGACCCCGCCCCACCCGATCGTGACGACGGCCTCGTTGGCGCCCGGGGACGGAATCGGGTCCCCGGCGTAGGACGCCGGGTTGGCGACCATCCTGTTCACGACGACGGAGCGTACGGCGGACAGGGTGACCGCCTCGGTCGAGGTCGACGTGTACGGCTCCGGCAGCAGGTCGTCCGGGGCGTTCTCGTCGGTGTGCGCGAGGATCAGCCGGCTCGGGGTGAGCACCACCACCGTCACGTGGCGGCGCACCTCGTCGCGGTCGATGGTCGGCTCGTGGTGCACCAGGAACGACTCGACCGTCTCCCCGGCGACCGCGGCGTTCACCGCGTCGGCAACGACGTCCGGGTAGTAGCCCGACTTCTCGATGGCGGCCCGTAGGTCGGGGGTCCGGTCAGTCCTGTTCGGCATGGCAGCCAGTCTTTCACGCACCCCACCACCCCGATGGGTCAGGCGGCGAGCTCCACCGCGGGGGTGGTGACGAGCCCGTCCTGCTCCGCCGTCAGATGACGGCGGAGGGTGAGGAACAGGACTGCCGCGAGCGCCGTCCCGCCGACCGTGCAGGCCACCCACACGTGGGCGTGGCCGTTGCCGATCAGCAGACCCGCCAGCGCCGGGCCGATGATCATCGCCACCGTCCAGGTCATCCCCTGCAGCGCGTTGTACCGCCCGCGCAGCTCCTCGGCAGCGAGGTCGTTGATGATCGCCGGCGCGAGCGGGGCCCACAGCGTCTCGCCGAGCCCGAACAGGCCGAGCCCGAGGATCACCATCGCGATGGCGACCCGGCCGTCCAGCGCGTCGGAGAACCCGATCACGGCCCAGGACGCCGACCAGGTCGCGGCACAGAGCGCCAGCATGGTGGTGCGGCGCCGGCCCCTGATCAGCTTCAGCGCCACCAGCTGACCGAGCACGATGGCGGCGGTGTTCGCACCGAACGCCCAGCCCAGCCAGCGGGGAGGTACGCCGGCGACCTCGGTCGCGTACGCCGTGAAGCCGGCCTCGAACTGGGCGTAGCCGAAGGTGATCACCACGATCGAGATCGTGACAACCCGGATCAGGGTCCTGTCGCGGAGCACGACTCCCCAGCCGGGCTGAGGGCCCAGCTCCTGCTCGGCGTCCCGCTTCTCCATCGCGCCGGTGCCCCGCGGGAGGCTGATGACCAGTCCGATGTAGACGACGTAGGAGAGCGCGTCGATGAAGTAAAGCCGCTGGAACGAGCTCGGGTCCCCGACGTGGATCAGCATCGCGCTGATGATGCCGCCGACGCCGAGACCGGCGTTCATCAGCATGAACTGGAAGCCGTACACCTTCTCCCGCGAGTCCTCGGGAACCAGCCGGGTCAGCATCGCGGTGGCCGCTGGGTACAGCCCGACCGTGCCCAGGGTGATGAACGAGGCGACCGTGAAGGCGTGCCAGGTGTTCTCCACGAACCCCAGCGAGCCCACCCCGATCGCCTCGGCGGTGAGCCCGATGATCATCACCGGGCGCGGACCGTACCTGTCGATCAGGGTGCCACCGAGCGGTGAGCCGACGAAGCCGAGCAGTCCCATCCACGCGAAAAGGAACCCGACCGTCGAGGTCTCGATGCCGCGCACCTGCGACAGGTAGACGTAGAGGAACGGCATGGTCAGGCCGCTGCCGAGCGCGGAGAAGGCGATGCCGACGAACAGCCGCCTGACCAGCGGTTCGAAGGGTGCGGTGACGACGGGGGTGCTCACGAGTGGAGATTGTTCAGTAAGAGGCTCCCCGGCGGCCATCAAATTACCGAGAAGGAGCAGTAACCCCGGTCACAGGTCCGGTCGGTGGGTCTGCTCGCCTCCTGTCCTAGTCATGCAGGGTGTCGCCCGGCGTACTGCTCAGCCGACGGACGAACCAGTCCGACCGGGCGTCGGTTACCGGGCTGACCCGACCCACCGCGTTCAGCACGGTCGCGCCGCGTGCTCCGGCGAGGACCAGGTTCAGGTCGACGGACGACAGCTGCGGCAGGTCGTTCTTCAGCTGCGCCAGCCGCAGCAGCAGGTGCTCGATCGACGCAACGTCGACCTGCTCGCTGCCGCGGTAGCCGAACAGCAGCGGCGCGGCCTTGATCTCGCGCACCATCTCCGCGGCCTCACCGCTGTGCATCGGCGGGATCCGGTAGGACTTGTCGCCGAGCAGCTCGGTGGCCGCCCCGGAGACCCCGAACGACACCACCGGCCCGAACAGCGGGTCCTCGATGCCACCGATCGCGACCGGGACGCCGGGCGCCGCCACCTTCTGCACGATGAAGCCGGCCGACGCGGGGAGGTCGATGATCGCGTGCATGGACTCCCAGGCGTCGCGCATCTCGGCCTCGTTGTCGATGTTGCGCCACACGTGCGCCAGGTCAGGGCGCTGCCGCAGGTGCTCAGCGGTCGCCTTGAGGACGACGTCCCACCCGAGCTTCTCCCCTGCGGCGACGGCGGACTCGACGGAGTCGACGTCCATCCGCTCCCACAGGTCGATGCCGTAGGCGTCGAGGATGTCGCGCAGCTCCTCGAACGTCAGGTCGCGGCCCTCCCGCGACTCGAGCAGGATCTGGTTGACCCGTCGCTTCGCCCGGCTCTCGTCGACCTCGTCCGGGATGACCAGGTCACCCTCGGGTTTGCTCAGCCAGGCGGCGTACCCGACGACCCGGGCCAGCGCGCGTACGGCGGCCTCCGGGGCGGGGTACGACGGGACTGACCCACGCCCCGCGGTGCTACCGGCCACATCGGGAACCCGGAGCAGCTCGGGCACACCCTCGGTAGCCAGGAACGTCGAGACCAGGGGCTTGTCGGACTGCTCGCCGACCGCGGCCAGGACGTTCGCGACCTCCACCCCGCTCGTGTTCAGGGGCGGGATGAACACGGCGACCACCGAGTCCACCTCGGGGTCGTCGATCGCCGCGTCGAGCGCCTCCTCGAAGTCCTCGGCGGTGGCGTCGGCGCCGAGCGCGACCGGCGCGCGCACCTGGAGCCCGGCGGCCGCCGCGGCGTCGGCCGCCAGAAGGCCGAGGGCGTCGGAGTTGCCCACGACCGCGACCCGCGGCCCCTTCGGCAGCGGCTGGTGCGCGACCAGCTGCGCGACGTCGAACATCTCGTCGAGGGTGCCGACCTGGATCACCCCGGCCTGCCGGAACATCGCGTCGACCGCTGCCTGTGGGGCCACCGTCGAGCGGACCGCGTGCCCCATCGGCACGCCCTGGGTGGTGCGGCCGGACTTCACCGCGATCACCGGCTTGCGGCGGGACACCCGGCGGGCGACCCGGGAGAACTTGCGCGGGTTACCGATCGACTCGAGGTAGAGCAGGACCACCTCCGTTTCGACGTCCTCCTCCCAGTACTGCAGCAGGTCGTTGCCTGACACGTCGGCGCGGTTCCCGGCGCTGACGAAGGTGGACAGGCCGAGACCCCGCCGGGCCACCTTCTCCAGGATGGCCACCCCCAGCGCCCCGGACTGGCAGAAGAACCCGGCGCGGCCGCGGGGCGGCATCAGCGGTGAGAGGGAGGCGTTCAGGGAGACGTCGTTGGCGGTGTTGATCACGCCGAGACAGTTGGGACCGATCAGCCGCAGGCCGTAGCTGCGGGCGAGGCCGACGAGCCTGCGCTGCCGAAGCCGTCCCTCCTCACCGGTCTCGGCGAACCCCGACGAGATCACGACCATCCCGTGCACACCCTTGGCCGCACAGTCGAGCACCACGTCCTGCACGGCGTCGGCGGGGACCGCGACGATGGCCAGCTCGACCTCGTCGGGGATGTCGGCGACCGAGTCGTACGCCGGCATGCCCGCCACCGAGTCTGCCGAGGGGTTGACCACGTAGACGCGGCCGGCGTAGTCGCCGAGGACCAGGTTGCGCACCAGGGTCTGGCCGATGGTGTCCTGCCGCCGCGAGGCGCCGATGACCGCCACGCTCCTGGCCTTGAAGAACCGCTCGATCGAGGTGGCCTCTGCCCGGTGCTCGCGGGCCTGCATCACGTTGATGGAGGTGTCGGTGGAGCTGATCGGGAACTCGAAACGCATCACGCCTTCCTCGAAGCCTCCGGCGACGTGGTAGCCGGCCTCGCGGAAGATCTGGATCATCCGCTGGTTCTCCGGCAGCACCTCGGCGACGAACTTCTCCACCCCCCGCTCCCGCCCTGCCTGGGCCAGGTGCTCGAGCAGGAGCTGCGCGATACCGCGGCCCTGGTGCGCGTCCTGGACCAGGAAGGCGACCTCGGCGTGGTCGCCCCTGCCGTCGCGGCCCGGGATCCGGTCGAACCGGCCGACCGCGATGATCCTGTTCGCCACGGTGAGCACGAACGCGACCCGGTCGTGGTGGTCGACGTGGGTGAACCGGGTGACGTCCCTCTCGGACAGCTTCGGCATCGGCGCGAAGAAGCGTAGGTACTTCGACTCCGCCGACACCTGCTCGTAGAACTCGACCAGGCGCTCCTCGTCGTCCCCGCTGATCGGACGCAGGTGGGCGGCGTGGCCGTCGCGCAGCAGTACGTCGGCCTCCCAGTGCCTCGGGTAGTCGCGCGCCGACGATGTCGCTGCCTGGTCCTCCGGATCTCCTGCGCTCACGCAGGAAATGTATCGCTTCGGGGCAACAGCGGCGTGCCCCCGCATGACTTGGAAGCGACACGGGAGAGAATGGGTCAATGGCCCGACGCACCAAACCTGCACCGCCCCCTGACGACTTCGAGGAGCACATCCTCGACATCGACGTCGGCGACGAGATGCGGGCGAGCTTCCTGGAGTACGCCTACTCGGTCATCTACAGCCGGGCGCTGCCCGACGCCCGGGACGGCCTGAAGCCCGTCCAGCGCCGAATCCTGTACACGATGGCCGACATGAACCTGCGGCCGGACCGGGGTCACGTGAAGAGCGCCCGGGTGGTCGGCGAGGTGATGGGCCGGCTGCACCCGCACGGCGACGGGGCGATCTACGACGCCCTGGTCCGGATGGAGCAGCCCTGGTCGATGCGGGTGCCGCTGGTCGATGGGCACGGGAACTTCGGCTCGCCCGACGACCCGCCCGCAGCGATGCGGTACACCGAGTGCCGGCTGGCGCCGCCGGCGATGCCGATGACCCTGTCCATCGACGAGGACACCGTCGACTTCAAACCCAACTACGACAGCCGCGAGCTGGAGCCGTCGGTGCTCCCGGCGGCGATCCCGAACCTGATCGTGAACGGCGCCACCGGGATCGCGGTCGGGATGGCCACCAACATCGCCCCGCACAACCTGGTCGAGGTGATCCAGGCGCTGCGGCACCTCGTCACCCACCCGAAGGCCACCCTCGACGACCTGATGCGGTTCATCCCCGGGCCGGACCTGCCCACCGGCGGGAAGATCGTCGGTCTGGACGGCATCCGCGACGCCTACGAGTCCGGCCGCGGCTCGTTCAAGATGCGCGCCACCGCCCGCGTCGAGAGCGTCACCCCGCGACGCAAGGGAATCGTGGTCACCGAGCTGCCGTACGGCGTCGGGCCGGAGAAGGTCATCGAGCGGATCAAGACCCTGGTGCAGTCCAAGAAGATCCAGGGCATCGCCGACGTGAAGGACCTCACCGACCGGGAGAAAGGCCTGCGTCTGGTGATCGAGGTCAAGAACGGGTTCCACCCCGAGGCGCTGCTCGAGCAGCTCTACCGGCAGACCCCGATGGAGGACTCCTTCGGCATCAACGCGGTCTGCCTGGTGGACGGCCAGCCCCGCACCCTCGGGTTGAAGGAGATGCTCGAGGTGTTCCTCGGCCATCGCTTCGACGTGGTGCGCCGGCGTTCGACGTACCGCCGCGGCAAGGCCGCCGACGAGCTGCACCTGGTCGAGGGGCTGCTGGTCGCGATCCTCGACATCGACGAGGTCATCCAGCTGATCCGCGCCAGTGAGAACGCCGCCGAGGCCAAGGATCGGCTGATGTCCGTGTTCGACCTCTCGGACGTGCAGGCCACCTACATCCTCGACATGGCGCTGCGCCGGCTGACGAAGTACTCCCGTCTCGAGCTGGACACCCGCAAGGCCGAGCTGGAGAAGGCGATCGCCGAGCTCGACGCGATCCTCGAGGACGACAAGCTGCTGCGCAAGGTGGTCAGCGACGAGCTGGCCGAGGTCGCCAAGACCTACGGCACGCCCCGTCGGACCGTGCTGCTCGAGTCCGCCGGCCAGACGGTGACCTCCGCGGTCCCGCTCGAGGTCGCCGACGACCCCTGCTTCGTCTACCTCTCCTCGTCCGGCCTGCTGGCCCGGACCAACGGCACGGAAACCCCGGGCACCGGCGGCAACCGCAGCAAGCACGACGTGATCACCGCAGCGGTGCAGACCACGGCGCGCGGACAGGTCGGCGCGGTGACCAACCTGGGCCGCCTCGTCAAGCTCGACGTGCTCGACCTGCCGAGCCTGCCGTCGACCGCGAACGCCCCGCACCTGCAAGGTGGTGCCCCGGTCAGCGAGTTCCTCTCTCTCGAGACCGGCGAGCGGGTGCTCACCCTGTCCTCCTTCGACATCGACGGCCCCGGGCTCGCGCTCGGCACCCGTGATGGCGTGGTGAAACGGGTGAACCCGGAGTATCTGTCCAACAAGGACGCCTGGGAGATCATCCGGCTCGCGGACGGCGACGAACTGGTCGGCGCCGTCGAGCTGCGCAGCGGCGAGGAGGACCTGTGCTTCATCACCTCCGACGCCCAGCTGCTGCACTTCCCGGCCGGACTGGTCCGTCCGCAGGGCCGTTCCGGTGGTGGCGTGGCCGGGGTCCGGCTCGGCGCCGGTGAGCGGGTGGCGTTCTTCGGGGCGTTCATGGTGACCGACGCATCCGTCGTGGTCACCTCGTCGGGGTCGGGCACGGCGCTGCCGGGGACCGAGGCGGGCGCGGTGAAGGTGACCCCGTTCTCGGAGTACCCCGTCAAGGGACGGGGCACCGGTGGTGTCCGCTGCCACCGCTTCCTCAAGGGCGAGGACACGCTGGTGTTCGCGTGGGCCGGCGAGGGGCCGGCGCGCGCGGCGGCCGCGAGCGGTGCGCCGGTCGACCTGCCCGAGGCGAACGGTCGCCGCGACGGCTCCGGTGTTCCCGGCACACAGCCGATCGTGGACTGCGCCGGTCCGGTGACGGCACTGCTCCCGATGGACGCCTCGGCCGACGTGAAAGGCTAGCCCGCATGACGACATCACGCCGCTGCACCCTGACCGCGCTGGTCCTGGCTGCGGGCCTCGCGCTGAGCGGCTGCGGGAACGACGAACCGAGCTCCGAGGACACGACGCCCGAGGAGGTCCTCGCGGCCGCAAAGGCGACCCTCGACGAGACGCCGGGCGTGCACGTGGTGCTGTCCACCGACAAGCTGCCCAAGGGCATCTCCGGGATCCTCAACGCGGACGGCATCGGCACGCACGCACCGGCGTTCGAGGGCACGCTGAAGGTCGTCGCGAGCGGAATCTCCGCGGACGCCGAGGTGATCGCGGTCGACAACATCGTCTACGCCAAGCTGCCGTTCACCACCGAGTTCGCGGAGATCGACCCCGCCGACTACGGTGCCCCGGACCCCGCGGACCTGATGGGCACCAAGGGCGGTCTGTCCTCGCTGCTGACCTCGATGGAGGACGTGAAGGAGGGCGAGCCCGTGCGCGACGGGGCGCTGGTGCTCACCGAGTACACCGGGACGGTGCCCGGCGACGTGGTCGCCGGGATCATCCCGACCGCCTCCGCGGACGTCGACTTCGACGCCACGTTCACGGTCACCGACGAGAACGTCCTCAACGAAGCCGTGCTGACCGGCCCGTTCTACCCCAAGGGGGCCGAGGACGTCACCTACACGATCAGGTTCGACCGGTACGGCACCTCGAAGGACATCGCCGCGCCGTGACCGCTGAGGACAGGGACGCCGTTCCCTGGGCCCCCGCACGAGGAGCGCGCCTACTTCTGGGCCTGGCCGCGGTGGCGGTCGCGTTCGCGGCTGCCGACACCTACGTCGTGGTGCTCGCCCTGCCGGACATGATGTCCAGCGTCGGCCTCGCCGTCGACGAGCTCCAGCGGGCGGCCCCGATCGTGTCCGGCTTCCTGCTCGGCTACGTGGCGATGCTTCCGCTGATCGGCCGGATCGCGGACCTCCGCGGCCGGCTCCCGGTGCTGGTCGGCTCCCTGGTCGTGTTCGCCCTCGGGTCTTTGGTGACCGCGGCGGCCTACGACCTGCCGAGCATGGTCACCGGACGGTTCCTGCAGGGAGTCGGTGGTGGTGGGCTGGTCCCGGCGACGCTTGCCCTGGTCGCGGACATGTACCCGCCTTCGCGGCGTGGCGTCCCGCTCGGTGTGGTCGGCGCGGTGCAGGAGCTCGGCAGCGTCGTCGGGCCGTTGTACGGCGCACTGGTGCTCGCGGTCGCGGACTGGGAGGCGATCTTCTGGATCAACATGGCGGTCGGCCTGGTGCTGGCGGCCGTCCTGCGCGGGTTGCCCGACCGGCCCCCGGGCGAGCCGGTCCACCGCCGCCGGACCGACCTGGCGGGTGCCGCGCTGGCGCTGGTCACCGTGGGGTGTCTGGCGCTGGTGATGCTCGAGCCGGACCCGCTGGTCACCGACGTCACCCTCGGTCTCGCGTTCCTCCCCGTCGCAGGTGAGTCGCGCTGGCTGTCCCCGCTCGGACTCACCTGCGTCCTGCTCGGGATGGCGCTGCTGGTGCGGTGCTGGTTCGCGAGAAGGCCGCTGGTCGACGTACGCCGCTGGGGGTCCGTGGCCGCGCAGGCAGACCTGCCGGGCGCCGCGTTGCTCGCGCTGGCCCTGGGCGGGATCATCCTGGCGTTCGCATCCGCCGACCCGGAGGTCCAGGTTTTCTCCCCCGCCGGACCCTGGCTGCTGGCCGGCTCGGCGATCGCCGCCGCGGGATTCTGGTGGCGGACCCGTCGCGCCGAGCACCCGCTGGTGCCGCACGGCGCGTTCGCACGGACCCCGGCCTGGGGGGCGCTGGCGGTCAGCTTCTTCGTCGGGGCCGCACTTATCGCGGCGCTGGTCGACATCCCGATCTTCGCCCGGGTGACGGTCTACCCGGACTCGCAGCTAAACGCCGCCCTCGTCCTGGTCCGGCTGCTGGTCGCCCTGCCGGTCGGTGCGCTGCTCGGCGGCTTCCTGACCAGGTCCCTGCCGGCGGGCGTCATCACCGCCGGCGGGATGGTCCTCTCGGCCGCCGGGTTCACCTGGATGGCGCAGTGGGGTCTCACCAGCCTGGAGCATCCCGTAGCCACCGTGCCGCTTCTGCTTACCGGGCTCGGCTTCGGTCTCGCACTGGCCCCGGTGAACGCCGCGTTGCTTGCTGCGACCGACGATGCGGTGCACGGGGTGACGAGCGCTTTGCTGGTGGTGGCCAGAATGGTGGGCATGCTCGTCGGAATCTCTGCCCTGACCACGATCGGGCTGCGCCGCTACTACGCCGTGCAGGTCGACCTGCCGCCACCGTCGGACGTGTGTGACTCCGGCACCCGGTGCGCGGAGTACACCAACCTGCTCAAGGAGGCCGGACTCGCCCAGCTGCAGACGGTGTTCGTCGGCGCGGCCGTCTGCGCCGTGCTCGCCGGTGCCCTCGCCCTGCTGACGTTCCGCAGCGCACAGACCCGCGGCATCGCCACCGCCGAGGCCCTGAGGCAGGCGGGATGACGTCCCCGACCAGCTGCAGTGACGGTTCGCTGGCCGCCGGGGAGCAGCTCGCGGGCACCGCGCCGCACGCGGTGGCCTGGGTGGCGCTGGAGCAGAGCGGGCCCTGGGGGCCCAAGGCGTTCACCGCCAGCCACCTCGACGAGGACCTCGGTCGCGCGATCGAGGCTGCCGCCGCCGCACACGACACCCGGCCGTCGCTGATCCGCCGGCCCGGCCGGCACGCCGACCGGCACGCCGAGGCCGGGACCGACCGGCGCCGGTTGCTCGTGGCGTACACCCACCCGCGCGGCACCTGGCTGCTCGAGGGCACCATCGAGCAGCCGGAGCACGTGCTCGACCTCGACTGGGCGGCGCTGGAGCGCGGTGCCCTCGACGGCGTACGACGGACGCTGCCGCAGCTCACCCGCTCGGAGAGGTCGCACCTGCTCGTGTGCACGAACGGGACGCGTGACGTGTGCTGTGCGACCAAGGGGCGGCCGGTCGCACTCGGGACAGCGAGCCGGTTCCCGGACCGGGTCTGGGAGGTCACCCACACGTCGGGGCACCGGTTCGCGCCCACGACCGTGCTGCTCCCGGCAGGCACGTTGCACGGCAGGCTCGACGTCGACACGGCCGCCGACGTGCTCGAGGCGGCGGACCGTGGCGAGACCCTGCTCGGCGGCAGCCGGGGCCGGTCGAGCTGGCCGCCGGCCGCCCAGGTGGCCGAGCTCGCCGTACGCGAGGAGGCCAAGGAGCTCTCGCTGACGGCACTGGTCGTGGACGCGCACGAGGCCGTCGAGCACGCGTGGGTCACCCACGTCAGCCACGTCGACGGCCGGTCCTGGCGGGTGGAGACCGTCGCCCGCGAGTCCGACGTGCAGCGGGCGGAGTCCTGCGGAAAGGCTCTCAAACCGCTCACCCACCACACCACCTCCCTCACCCAAACCCGTTGAGTCCCGCCTCGTTCGCTGTTGAGAATCGCCTCGTTCCCGTGAGCCGCCGATCGACGGCACCGGGGGATCCGCTAACGTGCGAACCGTGACCAGCGCTTTCGACGACCTCCTCGCGGCGAACAAGAGGTTCGCCGAGACGTTTACGCTCAGTGGCTTCGACGGGGTCGCCCATGCCGGCGTCGCCCTGGTGACCTGCATGGACTCGAGGATCGACCCGCTCGGCATCGTCGGCCTGCAGCCCGGTGACGCGAAGATCTTCCGCAACCCCGGTGGACGGGTCACCGAGCAGGCGCTCGAGGCTCTCGTCCTCGGCGTGCATCTGCTGAATGTCAGCCGAGTCCTGGTCGTGCCGCACACCCGTTGCGCGATGGTGTCCTCCACCCAGGACGAGCTACGGAAGCGGGTCGGCGAGTCCGCCGGCCAGGACGCGTCGTGGCAGACCTTCGGGGTGGTGCCGGACCAGGAGGCGGCCCTCGCCGACGACGTCCGCAAGGTGCGCTCACACCCGCTGATCCCCGACACGGTCGAGGTCGGCGGATTCATCTACGACGTCGACACGGGCCTGTTGAACCAGATCTGCTGAGCCGCCGCCGGTCAGGCGTCGATAGCCTCCGCGTCGACCTCGTACGCACCCTGCACGATGAACTCCTTCCGGGGAGCCACCTCGGAGCCCATCAGCAGCTCGAACACTCCGGCGGCTACGTCGGCGTCGTCCACGGTGATCCGGCGCAGCGTGCGGTGTCGTGGGTCCATCGTGGTCTCCGACAGCTGGTCGGCGTCCATCTCACCGAGACCCTTGTAGCGCTGCACCGGCTCCTTCCAGCGCACGCCCTTCTTCGACAGCTCGGCGAGCTTTCGCTGCAGATCGGGGTCGGAGTAGGTGTAGATGTACTTGTCCATGCCCTTCTTCGGGTTGGACAGCTCGATCCGGTGCAGCGGCGGCACCGCTGTGAACACCCGGCCCTGGGCGATCAGGTCCGGCATGTACTTGAAGAACAGGGTGGTCAGCAGGCAGCGGATGTGGGCGCCGTCGGAGTCCGCGTCCGCCATGAAGATGATCCGGCCGTAGCGCGCCGCCTCGATGTCGAACGTGCGGCCCGAGCCGGCTCCGACGACCTGGATGATCGAGGCGCACTCGGTGTTCTTGAGCATGTCGCCGACGGAGGCCTTCTGCACGTTGAGGATCTTGCCGCGGATCGGCAGCAGCGCCTGGAACTCGGAGTTGCGGGCGAGCTTGGCGGTGCCGAGCGCGGAGTCGCCCTCGACGATGAACAGCTCGCTCTTCTCCATGTCCGTTGACCGGCAGTCGGCGAGCTTGGCGGGAAGTGCACTGGACTCCAGCGCGTTCTTGCGGCGCTGGGTCTCCTTGTGCTGGCGCGCGGCGATTCTCGTGCGGGACGCACTGACCACCTTCTCCAGTACCTGCTTGGCCTGGGCCTTCTCGGCGCGCTTGTTGGAGGTGAGGAACTTCTTCAGCTCCGCGGAGACCACCTTGCGCACGATGTTGCGCGCCGCCGGTGTGCCGAGCACCTCCTTGGTCTGCCCCTCGAACTGGGGCTCGGCGAGCCGGACGGTGACCACTGCCGTGAGCCCCTCGAGGACGTCGTCCTTGATGACATCGGAGTCGTTGGCCCTGAGCTGACGGGTGCCGCGCAGCACCTCGTTGAACGTCCTGGTGACCGCCTGCTCGAAGCCGGCGAGGTGGGTGCCGCCCTTCGGCGTGGCGATCACGTTCACGAACGAGCGGACCTCGGTCTCGTAGCCGGTCCCCCATCGGAGCGCGACGTCGACACCGAGGTCGCGCTCGACGTCCTGTGGGGTCATGTGGCCCTTGTCGTCGAGCAGCGGGACCGTCTCGGTGAACCTCTCCTGCCCCTCGAGTCGAATGATCTCGCTGACCGGCCCGTCGCTGGCCAGGAAGTCGCAGAACTCGGTGATGCCCCCGTCGTGGCGAAAGCTCTCCTCGACAGGCTCGTCGCCCCGCAGGTCGCGGATCACGAGCTCGAGCCCCGGCACGATGAACGACGTCTGGCGCGCACGGGTGACCAGCTCGTCGTACGTGAACGCGGCGTCCCTGGTGAAGATCTGCCGGTCCGGCCAGAACCGGATCCGGGTGCCGGTGACGCCCTTCTTGACACGGCCGCCCTTGTGCAGGCCCGACTGGGGCGTGAACGTCGAGGTCGGCTCATCGCCTGCGAACACCCCTGGGGCGCCGCGGTGGAACGACATCTTCTGGGTGGCGGGCGAGCGGTCCACCTCGACGTCGAGCCGCACGGACAGCGCGTTCACCACGGAGGACCCGACCCCGTGCAGGCCACCGGTGGCGACGTACGAGCCACCACCGAACTTGCCGCCGGCGTGCAGCCTGGTGAAGACCACCTCGACGCCGGAGAGCCCGGTCTTGGGCTCCTTGTCGACCGGGATGCCGCGGCCGTTGTCGTGCACCTCGGCGGACCCGTCCTTGTGGAGGGTCACGTCGATCCTGGTGCACACACCCGCCAGCGCCTCGTCCACCGCGTTGTCGATGATCTCCCACACGCAGTGCATCAGCCCGCGACTGTCGGTGGAGCCGATGTACATGCCTGGCCGCTTGCGGACGGCCTCGAGCCCCTCGAGGACGAGGAGGTGGTGGGCGTTGTACGAGTTGTCGATCTTGGTCCCTCCGGCGGTGCGGGCTGGCACGTGACTCCTTGGGAACGAGCGTGGAACGAGCGGGATCGGGCTGCCTGACAAATCTACCCGCGACACGCCGGACGCCCGGATTCGCCACGCCTACCGAAAAATTTGACGGTCACGCGCAACGATGTGCTTGAAGTCACGAAGCGGCAACGGAGGTTTCAAGTTCTGCCATTTGGCAACTTAATCCTTCCAAGCCGCGTCAGACTTGGTAGCGAACAACATGTGAAGGGACTCACCCGTCTCACCGGGCGAACCCCCTCACCAGCGGGAAGCATCAGGCGTGATTGGATGTTGTGTCAGGTGAGACGGACACGAGTGGCCTGGAACATCGGAGCCACTCGCGACGTTGAGCAAGACACCAAGGAAGGAAAGAGGCCTCAAGTGACCACTGCAGTTGCCCCCAGCACAGCGCTGACTGCTGTAGACCGTTGCGACCGTTGCGGTGCCCAGGCCTACCTGCGCGTGGAGCTCTCCGGTGGCGGCGAGCTCTTGTTCTGCGCGCACCACGCCCGCGAGCACGGCGACAAGCTTCGTGAGATCGCAGTCAACGTCCACGACGAGACCGGCAAGCTGTCCGATACCCCGGCAGTAGCCCCCGACACCGAGCTCTGAGCACCCACAGACACCCACAGACCACAGACGAGAGAAAGCCCCGGGCGGTGTGCCCGGGGCTTTCGTCATGTCCGGCACCCGATGTGACAGGGTGACCCCCGTGAATCCCACCGAGCTCATCGTCGGCCTCGCGATCCTGGTCGGCCTGGCCGGGATCGTGGTCCCCGTGCTCCCGGGTTCCATCCTCATCCTGGGGGCGGTGCTGGTCTGGGCCACCGAGGACGGCTCAGCCACCGCCTGGACGGTGTTCGCGATCGCGACCACGCTGCTGATCACGGGCGCCATCGTGAAATACACGATCCCCGGGCGCCACCTGAAGGCCACCGGCGTTCCCAACCGTTCGATCATGCTCGGCGGCCTGCTGGGCATCGTCGGGTTCTTCGTGATCCCGGTCGTCGGCCTGTTTGTCGGGTTCGTGCTCGGGATCTACCTCAGCGAGCACCAGCGTGTCGGCGGGGACCTCGCCTGGCCGACCACGAAGGCGGCCCTGCGCGCGGTGGGCGTCTCCATCCTGATCGAGCTCGCCGCGGCCCTGCTCGCCACAGCGACCTGGATCGTCGGCGCGACCCTCACCTGACCCACCCCATGGCCATCGCCCTCGCGCTCTGCTCCGCCGTCGCCTACGGGCTGTCCGACTTCGTCGGCGGCTTCGTCTCCAGGCGTACGTCGGCGTGGTCGGTGGCCGTGGTGGCCCAGCTGTCGGCCACCCTAAGCACCACCCTGATCGCGCTGTTCGTGGACGGCTCCCCCACGTCCCAGGACTACGCGTGGTCGGCGCTGGCCGGTGCCGCGAGTGGTGTCGGCGCCGGGTTCCTTTACCGGGGGTTCTCATCGGGCCGGATGAGCGTGGTCGCCCCGGTGTCCGCTGTGGGCGCTGCCGTGGTCCCCGTCCTCGCCGGGACCGCCGGCGGGGAACGTCTCTCACTGGTGGTGTGGCTGGGCATCCTGGTCGCCCTGCCCGGGATCTGGCTGGTCTCCCGCACCACCGACCAACCCCGGGAGCGGGCATCGGTCGCGGAAGGTCTCGTCGACGGGATCCTGGCCGGGCTCGGGTTCGGCGTGCTGTTCGCCGCACTGGGGCAGGTGCCGGCCGAGGCGGGGCTGTGGCCGCTGGCCGCGGCCCAGGCGATGTCGATCCCGGCGGTGATCCTGCTCGCGCTGGGCCTGCGCGCCGCCTGGGTGCCTCGCGACCGGACCGTCTGGTGGGCGCTGACCGCCGGACCGTTGGGGGCGACCGCCACCGGCGCCTTCCTGCTGTCCACGCAGAGCGGCTTCCTCACCGTGGCCGGTGTGCTCGCCTCGCTGTACCCCGCGACTACGGTGCTGCTGGCGGCGCTGGTGCTGCACGAGAAGATACACAGAGCCCAAGGCGTTGGCCTCGGGCTCTGTGCACTGGCAATCGGCCTGGTGGCCGGCGGCTGACGGGTCAGCCGGGCCCGGTCCGGGGGAGGTCCGGGTAGTAGTCACGCGGCCGGCCCTCGCGGTCGCGCAGCATCCGCAGCTTCCCGGTCGGCTTCTCGATGACGTGGTAGCTGACCCAGCCGACCAGCAGCGACGCCGAGACGACCAGGAGGACCGCCAGCGGAAGCTCAGCGGCGGACCGGGTGGTGAGCCCCGCGTGCTCCATCAGCATCATGATCGGCTCGTGCCACATGTAGGTGCTGTAGCTGATCAGCCCGACCCAGGTGAGGGCACGCCACGAGAGGACACGCGACCAGAGCTGGCCCGGGGTGCCCAGCACCGTGCTGGCCATCAGCAGCAGCCAGCCGACTGCGGCAAGGTCGTGGAAGATCACCTGGCCCAGGGTGTCGGGGTGCGAGATCCACGACGCGGCCGCGACGATCCCGATGCCGACGATCCGGAGCACGCTCGGCCAGACCCCGCGGAACAAGGGCTCCGAGCGACGTGCCGCCACGACGACGGCCAGTGCCATACCGGCCGCGAACGCACCGAAACGGGCTTGAGGCCCGAAGTACACCGGCCAGTTCTCGAAGGGCACCTGCAGCACCAGGAAGGCAACGCTGTTCCAGACCAACGGGATCAGCGCGAGGATGGCGCTGCCGGTCAGCAGCACGGCCACCCGGTTCCGGCGCGACTCGATCCGCGTACACACCTTGGCCGCCAGCGGTCCGAGGAGCACCAGCAGGACGTAGAAGGCGACCTCCAGGCTCATCGACCAGGCCGGGCCGAGTGTGTAGAAGATCCGGGTCCGGTCGAAGATGTGCGTGAACGTCAGGTGCTCGAGGAGGTCCACCCAGTCGCCGGGCAGAGCCGGGTTGCGGATCGCCCACACGACGGTGACCCCGATCCAGTACAGCGGCACGATCCGCACCGCCCTCCGGAACAGGAACTGCCGCGCAGGTTGGGTCGGCGTACGGTCGATCGCCGCTCGCGCGTAGGACAGGGTGAGCAGGTACGCCGACATCAGGAACAAGATGTCGACGGTCTCGAAGCGGGCCAGCGTCGAGATCACCGGGTTGGAGACCCCCCCGGCCTGGTCCGCGAACTGGAAGACGTGAAAGGCGACGATCGTCAGCGCGGCGATCCCGCGGTAGCCCTCGAGCTCCCGGGCGCGGGCGCGACGGGGCGCGCCCTCGGGCGGCTGCGGCCCGCGGCGTGCCTTCTCGGACGGGGTCACCACCCCGGTCGTCACCGGGGTCTGTTCGGATGTGGTTGTCGTCATGCGCTCACCTCCACGGTGGGTGCGTTCGACCGGTCCACGTCGCTGTGGTCCAGCTCGTCTCGATCAGGTTTCGCGGATGCTCGAGGGGTCACGTGCCACTGGTGCTCGCCGGCAAGCTCCTTGATCTGGGCGATGCGGGAGATCACGTTCTTCCACTCCGTGTAGAAGATCGACGAGACCAGCAGGTGGCTCCAGAACCAGCTCTTGTGCGCACGCAGCTCGGGCACGGCCAGTCGCCACGCGAACAGTGTCTGCGCGGGTCCGACGGCGAGCGTGAACAGCGTCGCGAGCAGGAGCGCGGGTGCCAGCCAGTTGAGCTCGGTGACGCCGCCTTCCTGGTACGCGGTGTAGGCCAGCACCGGGAACATCTGCAGCGAGAGCCAGGGGTAGATCTCTCGCCAGCCGAGCAGGAAGCCGAGACCGGCCTTCTGACGGGTCGTCAGGTTCGGCGACCTCAGCGTCTTCCACATGTGCTTGCGGGAGACCTGGAACCAGCCCTGCGCCCAGCGTGCGCGCTGCTTCCACAGGGCGCCGAGGTTCGTGGGCGCGAGCTCACGCGAGATCAGCGCCGGGTCGGAAGCGATCCGCGAGCCGGCAGCTGAGGACGCGCAACGTCGAGTCGATGTCCTCGGTCAGCATGGACGCCGTGCATCCGGGTACGGGCCAGCAGCTCGGTGCGCCAGTACCCGTTGGAGCCACCGAACAGGCCGAAGCCGTGCATGGCGGTGCGCCCTGGGTGGCTGACGGCGTAGATCGACTCGAACTCCACCGCAACCGTGCGGGCGACCAGCGACGCCTGCCCGTTCCGGATCACGCAGTGTCCCTGGACCACGTCGTACCCGTTGGACAGCCAGCGCCAAGCGCGCCGGAACGCCTCCGGGTCGGGGTGGTGGTCGGCGTCGAACATGCCGACGAACTCGCCGGTCACGTGGCTCATCGCCGCGTTCACGTTCTGGGCCTTCGAGGTGCTGTTCTCGACCTTGAACGGCACGATCCGCGGGTCGCGACGTGCCATCTCGCGCAGCTCCTCCTCGATCGCCATCGGCTGCGGGGTGTTGTATGCCACCAGGATCTGCAACGGACCGGGGTAGTCGACCCGTTGGAAGGCCTCGACGGTGTCGAGGATCGTCGCCGCCTCGTTCGGGCAGGTACGCCGCGATGATCGCGGTCGCCCCGGGATAGTCGGCCCCGGGTTCCTCCGGAGGACGCTCCGGGTCGAGGGCGTACAAACCCTCCATCCAGATCGCTCCGGCTGTCAGCAGCAGGGACGCCATCACGCCCCAGTAGGCGATGCCGGAGATGTCCCAGCCGATCTCGCCGAGGAAGAAGTAGACGGCGAACGGCAGGCCGATCCCGACCACGAGCGTGGCCAGGAACTGGGCGGGCAGCCGCAGCCGCTCGAGAGTCCGCGTCACCCGCGCCGAGGCCGTGCTGCGGCGCCGGTCGGTGCGGACCTCGAGCGCGGGTGTCCACAGCACGGGCAGCAGGTCGAGGTGGTTGGCGGCCGCCTTCGCGGCGGTCACGGCGCGTGCGAGCAGCTGCTCACCGTCGTCGGCCTTCGTGAACGGCAGCCAGCCCGTCACCGGGGTGACCCGGACGGTATCCTCCGCGATCGTGAAGCGGGTGGCGGCGATCTGCTTCGCCAGCCGGCCGAGGCGCGCCTCGACGTCGGCGCGCGAAGTCTCGGGCATCAGGACGAGCAGACGCCCGGAGTGGTCCAGACCGATCCGCTCCAGCGGGAGTGGATCCGCATGCAGCAGCCTTGCGACCTGGTTGGCGACCTGGGTCACCGCGCCAGTGCCGAAGCGCTCCTGCAGCCGGGGCATCTCCTGGAGCTGCACGACGCCCAGCGCCCCGGGGCGGGAGGCGCGCCGGCCGCGTTCCAGCTCGCGCTGTGCCTCGTCGACCAGGGTGCCTTCGGCGAGCAGTCCGGTGCGCAGGTCGCGGCTGACGAGGTTGACCGGGATCGGCGGCCGTACGGTCTTGGAGCCGACGCGCGCCACCAGCTCCCGGCCGGACACCGGTTTGCGGACACAGTCGTCCGCACCGAGCTGGAACCCGGTGAGCACGTCCTCGTCGGAGCCTGAGGTCAACAAGATGACCGGAACGGTCCGGCCGGCCCGCACCGACCGCAGCCGGCGCAGCAGATCGAAGCCGTCCTCGCCGGACGGGCTCACGGCGGCCACGACGACGTCGGGCCTGACCCGCGACAGCTCGGCCTGGGCCTGGTCGCCGGGCGCCGACACGGCGACGGTGTAGCCCTCCGCCTCGAGAGCGTTCTCCGCCTCGGTGACGAAAGCCGGGTCGTCGTCGACGAGCAGCACGCTCGTCGTCGTGGTCCGGGCTTCCGGTGGTCGGTAAGGGGTCACGGCAGTCAGCACAGTCTCCTCGCCGTTGTGTGTGGTGTCGTACATGGATGGTCGTGTCATCGTGGAGCTGATGAGTTCGACACGCAGACTTCTCGGATCCCCGCACAGCGCGGCCCACGGTCGGTTCCTGGTCGGTGTCGTTGTCGGGTGCCTGCTGGGACTGGTCGGGTGCACTGGCGGCCCGGCGGAGCCTCGTCGCTCCGCGCCCCGCTCACCTGAGGCGCTCATCCCCCGTGCCCAGGTGTGGGTCACGACCGCGGACGGACGTGAGGTCCTGTCCCCCCGGCCGGCGGTGTCGTTCTCCACCGACCCGGCTCGCGGTCTCGACATCACTGTCGACGACGGGCGACGTTACCAGCACTTCTACGGAGTTGGCGCATCGATGACCGGTGCATCGGCCGCTTTGGTCAACGGCCTCCCCGCAGCTGAGCGAGCAGATGTCATGTCCGAGCTGTTCAGCCGCCGGCAGGGCATCGGGTTGTCGCTCCTGCGCCAGCCTGTGGGTGCCAACGACTTCTCCATGGGAAGTTATTCCTACGATGACGTGCCCCCGGGCCAAAGTGACCCGGCTCTCGACCGCTTCTCGCTGGGCCGTGACGCAACACACGTGCTACCGCTGGTTCGCGAGGCGATCCGGCTCAACCCGTCGCTTGCCGTGGTGATCTCTTCGTGGAGCGCGCCGGCGTGGATGAAGACCAGCGGCTCGCTCGTGGGTGGCTCCCTCGCGCCCGAGCACGCCGACGCGTACGCCGACTATCTCGTGCGGACCCTGCAGACGTACGACGCTGCCGGTGTCCCGGTGCAAGGGATGACCCTGCAGAACGAGCCGTCGTACTCCCCACCCGACTATGCGGGGATGACACTGAGCGTGGACCAGCAGCGTGACCTGATCGACACCTACCTCGCGCCCGCGCTCGACGCGGCCGGACTGGACCCGCATCTGTGGGCGCTGGACGACAACTTCGACCGGTGGCCGGACGCCGACGCACTGCTTTCCGACCCGGAGACCCGGCCCGATATCTACGGCGTCGCCTTCCACTGCTACCGCGGGGATGTGTCCGCCCTGAGGGAGATACGCGACCGGCATCCGGACCTCCCGGTGGCGATCAGTGAGTGCAGCGGGAGCGACTGGACCTCAAGATTCGCTGCCGACCTGCGCTGGGACGCCCAGACGCTGCTGGTGCACGGCATCCGCAACGGCGCGGCCTGGCTGGTGAAGTGGAACGCGGTCCTCGACCCGACCGGGGGTCCGACGAACGGCGGCTGCCAGGACTGTCGAGGGCTGCTGAGCATCGACCCGGACACAGGAACGGTCGACCATGCGCCCGCGTTCTATGCCTGGGGGCACGTCGGGAGGTTCGTCACACCGGGCGCACAGGTCATCGGTTCCACGACCTACGGGGACGGCAGCATCGAGACGGTCGCGTTCCAGAACCCCGACGGTTCACATGTGATGCTGGCGCTGAACTCCGACGACGCGGACCGGTCCTTCCGGGTCACGTCGGGCGATCGCTCGTTCGCCTACTCGCTGCCACCCGGAGCGCTGTCCACGTTCAAGTGGTGAGGCCTCGGTCGCCTGGGGTCAGTCGAGGTAGTCGCGCAGGACCTGCGAGCGCGACGGGTGCCGCAGCTTCGACATGGTCTTCGACTCGATCTGGCGGATCCGCTCGCGGGTGACGCCGTACACCTTGCCGATCTCGTCGAGCGTCTTCGGCTGGCCGTCGGTCAGGCCGAACCGCATCGAGACCACGCCTGCCTCACGCTCGGACAGCGTGTCGAGCACGGCGTGCAGCTGCTCCTGGAGCAGGGTGAACGAGACCGCGTCCGCAGGCACGATGGCCTCGGAGTCCTCGATCAGGTCACCGAACTCGGAGTCGCCGTCCTCACCGAGCGGGGTGTGCAGCGAGATCGGCTCACGACCGTACTTCTGCACCTCGATGACCTTCTCCGGGGTCATGTCGAGCTCCTTGGCGAGCTCTTCCGGAGTGGGCTCACGACCGAGGTCCTGCAGCATCTGACGCTGCACACGGGCGAGCTTGTTGATCACCTCGACCATGTGCACCGGGATCCTGATGGTGCGGGCCTGGTCGGCCATCGCGCGGGTGATCGCCTGTCGGATCCACCAGGTGGCGTATGTCGAGAACTTGTAGCCCTTGGTGTAGTCGAACTTCTCCACCGCACGGATCAGACCGAGGTTGCCCTCCTGGATCAGGTCCAGGAACAGCATGCCGCGGCCGGTGTAGCGCTTGGCGAGGGAGACGACGAGACGCAGGTTCGCCTCGAGCAGGTGGTTCTTCGCCCGGCGACCGTCCGCGGCGATCCACTCGAGCTCGTCCTGGATCTTCGCCGAGATCTTGCCGCCCTTGGCCAGCTTCTCGTCGGAGAAGAGACCCGCCTCGATCCGTTTGGCGAGCTCGACCTCCATCTCGGCGTTCAGCAGCGGGACCTTGCCGATCTGCTTCAGGTAGTCCTTGACCGGGTCGGCCGTAGCGCCGGCGACCATGACCTGCTGTTCCGGCTCGTCGGTGTCGTCCGCCGCGGAGATGACGAACCCCTTGCTCTCGTCCTCCTTGAGCGTGGGGTCCTCTTTCAGGTCCTTCTCGAACTGCTCGTCCGGAAGGTCCGGCAGCACCTTCTTGCCGTCGGGCCCGACCACGGCCGGGGCGGCGCCATTCGCGTCGTCCTCGACGGTCTCGGCCTCGGCGCCCTTCTTCGTGGCGGCCTTCTTCGCGGTCTTCTTCGCCGGGGCCTTGGCGGCGGGCTTCGACTCGACCGGGCTCTCGGACTTCTTGCCGGTCGCCTTCTTGGCCGGGGCCTTCTTGGCCGGACTCTTCTTGGCGGTACTGGCCTTCACGGTGGTCTTCGGGCTCGCCGCGGCGAGCACCTTCTTGCGTCCGGCTGAGTCGTCGGCGGACAGAACCACAGTGACCCCTTCCTCGCTCAGGAACCTGAGCAGAGCCTTCAGGTGCTGGGGGG
Source organism: uncultured Actinomycetota bacterium (assembly GCA_963831375.1). Lineage (GTDB taxonomy): Bacteria > Actinomycetota > Actinomycetes > Propionibacteriales > Nocardioidaceae > Nocardioides_C. The sequence continues at coordinate 217,738 of CAWHPY010000020.1, read as the reverse complement.
AGATGTTCGCGGTCTCACTGGTGTCCCGGACCGCGTCGGCGGTGACCTGGCCGGTCGACTTGCCGACATCGACAAGGGTCACGACATCGGGGTGTGCAAGGACATCAGCCGGAAGCTTGCGGGACGTGCTCGAGGACACGAACTACCTCTCGTAAAACTGTTGTGGGGCGCGGCAAAGCCCGTACACGTCAAGAGCCGCACTCATATTGTGACACGCGAGCAATGGTTTCCAAGGAAGACCCTGTGGATCGGCGGGGTCGGGGCGCGGTCAGGCCCGCTTCGCGGCGGCCTTCTTCTCCTTCTTGAACGCACGCACTTTCTCGAGCGAACGCGCGTCGACCACGTCGGCCACCGAGCGGTAGGAGCCCTGCTCGGAGTAGTCACCGGCAACCTCGGCCCAGCCGTCCGGCCTCACCCCGAGCTGCTTGGCGAGCAGGGCCACGAAGATCTGCGACTTCTGCTTGCCGAAGCCCGGCAGCGCCTGCAGCCTCGCGAACAGCTCCCGCCCCGAGGTCGCCTCGGTCCAGAGCCGCTCGGTGCGTCCGTCGTACTCCGCGACGATGTGTGCCGCGAGCGCCTGGATCCGCGCGGCCATGGAGCCGGGGAACCGGTGTACGGCGGGCGGGGTGCTGCACAGGGCGGCGAACTGCTCCGGATCCGCAGCCGCGATGTCGGCGGGGTCGAGCGAGCCGAACCGCTCTCGGACCTTCGCGGGGCCGGCGAAGGCGCGCTCCATCGGGAACTGCTGGTCGAGCAGCATCCCGGTGAGCAACGCGAACGGGTACTCGGTGAGGACCTCGTCGGCGGCCTGGTCCTGCGCGATCTGGATAGCCATGACCCCAGCATGCCGCACTGCTCGGGCGACCGGCCATGGTCGCCGGCCTCGCGCCGCTGCTACTCCCCTGCCTTGACCGCGAGCACCGGGCACGGTGCGTCGAGAAGCACCCGCTGGGCGTTGCTCCCGAGGATCAGCTTGCCGACCGGCGAGCGGCGGCGCAGGCCGATCACGATGAACTCCGCACCGACCTCGGTGGCGACGTTGACCAGGTCCTCGGCGGGGTCCATGCCGCGGACCAGCTGGCGGACCTCGTGCTCGACGCCGAACTCGTGCAGCTCGTTCTTGACCTCCTCGAGCTGGGACTCGGACTCGATGGCATCCTCGCGGTCGAACTCGCGTCCACCCCGGTGGGAGTTCACCACGACGAGGCGTGAGTTTCGCAGCCTGGCTTCCTCGGCTGCGCGGCGAAGCGCTGCCTTGCCCTCAGGCTTGGGTACGTAACCGACGACGATGGTCCCCATTGACCGTCCCTCTCTAAGCGCGTGCACAGTCCTGCCGATGCAGGTCGTTCGATCGAACGCTACCGCAGTACGGCGAGCCGAGGGCTCCTGTGGACGAGCGGAGGCACGATCACGTCGTTCACGGCAGGCTGTAGGGATGCAACCGGTGACCGACCTGCGTCCGCTCCTGCGAGAGGAGGTGGGCATGCTGCGTGCCCGGGAGAGCCGCCGCGTGTTCGACGTGGCGGTCAACGTCGGCCGGATCGCAGGGGCGCGGGACTCGTTCGTCCTCCGCGCCCAGGACCTGCCGGCGGTGGACGCGGCGTTGCGCATCGACGTGTTGGCGTCCCTCGTCGGGCAGTCACCGGCAGATGCGGTCACCGCCTGGGTGGCGCGTCCCGGTGAACCCTATCCGCACGACCTGGACCTGGAGTGGATGGCGGCCGCGGCGGTGGCGTTCGACATCCACGGCCGCGACCTCGACGGGTTCTACGCGATCACCCGCACCGGCTGGCTCGACGTACGCACCGGCGAATGCCGCACGTGGAAGCGGTTGCGTCTGTGAACCCTCAGGTCCAGGTGTGCACCGGCTCGTTGGTGTGCATGTTGGCGCGGTACTCGTTCAGGGTCGCGCGGAGCGCATCCATCCGGTCGTCGGTCTCGCCGTCGAGGTACGCGTGGAACTTGTCGGTGAACCAGGATGCCCCGTTCTGGCCGACCAGGCAGCGCTGCTGGATGATCTCGAGCAACCGGTCGCGTTCGGCTGCCTCGACACCCCACGAGTCCAGGCCGGCGCGGGCCATCGGCAGCAGCCGCCTCACGACGAGCTCCGTTGCGGGCACCTGGCCCAGTCCCGGCCAGTAGACGTTGGCCTCGATCCCCTGGCGGGCCGCGACGTGGAAGTTCTCCTCTGCAGCGCTGAACGACATCTGGGACCACAGCGGCCGCTCGTGCTCGGCGAGGGTGCGCACCAGGCCGAAGTAGAAAGCCGCGTTCGCCATCGTGTCCGCGACGGTCGGCCCGGCGGGAAGGACACGGTTCTCGACGCGTAGGTGTGGCAGTCCGTGCGACGACGTCGTACACCGGCCGGTTCCACCGGTAGATCGTGCCGTTGTGCAGCCGCAGCTCGGCCAGCTTCGGTGTCTCGCCCCGCTCGAGGACCTCGAGCGGATCCTCGTCCTCGGTGATCGGCAGCAGCGCCGGGAAGTAGCGGACGTTCTCCTCGAACAGGTCGAAGATCGAGTTGATCCAGCGCTCACCGAACCACACCCGGGGCCGGACGCCCTGCGCCTTCAGCTCCTCGCTGCGGGTGTCGGTGGCCTGCTCGAACAGGGCGATCCGGGTCTCGCGCCACAGCTCCTTGCCGAGCAGGAACGGCGAGTTCGCGCCGATCGCGAGCTGGACGCCGGACACGGCCTGTGATGCGTTCCAGTAGGCCGCGAAGTCCTCAGGGCTGACCTGGACGTGCAGCTGGGTGCTGGTGCACGCCGCCTCGGGCACGATCGAGTCGGCGGTCGTCTTCAGCCGGTCGGTGCCGGCGATGTCGATCACGATGTCCTCACCGCGTGCGGCCAGGATCTGGTCGCTGAGCAGCTGGTAGCGCGGGTTGGCGCTCAACGACGACGGGCTCATGTGCCCCTCGGACAGCGTCGGCAGGATGCCGATCATCACCAGGTGGGCGCCGACCTTCCGGGCCTTGGACTCTGCCTCGTTCAGGCTTGCGCGAACCCCGTCCTCGTAGTCCCGGAACCCCCGCTCCTGCAAGCGTTTGGGCGGCACGTTGATCTCGAGGTTGAACTGGCCGAGCTCGGTCTGGAAGTCCGGGTCGGCGATCGCCTCGAGAGCCTCGTTGTTCTTCAGCGACGGGTTGCCGTCGTCGTCGACGAGGTTCAGCTCGATCTCGAGCCCGGTCATCGGTGCGTCGGTGTCGAAGCGTGACTCCCGCAGCATCCGGGCGAACACGTCGAGGCAGCGACGTACCTTCTCGCGGTACCGCGTGCGATCCGCGCGGGAGAACTCCTGCTGTGCGACCTCTTCGCCCATGAGCGCAGCCTAGTGCGATCCGGCCCGAATCAGCACGGTCCCGGCGCTGGGACCGGCCGCGGGACGGACCTCAGCCGCGGTCAGTACGAGACAGCTGCATCGATCAGGCCGTTTCTGTTCGCCACGGCCACCGCCTCCAGCTGAGAGTGGGCGTTCAGCTTCGCCAGCAGGCTCTTTACGTAGCCGCGGCAGGTGTTCAGGGAGATCCCGAGCTGCTCGGCGATCGAACGCACGTCCATCCCGATCGCCAGCATCTGCAGGACCTCCGTCTCCCGGCGGCTCAGCGGCGGGATGTACTCGGTGGGACGCGGACGGTCGGAAACCAGGGTCTTCAGCAGCGTGGGATGGACGACGAACTCGCCACGCTGGGCAGTGCGGAGTGCGTTCAGGACCTCGGGCAACGAGCTGTCCTTCGGGAGCAGGCAACAGGCTCCCGCGTCGGCCGCGCGTCTGATCAGGGAGGCGTCGGGATGCGCGGTCAGCACCACGACGCGGACCTGGGGCCAGCGTGCGCTGATGGTTGCGGTGGCGCGCACCCCGTCACCGTCGCCGAGCCGGACATCCATCACGACGAGGTCAGGACGCAACCGCTCCACCTTGGCCAGGCCGGCCGCCACACCGCGCGCGGAGCCGACACAGGTCAGGTCGGGCTCTCCCCCGATCGCTGTCTCCAGCAGGTCCGCGAAGGCCCAGTGGTCGTCGACCACCAGCACCGTCATCCCCCTGGTCCGTGCACGCTCGACTACCATCCGCAGGCTCCCCTCCTCGTCAACCGAGGGAGCGCCCCCCGAGAGCCCACGAACAGCCCCCCGGCCGACTCCCAGTGTGGGTGCCCGGGGCGGCCCTGCGCCATAGCGCCTTCGGCCCACCCCCGGCTCCCCGAACCGCTAGCCCGAATAGTCCGGTCCGGCGCCTTCGTTATCCCACCTGGACTAGATAAAGAAGCATTTATGAGGCGAAAAGGGTCAGAGCGTCCTTACCGACAGGTTCCCAGCGCGACGGCGGGACCGCGCCGGCCAGTGCGTCGGTGAGCAGCCCCGCCAGCCGGTAGTCGGGTTCCACGTCCTGGCAGCGCTCCACCGCACACCACGCCAGCGCGCCGTCGCCGGAGAGCCAGGCCGCGAAGCCGAGCAGCGCCGCCGGTGCCGCCATCAGGTCGTACGGGGTGCGGCGCACCAGGTCGCGCCACAGGTCGACGTGCCGGACGGCGTTGCCCCGGGTCATCTCCGCCCACGCCACGTCCCGGATCTCGATGATCACCAGCGCGACGAGCATCCGGCCGGCCTCGTCGGCGTCCAGCGCCACCCCGTCGGCAAGGAACCGGCGCACCCGCTCCCCGACCCACTGGCCCTCCTGGACCAGGTGCGCTCGGGCAGCCTCCGGAGCCGGCGGCCCGAGCGGGTGTCGCACCGCCGCCTGCAACCGGGACATCGCCTCGTTCGCCGCGACGTCCACCGCCTCGATGGCGTCGGGGTCCGAACCGATCAGGGAGTCGGCGAGCTCCTGGCGGCTGCCCAGCGTCACCTGGCCGTCGACGACCGCCTGGGCGGTGAGCGGGTGCGAGGACACGTCGTACGGCACCCCCTCCGCCGGGCAGCAGGAGGCGGTGCACCCGGTCAGGGAGAACCATCGCTCACCGTCCGCGCGGATCGCCTCGACCACACTCACCCCGTCGCGCTCGAATGCCTGCCGCAACCGGTCGGACATCTCCTGGGCCGCGCACTGGTCGTCGGTGTACGCCACCAGGACGCAGCGTCGCACCCCGTTGTGCGTCACCACCTCGCTCAGTCCTTCCACGACCTCGGCGAGGTGGTCGGGGTCACGAGGCAGGTCCACCCGGGCATGGAACCGGTTGTCCGCCTCCCCCAGCGTGAGCAGCACCAGGGAGTCTTCGGGATGGAAGCCCAGCACGCATGGCACGACCGCCAACAGGTCGGCCGGGCTCTTGGCCTTGATGGTTCGTGTGTTCGTCATGCAGGCAACACTGTGCGCGAAGCCGCCGGGCGGGCAGTGCCGGTTTCCCACCTGTGTACGACGGGCAGAGTGGCTGCCCTGTGGACGGAAACCGGCCGGGTGTCCACCGCCGGAACTGTGCGCAGGGGCAGGCATGATGGGCCCGTGCGCGCCGACCCGACGATCCTTCACGTGGATCTCGACGCGTTCTTCGCCGCCGTCGAGCAGCGGGACAAGCCGTCGCTGCGTGGCAGGCCGGTGGTCGTGGGCGGAGTGGGTGGTCGTGGCGTGGTGGCCACCGCATCGTACGAGGCCCGGGTGTTCGGCGTACGCTCCGCGATGTCCACCGCCGAGGCCCGCTCCCGCTGTCCCAACGCTGCCTTCCTCAGCGGCCGGTTCGACGCCTACCGCGAGACCAGCGTCACGGTGATGGCGCTGCTCCGCGAGCTGTCCCCGCTCGTCGAACCGCTGTCCCTCGACGAGGCATTCGTGGACCTCGCCGCCGCCGGCCTCGACGACGTGTCGGTAGAGGCGGTGACCGCGGTCGCGCACCGGCTGAAGCAGGAGCTGCGCGACGTGACCGGCGGGCTGTGCGGCTCGGTCGGCATCGCCACCTCCAAGCTGGTCGCGAAGATCGCCAGCGACCTGGACAAGCCCGACGGGCTGGTCGTGGTCCCACCCGGCACCGAGCGGGACCTGCTGCGTCCGATGAAGGTGAGTGTGATCCCCGGCGTCGGACCAGCCACCGCCGAGCGTCTGCGACGGGTCGGCGTGCACACGGTCGCGGAGCTCGAGCAGGTCAGCGAGGACGAGCTGGTCCGGATCGTCGGCCAGGCCCACGGGAAGTCGTTGTACCGGATGGCGCGCGCCGACGACGACCGTCCCGTGGTAGCCGAGCGTGAGACGAAGTCGGTCAGTGTCGAGGGCACCTACGACACCGACCTGGTCGACAAGCGGCTGCTCGAGGGGCTGCTGGACCGGCAGGCCGCCCAGGTCACCGAGCGGCTCCGCAAGGCCCGGCTGTCCGGACGCACGATCACCGTCAAGATACGGCTTCACGACTTCTCCACGCACACGCGCTCGGCGACGCTGGCCGGGCCGACCGACAGCACGAAGGTCGTGGCCCGGCTGGCCCGCAGCCTGCTCGGCGAGGTGGACACCTCCGGAGGTGTCCGACTGCTCGGGGTCGGGGTCTCCGGGCTTGCGGACTGGATCCAGGAGGACCTGTTCGGTGAGACCGAGGAACCGGACGAGCGCTCCACCGAACCCCTCGCCGACGAGGCGGTGAACCGGATCACCCGCGGCCGGAGATGGGCACCCGGGATGGACGTCGTGCACGCCGAGCACGGCCCGGGCTGGGTGTGGGGCTCCGGAGCCGGCCGGGTCACCGTTCGCTTCGAGACCGCGAGCACCGCACCGGGCCCGGTGAAGACGTTCCGGGCCGACGACCCGGACCTGGAACCGAGGCCGCGCGGCCGCTGAGGTCACCGATCCGGGGTTCTCCATCTGCTGCAGCGTCGCCTGCGGCGGGCTCACCCGTTCCGGCAAACATCGGGGCTCATGCTCGGCCGACGGGCGGCGTCAGTCGAGGCGCAGGAAACGCACCTCGTCGCCGGGGCGTAGCTGCGCGCACATCGCCAGGTCGTCTCCGGACGCGACGCCGACCACCGGGTAGCCGCCGGTCGTCGGGTGGTCGTTGAGGAACACCAGCGGCTCCCCCGCCGCCGGCACCTGGATCGCACCGAGCACCAGCCCCTCACTGGGCAGCTCCTCGTTCCGTCGCCGTTCCAGGACCGGACCCACGAGCCGCAGCCCTACCCGGTTCGAGTCCGAGGAGACGGAGTACGTCGACCGGGTCAGCGTCGCCAGCGCCTGGTCGGTGAACCAGTCCGCGCGGGGCCCGGCCCGGAACCGCAACACGACCGGCGGACAGAGCCGGGGTACGACGGACACGTCGACGCCGCGCGGGCCCCCCACCGGCTCTCCGACCGGGACCTGCTGGCCGTCCCTCAACGGTGCCGGCCCCATCCCCGACAACGTGTCGCTCGAACGGGAACCGAGCACCTCCGCGGTTGTGACCCCACCAGCGGCGGCGACGTAGGACCGCACCCCCGACCGTGCTGGCCCGACCCGGACGGTCTGGCCGGCGCGCACGGCGACCGGCTCCGCGAGGGCGACCGGCCGGTCGTCCACGGTGACCGGTGCGTCGGCTCCGGTCACCGCCAGCGTCATCGCGGTGGAGGCACGCAGGACGACCCCGCCGAGGGTGGTCTCCAGCAGTGCCGCGTCGTCGGTGTTGCCGACCAGCCGGTTCGCGAGTGCTGCGGCCGGACCGTCCAGGGCACCCGAGCGCGGAACACCGAGGTGGGCCCAGCCGGGACGGCCGCGGTCCTGCACGGTCGTCAGCGGGCCGGGGTCGACGACGATGAGGAACCGGTTCACCGGCCGGCCTCCACGAAGCGGACCCGGGTTCCGGGGGCCAGGATGGCCGGCTCGTCGCGCGTGGTGTCCCAAAGGGTCAGGTCGGTGTGGCCGAGCAGCTGCCAGCCGCCCGGCGACGCGGTCGGGTAGACACCGGTGAAGGCGCCGGCCAGGCCGACCGACCCGGCCGGCACCTTGGTCCGTGGGGTGTCCAGCCGTGGCACGGCTCGTTCGACGGGGAGGCCGGTGCAGTACGCGAACCCGGGGGCGAAGCCGCAGAAGGCGACCATCATCTCCGTGCCCGTGTGCGCCTCGACGACCTCGCGTGTGGTCATCTCCCACAGCCGCGCCACTGCGGCGAGGTCGGGTCCGTCGTACACGGTCGGGACCTCGACGAGCTCCGCCGATGCCGCCTCCCCCCGGGGCAGCGACCAGCCCGTGACCTGGTCGGCGAGGCCCTCCACGTCGGCCACGCCGGTGAAGAGAACGGTGGCCGCCGCGGGCACGATGTCCACGGCCACCGTGCCGCGTCGGCGCGCCTCGACGTACAGCGCGCTCGCCTCGGCAACACCGGAGACCTCGACCAGGAGTGCGTCGGCGCCGACCGGGATGCACCTCACCCGGGACCTCCCGACGCGAAGGCCCGCAACGTGAAGCCGGCCCGCTCGAGCGCCCGTCGTACCTCCGCCGCATTGCGCACCGCGCCGGCCGAGTCACCGTGCACGCACACCGACGCCACCGCGCCGGCCCGCGCCATCCGCACGGCCCGCGCCGCGATCAGCGCCGGGTCGTCGACCAGGGCGCCGGGCTCGTCACGCGGGAGCAGGTGGCCCTCGTGCGTGTAGCCGCGGTCCGGGAACCCTTCCCGGTACGTGGTCCGGCCGCTCTCGTCCGCGAGCCGTAGGAAGACGGATGGGGGCAGGCCGAGCACCGGCAGGTCGGCGGCCCCGGCCAGCACGGCGCGCGCCTGCTCCGCGTCGTGCACCACCCGGTTGTACAGCGCGCCGTGCGGCTTCAGGTAAGCGACCCGCGTGCCCTCAGCCTCCGCGATCCGCCGCAAGGTGGCCACCTGGTCGACGACCTGCTCCCGGAGCACCTCGAACGCGACGTCCCGCGCCACCCGACCGAAGTTCTCCCGGTCCGCGTAGGACACCTGCGCGCCGATAGCAACGCCACGCTCGGCCGCCCGCGCGCACACCGCCCGCATGATGCCCACGTCACCGGCGTGGTAGCCGCACGCGACGTTCGCGCTGGTCACGATGTCGAGCAGGCCGACGTCGTCGGTGACGCCCTCTCCGAGGTCCGCGTTGAGATCGATCATCCGCGCCATGCTGCCGATTGTGCCGCGCGCCCCCGGCCACGGATAGGGTTCGGGACATGCCTGCCACGATCGAGCCACCGGTTGCCAAGAAGATCCCCTCCGAGCGCACCCACCACGGTGACACGTTCGTCGACGACTACGAGTGGCTCCGGGACAAGGAGTCGCCCGACACGGTCGCCTACCTCGAGGCGGAGAACGCCTACACCGAGGTCCGGACGGCGCATCTTGCGGACCTGCGGGAGAAGATCTTCGGCGAGATCAAGTCGCGGACCAAGGAGACCGACCTGTCGGTGCCCTACCGGATCGGCGAGCTACTGGTACTACGGACGCTCCATCGAGGGCAAGCAGTACGGCATCAGCTGCCGCTGCCCGGTCGCCGGACCCGACGACTGGGCACCGCCGAAGCTCGACGTCGACACCGAGGTGCCCGACGAGGAGATCCTGCTCGACAACAACAAGCTCGCCGAGGGTCACGACTTCTTCTCGCTGGGCGCCGCGTCCGTGAGCCCGGACGGCACGCTGCTCGCCTTCAGCACCGACACCGTCGGCGACGAGCGGTTCCTGCTGCAGGTCAAGGACCTGCGCACCGGTGAGCTGTTCCCCGACCAGATCCCCAACACGATGTACGGCGCGACCTGGGACCTCGGCGGAACCATGGTGTTCTACTCGACCGTCGACGAGTCCTGGCGCCCGGACAAGATCTGGCGGCACCGGCTCGGCACCGATGTGTCCGAGGACGTGCTGGTGTTCCACGAGCCGGACGAGCGGTTCTGGTGCTCGATCGGCCGCACCCGCAGCGACAGGTACCTGGTGATCGGCGTCGGGTCGAAGACCACCACCGAGTACCGCGTGCTCGAGGCCGGCGACCCGACCGGTGACTTCCGGATGGTCGCGCCGCGCCGGCAGGGCGTCGAGTACAACATCGAGCACGCGGTGATCGGCGGCGAGGACTGCTTCCTGGTGATGCACAACGACGGCGCGGAGAACTTCGCGCTGGCGAAGGCACCGATCGACGCGACCGGACATGAGCAGTGGGAGCCGGTGTTCCCCCACGACCCGGCGGTCCGGCTCGAGGATGTGGACGCGTTCGCCGGGCATCTGGTGGTCAGCCAGCGCAGCAACGGGCTGACCCAGCTGCGGATCATCAACCTGACCGGGGCCGGCCTGGGAGACGACTACCTGGTGGAGTTCGAGCACCCGATCTACACCGTCGGCACGTCCGGCAACCCCGAGTTCACCCAGCCCACGGTCCGGCTCGGCTACACCACGATGGCGACGCCACCGGCGGTCTACGACTTCGACGTCACCACCCGCGAGCTGACCCTGCTCAAGGAGACACCGGTCCTCGGTGACTTCGACGCGGACCGGTACGAACAGTTCCGCGAGTGGGCGACCGCCGAGGACGGCACCCGGGTCCCGATGTCGATCGTGTGCCGCAAGGGCGCCCGTGATGGCGGCCCGATGCCGTTCCTGCTCTACGGGTACGGCTCGTACGAGACCTCGATGGATCCCTTCTTCTCCATCTCCCGGCTGTCCCTGCTCGACCGTGGCATCGGCTTCGCCATCGCCCACGTGCGCGGCGGTGGCGAGATGGGCCGGAAGTGGTACGACGACGGCAAGATGCTGCAGAAGAAGAACACGTTCACCGACTTCGTGGCCTGTGCCCGGCATCTCTCATCGACCGGGTGGACGGCTCCGGACCGGCTGGTCGCCGAGGGGGCCAGCGCCGGGGGCCTGCTGATGGGCGCAGTCGCGAACCTGGCGCCGGACGCGTTCACCGGGATCGTCGCGAACGTCGCCTTCGTGGATGCGCTCACCACGATCCTCGACCCGTCCCTGCCGCTGACGGTGATCGAGTGGGAGGAGTGGGGCAACCCGCTCGAGGACCCCGAGGTCTACGCGTACATGAAGTCCTACACGCCCTACGAGAACGTCGAGGCCAAGCACTACCCCGCGATCCTCGCCGAGACGTCCCTCAACGACACCCGCGTCCTCTACGTGGAACCCGCAAAGTGGGTCGCCAGGCTCCGCGACCTCGTTCCCGGCGAGCAGGAGTTCCTGCTGAAGACCGAGATGGCCGCCGGTCACGGCGGGGTCAGCGGCCGCTACAACGCCTGGAAGGACCGGGCGTTCAGCTACGCGTGGGTGATCGACAAGCTCGGCCGCGCCTGACCGGCGGCTGGGTACCGTGGGAGGGGTGAGCATGCCAGCATCTGCGCGACCCCAGGCTCGTCCCTTGTGGCTCGCCGCTGCCGTGGTGATCACCGGGTTCGTCGCAGCGCTCTACCTGATCGAAGCCGTCGACACCGTGGTCGGCAACCGGCTCGACCTGTATGGCGTGATCCCCCGCGAGCCGGAAGGGTTCGACGGCATCCTGTTCGCTCCCCTGCTGCACTACGGGTGGGTGCACCTGCTCGCCAACACCGTCCCGCTCCTGGTGCTGGGGTACCTGATCCTGCTCTCCGGCATCGCCCGGTGGGCCGCCGTGACCGCAGTGGTCTGGCTGGTCGGGGGGTTCGGGACCTGGCTGACCGGAGCCGACAACTCGCTCCACCTGGGCGCCTCGGTGCTGGTGTTCGGCTGGATGGTCTACCTGCTCATGCGGGGCATCTTCACCCGCCGGGTCGGGCAGGTGCTGATCGGCGTCGCGGTGCTGTTCGTGTACGGCGGAGCACTGTTGGGGGTCCTGCCCACCCAGGAGGGCATCTCCTGGCAGGGCCACCTGTTCGGTGCCATCGGCGGAGGTCTGGCCGCCCGCTGGTTCGCGAACCGCGACCTCTAGGGGCCGGGCCCGGTCCCGTCCTCAGGCGGCCGAGGCTAAGAGTTCCCTGAGAAGTCGCCACATCGGCAACTTTCGGCCGGTTTCGCGCGTCATCTCCTGTGCAAGGCCCCGCGTAAACCCGCCGGTTTCGGGAATCCCTGAGAGGGGATCGTCGTTGAGGTGAATAACAGGGGCTACCGGTGGGTATGTCCCCTGGACAGGAAGGGAGAGCGCACGTGGCAACGAGTCGAACGCACGCGCGTCAATCGATCGAGGGACGCGACAGTGTCGGGATGTACCTCGATGAGATCGCGCGTACTCCATTGCTCGACGCGATCACCGAAGTAGAGCTCAGCAAGACGATCGAGGCCGGCCTGATGGCGGAGCACCTGCTCGCCGAGGGCCGGGTAGGACGCAGGAAGGGCGGCGCCCCCAAGTACGCCAACGAGGACGAGCTCCGCTGGCTCGCTGAGGAGGGCCAGCGCGCCATCCAGACATTCGTCACCGCCAACCTGCGGCTGGTGGTGTCGATCGCACGCAAGTACGGCCGCAGCGCAATGCCGATGCTGGACCTGGTCCAGGAGGGCAACACCGGCCTGATCCGCGCGGTCGAGAAGTTCGACTACGCCAAGGGCTACAAGTTCTCGACGTACGCCACCTGGTGGGTGCGTCAGGCGATCACCCGCGGCATCGCCCAGCAGGCCCGGGTCGTCCGGCTCCCGGTGCATGTGGTCGAGGAGCTGAACCAGGTCGGTTCCGCCCGTCGTACTCTCGAGCGCCAGCTCGGACGCGACCCGGAGCCGGAGGAGATCGCCACCGAGCTGGGGATGGACGTCGACAGGGTGATCGACCTGATCACCTGGGGTCGTGAGCACGTCAGCCTCGACACCCCGGTGGACGAGGACGGCGACACCTCCTTGGGTGACCTGATCGCGCAGGAGACCGCTCCCGGCCCCGACGCGACCGTGCTCGACACGGAGTCGCGGGACCGGCTCAGCCATCTGGTCGAGCTGCTCGACGAGCGCGCCGCGGACATCATCCGCTCGCGCTACGGTCTCGCCGACGGGCGTCAGCACAAGCTGGCCGACATCGGCGCCAAGCACGGCATCTCCGCGGAGCGGGTGCGCCAGCTCGAGCGGGAGGCACTCGCCAAGCTGCGCGAGCTCGCCGACCCGGACCTGGCTGCCTGACTGCACGGGTGTCGTCCGCGACGAATGAGAGCCGTGGACGCCAGCGCGTCCTCCGACCACCTGTCCACCGGCATCAGCCTGTACCGGAACCCCCGGGAACCACGCTCGACTGGCCAGTTCCAGGACGTTCGACTCGACCAACGCCTCCAAGGCGCGACCCGTGGGCAACTTCTCGACGCCCGCCTTCGGAGGCTGCGCGTGTTCCACGAGCTGACCCTCGCGGGGAGCGGCCGCTGACTAGTGCGGCCGACGTCGAGCCCGCCCCTCAGGCGTGCTCCGCGCGGTACCGAACGAGCAGTCGGTCCAGCAAGGACGCGACCTCCGATGTCAGCTCGTCGTCCAGAGCGGTAAACGAGAACGTCGCCCTTCCCGTACGCCGGGCACGCAGCACCGGCGATGCTTCCGCAAGCTCCTCGGGATACCTGTCCGCGATCACGAGATAGAGGCTGACGTACGTCTTGCCACGATTGATGGCCACGAAGTAGTCGTGGCCGGTGCCGCCGGGCCAGACCAGCGACGGGATGCCGTAGATAGTCCCGTCCACGAGCTCGGGCCGGTAGCGGTCCACCAGCGTCCGCAGCCGCGCCTCGACTGCCCCCAGATCCGTAGCAGTCATGCCTGTCCCTCCAGGACCGGGAACGACGGCCCTGCGCCACAGCATGCACCAGACAGTCGGGCATGGAAGGGCGTGCGGCTTTACAACGGCTGCGCAGTGGGCTAGATGTGATCTAGGCCACTTTGGAGGGAGGGTGTATGGCTTGCCCACGCCGCGGCCTCGCCGCATCCTCGGCACTGATGATCGCCTCGGGACTGCTCGCCGGCTGCTCGGCCGGCGCCAGTTCCGGCGAGACCCTGACCTGGTACATCAACCCCGACGCCGGAGGACAGGCCAAGGTCGCAGAGAACTGCAGCACCGAGGACTACACGATCGAGGTCCAGGTCCTGCCGCAGAGCGCCAGCGAACAGCGCATCCAGCTCGCGCGGCGGCTGGCGGCGGAGGACCCCGAGATCGACATCATGAGCATCGACCCGCCCTACACCGCCGAGTTCGCAAACGCCGGGTTCCTGGCGGCGATCCCCGACGACCTGCAGGGCAAGCTGGAGCAGCAGTCCTTCCGGGGCGCAGTGGACGCCGCCACCTGGGACGGCCAGCTGGTCGTCGCGCCCTTCTGGTCGAACACGCAAGTGCTCTGGTACCGCAAGTCGTTCGTTGACAAGGCCGGCCTCGACATGAGCGGGCCGGTCACGTGGGACCAGATCATCGACGCCGCCGCGGACAACGGCGGCAAGGTCGCCGTGCAGGCGAACAAGTACGAGGGCTACTCAGTGTGGATCAACGCGCTCATCTCCGGAGCAGGCGGCGCGATCGCCACGGACACCGAGAAGGGCGTCGACGCCACCATCGAGGTCGACTCCCCCGCAGGTGAGACCGCCGGGCAGATCATCGAGAAGCTGTCGGACTCCCCTGCCGCCCCGGCAGACCTGTCGGTTTCGAACGAGGGCACTGCGGGTGGCACGTTCGGGTCACCCGAGGGCGCGTTCCTGGTCAACTGGACCTACATCTGGACGAACTACGACGCCACCCAGCCCGAGGTGAAGGACGACCTCGGCTTCACCCTGTATCCGCAGTCCACACGGGGCGAGCAGGCCCGCCCGCCGTACGGCGGCATCGGCGTCGGCGTCAGCGAGTTCTCCCGCCACAAGGACGAGGCGATGCAGGCGATCGAGTGCATCACCTCACCCGACAACCAGGGCGTGAACGCCGAGCTCACCGGAAACATGCCGGCCAGCTCCGCCGGCTACGACTACCCGGCGCTGGCCGAGATCTACCCACAGGAACTGCTCGACCTGTTCCAGCAGAGCCTCGACGTGGCGACACCGCGCACGGTCTCGCCGTACTGGAGCGACATCTCCGGCGCACTCCTGAGCACCTGGCACCCGCCGGACCGGGTCGATGGCCAGACCCCGGCGGACTCGCAGCAGTTCATCCAGGACGTGCTGCACGGAAGGGGACTGCTGTGACCGCCGTGACCACCAGCCCGCGGGCGAAGGGGACCCGGACGACAGGCACCAGGAAGCGCAGCGACCGGTCGCGAGTCGAGAACCGGCTCGGCCAACGACTGGTCGCACCCGCCGTGATCGTGATGCTCGCTGTCACGGCGTGGCCGATGATCCAGGCCCTCTACCTCTCGACCTTCCGGTACCGACTCACCTCGCCGGACGACAAGGAGTTCATCGGCCTCAGCAACTACGGGACGGTGCTCACTGACCAGCTGTTCTGGCAGGACACCTGGAACACCGTGCTGATCATGGTGGTCACGGTCGCGGTAGAGCTGGTGATCGGCTTCGCGTTCGCGATGGTGATGCACCGCATCGTGTTCGCGCGCGGTGCCGTCCGCACGGCGATCCTGATCCCCTACGGCATCATCACCGTGGTCTCGGCGTACGCCTGGCAGTTCGCGTTCAGCCTCAACAACGGCTGGGTGAACTCGTGGTTCGACTGGCTGCCCTGGCTCGAGGCGGAAACCAACTGGTTCGGCAGTCACTGGCCGGCGATGTTCGCAATCATGATCTCGGAGATCTGGAAAACGACGCCGTTCATGGCGCTGCTCCTGCTCGCGGGACTGGCCCAGATATCCGAGGACATGATCGAGGCCGCGAAGGTCGACGGCGCCACCTGGTGGCAGCGGCTCTGGAAGGTGATCCTCCCGAACATGAGGGCCGCGATCATGGTCGCGGTGCTGTTCCGAGCGCTCGATGCCTTCCGCATCTTCGACAACATCTACGTGATGACGAGGGGAGCCCAGGACACGGAGTCCTCGTCGTTCCTGACCTATCGACAGGTGATCGAGCAGATGCAGCTCGGTCTCGGGTCCGCGCTCTCGGTGCTGCTGTTCGTCTCCGTGCTGTTGCTGGCCTTCCTGATCGTCAAGCTTTTCAAGGTCGACCTGGCGCAGGCAAGGGGTGAGGGCTGATGAACGAGACGCGGACCAAGATCGGCACCTGGGTGGGCTTCCTACTCATTCTCGTGTGGTGCCTTCTCCCGGTCGTCTGGATCATCTCGTTGTCGTTCAAGGGGCCGACGGAGACAGCCGCGGGCAGCCCGCAGTTCCTGCCCGAGGAGCCGACGCTCCAGAACTACCGCGACATCATCGACAACCCCGACTTCAAGGACTCGCTCATCAACTCGTTCGGCATCGCGGCGATCTCGACGTTCCTGTCCGTGATCCTGGCGACGCTCGCGGCATACGCAATCGCCCGCCTCGAGTTCAAGGGCAAACGGTTGGTGCTGTCGATCGCGCTGGCGATCGCGATGTTCCCGGTCGTCGCGCTCGTGGGTCCGCTGTTCGACCTGTGGCGGACGCTCGGCCTGTTCAACACTTGGCCCGGCCTGATCATCCCGTACATGTCGTTCACCTTGCCGCTGGCGATCTGGACGTTGTCGGCGTTCTTCCGCGAGATCCCCTGGGAGATGGAGCAGGCCGCCCAAGTCGACGGCGCGACCTCGTGGCAGGCGTTCCGCAAGGTGATCGTGCCGCTGGCGGCACCGGGCGTTTTCACCGCGGCGATCCTGACGTTCTTCTTCGCCTGGAACGAGTTCGTGCTGGCGATCTCGCTGACATCGACGACCCAGGCTCGCACGGTTCCGGCCCAACTGTCCTTCTTCGTCGGGCCCGACCCGTTCAACCCGCCGTACGGACAGCTGGCCACCGCCTCTGTGGTGGTCACCGTCCCGATCATCATCATCGTCCTGCTGTTCCAGCGAAAGATCGTCGCCGGCCTCACCTCCGGCGCGGTGAAGGGGTGACCCAATGGCTGCCATCGACATGAAGAACATCGTCAAGGAGTACGGCGACGGGTTCCTGGCAGTGGACGACGTCAGCATCGACGTCCAGGACGGCGAGTTCATGATCCTCGTCGGACCGTCCGGCTGCGGGAAGTCCACGCTACTGCGGATGATCGTCGGCCTCGAGGACATCACCTCGGGCGAGATGGTGATCGGCGACAAGCTGGTCAACGACCTCGCCCCGCGGGACCGCAACCTCGCGATGGTGTTCCAGAACTACGCGCTCTATCCGCACCTGACCGTCTACGAGAACATCGCGTTCCCGCTGCGGCTGGCCCACGAATCCGAGGCCGAGGTCGACAGGAAGGTCCGAGCGGCGTCGAAGACCCTGGAGCTCGACGAGCACCTCGATCGCAAGCCGGGCAACCTCTCCGGCGGTCAGCGGCAACGCGTAGCGATGGGCCGTGCGATCGTGCGCGAGGCCGACGCGTTCCTCTTCGACGAGCCGCTCTCGAACCTCGACGCCAAGCTCCGCGGGCAGATGCGCACCGAGATCACGCGACTGCAGAAGCGGCTCGGCATCACGACGGTCTACGTCACCCACGATCAGACGGAGGCGATGACGTTGGGCGACCGGGTCGCGGTCCTCAAGCGTGGCGTGCTGCAGCAGCTCGCGACGCCACGCGAGCTCTACGAGAACCCCTGCAACCTCTTCGTGGCCGGCTTCATCGGGTCCCCTCCGATGAACTTCCTTCCCGCCACCATCGAGGGCACCTCGGTGAAACTGCCGTTCGGCACCGTGAAGTTGCCGCCCGAGCGGGCGGAGAAGGCCTCCGGCGTGGACCTGCTAATGGCCGGCATCCGCCCGGAGCACTTCGAGGACGCGTCGGTGCGCGCCGACCAGAGCTCCGGTTCGACGTTCCGGGAACAGGTCGACGTCGTCGAGTGGCTGGGCAACGAGACCTACGCCTACATCCCGTTCGACGCGCCCCCCGAGGTCGAGGATCAGCTCCGTCAGCTCGAGCGAGACCTGGACGGGGAGTCGATGCACACCCAGCTCGTCGTTTCGCTGGACGGGGCCAGCCGGATCCAGGCGGGCGAGGAGGCCGAGTTCTGGGTCGACGGGACGAAGATCCACCTCTTCGACCCGGGCACCGGCGAGAACCTCACCGTCGACCATGACCACGCCGGCCGGATCCCCGCGCAGGGGAACGAGGCGGCGGAGCAGCCGAGCGCCGCGGGTTAGCAGCCGCACAGCGGCCCGCGCTCAACCGGCACTCGCGGCCTCGGGTCACCCGGTTGAGGTGAGGCCCCTGCGACGACGCACGTGGGATGGTCGTCGTCGCAGTCGGTCGTCCCCCGGCCGCGGAGGTGAGCCATGCTCCCGGTCGGCGTGGCCCGGGGAGCGAACGCCTCGGCTTTGCTGGTGGTGCTGCTGCTGGTCTCCTGTGGCGGCGGTGACGGCGGCCACGGTGCCCGACCTACGATCTCTCCGGCTGGGACACCGACCGCCACGCTTTCCCAGCCCGGAGCTGACCAGCCCCACCCGCTCCCCCACCCGCTCCCCAGATCGGAGACGGAGGAACCTGCTGACACACCTGCCGACGAGTCTGTCGAGGAGTCGGCCGAGGACGAGGGCGTCCCGACGTGGGTCTGGTGGCTGCTGGCTGCCCCGGTCGTCGGATCCGTCGTCGCCATACCGCTGCTGGTGCGGGCGCGCGCGGGAGCTGCTGCCCGGGTTCCGTCAGGCTGGCTCCCGCGAGCAGGTGGCCGGCGGCTGGGCCGTGGTTCAGGCGCGCGTAGCCGCCAGCGGGCACGATCGCTCCGGGACGCCGCGCGTCAGGCGCGGGTACACATGGAGCAGCTCACCGGTCCGGAGCCGCACGACACGTGGGCACTGGAACTGGACGCGATCATCGCCGACCTCGGGGTGGCGTTGCGGCCCCCCGGGTCTCTTCACCCGAATGAGGGAGTCACCGTCCCGCTGACGAGACCTACACTCAGACATGGAGATCGATTCGGCCGCGCTGCGGGACCGCCTCAGGGCCGTGCTTCCGTCGGTGCGCTCCGACCTGGACACCCTGGTCAGGATTCCCAGCGTCAGCCTGTTGCCTGAGCACGCCGCGGACGTGCGGCGGTCCGCGACCGCCGTCGCCGACCTGTTCGCCGAGGAAGGCTTCAACGTCCGTCTGGTCGCGATCGGAGACGCCGCGCCCGCGGTCCTCGCCCGGGTGCCCGCCCCGGCCGGCCGCCCGACAGTGCTGCTGTACGCGCACCACGACGTCCAGCCCGCAGGCGACGAGGCCGACTGGGACAGCCCGCCGTTCATCCCGACCGAACGCGGCGAGCGCCTCTACGGCCGGGGCGCTGCCGACGACAAAGCCGGCATCGCTGCCCACCTGGCCGCCGTCCGCGCCCACGGCGACCAGCTCCCGGTCGGCGTGACCGTCTTCATCGAGGGTGAGGAGGAGTCCGGCTCCGAGACGCTCGCGCAATTGCTCGACCAGCATCACGACGACCTGCTCGCCGACGTCATCGTGATCGCCGACAGCAGCAACTGGGCCATCGGCGCGCCGGCGCTCACCACGTCGCTGCGGGGCGTGTTCGACTTCTACGTCGAGGTCCGCACGCTCGACCATGCGCTGCACTCGGGCATGTGGGGCGGCGTCGTACCCGACGCACTGATGGTGCTGACCCGGCTCCTGACCACCCTGCACGACGAGCGCGGCAACGTCTCCGTCGACGGCCTGGTCTCCGGGCCCGCCCCGGACGTGGTCTACGACGAGACCCGGCTGAGGGACGAGAGCGGAATTCTCGACGGTGTCGACCTGATCGGCGACGGCTCGACCGTCGAGCGGCTGTGGACCCGGCCCGCCCTGACCGTGATCGGGCTTGACGCGGTCTCCACCGCCGAGGCCAGCAACACGCTCGCCCCGTCCGCCAAGGCGATGATCTCGGTCCGGCTGGCCCCCGGCGACGACCCCGAGCCGGCGTTCGCCGCCGTCCGTGACCATCTGGAGCGGCACGTGCCGTGGGGTGCCCAGCTGACCATCACCCCGGGGTACCCGCCGGGCCGGCCCGTGCAGATCGACGCGACCGGGCCCGCGTTCGACGCCGCCCGCGCAGCGTTCACTGAAGCATGGAACGGCGCGAACCTGCTGCAGGTCGGCACCGGCGGCTCCATCCCGATCGTCGACGACTTCGCCCGCGAGTTCCCCGATGCCGCCATCCTCGTCACGGGCGTGGAGGACCCCGACACCCGCGCCCACAGCCCCAACGAGGGGCTGCACCTGGCCGAATGGGAACGCGTCTGCCTCGCCGAGACGCTTCTCCTGCACCATCTCGCTGTGATCACCGGGGACGCGTCGAGTCAGAGAAGAAGCGGCGCGCAACCGAGCAAGACGGGGGGATGACCGGGCCAGACCTGACCACCGTGCAGCCACGGGACTGGTCCTCCCCGTCAAGCGATGCCCTCCTGGTCGACGGCACGATTGCGGTGATCCGCCCGCCCGTCCCGACGACCGGGAGCAGGTGCTGCGCGGCACGAGGCGCTGGGGGGACACGTCCGGCTGCGCTTCTTCCTCCGCGAAGCGGTGTAGGACGGGCGTCCTCCCGAAACCGGACAACCCACATCCTCCGCCAGCCTTGCCCACTTGCTTGAGGGTCGTAGGCGATCTGCCGCAGGGCTCGACGCCGCGCTGGGCCAAACGGTGCCTGATCCGTCGCAGGGCGTCGCTCCGCCGTTCCGCACGTGACGGGCCGCACGCGCAGCGTTGGTACCGATCACGGCGAGGTCGAACGCCAGGCCGACGGCGTCCCGCTTCTCCGCGACCCACCGCCCGGCCATTCTGCGGGCTAGGCCCACGCTCTCCAGCCGCCGGACTCGACCGTGGCAAGGGCGAGCGCGCGGTAGACCCGGCGACTGACCTCGCCCAAACCCTTGTCGCTCCAGACCTCCGACCGCCCGCTCGGCGGACTCGACCCCAGGTCGGGTTGCAATGTCGCTGGCCGGGTGGCTCAGCCGCCGGTCGAGTCCGTCGAGACCAACTCGTCGAAGACCTTCGTGACCCTGTCGCGGAGGTCTTCGAGCGTCCCGGTGTTCTCGATGACGTACGTCGCCACCGCCCTCCGCTGCTCGCGCGACGCCTGCGCCCGGACCCGCGCCTCCGCCTCCTCACGGCTCATGCCGCGCATGGACACCATCCGGTTGATCTGTATGTCGACCGGTACGTCGACCACGATCACCGCGTCGAACTTGGCAGCCTGACCCGTCTCGGCCAGCAGCGGGATGTCGTGCACCACGACCGCGCCGTCACCGGCGGCGGCCTCCAGCTCGGCGCCGCGGGCCCGGACCCGGGGGTGGATGATCGCCTCCAGCATGCGGCGCTTCTCCTCGTCCCCGAACACGATCGAGCCCATTGCGGGCCGGTCCAGCTCGCCGCGGTCGGTGAGGATCTCCGGCCCGAAGGCCGCGGCGATCTCCTTCAGGGCATCGGTTCCCGGTGCGACCACCTCGCGGGCCAGCAGGTCGGCATCGATCACGACAGCGCCGAGCCCGTCGAGGATCGCGGAGACGGTGCTCTTGCCGGAGGCGACTCCCCCGGTCAGGCCGACCCTCATCGGCTTCCCCGGCGGTGGTGTGTTCTCTGTCGGTGCACGGTGGCAGTATCGCAGGATGGCCCAGTCTCCCGATCACACACGACCGCTGACCCAGTACCTCGTGGCCTCCTCGCTCGATGGGTTCATCGCCGACGAGAACGACAACCTGGACTGGCTGCTGCAGTTCGACGGCGCCGACTACAAGGACGACGCCAACCCGTACGACATCTTCATCAAGGACGTCGGCGTCCTGGCGATGGGCGCGACGACGTACGAGTGGATCCAGCGCAACGACACCGGACCGTGGGCGTACGGCGACCGGCCGACCTGGGTGTTCACCCACCGCGACCTCACCCCGATCGAGGGCGGCAACCTGATCTTCACCGCCGACGACGTGACCACGGTGCACGCCGCCATGGTGGAGGCGGCCGGCGGCAGGAACATCTGGCTGGTGGGGGGTGGCGAACTCGTCGGACAGTTCATGGACCACGATCTGCTCGACGAGATCTGGGTCTCGATCACCCCTGTCACGCTGGGCAAGGGAGCCCCGCTGCTGCCCCGGCGGCGCACCGAGCCGATGCGGCTCACCACAGTAGAGAAGGCGCGTAACGGCACGTTTGCGCACCTGCGCTACTCGCTGCGCTGACCCGCCGTGGCCAGGGCCTCGTCCCACGGCAGCCGGAAAGCCTCTGCGGCCCCACCGGTGACGGCGACGACGAGCGGCTCGAGGTCAGCGGGATCGGTGTCCGGCGCGACGAGCAGCCCGTCCTCGGCGGTGTAGGTCACCGACCACCAGGTGTCAGCGGACCTGTTGCCACTGCGGACGAACCTCGCCCGCTCGGTGTGCCGGTCGGGGAACGTGTAGCCGATCTCCTGCACCGGCCACGGCAGCCGCCCGCCCGCGACGTAGCGGATCGCGGACACCTCGCCGTCGGGACCGGTGACGACGGTGCTGGCAAGACCGAGGGTCGCGTCGTCGAACCCTCGCTGTGAGCCCGGCGCGGACCGGAGCAGCACCGGCGGCGGCGCGTCGACCCCGGTGAGCGCGTCGCAGACGACCGACCTCTTGCCGGCCGCCCAGAAGGAGGTGACGCCGTGACCGTCGGCGGTCTGCGCGACCTGGTCCAGGCCGGTGATGCCCTCGTTCGTGAGCGCCTGAGCGCACACCGACGTGACCCCCGCGTCCCAGGGTTGCCCGCCGACCGGGGTCGGTGCCGGGCTCTGACCCGGCGGAGGTTCGGGGTCGATCTGCACATCTCCCGGATCCGGCGCGGCAGTCCCGTGGCGCTCCGACCCGGCGAGCCTCGCGCGGTCCGGGGCTGCGGTGCCGTTCGAGGGCGCGGCACATCCCGTCACCACCAGGCCGAGGATCACGACGGCCCACCGTACGTGCGTCATAAGTCCCCCATGACGTGAGCAGTTCACGACAAGCTGCTTCCCACGGCCGGCCGTCGCCCTTCTCCCCAGTGTGCCTCATGGCGCCTGGTCAGCAGCCGGAGTTGCTGTGGGCGCGCCACGAGCAACGCGGCCGGCCGGCCTGCTCGATCGCCGACGGCAACCTTCACCGCACCGTTCATCCCGGCCACGCGCATCTCCTGCTTGCAGAACCAGACAGGTTTCCGGACGTCCGGCCCCATCTTGCCCCACGGCAGGAGATCGGTCCCGCCTGGCAGGATGGCCGCGTGTCCCCCCTCGAGACCAGGCCCGGTGACCGGGTCGCGCTGCTCGTTCCGGGGTCGGCGGACTACGTGCACCTGGTGCTGAGCCTCCTGGCCGCGGAGCTGGTGCCGGTCCCGCTCGACCCGCGGCTGACTCCCCACGAGCGGGAGACGATCCTCCAGGACCTGCACCCGAGGCTGGTCGTGGACGACCCCGACCTCGCGGCGTCGATGCTCCAGGACACCCCGGACCGGTTCCGGCGTGGCCTGCCCCGGGCCCGCCCGATGCACGTGACCAGCGGGACGACCGGCGTCCCCAAGGGTGTGTGGTCGGGCATCCTCGACGAGCCGGCGGCGCGGGCGCTGGTCGACGAAGAGCGCGAGATGTGGGGCTTCGCCGCGTCCGACGTACACCTGGTGCTGAGCCCGCTCCACCACTCCGCGCCACTGCGGTTCGCGATCGGTTCGGTGCTCGCCGGTGGGCGGATCGTCGTACCCGGCCCGTTCGACCCGGCACGCGTCACGGAGGCGATCACCACCGAGCGGCCGACCACGATGTTCTGCGTGCCGGCACACCTGCAGCGGCTGTTCGCGTACTGGGACCAGGTCGGTGCGCCGGACCTGTCGTCGTTCCGGCTGGTCGCCCATGCCGGCGCCGCCTGCCCGCCGCAGGTGAAGGAGCGGATGGTGCAGCTGTTCCCCGAGGGCTCGACGTGGGAGTTCTACGGGTCGACGGAGGGCCAGTTCACCGCCTGCCGCAGTGAGGAGTGGCTGATGCGTCCCGGGACGGTGGGCCGGGCGCGACCGGGCCGGACACTGACCGTCGACGAGGACGGCACGATCTGGTGCGCGGTCCCCGACCACGCCCGCTTCACCTACTGGAACGCGCCGGAGAAGACCGCGGCGGCCTGGCGGGACACGGCGCAGGGGCCGGCGTTCACCGTGGGCGACCTGGGCCGAATGGACGAGGACGGGTACCTATACCTGGACGGCCGTCGCGAGGACCTGATTGTCTCCGGTGGCGTGAACGTCTACCCGGTCGAGGTGGAGCATGCGATCGGTGCGCACCCGGCGGTCACCGACGTCGCGGTGTTCGGCGTGGACGACGAGCAGTGGGGGCAACGGGTGTGCGCCGCCGTGGTCGGTGCCGCCTCCCGCGACGAGCTGGTGCAGCTGGCCCGCGAGCGGCTGGCACCGCCGAAGCGGCCGAAGGACTTCTTCACGGTGAACGTGCTGCCCCGGACGCCGACCGGGAAGGTGAAGCGGCGCGAGCTACCCGACCTGCTCGGACTGCAGTGAGCAGAAGGTCCGGCGGTACTGCTGCGGGCTGATCGCCCGTGCCCGGGTGAAGTGGTGCCGCAGGGTGGCGGCGTTGCCGAAACCGACCTCGTTCGCGATCCACTCGACCGCGCGGTCCGTCTCCTCGAGCAGCTGCTCGGCCCGGAGCACGCGCTGCAGGGTGATCCAGGTGTGCGGGGTGGTCCCGGTCTCAGCGCGGAACCGTCGGGCGAAGGTGCGCGGCGACATGTTCGACTGCTGCGCCAGGACCTCGACGCTGAGCGGCTCGTGAAGGTTCTCGGTGATCCAGGTCAGCAGCGGACCGAGGGTCTCCGCGTCACAGGTGGGCACGGCGTTCTGGATGAACTGGGCCTGTCCCCCGTCGCGCTGCGGGGGGACGACCATCCTCCGGGCGACCATGCTGGCGGCGCTGGAGCCGAACTCCTTGCGCCACAGGTGCAGTGACGCGTCGAGCCCGGCGGCCGAGCCGGCGCTCGTGAAGATCGGGTCGTCGTCGACATAGAGGACCTCGGGAATCACGTGGGCCTTGGGGAACCGGGCGGTGAGCTCCTCGGTGTACATCCAGTGGGTCGTGCAGTCCCGACCGTCGAGCAGCCCGGCCTCGCCGAGCGCAAAGGCACCGGTGCACACCGACAGGATCCGCGCCCCACGGTCGTACACCCTGCGCAGCGCCACCAGGACCTCGCCGGGGACGTGCTGGTTGCGGGGTACGGCGGGCACCACGACCAGGTCCGCGGACTCGAGCCGAGACAGGTCGTGCTCCACGGTGAGCCCGAAGCCCCCGGTGGTGGACACGGCTCCGGTCCGCGGCGCACACACCGCGAAGTCGAAGACCGGGAGGCCCTGGTCGGACCGGTCGGTCCCCCATGCCTCGCAGACGACGCCCAGCTCGAACGGCGCGACGCCGTCGTACACGATGACGGCCACGTTCTTCATCATGTCGCCATCCTGACACAGAATTGGCAGAAAATCGATGGAGGTTGGCATTACTGCCACTCGTGGCAGGTAATCGACGGAGGCAGAATTACTGCCATGACCGCAACAGTACTCCTCATCGTGATCGTGTCCCTCCTCGTGCTGGCCTATGGCCTGTACACCGCGAGGGTTGTCAAAGGCGACGGCTACGGAAGCCGGCGTCAACCGCCCGTCAGCCACCACTCCGACATGTTCGACCCGCGGTCCGGCCGCCTCGCCTGACCCGCGACCCGTTGAGACTCGCCTCATTCCCCGTTGAGTCGCGCCGGATTTTCCGGTGATGTGCGCCTGATTCCGCGGCACGGCGGAATCAGGCGCATCTCACCAGCGAACGAGGCGCATCTCAACGAAAAGGAAGAAGGGGCCCGGCCACCAGATGGTGGTCGGGCCCCTTCTCGTTCGAAGCTCAGGTCGATGAGCTCGGGTCGTGCTCGTGCTCAGTCAGCTGAGCACGAGTCGGGTCACTCCTGGCCGCCGCCGGTCAGCTTCTCCCGGAGAGCCTGCAGCGCCTCGTCGGACGCGAGCGAGCCGCCCTCGGCCTGCTGCGCCTCGTCTGGCGCACCCTGCTCGGGAGCAGCGGAGGAGTACGAGGTGGCCTCGCCGGCCTCCGCCTCGGCCACCTTGGCCTCGGCCTGCTGCTTGACGTGTGCCTCCCAGCGGGCGTGCGCCTTGGCGTACTGCTCTTCCCAGACCGCGCGCTGGTCGTCGAAGCCCTCGAGCCACTCACCCGTCTCCGGGTCGAAGCCCTCGGGGTAGATGTAGTTGCCCTGCTCGTCGTACGACGCGGTCATGCCGTACAGCGTCGGGTCGAACTCCTCGCCCTCGACCGCGGTCGCGGTCTCGTTGGCCTGCTTGAGCGACAGCGAGATCCGGCGACGCTCGAGGTCGATGTCGATGATCTTGACCATGACGTCGTCGTTGACCTGGACGACCTGCTCGGGGATCTCGACGTGACGCTCGGCGAGCTCGGAGATGTGCACCAGGCCCTCGATGCCCTCCTCGACGCGGACGAACGAACCGAACGGCACCAGCTTGGTGACCTTGCCCGGGACGATCTGACCGATCTGGTGGGTGCGGGCGAAGTGCTGCCACGGGTCTTCCTGGGTCGCCTTGAGCGACAGGGAGACGCGCTCGCGGTCCATGTCGACGTCGAGCACCTCGACGGTGACCTCGTCGCCCACGGCGACGACCTCGCTCGGGTGGTCGATGTGCTTCCAGGACAGCTCGGAGACGTGCACCAGACCGTCGACGCCGCCGAGGTCAACGAACGCACCGAAGTTGACGATCGAGGAGACGACACCCTTGCGGATCTGACCCTTCTGGAGCTGGGTCAAGAAGCCCTGGCGGACCTCGGACTGGGTCTGCTCGAGCCACGCACGACGCGACAGGACGACGTTGTTGCGGTTCTTGTCGAGCTCGATGATCTTGGCCTCGAGCTCCTTGCCGACGTACGGCTGGAGGTCGCGCACACGACGCATCTCGACGAGCGACGCGGGAAGGAAGCCGCGGAGGCCGATGTCCAGGATGAGACCACCCTTGACGACCTCGATGACGGTGCCGGTGACGACGCCATCCTCTTCCTTGACCTGCTCGATGGTGCCCCAGGCGCGCTCGTACTGTGCGCGCTTCTTGGACAGGATCAGGCGGCCTTCCTTGTCCTCCTTCTGGAGGACGAGGGCTTCGACCTTGTCGCCGACGGACACGACCTCGGAGGGGTCAACGTCGTGCTTGATCGAAAGCTCACGCGAGGGGATGACCCCCTCGGTCTTGTAGCCGATGTCGAGCAGGACCTCGTCCCGGTCAACCTTGACGATGGTGCCGTCGACGATGTCGCCGTCGTTGAAGTACTTGATGGTCTCGTCGATGGCGGCGAGGAAGTCTTCTTCCGAGCCGATGTCATTGATCGCGACCTGCGGTGCGTCGGTGCTCGAAAGCGTCGAGATGCTACTCGTCATAGGGGAATGGATTCCTTGGGATGGATGGAGTTGTGCGGGCGCGCGACAGAAGCCTGTTTTCACTACCCTGGATCGTGGGTGCCGATGGCCGATCGTGCTGGCCGGCAGATAGCGAGCGAGAATCTGCTACGTCTGAGACTCACGCAGACTCCTTGCGCACCTATCAGGATACTCAGGTGGCCCCGCCCACGTCCAACCGCGTCAGCGCGGGGGCTGAGCGTGGATGTCCCCGCTGCGTACGACGGCCAGCAGCAGGTCGTGTGCGCGGCGGGCGACCACGTGCGCGTCGCGTCGGGCTGCGAGGTCGACCAACGCCCACAGGTCCGCGGCCCGGGCGAGGTCGAGCACGTTGCCCGGGGCGGACGCCACCCCCTGGGCGTACGACGAGAGCACGGACTCGACGAACCCGGACTCCCGCTCGAACCGCAGCAGGTTGCCGAGGTCCGTGAACGGGTTCCCGGCGTGGCTGAACTCCCAGTCCAGCAGCCCGGTGACCTCACCCGTCGAGGGGTCCACGAGCAGGTTCTTCGGGTTGAAGTCGCTGTGGACCAGGCAGGCCCGGTCAACGGTATCGAGCAGGTCCTGAGCCCGCTCCGCGACCTCACGCAGCCCCGCGCGCTCCGCGACCGACCACTCAGCGAGCGCGCTCCCCTCGGCGTGCGTGTCCGCCCACGCCACGAGGTCGGCGACCTCCTCCGACATGGGCTCGACCCGCAGGTCGCCGTCGACGAACAGCCCGGCACGCAGCATCGGCATCTGGCTGAGCCGGGCCAGCATCTGTCCGAGGTGGGAACCGATCGTCCGGCGCAGGTCACCGCCCGCCTCGGGCAGGACGACCTCGAGTCGCCGCCCCGGCAGGTAGGTCGTGACCAGCAGCCCCGGCGTCGCTGCAGCCGGGTTCGCCCGTCGTACCTCCAGAACCTCCGGCACGGGCAGCAGGCCCCGCACCAGCCGCAGGAGCGACGCATCGATCTCGGCGGCGTTGGGCCCGCGGCGCTCGGCGCTGCGTGCATAGATGCGTACGACGGACCGCTCCCCTGCGGCTTCGGCGAGGAACGTCTCACCGCTGTAGCCACCCTCGAGTGGCACGAGCCCTGCGTCCAGCAGATCCATGAGGGGGATCCTAATGGGCGCCGGGACGTCCCCTAGGGTCGGAACATGGGCGTGACCGACGGACCGCAGGGCGTCGAGCCCGTCCGTCGTACGGTCTCCGAGGCCGAGACGGACCGAGCCAACCGGGAAGACTGGGACCGTTACGCCGACGAGTACCAGGCGACGCACGGCGAGTTCCTCAAAGACATCGGCTTCATCTGGTCACCCGAGGGCGTCGACGAGGCCGACGTACGGATCCTCGGCGAGGTGGCCGGGCTCGACGTGCTCGAGATCGGCTGCGGGGCTGCGCAGTGCGCCCGGTGGTTGATCACCCAGGGCGTCCACGCGGTCGGTCTCGACCTGTCCTACCGGCAGCTGCAACACGGCAGCCGGATCGACGACGACACCGGCATCAGAGTGCCGGCCGTGTGCGCCAGCGCCGTCTCCCTGCCCTTCGCCGACGACTCGTTCGATGTCGCGTTCTCCGCGTTCGGCGCGATGCAGTTCGTGGCCGACGCGTCCACGGTCGTCGCGGAGGTGGCACGGGTGCTCAGACCCGGCGGCAGGTTCGCGTTCTCGGTGACGCACCCGATCCGGTGGAGCATGCCGGACGATCCCGGCCGGCAGAGGACTGTCGGTGACCAGCTCGTACTTCGACAGGACGCCGTACGTCGAGCAGGACGAGACGGGTGCGGTGACCTACGCCGAGCACCACCGGACGATCGGTGACTGGGTGCGGATCCTCGCCCGGGCCGGGTTCCGGATCACCGACCTGGTGGAGCCGGAGTGGCCCGAAGGACATGACCGGATCTGGGGCGGCTGGGGACCGGTCCGGGGCCGGTTGCTGCCTGGGACCTCGATCTTCAGCGCCACATTTCCAGGGCCGTAGACAGTGCGAGAGGGAGGCGCCGATTGCTCGACGCCTCCCCTTCTATGTACTTGCCAGCGTTCAGATCAGCCGTCGACGAAGCGCGAATGCACCTGCACCGGCAGCGAGTACCGCCAGACCGCCGAGACCACGAGCGAGGTTACGGCCACCCTCGCCGTCGTCCCCCTTGATCTCATAGCTGTAGGCGGTCAGGCCGATGGCACCTTCCGGGGCGCCGAAGGCCATCTTCTCCGAGTCGGCACGTTCGGCGCCGGCAGCGATCGTTGCGTACATCTCGCCGTAGTTCTGCGCCGTCGACTCACCGGCGTCGACCAGCTTGGACGTGCCCTCGTCCGAGAGCCGCTGCGCACCATCGACCAGCTGGGGAGCGCCGCCAGCGGCCTCCTCGAGACCACCGGCCAACTGGCCTGAGCCGTCGGCCGCGTCGGTCAGGCCGTCCGCGAGCTGGTTAGCACCGTCGGAGAGCTGACCGGAACCGTCGGCCGCCTGACCAACACCGTCCGACAGCTCGTTGGCGCCGCCGTCGAGCTGACCGAGCCCGGACGAAAGCTTCTGACCGCCTGCCTCAGCCTTCGCCGCGCCGGCAGCAAGCTTGCTTGATCCTGCGTTCGCGGTTCCCAGACCGTCGGCCAGCTGCTGAGCTCCCGCGCCGGCCTTGACGATCGACTCGGCCAGGGTTGTCGCACCGGCAACTGCTGACTGTCCGCCCGCACTCAGCTGCAGGAGACCCGGAATCGCCTTGTCCATTCCTGCAAGGATCAGCCCGAGCCCCTGCTTGAGACCACACGGGTTTGTCGCGTTCTGAGGATCGGCGGTGTTACAGGCCGGGTTCGAGATTCCGCCCTTGAGCTGGTTCATCCCGATCAGCAGCTCGCTCGTGCCGATCTCGAGTGCCGTCAATCCCGTCAGCAGCTGTCCCGCACCACCGTTGAGAGCACCAGCCCCGTCGATCGCATCCTGCAGCCCACCAGAGACACGCCCCAGTCCGGTGACCGCGTCAGCCAACCCCTGGTTCAAGGCAGCGATGTCGGTGCCGAGGCCGCCCACCCCAGCACACACCTGCAGCAAGGGGTGCCCGGCCGGCAACTCGGCGCACGCCATCCCGAGCAATGTTGCAATGTGCGGCGCGTTTGCGGCTAGGGCGTTCACCTTGGCGGACGCTCCCGACAGTCCGGCGAGAACCGTGTCGACGCCACCCTTTGCAGTCGGCAGGCCACCTGCGAGTTTGGCGGCCCCGTCCGCGATTGCCTGCGCACCGTCCTTGGCGCCGCCGAGCCCAGCGTCAACCTTGGTGAGACCGCCGATCAGCGAGTCCTCGTTGGCTGGGTCTCCGAGTCCTACAAGCAGTCGGTCAACGCCGACGTTCAGCGCTTCAGCGCCGGCCTTGGCCGCCGGAAGACCGGTCTGGGCATCGGTCAACTGACCCAGCCCACCGCTGATCAGCTCGAGTCCGTCCACCAGGGCTGCGCTGCCCGTGGTCAGGTCCATCTCGCCAGTCGGGCTGTTGAAGCCTGCAGAGAGCGCGTTGCCGCCGTCCGCGAGCTGACCGAGCCCGCCGTTGAGGTCTCCTGCACCCCTCTTCAGCTCACCGAGCCCCGACGCGAGCTCCTGGCCCCCGGCGTAGGCCTCGTCGGTGCCTGCCGCGAGACGCTTGCTTCCGGAGTTGATCCGGCCGAGCCCGCCGTTGAGCTCTGCGGCCCCCTCGGCCAGGCGGCTCGCGCCCGGCGCAGCCTCGCCGGCCAGGCCGGCCTCGAGCTGCTGTGCACCGTCACGCAGCTTGATCAGGCCGGCGAGCAGGTCACCGGCTCCGTCGCGGAGCTTGAGCAGGTTCGCGTCGATCTGCGTCGCACCGTCGGTGAGCTCGAGTCCGGTGTCGGCACCGCCCTTGTAGCTGTCAGCCGCGGTCTTGAACGTGGGGCTCTGCATCGGGTTCACAGGGAGAGCAGAGATCGAGGTGCGGGGAACTACCCCGTCAGTGATGTTCGCGATGTAGCCGAACTCCGCGGTATCCGATCCGATCGGCGGGAACAAGGTCATCGTGAAGGACAGCTTGGTGCCGCCCTTGCCGTCGCCGGCCATGTTGGCGCCCGGGGACTTGACCTCGGTGAAGTTGGCAGGCGCCGTCGTGGTCACCGAGCCGACCATCGGGATGGGAACGTTGACCGTCTTGGTGACTGTGCCGCCCGCGCCGTCCGGGAAGCTGACTTCCTGGTCAACGCCGGTGACGTTCTTGACGATGTACTTGACCTCTAGCTTGCCGTCCTCACCGACGACGTCGCCAGGTTCGACGCGCTTGCCGTCCAAGATGTACTGGACCGACACGTCGAGCGGGAGCTTGCCCTGGTAGTCGCTGACCGAGCGCAGGTGCTGTTCACCATCGACCGTCATCTTCGTGATCTGGTTGCCGTCCTCGACGTCGAAGCCGCCGAAGCCATCCAGGTTGCGAAGTCCGTCGGTCGATATCGGGTTCTTGAGATCCACGGAGCCCGTGCCTGTCAGCGCGAGCTGTTCGTAGATGCGCTTGGTCTCGACCTCACCCGTCGGCGACGTGTAGACCTGCACGGTTTCGGTGTTGATGACCTGGACGTCGCCGTCTGCTGCTGCGGACGGGAACGAGGTCATCGCGACGACAACCGCCGCCGTCGCGGTTACGGCCGCTACCCGCAGCGGAACAATGAATCGCCCGGTCACTTGGTCTTCTCCATCATCAGGTCGTCGAGGGTGTGGTCGTCATCAATGTCGTCGTGCGCCTCCAGCGGACGCTGGTGCCGCGACGGGGTCTCCGCGCCTTCGGCGGGGGCGATCAGTGCCGCCGCCAAGAAACCGACGGCGACGTTGAAAAGCAAAGTGGTCGCGGCGCTGACCGAGGTCGATGCGACCTCCGGCGGTGCGGCGGCGTACGTGAACTCGTAGGCACCCGCAAGCGCGGCAGTGCCGAGCAGCGTCGTCCACAGCGGCAAGCGGTTCATGCTGACCGCCGTGATCGCGACACAGAGGATCACCACAACAGCCACCGCGACCGCTCGTCCGCCGGCACTGTCGGGCAGCATGGCCGCCCGCATGACATAACCGATCCAAGCCGCGATGAACCCCCCGGCGAACCCGGCCAGCCGGATGAGCGGGGTCCGATCAGGGACCAGTGCGATCACCGCTCCCAGTGCTGCGCCGAGCAACGCAACCGATTCAAGCTCAAGGTCGAACGTCGTGCTCACCAGGACAACCAGGACGGCTGCGACAGCTAGTACGAGTCCGGCCAACAGTGTTTTGCGCATGCCGGCGCTCCCTCCAAGAAGCAACCGGGTCCCTTCCCCAGGACCCGATCCGCTTGCTCCCTCCCATATCGGGGCAAGACTGGGCAGCAGCATACCTACCTGTAGGTAACAAAATGTCCACAAAAGGTAAAACCCTCCGCGGTGTGTCGAAAAGCACGCGAATACTTGCGGTGTGTGCATCCTTTGGCAGGAGAATCCGGCACGGCGACCGCCCTGGCCGGGTATCGCTGACGAGGCCGCCCTATCCTCGGTGAGGCAGGACCTCGAGTCATGACGGAGACCATCTGATGTCCAGCACCACCACGCGTCTGCCGGGATGGCTGGTTGGCAGCGGCGTGATCGCGGTCGCGATGGGCGTCATGAACGTCAGCACGTACGCGTTCACCATCCTCGCCGCACGGTTGCTGGGCCCGAGCGAGTACGGCGCCCTCGCCGCTGTGATGGGTCTCCTGCTCGTCGTCAACGTGGTCTCCCTCGGTCTCCAGGCGACCGGCGCGCGGCGGGTGTCGGCCGCACCGGAGGACATGCATCACATCGAGGCCCAGATCATGTCCACGAGCCGCCGTTCGGCCCTGGGGCTGGCGCTCGTATGCCTTCTCGGCGTTCCGGTCATCACGTATCTCCTGCGCCTGGACAGCTGGATGACCGCTGCACTGATCGGGGTGGCCGTGCTCCCGCTCACCATCATGGGTGGCCAGGCCGGGATCCTTCAGGGCGAGCGTCGATGGGGCTCCCTGGCGGCGATCTACCTCACGGTCGGTCTCGGACGGGTGACGTTCGGTGTGCTCGCGATGCTCATCTCACCCAGTGCGCTCGGCGCGATGCTGGGTGTCGCAGTCGGCGCGTTCGCACCGGTTGTCGTCGGCTGGCTGGCCATCCGCCATCCCAGTCGTGGCCAGCGACACCCCAGCATCGGTGTGCCTGCCCGCGGGGAGGAGGTCCGGCGGTCGACAGAAGGGCTCCTGCTGGAGGTGGCGCACAACTCCCACGCACTCCTTGCCTTCTTCGCCCTCTCCAACGCCGACGTCGTCATAGCCCGCGGCGTGCTCGATGACCACACCTCCGGCCTGTACGCCGGGGGGCTGATCCTCGCGAAGGCAGTCCTCTTCCTACCGCAGTTCGTCGTTGTCATTGCCTTCCCGTCGATGTCCGCCCGGGACGCGGGCCGAAGCACCCACCTGAAAGGGCTGCTGCTGGTCCTCGGCATCGGCATCATGGCAACCCTTGGCGCTGCGCTACTCGCGCCGTTCGCGATCCTGTTCATCGGCGGCGGTGCCTACGCGGAGTTGGAACCGCTGATCTGGGGGTTCGCCGCGATCGGGACCGTGCTCGCGATGATCCAGGTCATGGTCTACACCGTGGTGGCGCGTCAGGACCAGCGCTCGG
Source organism: uncultured Actinomycetota bacterium (assembly GCA_963831375.1). Lineage (GTDB taxonomy): Bacteria > Actinomycetota > Actinomycetes > Propionibacteriales > Nocardioidaceae > Nocardioides_C. The sequence continues at coordinate 183,859 of CAWHPY010000020.1, read as the reverse complement.
TCTTCGTGGTCTGGGCGGGCCTGCTCATGCTCGGTGTGCTCGGGCCGTTCTGCGAGTCGGTCGGATCGCTGTTGTCCGCGGTCCTCGCCGTCGAGACCTGCGTGCTGCTGGTGCTGGTCGCGCTCAGTCTGCGGCACCCACGGCCCGCGCCGGCCGATCCCCTCACCCCGCCGCCGGCGGGATAGCGGGTCTAGTGGGCCGCCTCGTGCCAGCTGTGGCCGGTGCCGACGGAGACGTCGAGCGGGACGGTGAGCTCTGCGGCCGCGGCCATCTGCTCACGCACCAGCTCCTCGAGCGCGGAGGCCTCCCCCGGCGCCACCTCGAGCACGAGCTCGTCGTGGACCTGGAGCAGCATCCGTGACTTGAGATCCCCGTTCCTCAGGGCTGCGTCGACCTTGAGCATCGCGACCTTGATGATGTCGGCGGCCGAGCCCTGGATCGGCGCGTTCAGCGCCATCCGCTCGGCCATCTCCCGGCGCTGCCGGTTGTCGCTGGTCAGGTCGGGGAGGTATCTGCGACGACCCATGATGGTCTCCGTGAAGCCCGATTTGCGGGCCTCGTCGACGATCCCGGAGAGGTAGTCGTGCACACCGCCGAACGTCTCGAAGTACTCGTCCATCAGCCCGCGCGCTTCGCTGGTGTCGATGCCGAGCTGGTTCGAGAGCCCGTAGGCCGACAACCCGTAGGCGAGGCCGTAGTTCATCGCCTTGATCTTCGCGCGCATCTCGCCGGTGACCTCGGCGGCGTCGACCTCGAACACCCGCGATGCGGTCACCGAGTGGAAGTCGCGCCCGGAGCGGAACGCTTCGATCAGCAGCTTGTCCTCCGACAGGTGCGCCATGATCCGCATCTCGATCTGGCTGTAGTCCGCGGTCATCAGCGACTCGTAACCCTCGCCGACGATGAAGGCCTCGCGGATCCGACGCCCCTCCTCGGTTCGGACCGGGATGTTCTGCAGGTTCGGGTCGGTGCTCGAGAGCCGGCCGGTGGCGGCGATCAGCTGGTTGAACGTGGTGTGGATCCGCCCGTCTGCCTGGACCGTCTTCAGCAGGCCCTCGACCGTCTGCCGCAGCCGGGACACGTCGCGGTGCCGCAGCAGAGCCTCCAGGAAGGGGTGCTCGGTCTTCACGAACAGCTGCTGCAGCGCGTCCGCGTCGGTGGTGTACCCGGTCTTCGTCCGCTTGGTCTTCGGCATGTTCAGCTCGTCGAACAGCACCACCTGGAGCTGCTTGGGTGAACCGAGGTTGATCTCCTTGCCGATCGCGTCGTACGCCTCGTCCGCGGCCTTCTTCACCTCACCGGCGAAGTGCGCCTCAAGCGTCTCCAGGTGTTCGACGTCGACCGCGATGCCGAGCCGCTCCAGGTCGGCGAGCACATGCACCAGCGGCAGCTCCACCTCGGCCAGCAGCCGGGTGCCGCCTCGCGACGCGAGCTCGTCGTCCAGCGCCTCCGCGAGGTCGAGGACCGCCCGTGCCTGCAGCATCGAGGTGTCCCCCGACGAGTCCTCACCCAGGTTGTCGAACGACAGCTGCCCCGAGTCCTCGGTGTCCTGCTTCAGCTCCCGCTTCAGGTAGCGCAGCGTCAGGTCTGCCAGGTCGTAGGAGCGCTGGTCGGGGCGGGCGAGGTACGCCGACAGCGCGGTGTCCCGCTCCAGGCCCGCCAGCTTCCAGCCGCGAGCCTCGAGCGCCAGCATCGGGCCCTTGGCGTCATGGAAGACCTTCGGGTACGACGGGTCGCTCAGCCAGCTCGCGAGAGCCTGGTCGTCCTCGGGGCTGATCTGCTCGACGTCGACCCAGGCCGCGGAGCCGTCGGCCGCCGCGAGCGCGATCGCGTACACGTCCCCGGTGCCCGCACGCCACGTGCCCTGCACCTGGACCCCGACCCGCGCACCCGCGGACGCGTGCTCCGCGAGCCAGCCGGCGACCTCGCCCTGCCCGAGCCGGGTCCCGTCAAGCTCGAAGCCGCCCTCCTCGATCTCCTCCTCGGACTCCAGTGTCTGGAACAGCCGGTCGCGCAGCACCCGGAACTCCAGGCCGTCGAAGAGCTTGTGCACCTCCTGGCGGTCCCATGGCTGCATCACCAGGTCGGTCGGGCGGGCGGTCAGGTCGAGGTCGCACACGAGCGCGTTGAGCCGGCGGTTGCGGATCACGTCGCCGAGGTGTTCGCGGAACGAGTCGCCGGCCTTGCCCTTGATCTCGTCGGCGTGGGCGATCACGTTGTCGAGCCCGTCGTACTGGTTGATCCACTTCGCGGCGGTCTTCGGTCCCACACCTGGAACACCGGGCAGGTTGTCGGAGGTCTCCCCCACCAGCGCGGCGATCTCGGGATACCTGCCCGGGACGACGCCGTACTTCTCCTCCACCGCGGCCGGGGTCATCCGGGCCATGTCGGAGACTCCCTTGCGGGGGTACAGGATCGTGCAGCTGTCTCCCACCAGCTGCAGCGAGTCGCGGTCGCCGGTGCAGATCAGCACCTCGAACCCCTCGGCCACGGCCTGGCTGGTCAGCGTGGCGATGACGTCGTCGGCCTCGAAGCCGTCCTTCTCGATGGTGGTGACCCGCAGCGCCGCGAGGACCTCCTTGACCAGCGACACCTGACCCTTGAACTCGTCGGGCGACTTGGAGCGGTTCGCCTTGTAGTCGGCGTACTCCTCCGCACGGAACGTCTGTCGCGACACGTCGAAAGCGACACCGAGGTGGGTCGGCTGCTCATCGCGGAGCACGTTGATCAGCATCGAGGTGAACCCGTAGACCGCGTTGGTCGGCTGCCCCGTGGTCGTGGAGAAGTTCTCCACGGGCAGCGCGAAGAAGGCGCGGTAGGCCAGCGAGTGGCCGTCGAGGAGCAGCAGCCGGGGCCGCTGCCCACCACCGTCCGGGGTCGATGCTGTGCGGGAGGCCGGCGCTGCGGAGGGTTGGTCAGACACGAGGCTGACTTTAGCCGGAGGCACCCCCGGTCGGGCCCGGGTGGGCGTCTGTCGTACCCGGATCAGGCCGACTTCGTCTGCGCCCGACGCTGCGACCGCCGCTGGGCGAGGACCTGGCCGACGGAGCGATGGCTGCGGCTGCCGACGCGGGCGGCTGCGGGGGGCTCCACGGGTAGCTTGGAGCGCAACGCACCGACAGTCGCGCCGCGGACGATCGCGATCTGGGCGAGGCCGAGGCGCGCCATGAACCGGTTGGCGTCCCGGGAGTTCACCGACGCCGCCGCGAGCACGTGCCCGGTGTCCTTCTCCTCGGCCCAGGTCACCGTTGCCTCGATCAGCGCGTGCCCGACACCATGGCGGCGGTACTCGTCGAGGACATGCAGGTGGGTGACGTGGATGGCCTGCTCGCTGTAGATCGGCGCCATCGGGGACCGCATCAGGTGCACCGCACCGATCACCTTGCCATCGAGCACGCCGACCATCAGCCGCTGGTCGGGGTCGGCCGCGATCCGCGCGACGGCGGTCGCGGTCTCGATCTCCGGCGGCTCCACAGGGAACCGCTCGGAGTAGGAGCGTCGGGAGAAGTCGGCCCAGATCTCGAGCAGCGCTTCAGCGTCATCGGGTGTGGCATCACGAACTTGTACCGGGTTACGGGACAAGGGACACCCCTTCCAGGTCAGGCATCTGACAGAGCAGGAGACCACCGGAAGTCACCGGTGGCCTGCCACCTCGTGATCGGATCCCCCTGGCCGCGCGAAGTAGGCGAGGTGAGAGATTACGCCTAGAACGGGCGAATCGGTAGAGGAGACCATTTGTTCCCCGGAATCGGCACTCTCGTCAACATCGCCACCGTGCTCGTGGGCACGGTCATCGGCGTGCTCGTCGGCCACCGACTCGCCCAGCGCACCCGTGACGTGGTGACCGACGGCCTGGGTCTCGTCACGCTCCTGATCGCCGCGATGTCTGCGGCGAGCATCGCCGACCCCGCCTGGGCGGACGCGGTCGGGGACAGTGCGCCGATGCTGATCGTGCTCGGCTCGTTGCTGCTCGGCGGCATCCTCGGCTCCATCCTCGGCATCGAGGACGGCATGGAACGGTTCGGCGCCTGGCTGCAGGGCCGGCTCCATGCGCGGTCCGGCGGCCGTGAGGACAGCGCGGACCGGCAGCGGTTCATCGAGGGGTTCGTGTCCAGCTCACTGGTGTTCTGCGTGGGCCCGCTGACGGTGCTCGGCTCGATCAACGACGGGCTCGGCAACGGTGCCGACCAGCTGTACCTCAAGGCCGCGCTCGACGGGTTCGCCGCGATCGCGTTCGCCGCGTCACTGGGCTGGGGTGTCGGCGCGAGCGCGATCGCCATCTTTGTCGTCCAGGGCTTGCTGACCCTCCTGGGCGCGGTACTCGGCGATGTCCTGCCCGACGCACACCTGGCCGCCCTGACCACCACCGGCGGGCTGATGCTGGTCGGCGTGGCTCTGCGGCTGCTCCGGATCAAGCAGCTGCCGGTCGGTGACCTGCTGCCCGCACTCCTGATCGCTCCCCTGCTGACGGCCGCGGTAATTGGCATCCGGTGAGGTTGCTCCTGACTTCAGCGAAGGCGACCGGGGGCGCCGGAAAACCCGTTGCGACTTTGTTGCCGTAATCGGCCGCACAGGGGGGTCGGGCGTTCTACTGTGATCCCGGGGTTGAGCGGCGACACGGCATGTCTATACGCGGTTTATGACCTCGGTCACGCAATCGCTATAGTCCCGCGAGACATTACGACCGAAGCGACGGGAGATTCCGTGCGAGTGCGTCATACCAGAGTCGTGACGCTGCTTTTGATGGCAGTGGTCGCAGCGGTCGCAATGATGGGCAGCGCTCAGGCGGCGGCTGCCACCGAGTCCGCGGAACCGGGCGCGACATGTGTCCGGCCCGAGGTCAGCGACGACGACGTCATCCAGATCCTGGGCCAGATCTGTGACACGCGGGAGACTCCACAGGCCCCCGTCGAGGGTGTCGACATCACCGTCGAGGACGAGTCCGGCAACCCCGTCGGCGAGTCCACGACCGACGCGAGCGGCGGCTTCGAGATCCCGCTCCCGGGAAGCACGTTCGACAACCTCGGGAAGTCGTTCACCGTCAAGATCGACGAGGAAACCCTGCCCGAAGGGGCTTCCCTGCGTAACCCTGACGACGTCGAGCGTTCGGTCAAGATCAACCTCGACAACGACGTGACCGTCATCTTCCCTGTCGGCGAGAGCAGCGACGCCGGCTCCGGCACCGGGGTTCAGGCCGCGCAGCTCGCGATCGGTGGCATCGTCTTCTCCCTCCTGCTCGCGATGGCGGCGCTCGGGTTGTCGATGATCTTCGGTACGACGGGATTGACGAACTTCGCGCACGGGGAGCTCATCACCCTCGGGGCGCTCGTCGCCTACTTCGTGGACCAGCTGCCGGGCGCGATCCGCATCGCCGGGGTCAACCTCACCGTCGTCTTCGCCGTCCTCGTCGCCTTCTTGGTCTCCGGGGCGTTCGGCTTCCTGCAGGACAAGGGACTGTGGAAACCGCTGCGTACCCGAGGCACCGGCGTGATCGCGGCCATGATCGTCAGCATCGGCCTGTCGATCTTCCTGCGCAGCGTCTTCCAGTACTTCGCCGGCGGTCAGAACCACAACTACACCCAGTACACCGCAGTGCAGCCCTTTGAGGTCGGGCCCTTCCTGATCACACCGAAGGAGCTGATAGTTGCGGGCATCGCCACGGCAGTCCTGGTGACCGTGTCGCTGCTGCTGCAGAAGACTCGGATCGGCAAGGCAACCCGAGCGGTGGCCGACAACCCGGCGCTGGCGTCGGCGTCGGGCATCAACGTGGAGCGGGTCATCTCCGTGGTCTGGACGGGAGGCGCGGCGCTGGCCGGGCTGTCCGGTGTGCTCCTCGGGTTGACCCAGGGCTTCGACTTCCAGATCGGTTTCAAGATCCTCCTGCTCGTCTTCGCCGCAGTCGTCCTGGGCGGGCTCGGCACGATCTGGGGCGCGATGGTGGGAGCGTTCATCATCGGCATCTTCATCGAGGTCTCCACGCTCGTGGTGCCCGCGGAGCTCAAGTTCGTCGGCGCGCTCGTCGTGCTGATCGTCGTACTGCTGATCCGGCCGCAGGGCTTGCTCGGCAGGGCCCAGCGGGTCGGTTAGGAAGAGGTAGACCATGGATTGGCAGAACGTGTTCAGCCTCGCTCTCCAGCAGGGCTTAGGACCATCGGCGATCGTCTACTGCCTGGCGGCGATCGGCCTCAACGTGCACTTCGGGTACACCGGACTGCTGAACTTCGGCCAGGCCGGTTTCATGGCCGTGGGCGGTTACTCCCTGGCGTCGATCGTCTCCACCTGGGGACTGCCCTTCTGGCTGGGCATCGTGGTCGGCCTGCTCCTGACCGTGGTGCTGGCGCTCCTGCTCGGTGTGCCCACGCTGCGGCTGCGAGCCGACTACCTGGCGATCGTCACGATCGCGGCCGCGGAGATCATTCGACAGGTCGTCGGCTCGGTCACCCTGTCGGAGTATTTCGGTGGCCAGGACGGGCTGACCGGGTACATCAGCACATTCCGCTCCCTGAGCCCGTTCGACGGGACGTACGGGATTCCGGGACTGGTGACCTGGCGGGCCAACGACTTCTGGGTGATGGTGGTCGGCTGGACGCTGGTGGGCCTCTCCTGCCTGGTCGTCTTCCTGTTGATGCGCAGCCCCTGGGGCCGGGTGCTGAAGTCGATCCGTGAGGACGAGGACGCCGTCCGCAGCCTCGGCAAGAACGTCTACAACTACAAGATGCAGTCACTGATCATCGGCGGCATGTTCGGCGCGTTCGCCGGCTTCATCGCCGCCCTCCAGACCGCAGCGATCAACCCGGCGTTCTTCGCCACCGACATCACCTTCTTCGCCTATACCGTCCTGCTCGTCGGCGGTGCGGCGCGAGTCCTCGGGCCAGTTGCCGGCGCGGTCATCTTCTGGTTCCTGCTCAGCTTCCTGGACCTGTTCTTCTCACAGGCCACCGCCAGCGGACTCATCTCCGCCTCGATCATGACCAACAACCAAGCCAGCCTCGTGCGGTTCATGTTCATGGGGCTCGCACTGATGCTCCTGATGGTCTTCAGACCACAAGGACTGTTCGGAGACCGAAGGGAGCTGGCCCTCGATGCCCGCTGACACCACAGCCACCGACAGCGGTGCCGGCCCCACCTCGGTGGGTTCCGACAGCGTCGCACGTGCCCGCGCCACGCTGGCCGACGTCCCGCGCGAGCCGGGCGCGAAGAAGCCCGACCCGATCGTCGTCGCCGACCACATCAGGCGAACCTTCGGCGGGCTGACGGCCGTCGACGTGCAGCACGTCGAGATCCAGCGCGGGATCATCACTGCGCTGATCGGGCCCAATGGTGCGGGCAAGACCACGTTCTTCAACCTGCTCACCGGATTCGACCGTCCCGACTCGGGCGACTGGTCCTTCAACGGCCAGAGCCTGAACAAGATCCCCGCATACAAGGTCTCCCGGTTGGGCATGGTCCGCACCTTCCAGCTCACCAAGGTGCTCTCAAAGCTCACCGTCATCGAGAACATGCGCGTCGGCGCCACCGACCAGAAGGGCGAGTCGCTGCTCGGCGCCATGTTCAAGCCGCTGTGGCGAGGCCAGGAGGCCGACAACACAAAGCGTGCGGACTCGCTCCTCGAGCGGTTCCTGTTGATCAAGAAGCGCGAGGACTTCGCGGGGTCGCTGTCCGGCGGTCAGCGCAAGCTGCTCGAGATGGCACGTGCCCTGATGGCCGACCCCGAGCTCGTCATGCTCGACGAGCCCATGGCCGGCGTGAACCCCGCGCTGAAACAGTCACTGCTCGGGCATGTGAAGTCGCTGCGGGACGACGGCCGGACCGTGCTGTTCGTCGAGCACGACATGGACATGGTCCGCGACATCTCCGACTGGGTGATCGTGATGGCCCAAGGGCAGATCATCGCCGAAGGCCCGCCGGACTCGGTGATGGGTGACCAGCGGGTGATCGACGCCTACCTCGGCGCCCACCACGACGAGGTTCTCACGTTCGAGGCCGAGGAGAAGATCCTCGCCGCGGCGGAGTCCGAGCTCGCCGCAAAGGAGGGCGATGAACCCATCGACCAGACCGAGGACAAGGGTGAGCGGAAATGACTGAGAACTCTTCGGACGTCCCCGGCCGCAAGGAGCACCTCGCCGCAGCCGAGGGCGCGGTGCTGCGGGCAGACGACCTGACCGCGGGGTACCTGCCCGGCGTGAACATCCTCAACGGGGCGGACCTGTACTGCCAGCCCGGCGAGCTGGTCGGCATCATCGGCCCCAACGGTGCCGGCAAGTCCACGCTCCTCAAGGCGCTGTTCGGCCTGGTCAAGATCAAGGAGGGCAAGGTCCTCCTCGAGGGCAAGGACATCACGAACAAGCGGGCCGACGACCTCGTGTCTGCCGGCATCGGGTTCGTGCCGCAGAACAACAACGTGTTCCCGTCGCTGACCGTCCAGGAGAACCTGGAGATGGGGGTCTTCCAGGCCCCCAAGCGGTTCACCGAGCGGTTCGACTTCGTCACCGAGCTCTTCCCCGCCCTGCGCGACCGGCGCGCCCAACGGGCCGGTTCGCTTTCCGGTGGTGAGCGGCAGATGGTGGCGATGGGACGCGCGCTGATGATGGAGCCGTCCGTGCTGCTGCTCGACGAGCCTTCGGCAGGCCTCTCCCCCGTCATGCAGGACGAGGTCTTCGTCCAGACCCGCCGGATCAACCGGGCCGGCGTGTCCGTCGTGATGGTCGAGCAGAACGCCAGCCGGTGCCTGCAGATCTGCGACCGCGGGTACGTCCTCGACCAAGGACGCAACGCCTACACCGGCACCGGTCAGGAGCTCGCCAAGGACCCCAAGGTGATCGAGCTCTACCTCGGCACGCTCGCCAAGGCCTGAGCCACCCAGCACAGTCACCGAAGGACCCGGCCGGATCATCCCTGTTCGGCAAATCCGGTGGGTTCGGGGGTCACCACGGCGGCCCTCCCTTAGCCTGACCCTTCGGGGTGCCGGTGCGGGAGGGCCGCCGTGCTTCGTCGGGGATGTGACGGTTGACCGCGCGGGTCGGCCAGTCGATCGATGAGTTCCGGGTCTTCGGGAGGTCAGAGCCTCCAGGACTGTGGTAGAACGCGTTCGGACCCGAAGGAGACGCATGGCCAAGCTCATCTACTCGATGATCACCTCGCTCGACGGCTACGCCGAGGCAGCGGAGGGCGACCTCGGCACTGGGGCCGACGACCAGGAGGTGCACACCTTCGTCAACGACCTCTTCCGCCCCGTCGGCACGTACCTCTACGGCCGACGGATGTACGAGACGATGGTCTACTGGGAGACCGCGCACACCGAGCCCGACCAGCCGCCGCACATCCTGCAGTACGCCCGGGACTGGCAGGCCGCGGAGAAGATCGTCTACTCCACGACGCTGGAGTCGGTGTCCAGCGCGAAGACCAGGATCGAGCGGACCTTCGACCCGGACGCGGTGCGCCGGCTCAAGGCCGAGGCTGCCAACGACCTCACCGTCGACGGCCCGAACCTCGCCGCCCAGGCGATCGCGGCCGGCCTGGTGGACGAGTACCACCTCTTCATGACGACGAGCGTGGTTGGCGGCGGCAAGCGGTTCTTCCCCGACGGCGTGCGCCTCGACCTCGAGCTGGTCGAGGAGCGGGCCTTCGACAGCGGGCTGATCTACGCCCGCTACCGGACCCGCTGAGCCGCACCGGTTTGGTGGCGCGGCCGGGGGTCTAGCCGGCGCAGGTGACACTGGTGGCGTGGACAGCGGCAGAGCGATCTTCTTCGCTAGGGCCCGCCTGGAACACGACAGTGCGCCCCCTATCTGGAAGATCGGAGGCGCACTCGATGTCACGACTTACCCCGGGTGCCCACCGGATTTGCCGAACAGGGGATCATCGGCCGAGTCCTTTCGTGCTCCCTGCCCGTGGTACTCGGCGCCCCGCCCGTCGTACCACTGCCCCGTCGTCCGACTGGCAGACAGAAGGGCCCGGCCAGTTCCCTGGCCGGGCCCTCCGTGGTTGAGCGTTCGATCAGTGCGTCAGTCGAGGACGCCGGAGACCGAGTCGACCTGCTTGTACTTGTTGTCGGCACCGTAGAGCTGGATACCGATGGTGGCCTTGTTCGGGCTACCGCTGTCGTTCAGGTCGCACGGTCCGGAGGCACCGTTGTAGTCGATGTCCTCGCCGTCCTCGAGCAGCTGGGCGCACTCCTCGAAGGTGGCACACGCCGTGCCGTCCTTGGAGATGTTGACCAGCTCGGACCCGATCGCCTTACCGGAGTCGTCGCCTGCCGCGATCGCCGCGAGAGCGGACATCATCACGGCGTCGTACGCCTGCGGACCGTAGGTGTACTCCTTCAGGCTCGGGTCGACCTCGAGCAGTCGTTCGTTGAACCCCGGGTCGGGCTCGGCCGACACCGGAATGGTCCCCTTGACTCCCTCGAGGTTGTAGTTCTCGCCGGAGTGGTCGGCCATGTTGCCGTCGACGAAGTAGAGCTGGACGTCCTGCGGCCCGATGCCCTTGGCGATGAACTGCGGGATGATCTTCGTCGTCTCGTCGAAGGCGATCAGCACGATGGCGTCAGGCTTCGAGGCCGCGATCTTGTTGACCTCAGCGGTGAAGTTCTGCGCTTCCGCGGAGTACAACACGTGCTCGGTGACGGTTGCGCCCTTCTCCTCCAGCGTCGCCACGGTCTGCTCGGCGAGACCCTCACCGTACGTGTCCTGACGAGCCATCACCGCGACATTGGTGTGACCATCCGCGACCGCGAGCTCGCCGAGAACCTGGCCCTGGAGCCGGTCCGAGGGCGCAGTACGGAAGTAGAGGCCGTTGTCGTCGTAGGTGTCGAACGCTGCGGCCGTGTTAGCCGGCGAGAACTGCACGACGCCGGCACCGGTGATCTTGTCGATGACGGTCACCGAGACGCCAGAGGCGGCGGCACCGACGATCACGTCGACCTTGTCGTTCAGCAGCGTGTCGACCGAGGCGCCCGCGATGGCGGGAGCGTCGTCGCCGGAGTCGGCCTTGTGGCCCACGACGTCCTTGCCGAGCACACCGCCGGCCGCGTTGATGTCCTTGATCGCGAGATCGACGCCCGCGAACTCGGGCGGGCCGAGGTAGGCGAGGTCACCGGTCTGCGGAAGCAGCGAACCGATGTTCAGTGTGCCGTCACCTGTCTTCGCGGCTTGATCTTCGGTGGGGCTGGCCGATGTGGTGTCTTCACCTTCGGCCGGAGTGGGTGAGTCCTGACCGCAGGCTGTGAGTACCAGCGACGCAGTCGCCAGGACCACAGCCGTGCGCCAGGCGCGGTTTGGGCGAATCAATTGAGCCTCCGTCTGATGGAGAATTGCGGCCCCCCAGCCCACGAGGGCAGGAGCAACCACGTCCTTGTGATGGAGTGAACTTAGCCCCTTATCGGGTCAGTTTCGGGGATGTCGGAGGAAATTGGCCCCCGGTCGTTGCCAATTCGTGACCTGCGGTCGCGCTCCCCGGGTTCTTCCCTGGGTTCGTTCCATAAACCGGCCGGTTCGGGTCACTCCTGGGTCACTCCTCGGCGATAGCGGGACCGTGCGTGATCACGCCTTCGGCGACCTGTTTCATCGACAGCCGGAGATCCATCGCAGTCTTCTGGATCCAGCGGAACGCGTCGGGCTCGCTGAGCTCGAGCTGCTCCTGCAGCACGCTCTTGGCCCGGTCCACGACCTTGCGGGTCTCCAGCCGTTCGGTGAGGTCGGCGACCTCCGCCTCGAGCAGCTGCAGCTCGGCGAATCTGCTGACCGCCATCTCGATCGCCGGCACCAGGTCGACCTTGCTGAACGGCTTGACCAGGTACGCCATCGCGCCGGCGTACCGGGCCCGGTCCACGAGGTCACGCTGGCTGAACGCGGTAAGGATCACCACGGGGGCGATGCGTTGTTCGGCGATCCGCTGCGCGGCCGAGATGCCATCCAGCTTGGGCATCTTGACGTCGAGGACGACGAGGTCGGGGCGCAGCTCCTCTGCGAGCTCGATCGCCCGGGCGCCGTCGCCCGCCTGGCCCACCACGTCGTACCCCTCCTCCCCCAGCATCTCCGCCAGGTCGAGGCGGATCAGGGCCTCGTCCTCGGCGATCACGACGCGACGGGCGGGGAGAGTACGTGCCTGTTGTTCGCTCACGACAGGTAAGGCTAGTGCGGTACGACGGACGGGTGCACGTCGCCGAGGGTCAGGCGCTGGCGCTCTTCGTCACATGGTGGATGTGCTCCGCAAGGAACAGCTCGACCTCCGCACGCTCCACCCGCCTTCGGGACAGCTCGGTCGATGCTGCTCGGGCGTTGCTCAGGGCGACCTGGTTGCTGCTCTGCGCCCAGTCCCACGGCTTCCACATGTGACGATCTCCGCTTCTGCACCCGGTGTCTTCGGATTTTTAGTCTACTGAATTAATAGACAAAGACAAAACTAGAGGCTCGCCCCTCCGTGTCGAGCCACAAAGTGTGCGACGGTTCTCGGGGATGAGTGGCTGGTCTCCCGTGTGTAACCGTCCCGACCTCGGTGCAGAATCGTGGATCGAATCGGGTACGGTTTAGGTCGCCTGCCCCGGTATTCCAATTGGCAGAGAACATCGGCTCAAACCCGATGCAGTGTGGGTTCGAGTCCCACCCGGGGCACCAGAATCCTTTGTTCTACGGGGTTTCCGAGACTGTCCGCGCTGGTGCCAGCGGACCCTTGACCTTCTCGACATTCCATGGCGCCAGAGCCGACCGAAGCGCGTCGTGGTCAACGGCACCGAACCGCCCCGAGCGCACCGTCGTCCGCCTACGGAGCGCGCGCCGAGGTGCAGAGCTGGCTGCGACGCCCGTTGCCTCGCGCGGCTGCGAGGGCCGCGGACTAAGGCTCACGGCGGTACGCCGGCGTCACCTCGTTGATCGCGTCACCCATCTTGTGGATGCGCAGCGCGTTCGTGGAGCCGGGAATGCCGGGCGGGCTGCCGGCGATGATCACCACGAGGTCACCCTCGTGCACCCGGCCGATCTTCAACAGCGCCTCGTCGACCTGGCGGACCATCTCGTCGGTGTGCTCCACGGGCGGTGCCAGGAAGGTCTCGACCCCCCAGGTCAGGGACAGCTGTGACCGCACTGCCGGGACCGGCGTGAACGCGAGAGTGGGGATCGAGCCGCGGAAGCGCGACAGCCGTCGCGCGGAGTCACCGCTCTGGGTGAACGCGACGGTGTACTTCGCACCGACCCGGCTGGCCACCTCGGCTGCGGCCTTCGCGATCACCCCGCCGCGGGTACGTGGCGCCCAGTCGATCGCCGCCATGTTGGGCAGCGAGTGGTCCTCCGTCGACTGGATGATCCGCGCCATCGTCTCGACGGTCTCGATCGGGAAGTCGCCCACGCTGGTCTCGCCCGAGAGCATCACCGCGTCGGCGCCGTCGAGCACGGCGTTGGCCACGTCGGACGCCTCGGCGCGGGTCGGACGGGGAGCGGAGATCATCGACTCCAGCATCTGGGTGGCGACGATCACCGGCTTGGCGTTGCGTCGGGCGAGTTCGATCACCCGCTTCTGCAGGAACGGGACGTCCTCGAGGGGACACTCCACGCCGAGGTCGCCGCGCGCCACCATGAAACCGTCGAAGGCCTTGACGATCTCGTCGAGGTTGTCGATCGCCTGTGGCTTCTCGATCTTCGCGATCACGGGGAGGTAGACGTTCTCCTCCGCCATGATCCGGCGGACGTCCTCGGCATCCTTGGCCGAGCGCACGAACGACAACGCGATGAAGTCCACCGTCAGGTGCAGTGCCCAGCGCAGGTCCTCGACATCCTTCTCCGACAGCGCCGGCACGGACACCGCGACACCGGGCAGGTTGATCCCCTTGTTGTTGCTGACCGGACCGGGCACGACGACCCGCGTCTCGACATCGGTGTCGCCGACGGCGATGACCTCGAGGCGCACCTTGCCGTCGTCGATCAGGATCTGGTCGCCGGCCGAGACATCGCCGGGCAGTCCGTCGTACGTCGTGGAGCAGATGTGCCGGTCCCCCGGCACGTCCCGCGTGGTGATCGTGAAGGGCTGCCCCTCCTCGAGGTCGACCGGTCCACCGGCAACCTTGCCGAGCCGGATCTTCGGGCCCTGCAGGTCGGCGAAGATGCCGACGCCGTGACCCTTCTGGTCGGCAGCCTCGCGCACCAACCGGTACACCTTCTCGTGGTCCGCGTAGGAGCCGTGGCTCAGGTTGAGGCGCGCGACATCCATCCCGGCATCCACGAGCTCGCGGATCCGTTCCGGGGTAGACACAGCAGGGCCGAGGGTGCAGACAATCTTCGCTCTTCGCACGTAGACGACCCTAGGGGCTACTCCCCGGTCACCCAAAGCGCCGGGCCGATCCGAGCCGCCCGCCTCAGTTGCCGCCGCTTCGCCCCAGGTTCACCAGGGCACCACGACGGACCTGCACCCCCCACGATGAGCTCGGCATGGGGAGTGCAGGTCCAGCAACATCCCTTGGGGAAACTGCGACGTACGCTCAGACCATCATCGGACGCTCGGTGGGCGGAATGGGCGACGGAAGCGTGGTCGCTCCGGTGAGGTGCTTGTCCACGGCAGCGGCGGTGGCGCGGCCCTCAGCGATCGCCCAGACGATCAGCGACTGGCCGCGGCCGGCGTCGCCGGCGACGAAGACACCGTCGACGGAGGACCGGTAGTCCTGGTCGCGTGCCACGTTGCCCCGGTCGTCGAGGTCGACACCGAGCTGCGCGACCACACCGTCCTGCTCCGGACCGGTGAAGCCCATCGCGAACAGCACCAGGTCGGCGGGGATCTCCCGCTCGGAGCCCTCGACCTCCTCGAAGCGGCCGTCCCTCATCGCCACCTCGACAAGGCGGAGCGCCCGGACGTTCCCGGACCCGTCGTCGAGGAACTCCTTCGTGGACACCGAGTACACCCGCTCGCCGCCCTCTTCGTGTGCCGAGGAGACCCGGTACGTCATCGGGTACGTCGGCCACGGCTGGTTCGCGGGCCGGTCGGTCCCGGGCTCCGGCATGATCTCCAGCTGGGTCACCGACCTGGCGCCCTGACGGTGCGAGGTGCCGAGGCAGTCCGCGCCGGTGTCCCCGCCACCGATGATGATCACGTGCTTGTCGGTGGCGACGATCTGGTTCTCCACGTCCTCGCCGAGCGACGCCCGGTTGGACTGAGGCAGGAACTCCATCGCCTGGTGGATGCCGCCGAGCTCACGTCCGGTGATCGGCAGGTCACGGGCGAGGGTCGCGCCCACGGCCAGGACGACGGCGTCGAACCGTTCGGTGAGCTGCGGGCCGGTGATGTCTGCGCCGACGTCCACCCCGGTCCGGAAGACTGTGCCCTCACGCTTCATCTGGTCGAGCCGACGGTCGAGGTACTGCTTCTCCATCTTGAACTCGGGGATGCCGTAACGCATCAGTCCACCGACCCGGTCTGCGCGCTCATAAACGGCGACCGTGTGACCGGCGCGGGTCAGCTGCTGCGCGGCGGCGAGGCCGGCGGGGCCGGAGCCCACGACCGCGACCGTCTTGCCGGTCAGCCACTCCGGCGGCTGCGGCCGCACATAGCCTGCGTCCCAGGCCTTGTCGGCGATCGCGACCTCGACGTTCTTGATCGTCACCGGCTCCTGGTTGATGCCGAGCACGCACGAGGTCTCGCACGGCGCCGGGCACAGCCGGCCGGTGAACTCCGGAAAGTTGTTGGTGGCGTGCAGCCGCTCGATCGCACCTTCCCAGTCGTCACGCCAGACCAGGTCGTTCCACTCGGGGATGATGTTCCCGAGCGGGCAGCCTTGGTGGCAGAACGGGATGCCGCAGTCCATGCAGCGCCCGGCCTGCTTGGTGATGATCGGCAGCAGCGACCGCCCCGCACCGTCGGGGTAGACCTCGTTCCAGTCCTGGACTCGCTCCTCGACCGGACGACGCGAGGCAACCTCGCGCCCGTCCTTCATGAAGCCTTTCGGGTCAGCCATGGAGAGCCTCCATCATCCGGGTCGCAGCCTCGTCCTCGG
This sequence comes from uncultured Actinomycetota bacterium, assembly GCA_963831375.1. Classification (GTDB taxonomy): domain Bacteria; phylum Actinomycetota; class Actinomycetes; order Propionibacteriales; family Nocardioidaceae; genus Nocardioides_C. The sequence continues at coordinate 167,886 of CAWHPY010000020.1, read as the reverse complement.
TGAGGCCCTCCTCGAGTGCCTCGGCCTTGGCTTCGAGCACGCGCTTGAAGTCGCTGGGCATCACCTCGGTGAACCGGGCCAACGCGGCCGGCCAGTCGTCGAGCAGCGCGGCCGCGACCGTCGACTCGGTCTCCTCGTGGTGGCGTCGCACGAACGTCTCGAGCTCCTCCGCGGCCTCCCCCTCGACCGGTCGCAGCTCCACCAGCTCCGGGTTGACCCGTCCCTCGTCGAGGTCGAGCACGAAGGCCACGCCACCGGACATGCCGGCGGCGAAGTTGCGGCCCATCGGACCGATCACGACGACGCGTCCACCGGTCATGTACTCGCACCCGTGGTCGCCGACGCCCTCGACCACGGCGGTCGCGCCGGAGTTGCGGACACAGAACCGCTCCCCGACCTGGCCACGGAGGAAGATCTCCCCCGACGTGGCGCCGTAGCCGATCACGTTGCCGGCGATGATCTGGTTCTCCGCTTCGAACGTGGAGGCGCGGTCCGGGCGGACCACGATCCGGCCGCCCGAGAGGCCCTTGCCGACGTAGTCGTTGGCGTCACCCTCGAGCCGCAGCGTGATGCCCCGCGGCAGGAACGCGCCGAACGACTGTCCCGCCGACCCGGTGAAGGTGATGTCGATGGTCCCGTCCGGGAGCCCCTCGCCCTTGTAGCGCTTGGTGACCTCGTGGCCGAGGATCGTGCCGACCGTGCGGTTGACGTTGCGGATCTTCACCTGTGCCCGCACCGGCTCACCATGCTCGAGCGCGTCCGCGGACAAGGCCACGAGCTCGTTGTCGAGAGCCTTGTCGAGACCGTGGTCCTGGCCGATCGTGTTCCGACGAACAGCGCCCTCGGGCAGCGCCGGTACGTGCAGGATCGGCGACAGGTCGAGACCTGCAGCCTTCCAGTGGCCCACGGCCCGTTCCGTGTCGAGCACCTCGGCGTGGCCGATCGCCTCGTCCAGCGTCCGGAACCCCAGCGCGGCCAGGTTCTCGCGGACCTCCTCGGCGACGTACTCGAAGAAGTTCACGACGAACTCGGGCTTGCCGGTGTAGCGCTCACGCAGCACCGGGTTCTGGGTGGCGACGCCGACCGGGCAGGTGTCCAGGTGGCAGACGCGCATCATGATGCAGCCCGAGACGACCAGCGGCGCGGTGGCGAAACCGAACTCCTCGGCCCCGAGAAGGGCCGCGATGATCACGTCCCGACCGGTCTTGAGCTGGCCGTCGGTCTGGACGACGATCCGGTCCCGCAGGCCGTTGAGCAGCAGGGTCTGCTGGGTCTCGGCGAGGCCGAGCTCCCAGGGCCCCCCGGCGTGCTTGAGCGAGGTCAGCGGAGACGCGCCCGTCCCGCCGTCGTGCCCGGAGATGAGTACGACGTCCGCGTGCGCCTTGGACACACCCGCGGCGACCGTCCCTACGCCGACCTCGGCGACGAGCTTCACGTGCACCCGCGCCGACGGGTTGGCGTTCTTCAGGTCGTGGATCAGCTGCGCCAGGTCCTCGATCGAGTAGATGTCGTGGTGCGGTGGAGGCGAGATCAGGCCGACGCCCGGGGTGGAGTACCGGGTAGTGGCGATCCACGGGTACACCTTGTGTCCCGGGAGCTGGCCGCCTTCACCGGGCTTCGCGCCCTGCGCCATCTTGATCTGGATGTCGTCGGAGTTCGTGAGGTACTCCGAGGTCACCCCGAACCGTCCCGACGCGACCTGCTTGATCGACGAGCGGCGCTCCGGGTCGTAGAGCCGGTCCGCGTCCTCCCCGCCCTCACCGGTGTTGGACTTGCCGCCCAGCCGGTTCATCGCGATCGCGAGGGTCTCGTGCGCCTCCTTGCTGATCGAACCGTAGGACATCGCCCCGGTGGAGAACCGCTTGACGATCTCCGAGACCGGCTCGACCTCCTCGATCGGGATCGGCTGTCGGTCGCCCTTGAACTTGAACAGGCCGCGCAGCGTCATCAGCCGCTCGGACTGCTCGTCCACGCGGGCGGTGTACTGCTTGAAGATGTCGTAGCGGCCGGTGCGGGTCGCGTGCTGGAGCCGGAACACGGTGTCCGGGTCGAACAGGTGCGGTTCACCCTCGCGGCGCCACTGGTACTCGCCGCCGATCTCCAGGGCCCGGTGGGCCGGCGGGAGCCCGTCGACCGGGTACGCCTTGCGGTGCCGGCGGGCGACCTCCTCGGCGACCGTGTCCAGGTCGACGCCGCCGAGCTTGCTGACGGTGCCGGTGAAGTACCGGTCGACCAGGGGCTGCGCGAGACCCACGGCCTCGAAGATCTGGGCGCCGGTGTACGACGCGACGGTCGACACACCCATCTTGCTCATCACCTTGAGCACGCCCTTGCCGAGCGACTTCACCAGGTTCTTGACCGCGGCCTGCGGTTCCAGCTGGACGTAGTAGCCGTCACGGGCCAGGTCCTCGACGGTCTCCATCGCCAGGTACGGGTTGACCGCGGCGGCGCCGTACCCGATGAGCAGCGCCACGTGGTGCACCTCGCGCACGTCACCGGCCTCGACCACCAGTCCGACCTGGGTGCGGGTCTTCTCGCGGACCAGGTGGTGGTGCACCGCGCCGGTGAGGAGCAGGGACGGGATCGGTGCCAGGTCGGCGGTGGAGTGCCGGTCGGAGAGCACGATGATGCGGGCCCCGTCGGCGATCGCGCCCGACACCTCCTCGCAGACCTCGTCGATCCGCTTCGCGAGTGCCGCTCCCCCGCCGTTCACGTCGTAGAGGCCGCGCGACACGTGGGTGCCGTAGCCGGGCAGGTCGCCGTCCCGGTTGATGTGACGGAGCTTGGCGAGCTCGTCGTTGTCGATGACCGGGAACGGCAGCACGACCTGGCGGCACGAGGCCGGGGTCGGCTCGAGCAGGTTGGCCTCGGGGCCGATGGTTCCGGCCAGGGAGGTGACCAGCTCCTCGCGGATCGCGTCCAGCGGCGGGTTGGTCACCTGCGCGAACAGCTGGCTGAAGTAGTCGAACAGCAGCCGGGGCCGATCCGAGAGCGCGGCGATCGGGGTGTCGGTGCCCATCGAGCCGATCGGCTCCGCGCCGGTCTTCGACATGGGCGTGAGCAGGACCCGCTTCTCCTCCTCGGTGTAGCCGAAGATCTGCTGCCGGCGGGTCACCGAGGCGTGCGTGTGCACGATGTGCTCGCGGTCCGGGAGGTCCTCGAGCTTGATGATCCCGGCGTGCAGCCACTCGTCGTACGGGTGCTCGGACGCCGAGCTCGGACTTGATCTCCTCGTCCTCGATGATCCGGTGCTCGGCGGTGTCGACGAGGAACATCCGGCCGGGCTGCAGCCGTCCCTTGCGTACGACGGTCGCCGGGTCGATGTCCAGGACGCCGACCTCGGAGGCGAGCACGACAAGACCGTCGTCGGTGACCCAGTAGCGCGAGGGGCGCAGGCCGTTGCGGTCGAGGACCGCGCCGATCTGGGTGCCGTCGGTGAACACCACGCACGCGGGCCCGTCCCACGGCTCCATCATTGAGGCGTGGAACTCGTAGAACGCGCGGCGCTGCGCGTCCATCTCGGCGTGGTTCTCCCATGCCTCGGGGATCATCATCAGCACCGCGTGCGGCAGCGTGCGGCCGCCCATGTGCAGCAGCTCGAGCGCCTCGTCGAAGGAGGCCGAGTCCGATGCCCCGGTCGAGCAGATCGGGTAGAGCCGGTCCATGTCGCCGGGGATCAGGTCGCTGGACAGCAGCGCCTCACGGGCGCGCATCCAGTTCCGGTTCCCCATCACGGTGTTGATCTCTCCGTTGTGGGCTATGAACCGGAACGGGTGCGACAGCGGCCAGCTCGGGAACGTGTTGGTGGAGAAGCGCGAGTGCACGACGGCGACCGCGGACTGGATCCGCTCGTCGACGAGGTCGGGGTAGAACTGGTCGAGCTGGTCGGTGGTGAGCATCCCCTTGTAGGCCAGGGTCCGCGACGACAGCGACGGGAAGTAGACGTCGGTCTCCCGCTCGGAGCGCTTGCGCAGGCAGAATGCGAGGCGCTCGAGGGCCATTCCGACGAGACGGCCGCTCGACGCGGTTACGAACAGCTGGCTGAACGCCGGCATCACCGAGACGGCGGTGGCTCCGAGCATGTCCGGGTGCACCGGCACGTCGCGCCAGCCGAGAACGTTGAGGCCCTCCTCGGCGGCGATCTCCTCGATGCGCCGGCGGGTCTTGGCGATCTGCTCCTCGTCACCGGGCAGGAACGCGGTTCCTACCGCGTAGGCCCGGGGCGCGGGCAGCTCGAAGTCGACGACCTCGCGCAGGAACCGGTCGGGGACCTGCAGCAGGATGCCGGCCCCGTCGCCCGAGTCCGGTTCCGCGCCGGTGGCGCCCCTGTGCTCGAGATTACGCAGGGCGGTGATGGCCTTGGCAACGATGTCGTGGCTAGCAACGCCTGTCAGGGTGGCGACGAAGGCAACACCGCACGCGTCGTGCTCGTGCTGACCGTCGTAAAGCCCCTGGGGCGGCGGGAATGCGTGCATTGCGGCATTCTCCCGTCGTCGTCGTGACACCGAGTCCCGAGATGAAATCCGGTGAGTTCAAGCAGAGAGTTGCGCGGGACGACATTGGCCCATGCGGAGTGAAAAGCGTACAACATGCCGATCGTATGACGCTCGCCTGCCGAGACACGAAGATCACATGCTGGACTAGCCCAGGTTGGCGCCGACCGCTGCCCCGATCGCGTAGGTGAGCCCCGCGGCCGCAGCGCCGAGCAGCATCTGCCGCATCCCGCCGTACAGCCAGGTCCGGTTCGTCACCTGGGTCACCACGGCCCCACAACCGAACAACGCGATCAGTGCCACCAGCAGCCCCGGCAGCAGCGTTTCCGCGCCGAGCAGGTAGGGCAGCACAGGTAGGAACGCCCCGACCGCGAAGGCCAGGAACGAGGATGCCGCCGCGACCATCGGCGACGGGAGGTCGTCCGGGTCGACACCGAGCTCCTCCCGGGCGTGCACGTTGACGGCGTTGTCCACGTCCCTGTGGACCTGGCGCGCCACCTCATGGGCGAGGTGCTCGTCGACGCCCTTCTCGACGTACATCTTGGCGAGCTCGTGGGTCTCGCCCTCGGGGTTGCGCAGGATCTCGGCGCGCTCCTTCTCGATCTCGCGCTCGGCTGCCTCGGACTGGCTGGCGACCGAGGTGTACTCGCCCGCGGCCATCGAGAACGCGCCCGCGGCGAGACCGGCCAGGCCGGCGAGGACGACGGCGCGCGAGTCCCCCGCGGCACGGGTTCCTCCCGCGACACCGGCGATCAGTGCCACGTTCGACACCAGCCCGTCCATCGCACCGAACACGGCTGGGCGCAGCCAGCCACCCGTGACGTCCGAGTGCTGGTGGTCGATCGCGGGGATGTCCGGCAGCGCCGGGCCTTCGGTGGTCATGGAGCCAAAATATCCCTAAAACTAAGGGATTTCATCGAAGGAAAGGCTCACCTGACCTGCCGTCACGTGTCCCCGGTTTCACCAAGGCACCATGGTGAAGCAGCACTTCCCGCGTCCAACTCGTCGTGGGAGGTGGGGGTCCGTCGTGGGAAGTGGGTCAGGTCGTGTCGTCGGCGGACGGGTCGCGCGTCGTACCCGCCTCGGCCGGGCCGTCGTCGCCGGCGTCCCCTGTCGGACGGGCGTCCCCTGTCGGACGGGCGTCCCCTGTCGGACGGGCATCGTCGAGGAGCACCGACTCCTCGCGGCCGGGGTGCCGCTTGGCCGACCAGATGAAGAACGCCACGGCCGCGATGAACACGATGATCGAGGTCCACACGTTCAGCCGCAGGCCGGCGATGTGGTTCACGGTGTCGATGCGCATGTACTCGATCCAGCCCCGGCCGAGCGGTGTAGCCGGCGACGTACAACGCGAACGCCCGACCGTAGCCGAGCCGGAACCGGCGGTCGGCCCAGATCACCAGAGCGGCCACGCCCAGGTTCCAGAGGAACTCGTAGAGGAAGGTGGGGTGGAAGGTCGCGAACTGTGCGTAGCCCTCGGGTCGGTGCAGCGGGTCGATCTCCAGCGCCCACGGCAGGGTGGTCGGCTTGCCGAACAGCTCCTGGTTGAACCAGTTGCCCCAGCGGCCGATCGCCTGCGCGATCGCGATGCCCGGCGCCAGCGCGTCGGCCAGCGGCAGGAACTTCACCCTGTTGCGCCGGCAGCCGATGTAGGCGCCGAGCGCACCGAGAGCGATCGCGCCCCAGATACCGAGCCCGCCCTGCCAGATGTACAACGCGGTGACCGGGTCCCGCCCGTCCCCGAAGTACAGCTGGTAGTCGGTGATCACGTGGTAGAGCCGGCCACCGACGAGTCCGAACGGGATCACCCAGATCGCGATGTCGCCGACCTGGCCGGGCTTGCCGCCGCGGGCCACCCACCGTTTCTCGCCGAGCCAGATCGCGACGATGACACCGGCGATGATGCACAGCGCGTACGCGCGCAGCGGGAACGGGCCGAGATGCCAGACGCCCTGGTCCGGGCTCGGGAGGTAAGCGAGGGTCACGGCGCGAGGCTACCCGTTGTCGTGAAGCAGCGTGACGATGTCCGCGGCGAGGTCACCAGCCGAGGTGCCCTCGGTCCACACGATCGGGGCCCGGTCGTCGGCGTTGACACCGACGATCTGGGTGCCGTGCGCGACCTCGTAGCCACCGGACGGCATCTTGGTCCCCTTCTCGATCGCGACGCCGAGCGTGTTCGCGACCTCGACGATCTGGTCGAGGTCGCCGGTGAGCCCCTCGAACGCCGGGTCGAACCGGTCGAGGTACTCGCGCAGCACCTCCGGCTTGTCGCGCGTCGGGTCGCTGGTGATGAACAGCATCCCGACCTTGTCCCGGTCGGCTGCGTCGAGCCGGGTCATCGCGGAGGCGATGTCGGACATCACGATCTGGCAGATGTCCGGGCAGTGGGTGTAGCCGAAGAACACCAGCGTCAGCGGCCTGGTGGTGTCCTTGGTCAGGGAGTACGGCGCCCCGTTCGTGGCGGTCAGCGACGTGTCGGGCATGACGTACTGGTCGTCGAGCACGGCGCCGTTCATGCCGTCGTCGCCGTACACCTTCATCCCCGAGGTGAGCTGCTCCGCACCGGCCTCCGTGTCGTCGCCGCAGCCGGAGACGGTGAGTACGACGGACAGGGCGGCCGTGGCCGCGAGCAGGCGGCGGGTCCTACCCACGGCGTACCCCGTCGGCGAGGTCCCGGGTCAGCTCGGCCAGCGAGGCGAGGCCCGCGGCCCGGTCCACTCCGGCGTCGAGCAGCCGTCGTACGAACGCGGACCCCACGATCACGCCGTCGGCGTACCCGGCGACCTCGGCGGCCTGGTTGCCGTGGGACACGCCGAGACCGACGCCGATCGGCAGGTCGGTGAGCGCACGGGCCCGCTTGACCAGCGGCCCGGCCAGGTCGCTGGAGACCTCGCGGGCACCGGTGACACCCATCACCGCGGTCGCGTAGACGAACCCGCGACAGTTCCGCAGGGTCATCGCGAGCCGTTCGTCGGTGGACGAGGGGGCGATCAGGAAGATCTTGTCGAGGTCGTGAGCGTCGGCCGCGGCGATCCACTCCGCGCCCTCGTCCGGGACCAGGTCAGGGGTGATCAGCCCGGAACCACCGGCATTCGCGAGGTCGGCGGCGAACCGTTCCACGCCGTACCTCTCGACCGGGTTCCAGTAGGTCATCACGACCACCGCAGCACCGGTCGCGGCGACGGCCTCGACGGTGCGCAGCACATCGGTGGTGCGCACCCCGCCCTCGAGTGCCTGCTGGGCGGCGGCCTGGATCGTCGGGCCGTCCATCACCGGGTCGCTGTAGGGAAGGCCGACCTCGATCAGGTCACAGCCGGACTCGACCATGGTCTTCATCGCCTCGACGGAGCCCGGGATGTCGGGGAACCCGGCCGGCAGGTAGCCGACCAGCGCCGCACGCCCCTCGGCCCTTGCGGTCTCGAACACCCTGCGCACGCTCATGCCTGAGGCTCCCCCGTCGTCTCGTCGGCTGTGCTCTCCCCCAGGCCGAACCACTCGATCGCCGTGCCCATGTCCTTGTCACCGCGACCCGACAGGTTCACCAGGATCGTCGAACCAGGGTGCTCCTTCGCGACCTCGAGCGCCCCGGCGACGGCATGCGCGGACTCGATCGCGGGGATGATCCCCTCGGTTCGTGACAACAGCGCGAGCGCGTCCATCGCGGCCGCATCGGTCACCGGCCGATAGAGCGCGCGGCCGGTCTCCGCGAGGTGGGCGTGCTCGGGCCCGACACCCGGGTAGTCCAGCCCTGCAGAGATCGAGTGCGACTCGATGGTCTGGCCGTCCTCGTCCTGCAACACGTAGGTTCGGGCCCCGTGCAGCACGCCGATCTCACCGGCGGTGATCGTCGAGGCGTGCCGACCGGTGTCGAAGCCCTCGCCGCCGGCCTCGAAGCCGTACAGCCTCACCGACGGGTCGTCGACGAACGCCGCGAACAGGCCGATCGCGTTCGACCCACCGCCGACACAGGCCACGGCCGCGTCGGGCAGCGCCCCGGTCAGCTCCAGGCACTGGGCGCGGGCCTCGTCGCCGATGCCGCGGCAGAAGTCGCGGACCATCGCCGGGAACGGGTGTGAGCCCGCGGCGGTGCCCAGCATGTAGTGCGTGTCGTCAACGCTGGCGACCCAGTCGCGCAGCGCCTCGTTGATCGCATCCTTGAGCGTTCGGGACCCCGACTTCACCGCGATCACCTCGGCCCCCAGCAGGTGCATCCGGGCGACGTTGAGCGCCTGCCGTTGGGTGTCGAGCTCGCCCATGTAGACCACGCAGTCCAGGCCGAGGTAGGCGCAGGCGGTCGCGGTGGCGACACCATGCTGCCCGGCGCCGGTCTCCGCGATCACCCGCGTCTTGCCCATCCGCTTGGTGAGCAGGGCCTGGCCGAGCACGTTCCGGATCTTGTGCGCTCCGGTGTGGTTCAGGTCCTCCCGCTTGAGCAGGATCCGGGCTCCGGCCTTCTCGGACAGCTTCGTCGCGTCGTACAGCAGGCTCGGCGTCCCGGCGTACTCCCGCAGCATCCGCTCGAACTCACCCGTGAACTCCGGGTCGGCCATCGCGTCCTGCCACGCGGCGGTCAGCTCGTCGTGGGCGGCGATGAGCGCCTCGGGCATGAAGCGGCCGCCGAAGCGCCCGAAGTGACCGGCCTGGTCAGGGAGGACAGACATGTATCGACTTTCGGTTCTCAGTCGCGTTGCTTGAGTGCTGGGTGCGCCCCGGCGGCCACGAGGTCGGCGACCGCGGTGCGCGGGTCCTTCCCCCGGACCAGGGTCTCTCCCACGAGTACGACGTTCGCCCCCTGCTTCGCGTACTCGAACACGTCATGAGGACCGCGGACTCCGGACTCGGCCACCCGCACCACGTCATCGGGGATGCGGGGCGCCAACCGGGCAAAGGTGTCCCGGTCGACGTCGAGGGTCTTCAGGTTGCGTGCGTTCACGCCGATCAGCAGGGCTCCCGCGTCGAGGGCACGGTCGACCTCCTCCTCGTCGTGGACCTCCACGAGCGGGGTGAGGCCGATCGACTGTGCCCGGTCGACGAGTGAGATGAGCTGGTTCTGCTCGAGCGCGGCGACGATGAGCAGGGCAAGGTCGGCACCCGCGGCACGCGCTTCCCAGAGCTGGTACGAGGTGACGATGAAGTCCTTGCGCAGCACGGGAATCGCGACCGCGGCCCGCACCTGGCGCAGGTCGTCGAGGCTGCCGCCGAACCGGCGCTTCTCGGTGAGCACGCTGATCGTCGCGGCGCCGCCGGCCTCGTAGTCGGCGGCCAGCGCGGCGGGGTCTGCGATGGCGGCGAGCGACCCCTTGCTGGGACTGGAGCGCTTCACCTCGGCGATCACGCTGACGCCGGCGGCGCGGAACGCGGGCATCGGGTCGATCGCGTCCGGTGCGCGACGCGCGTCCTGCTTGACCTGGTCGAGCGGAGTCGCCGTCTCGCGTTCGGCGAGATCGACGCGGACGCCGTCGATGATCTCGTCGAGAACGGACATGGGTGACCTCTCACGATTGCGTGGACCCGGTTGGTCTCTAGACTCTCACGAGACCAGAGGTGCCCGATCACAGAGGTCGACATGTGGCCAGGGCCCGCCGGGCCCCGATCGTTCCCTGCCAGGAGAGAGCGCGATGAGCTACCCACCAGGACCTCCGAACGACGGCGGACCGACTCCGGAGAGCTCCGCACCGGGCCCCGACGAGCAGCCGCCGGCTTCCGGCGAGCAGCAGCCCCCTTCCGGTGAGGCCCCGCCACCCCCGTCGCCGTACGGTCCGGCGTACGGGCAGCAGCCCGGGTACGCGCCGGGGTACCCCCAGCAGTACGGGCAGTACGGCTATGGGCCGAAACCGGGAGCGAACGGCAAGGCCACCGGCGCGCTGATCACCGGTATCTCCTCCCTGGTCCTGTTCTGGTGCTGTGGCCTCGGCATCGCGGGCGTGGTCGCGATCGTGCTCGGGGTGAAGGCGCGCAACGAGATCCGGGCCGGCGGCGGTGCGCAGAGTGGGGACGGGATGGCACTCGCCGGCATCGTCACCGGTGCGATCGCGGTGGTGCTCGGCGTGCTCGCCCTGGCGTTCCTGATCTACACCATCGCCTCGGGCAACGCGGACTACAACGTCGACTACGGCCCCGACGGCAACAACCTGTGACCAAGACACCGCATCCGGTCGACCCCAAGATGCTCGCGAGCGGCGTGGCGGCACGATAGCGTCACGCGAGTTGTCACCAATCGCGACGAACCACGTGGGGAGATCCATCCATGAGCTACACACCGCCACCGCCGCCCCCACCTCCCATGCAGGGAGGGCCGGGGATGCCCGGTGGCTACGCGCAGCCGCAGACGAACCAGAAGGCGCTGTGGTCGATGATCCTTGGCATCGTCGGTCTGATCTGCTGCGGTCTGTTCGCAGGGATTCCGGCGCTGATCCTCGGCAACATGGCGAAGAAGGAGATCGCCGCCTCGGGCGGCGCACAGACCGGTGGCGGCATGGCCACCGCCGGCGTCATCCTCGGCATCATCGCCATCGTCTGGAGCATCATCAGCGGCATCCTGCTCGCGACGGGCGTCTTCAGCTTCGACAGCTCGTTCAGCACCGGCTGACGAACCGCGGACGAAGCACAGCACGAGGGCCCCGACCGTCACGGTCGGGGCCCTCGTCTCGTGTCGCGGGGAACCCGCGTCAGGGCGCCAGCCAGGCTGCGAACGACAGGTTCCGCACCACCCAGAACGTGATCGCGACCAGCAGGAACATCCCGCAGCAGACGATCGCGCGACGGGTGCTGGGCGTCCGTCGTACCCCGTTCCACCGGTCCCGGACCCAGCGGAACCAGAGGAACCCCAGCAACGGGATCGAGCCGACGAACAGCGCGTTGCTCGAGACGGCCGAACCGAAGTCGCCGTGCGTCAGGTCGTTGACCGCGCGGAGCCCGCCGCAGCCCGGGCACGAGGTTCCGGTGAGCACGAGCCAGGGGCAGAAGCCCCAGCTGCCGCTCTGGTGCGGGTCGCGGATGTGCAGCAGGACGCTCGCACCGAGCACACCGGCCGCCACCAGCGCAGGGACCTTGACCCGTCGCCAGCGGCTGTCGGTGGCGGCCGGGAGGTGCAGCGTCGTCGCCATGGCTCGGTCGCCCGGCTCAGTCGCCGATGGGCTCGGCGCCCAGACCCATCTTCTGCATGACCTTGCCGACGATGACACCGATCGGGGCGAGCGCGACACCGACCCAGAAGAGCAGCATGCTGCCGATGACCAAGCCGATACCGCCGACGGTGAAGCCCAGCAGGATGATCATGACGCCGGTCCACGCGGCGGGAGTGTTGCCGTGGTGAGCCATGCTTGGGGTACTCCTCTGTGACGGTGCGGCCTGACTCGTTCTGGTGAACGATGCGCCCCATTGTGGCGCGACGGAAGCCATTCTATGAGGTCGGGTCGCGCCCTTCGTCGAGCGCACGCCACATGTCCTCGTCAGTGGCCGGCGTCTCGGCGCGTGCGGACGGCGCGTCGTACCTGCTGCCCATCGCCGGCCAGCGCGGCGAGCGGACCACGGCGACGGCGAACGCGAGCAGGGCAAGGGTCACCGCGACGCCCGCCGTGTAGTACCACCCAGTGAGCGTGGTGGCGAGGACGTCGCCGGTCGCGCCCTTGTCGGTGACCGCGGTGACCGCGTCGTCCTGGGCGCCGTCGAACGCGACAACTACTGCCGCTGCCACCCCGGCGCAGGCCAGGAAGCCGACCGCGGCGACCACCCGGCGGAGTCGGCCACGCACCACGAGCACGACGCCCCACGCGGCGAGTCCCACAAGCGCCAGCGCGGCGGCCAACGGCGCGGTATCGGATCCCGTGACCGCGGCCTCCACCTTGATCCCGGCCGCGTCCCCCGACGTGTGCGCCCACTCACGGGTCGCGGCCACGGCGGTGAGCACCGACCCGGCCAGGCCGAGCAGGACGGTGGGGCCGAACGTGCGGTCGCGGCGGCGTACGACGGGCTCAGTCATCGTTCCCGGTGACCGGCAGCTGGTCGGCGTCGAAGCAGGTACGGGCCCCGGTGTGGCAGGCGGGACCGTCCTGGTCGACCTTGACCAGCAGGGTGTCCCCGTCGCAGTCGAGGCGGACCTCCTTGACCCACTGCCGGTGGCCCGAGGTCTCGCCCTTGACCCAGTACTCCTGGCGCGAGCGGCTCCAGAACGTCGAACGGCCCGAGCTCAGCGTCCGGTGCAGTGCCTCGTCGTCCATCCAGCCGAGCATCAGCACCTCACCGGTGTCGTGCTGCTGCACCACCGCGGGGACGAGGCCGTTCGCGTCGCGCTTGAGACGGGAGGCGATCGTCGGATCGAGAGAGGTACCAGCGGAAGTCACCCCTCCAGTATCCCTTCCCGTTGAAACCCGCCTCGTTCGCGGTTCAGAACCGCCTCATTCGCTGTCGAGACGCGCCGGATTTCCGGGAACTCCGAAACGACACGCATCTCGACTGTGAACGCGGCGGGTTTCAACGGAAATAGGGCGCGACTCAACGGAGGGACTGCTGGGCGACCCAGGAGGCGTGCAGCCGGCCGTAGACGCCACCCTCCTCGACCAGCTGGGCGTGCGGCCCACGTTGCACGATCCGGCCGGCGTCGACCACGAGCACCTCGTCGGCGTTCTCGGCGGTCGACATCCGGTGCGCGATGGTGACCGAGGTGCGCCCACTCATCAGCCGTTCCAGTGCCCGGCCGATCCGCATCTCCAGGGACGGGTCGACCGCACTCGTGGCCTCGTCGAGCACCAGCAGGTCCGGGTCGGCCAGGTGCGCGCGAATCAGCGCCACCAGCTGCCGCTCCCCCGCTGACAGCGACTCGCCGCGCTGCCCGACCCGGGTGTCGAGTCCCCGCGGCAGCGTGTCCAGCCAGTCCGCCAGGCCGAGCTCGCGGACCGCCCCGACGATCTCGTCGTCGGTGGCGTCGAGCTTGCCGTACAACGCGTTCGAGCGCAGGTCGGCGTCGAACAGGAACCCCTCCTGAGGCACCATCACCACCCGTTCCCGCAGCGACTCGAACGGCACCCGCCGCAGGTCGACCCCGTCGAGCAGCACCGCGCCGGAGGTGGGGTCCATCAGCCGGGTGAGCAGCTTCGCGAACGTGGTCTTGCCCGAACCGGTCTCCCCCACGATCGCCACCCGAGACCCAGCGCCGATGCGCACCGAGACGTCGTGCAGCACCGGCTTCCCACCGGGGTAGGCGAAGTTGACGTCCTCGAACCCGATCGTCACGGGCCCGTGCGGCAGCACCGTGCCGGTCGCCCCGGGGTCGACCACGTCGGCCGGGGTGTCCAGGATCCCGATCACGCGGCGCCATCCGGCGATCGCGTTCTGCGCGTCGGTGAGCACCTGGGTGCCCATCTGCACCGGCCCCACGAACAGCGTCACCAGGAACGCGAACGCGAGCACTTTGCCGGGGGTGATGTCACCGGCGATACCGAGCAGGACACCGAAGATCAGCACGCCGGCGTTCGCGAGACCCGCGGAGACACCACCGAGCGAGAACGAGAAGGCGGTGAGCCCCTGGGCCTTGGTCGACGCCGCCCGGTGCTTGTCGATCGCGGTGTCGATCCGGTCCTGGGTGCGCTTCTCGATCGCGTAGGAGCGGACCACCGCTGCGCCGACGACCGGTTCGGAGATCGCGGACAGCAGGTGCCCGACCTGGCGGCGGACGATCCCGTAGGCCTCGGACAGCCGGCGCTGGAAGTACCGCAGCGACAGGAACAGCGGCAGGAAACAGATCCACACCACGATGGTCAGCTGCCAGCTGTAGACAGCCATGATGATCGTCGCGACGATGATCTGCCCGACGCTGACCACCGCGATCATGCCGCCGAAGATCAGGAACTGCGACACCTGGTCCACGTCACTGGTGACACGGGCGACCAGCGCGCCGCGGCGCTCGGTGCTCTGGGTCAGCAGCGGCAGGTCGTGCACGTGCCGGAACGCCTTGATCCGCAGGGTGGCCAGGCCGCGTTCGGCTGCGGTGAACAGGCGCGCGGTCATGAAGTACGACGCGACACCGGTCACCACCACCGACACCGCGGCGACGACCACCATGCCGATCATGAAGCCGGTGTCCGGGCCACCCGGGGCGTTCAGGCCACGGTCCACGGTCTGCTGCACCGCGATCGGGACCACCACCCGTCCGAGCGTCGCGAGGACCGCGAGGAACAGCGTGCCCCAGAACCCTTCCTTGAGCTCCGGGGAGTACTCGATGCCGCGGCCGATCGTGCGCCGGGCGGAAATCGACTCCCCGGTGTCCATGGTGGTGCTCGCGCTCATCGGGTGCTCACCCCCAGCTCGTCGTCGAGGGTGTCCGCCAGATCATCGGCGTGCTCCTGCTCGTAGGCGTTGACCAGGTCCGCGTACCGGGGGCTGCGTTCCAGCAGCTCGGCGTGGCTGCCCTGGTCGGCGACCCTGCCCTCCCGCAGGTGGATCACCTCGTCGGCGAGCGCGATCGTGGCCTTGCGGTAGGCCACCACCACGATCGTGCTGCCGAACCGTCGCAGCGCGGCGAGGATCCGGGCCTCGACCTCCGGGTCGACGGCCGAGGTGGCGTCGTCCATGATCAACAGCCGTGGCCGACGGACCAGCGCGCGGGCGAGGGACAGGCGTTGCCGTTGACCGCCGGACAGCGTGGTGCCGCGCTCCCCGAGGCGGCTGTCGAGGCCGTCGGCCAGCGCCGCGACGAAGCCGTCGGCCTGCGCCGCCCGCAGCGCCTCCCACACCGCCTCGTCGCTGACGTCGATGCCGAGGGTGACGTTGCCGCGCACGGTGTCGTCGAACAGGAACGTATGCTGCGGGACCAGCGAGACGTGGTCGGCGAGCGCGCCGGCCGCCAGGTCGCGCAGGTCATGGCCGTCGACACAGATCCGGCCGGACAGCGGATCGACGAGGCGGACCAGCATTGAGGTCAGGGTGCTCTTGCCCGACGCCGTGGCGCCGACGATGGCCACGGTCGTACCGGGTGCGACGGTGAAGGTCAGGTCCTCGAGCAGCTCCTGGTCCTCGTCGTAGCGGTAGCCGAGCTGCTGTACGTCGAGCCGTGCA
Organism: uncultured Actinomycetota bacterium; assembly: GCA_963831375.1. Lineage (GTDB taxonomy): Bacteria > Actinomycetota > Actinomycetes > Propionibacteriales > Nocardioidaceae > Nocardioides_C. The sequence goes on along the minus strand of CAWHPY010000020.1, from coordinate 152,341 downwards.
CCCTCCTGCGAAGGCGCGATCACCTGCCCGCCGTACTCCATCTCCCCGGTCGCCGCGAGGACCTTGCCCACCCGGTCGAACCCGACCACGCTGCGCGGGAACTCACCGAGCAGCCAGCCGATGGAGCGGATCGGGAACGCGACGATCGTGAGCAGGTAGGCGACGGTGACCACGTCACCGGGATCGGTCTGCCCGTTCAGCACACGAACCACTCCGACGCTGAGCACGGCGAGGACACCGAGGCTGGGCAGCGCCTCCAGGGCCGGGTCGAACGCGGCGCGCACCCGGCCCGCCTTGACGTTGGTGTCGCGCAGCTGGTGGGCCCGCTCCGCGAACCGGTTGGTCTCCTCGACCTCACGGCCAAGGGTCTTCACGACCAGCGCGCCGTCGAACGACTCGTGAGCCACTTCGCTGACCTCGGCGCGCAACGCCTGCGCCCGGGTCATCAGCGGCGACTGTAGCCGCTGGTAGACGATGTTCACGGCGATCACCAGCGGGAACACCAGCAGCCCGACGAGGGCCATCACCACGTCGGCGATCAGCATCTGGATGACCGCGATCACCATCATCGCGACGGTGCCCACTGCCATCGGCAGGGGCGCGATCGGTGCCCAGGCGGCCTCGACGTCGGCGTTCGCGTTGGAGAGCAGCTGTCCGGTGGGGTGCCGCTGGTGCCAGGACATCGGCAGCCGGAGGTACTGGCGGGTGACCGCGCGGCGGTAGTGGGCCTGCATCCGGTACTGCATGATCCCGGCCCCGAGCCGGCGGGCCACGATGCCGACCGCACGCAGGATCGCGACGCCCACGAACAGGGCAAGGATCGCGATCAACCCTTTGCTCGTCGTGGTCCCGGTGTCGAAAGCGGGGAGCACGACCTCGTCGGTGGCCCAGCCGAGCACCCACGCGTCGGCGACGGTCAGCGCACCGAACAGCAGGCTGCCGAGGGTGGACAGGGTGAAGATCCACGGCTCCCGCCGGATCGCGACGCCGAGCACGGCGAACCCGTCGCGAAGCGTGCTGGCCGCCCCGGACGCACGCTTGCTGGTCTGGCTGGTAGACACCGAGCTCCTCTCTCCAGGGGTAACCCTACGATCAGGGGCATGAAGTCGATGGCGAGTACCGAACGTGACCAGCTCTGCGACCTTGCCCTGCAGCTCGGCCAGGACGAGCCGACGCTGTGCGGTGACTGGACGGTGAAGGACCTGGTGGTCCACCTCCTGATCCGTGAGGGCAGTCCCGCGGCGGTGGGGATCACCGTCTCCCAGCTGTCGGGTCTCACCGACCTCGCGTCCCGACGCCTGGCCGGTCGGGACTTCACGGTACTGGTGGAGCGGCTGCGTGGCGGTCCCCCGGTCTACTCCCCGTTCCGCGTCGGCAAGGTCGACAAGATGTTCAACACTCTGGAGTACTTCGTCCACCACGAGGACGTCCGCCGGGCGCAGCCAGCCTGGGAGGCCCGCGAGCTGTCCCCGCGCGAGGAGAAGCTGCTGTGGAAGCAGATCAGCGTCGGCGGCAAGGGCCTGGTCCGCGGCGCGAAGGTCGGTGTTGTCCTCGAGCGCGCCGACACCGGGGAGCGCGCGGTCCTCAAGGAGCACCCGTCGTCGGTGGTCGTACGTGGCCTGCCCAGCGAGCTCGTGCTCTACGTCTACGGACGCAAGGACCAGGCTGACGTCGCCTTCGAGGGCGCCGACGCGGACATCGTCGCCCTGAACGGCACCGACCTCGGCATCTAACGGACCGGATGTCCCGCGTCCGCGAGCGCCTGCTTGACCTCGGCGACCCGCAGCGTCCCGAAGTGGAAGACGGTGGCGGCGAGTACGGCGTCCGCGCCAGCCTCGACAGCGGGCGGGAAGTGCTCGACCCGGCCGGCGCCGCCGCTGGCGATCACCGGGACCGAGACCTCCCCTCGGACCAGCCGGATCAGCTCGAGGTCGAACCCGTCCTGGGTGCCGTCGGCGTCCATCGCATTGAGCAGGATCTCTCCCGCTCCGAGGTCGGCCGCCTGACGGGCCCACGCCACGGCGTCGAGCCCGGCGCTGCGCCGGCCACCGTGGGTGGTCACCTCGAAACCGGAGTCGGTGTCAGGTGCCCGTCGGGCGTCGACGGAGAGCACCAGCACCTGGTTGCCGAACCGGTCGGCGATCTCCGCGACCAGTTCCGGCCGCCGGATCGCCGCGGTGTTCACCGCGACCTTGTCCGCGCCGGCGCGCAGCAGCCGGTCCACGTGCTGCACGCTGCCGACGCCGCCGCCGACGGTGAGCGGGATGAACACCTGCTCCGCGGTCCTGGACACGATCTCCAGCGTGGTCGCGCGTCCCTCATGGGAGGCCGAGATGTCGAGGAAGGTCAGCTCGTCGGCGCCCTCTGCGTCGTACACCTTGGCCAGCTCGACCGGGTCGCCGGCGTCGCGGAGCTCCTTGAAGTTGATCCCCTTCACGACCCGGCCGCCGTCCACGTCGAGGCACGGGATGACCCGGACCGCGAGGGTCATGGCTGGGCCGGGCGGGTCAGCGCGAGCGCGTCCTCGAGGGTGAACCGGCCCTCGTACAGGGCGGTACCGATGATCGCGCCCTCGACGCCATCGTCGACGAGCCCCGTCAGCGCCTCGAGGTCGGCGAGCTCGGTGATGCCGCCCGATGCGACCACCGGCCGGTCGGTGGTCGCACACACGTTGCGCAGCAGCTCGAGGTTGGGGCCCTGCAGCATCCCGTCCTTGTTCACGTCGGTGACGACGTAACGCGCACACCCCTCCGCGTCGAGCCGGGCCAGCACCTCGTACAGGTCGCCGCCCTCCTTGGTCCAGCCCCGCGCGGCCAGGGTCCGGCCGCGCACATCCAGTCCGACGGCGATCCGGTCGCCGTGCTCGGCGATCGCGGCGGCGCACCACTCCGGGTTCTCCAGTGCCGCGGTCCCCATGTTCACCCGACGGCAGCCGGCTGCCAACGCCGCGGAGAGCGACTCGTCGTCGCGGATGCCGCCGCTCATCTCGACCTGGATGTCGAGGGTGCCGATGATCTTCGCGAGCAGCTCCCGGTTGTCACCGCGTCCGAATGCCGCGTCGAGGTCGACCAGGTGGATCCACTCGGCGCCGCGGCTCTGCCAGTTCAGGGCGGCCTCGACCGGGTCCCCGAACCGCTTCTCCGACCCGGCGACACCCTGGACCAGCTGGACCGCCTGGCCTCCGGCGATGTCGACGGCGGGCAACAGCTCGAGGTACGCGCTCATGAGCACCAGCCTAGGAGACCCATGACCCGAGCCGGGGTCCGTCCCACCCAGCGGCGGGCTGGGGTTGCTCGGCTTCACCATGGTGCCTGGGTGAAGCGGCACCTCCCGTGCTCTACATGCCGTGGTAAGTGCGGCTCCACCAGGGCACCATGGGGAAACTGGGACAGCCGGGACAGCCGGGGTCAGCGGCGGCGGAACAGGAAGGTGGCGAGCACGGGAGCTGTCAGGACGCTGACCAGCAGCGCCGCCAGCCGGGCCTCCCAGTCGGGGCGCACCACCCAGACCAGGATGTTCACCGTCACCAGGAACGCCAGCAGCAGCGACGTCTGGGTCCGCCGGCGCCGGGCCAGGACACCGGTCTGCCGACCCCCGCCACCGAAGCCGCCGGTCACCCGACGGATCGCCTTCTTGCGGGCCGCGCGACGCTCCCGGCGTTCGGCCTCGGCGGCGCGGGCGGCGGCCCTGATCGCGGCCTCGTGCTCCCGGGCCTCGCGACGTCTCGCCCGCTCCTTGCTCAACGCCCGCTCCGGGGCGCCGCAGGGTTCACAGCGAGTCGACCCAGTTCTTCAGCAGGGCGGCCCCGGCGTCGCCGGACTTCTCCGGGTGGAACTGGGTCGCCGACAGCGGACCGTTCTCGACCGCGGCGACGAACCGGTCTCCCCCGTGCGACGCCCAGGTCACCAGCGGCTCCTTGGTTCGCCCTTTCGTCCGCAGCGTCCAGTCCCGCACCCCGTACGAGTGCACGAAGTAGAACCGCTCACCCTCGACACCCGCGAACAGCGTGCTGCCGGTGGGTACGTCGACGGTGTTCCAGCCCATGTGGGGTACGACGGGCGCCTGCAGCCGTTCCACGACACCGGGCCACTCGTCGAGGCCCGGGGTGTCGACGCCGTGCTCGACACCGTGCGCGAACAGGATCTGCATGCCGACACAGATGCCGAGCACCGGACGACCCCCGGCCAGCCGTCGCCCGATCACCTCATGTCCGTGGACGGCGCGAACCCCGTCCACGCAGGCCGCGAACGCACCCACGCCGGGAACCACCAGACCGTCCGCGTCCGCGGCACGACCCCGGTCGGCGGTCAGGCAGACGGAGGCTCCGGCACGTTCCAGGGCTCGGACGGCGGAGCGGGTGTTGCCGGAGCCGTAGTCGAGGACGACGACCGATGCGGTCACAGGCTTCCCTTGGTGCTGGGCACGCCCGTCTCGCGCGGGTCGAACGCGATCGCGTCACGCAGCGCGCGCGCGAGCGCCTTGAACTGGGCCTCGACCAGGTGGTGCGGGTCGCGGCCCGACAGCACTCGGACGTGCAGCGCGATCTGGGCGTGGAAGGCGAGGGTCTCGAACACGTGCCGGGTCAGCGACCCGAGGTAGGCGTTACCGATCGTGACGAAGGCCTGTGCCGTCGGGCTCCCCGGTGTGCACGCAGTAGGGGCGCCCGGAGACGTCGACCGCGCACTGCACGAGCGCCTCGTCGAGCGGCACCAGCGAGTCGCCGAACCGGCGGATCCCCGCCTTGCTGCCGAGGGCCTCGCGGAGCGCTTCGCCGAGCACGATCGCGGTGTCCTCGACGGTGTGGTGCGCGTCGATGTGGGTGTCGCCGTCAGTGGAGACGGTGAGGTCGATCAGCGAGTGCCGCGCCAGCGAGGACAAGCATGTGGTCGTAGAAGCCGACGCCGGTGGACACGTCGGCGCGTCCGGTGCCGTCGAGGTCGAGCTCGACGAGGACCTTGGACTCCTTGGTCTCGCGCTCGATGCGTGCGGTCCTGCTCATCGTCCCAGTACCTCCATCAGGGCGGCCTTGAACGCCGCCATCTCCTCGGGCGTGCCGACCGACACCCGCAACCAGCCGTCCGGGCCGGTCTCGCGGATCAGCACCCCACGGTCCAGTAGACCCTGCCACACCGAGTGCCGGTCCTCGAACGTCCCGAACAGGCAGAAGTTCGCGTCGCTGTCGGCCACCTCCAAGCCGAGGGACCGCAGCCAGGTCACGGTGGCGTCGCGTTCGACGCGCAGGTCGTCCACCCGCGCCAGCAGCTCCTTCGCGTGTCCGAGGGCGACGGTGGCCACGGCCTGGGTGACCGCCGACAGGTGGTACGGCAGCCGCACCACCCGGATCGCGTCGCAGATCTCGGTCGACGCCGCCAGGTACCCGAGCCTGGCTCCGGCCAGCGCGAACGCCTTGCTCATCGTCCGCGAGACGACCAGGTTCGGCGTCGTCGCGAGCAGCTCCAGCGCGGACGGCGTACCTTCACGCCGGAACTCGCCGTACGCCTCGTCGATCACCACCACCCCCGGCGCCGCCGCGCACACGGCGGCAACCGTGTCGAGCGGCAGCGCGGTGCCGGTCGGGTTGTTCGGCGACGGCAGGAGTACGACGGACGGCCGGTGCTCGTCGATCACCGACAGGGCGTGGTCTACGTCGAGGGAGAAGTCCGAGGAGCGGTGCCCGACGACCCACCCCGTCATCGCGTCGCGGGCGTACTCGGGATACATCGAGTAGGTGGGCGCGAACGAGACCGCGACCCGGCCGGGCCCGCCGAAGGCCTGCAGGATCTGCAGCATCACCTCGTTGGACCCGTTGGCGGCCCACACCTGCTCCGGGGTCACCCCGTGGCCCAGGTAGCCGGCCAGGGCGGTCCGGAGCTCGGTGAACTCGCGGTCGGGGTACCGGTTCAAGGTGCGGGTCACGTCCGCGACCGCGGCGGCGACGTCGGCGACGAGCGCCTCGCTCGGCGGGTACGGGTTCTCGTTGACGTTGAGGGCGACGGGCACGTCGAGCTGCGGAGCCCCATAGGGCATGATGCCGCGCAGCTCCTCGCGAAGAGGAAGCTCCATCAGCGGTCCCCGACGCGGACGCGGACCGCGGCGCCGTGGCCGGGCAGGTCCTCGGCGTCCGCGAGCGTCATCACGTGGGCGGCGACGTCGCGCAGGGCCTGCTCGGAGTAGTCCACGACGTGCACGGCCTTGCGGAACGCGCGGACCGACAGCCCGGAGGAGTGGCAGGCACAGCCGGCGGTCGGCAGCACGTGGTTGGACCCGGCGCAGTAGTCACCGAGCGAGACCGGCGCGAACGGGCCGACGAACACGGCGCCGGCGTTGCGCACCCGCGCCGCCCAGGACGCGGCGTCCGCGGTCTGGATCTCCAGGTGCTCCGCGGCGTAGGCGTTCACCACCTCCAGGCCCTGCGCCAGGTCGTCGACGAGGACGATCCCGGACTGGGTGCCCGACAGTGCGGTGCGGATCCGGTCGACGTGCTTGGTGACCGAGACCTGCTTGTCGAGCTCGGCCTCCACCTCGTCGGCGAGCGCTGCGGACGGGGTGACCAGCACGGAGGCGGCCACCGGGTCGTGCTCGGCCTGGCTGATCAGGTCGGACGCCACGTAGGCGGCGTCGGCGGTGTCGTCGGCGAGGATCGCGATCTCGGTCGGGCCGGCCTCCGAGTCGATGCCCACGACGCCCTTGAGCAGCCGCTTGGCGGAAACCGTGTAGATGTTGCCGGGCCCGGTGACCAGGTCGACCGGCCGGCAGGGACCCGCGCCGTACGCGAACATCGCGATCGCCTGGGCGCCGCCGACGGCGTACACCTCGTCGACGCCGAGCAACGCGCAGGCCGCGAGGATCGTCGGGTGCGGCAGGCCGCCGTTCGTGGCCTGCGGCGACGACGTCAGCGCGATCGAGGAGACTCCGGCCACCTGGGCGGGGACGACGTTCATCACCACGCTGGAGACCAGCGGCGCGATGCCACCGGGCACGTAGAGGCCGACCCGCTCGACGGGCACCATCCGCTGGGTGACGGTGCCACCGGGAACCACCTGGGTGACCACATCGGGCTCGAGCTCAGCCTCACAGGTCTTCCGGAGCCGGGTGACCGACTCCTCGAGTGCGGCGCGCACGGCCGGGTCCAGCCGGTCCAGGGCCGCGTCCATCGCTGCGGGCGGCACGACGATCTCACCCTGCTCGACCCTGTCGAAGCGGGCGGTGTACTCCCGGATCGCCTCGACCCCGCGATGGCGCACCGCGTCGCAGATGGGGCGCACCACGTCGAGCGCTGCCTCCACGTCGAAGTCTGCACGCGGCACCACGGCTGCGGTAGTCCGGGGCTGGTTTCGCCCCGGAGATCGATCCGGCGAATCATGTGCTCAAGTCTAGGGGCGACTGGTCGCCGTCCGGTTCGGCGTGTCAGCGACCGGACCCGCGGAGATGGGTAGGTTGAACGACGTGAGCGAGCAACTGCCGATGTTCCCGCTGAACACCGTGCTGTTCCCGGGCGTGACCATGCCGCTGCACGTCTTCGAGGACCGCTACCGAGCGCTGGTGCACCACCTGCTGACGGATCCAGGACCGGCCGAGCGGGTCTTCGGGTCGTGGCGATCCGGGAGGGCTACGAGGTCGGCGACGCACGGCATGCAGTCGGTGCACCGCATCGGCTGCGTCGTGCAGCTGACCGAGGTCGAGCCGCACGAGGACGGCCGCTTCGACATCGAGGTCGTCGGCCGGCAGCGGCTGCGCCTGGACTCGATGGACACCTCCGGCGCCTTCCTGGTCGGCGGCGTGGACCTGCTGCCGGAGGAGACCGTGTCGACGCCCGGGCCGGACGAGGAGGCCGACGGACGATGAACACGTTCGAGGCCTACCGCACGCAGCTCTCCGCGCTGCGCGGTGCGGAGGTGCTCGACGGGCGTGTTCCCCCGGGACCCGACGTACCTCTCCTACAGCCTGGCCGCGACCTGCCTGCTCACCCTCCGCGAGCGCCAGGCGCTGCTGGAGGCCGAGCGCCGCGTCGAGCGGCTGGGCATGCTGCGGCGCTCGCTGCACGAGGAGATGCGGGCGATGAAGGCGGTCCCGTCGCTGCCCGCGACCGAGGTGGCCCGCACCGCCTGGTCCCCCAACTGACGGCGGGGCGGATGGCGAGGAGGAACGCGGCCGGGGGTACGCCGGCCACGGTCGCGCTGACCAGGGCGGGCATCTCGTTCACGGTGCACCCCTACGAGCACGACCCGTCCGCCTCCAGCTTCGGGCTCGAGGCGGCCGAGGCGCTTGGTCTGGAACCGGTCCGGGTGTTCAAGACGCTGTTCGCCGAGGTCGACGGCAGGCTCGTGGTCGGCATCGTCCCGGTCTCCGGGCAGCTCGACCTCAAGGCCGTCGCCGCCGCGGTCGGCGGGAAGCGGGCGACGATGGCCGACCCGGCCGAGGCTGAGCGTGCCACCGGCTACGTCGTGGGCGGAATCTCCCCGATCGGCCAGAGGCGCAGCCACCCGACCGTGCTGGACGAGTCCGCGTTGCAGTACGAGACGGTTTACGTCTCCGGCGGCCGACGAGGGATGGACCTGGGCCTGTCCCCGGCCGACCTGGTCCGGGTCACGAACGCGACCACGGCACAGATCGGCCGCTGACACACCCGACTTGTCAGTCGGTGGTGAGCCGGAACAGGCCACGCTGGATGTCGCCGTCGGACCAGGTGCTGGCGCCGAGTGCGTCCAGCGGCGCGACGTTCGCCCGCGCGCTGCTGTCCGACTTCTCGCCGTCGGTGGTCGCCCAGGACATGTCGTTGGCGAACTCCTCGGCCCAGCCGGAACCGGCGTCGAAGTTCACGTACAGCGCACCGGTCGCGTCGTCGGCGTTGGGCACCACGCCCTTGAAGGACTCCTCGTCCCCGAGTGAGCCACCGGCGGCGAGCGCGCCCACGTAGTCGGGGTTCACCCCGACGGCCACCCCGTCCTCGGTGGGCTCGGCGACCAGGATGTCGGCATCCGGGCCGAACGCGGACTTGACCTTGTCGATGATCGGCAGGATCCGGTCGGAGTCCCCGGCGATCCGCAGGCCGATAGGCAGCGCGGTCAGGTCCTCGGCATCGAAGATCGCTTCGAGGTCCGCATCCGCGTCGAAGGAAAGGCCTACCCCGTCTCCGAACAGGGTCTCGATGTCCTCGGGCAGGGCGAGCCCGGTGTCTTTCTCGGCCTGGGCCAGCATCTCTTCCGTGGACTCTCCGCCGCTGAGGAACCCGCTCATCGAGTCGAGCCACTCATCCAGCCAACCCTCGGGGAGGCCGATCGACAGCGCAGCGCCCGTGCTGGCGGGCAGGTCCGCCAGGCTCGGTCCGGCGTTCCCGTCCACGGAGGACATCCCCGCGGGGAGGCCCCCGCCGGCGAACTCGGCCTCGACCGCGCCGTCGTCGAAGCGGACGGTGACCGCCATCCCCTCGAAATCCGCGTAGAGCGACCTCATCTCCTCGCTCATCGCGCTGTGCTCGGACTCCGCCATCAGCTCGGCGCCGTCGTCGTCGTAACCGGACCCCTCGTTCAGGTCGTCCTGCATGGCGCCGAAGTAGGCGGGTGCACCGGGTGCGCCGTAGACCGTGAGGATCCCGGGCTCGCCGACCTCGCCGGTCCAGTCCTGGAACGCCTGGTCGTCAGCGAGCGATCCCTGGGCCGCGGCCACCGCCACTGCCTTGGCGCGCTTCTCGCTGTCGGTGACCAGCACGTAGTCGCCGCTGAACGCGAACCCGAAGCCCTCGTCGGAGTCGGAGCCCACGCAGTCGTAGAAGGCGCCGATGCCCGTGCGTGCGGCGTCCTGGTCGCTGACCTGCAGGGCGAAGACGGGAACGTCGAAACCGGGCTTGGCGTCGGGTACGGCGGCCACGGCCATCCGCTCACCGATCCAGGGCTTGATGTCGGAGTCGTAGTCGAGGTTCTTGCAGCCTGCGTCTTTCTTGATCTCGTCGAAGAACAGCCGGCGCATGTCGTCAGTGGTGTCCAGCCCCAGCTCCTTCTCGAGGCCGGGGAACTTCTTCATGATCTTGAACGCCTCGATCTTCTGCGAGGCGGACGGGTCGAGGTCGAGGCTGACGTACCCGACCGCGTCGGCCGGGATCACGTCGGCCGGCTGCGCGCCTCCGCCGGACAGCAGCGCGAACGCGCCCCAGCCGCCGAGACCGACAACAGCCGCGACACCGACCGCGACCGCGCCGAGCACCGGCCACTTCCTCGCCGTTCCCGCCCGGTCCCCGTCGGAGCCTGGCGCCGCGTCGCCGACGTACTCCGGGCGGCTCAGCAGGTACTCGGGCTCGCCAGGGCCCGGTTCGCCGGACCCGCCGTTCGGGCCGAAAGGAGTGTTCGATGACACGGTGTTCCCCCTAGAACAAAGAGCTGTCGCGACAACGCTACGCCGTCGCGGCGGCCGGAGGTGCCCGATTGTCCGGAATGTTCCGAGCGATCAGTCGCGGGCGTCGCGCGGTGGCGACCACAGCACCACCAGGGACCCGATCAGCGCGGCGATCGGCCACACCAGATAGCTGGCCTTCGCGGTGACCTCGAGCTCGACCGGCACCCGGCCGCCCGCCTTGGCCGCCGCCAGTGCCGCGTCCGGGTCGCCGGGACCGAGCAGGTGTCCGGTCATCGACATCACCGCGGCCGCGAGGCACGCGCCGACCAGCAGTAGGACGGTGACCAGCAGCAGGTCCCGGGAGCGCCACCAGCTGAGCAGCACCCCTGATGCCAGGCCGGCCACGGCGCCGATCACGGCGTACCAGGCGTCGCCGTTGAACCGTTTGCCGAGATCGAGCTCGCCCATCGACCCGCCGTCGGCGACCTTGGTGAACGTGGCCGGGTCGACCAGCAGCCACCACAGCAGCCCGCAGACCAGGCCCAGCGCCAGGTAGGCGCCGAGCACGGTGGCCACGTCCATGCCGACCGCACGTGCCCGGACCTCGGCCGACTCCCCCACCGAGGCATCCGTGTCCCGCCAGGCGTCGTCGACCCGCGAACGCGGGTCGTCGGCCACCGGGCCGTCGCCGGCGGTCTCCACTCGGTCGCTCATGACCCGTTCAGGCAGCCAGGTCCGAGCAGCGCCTTGAGGTCGGCGAACAGCGCCGGGCTCGCGGACACCCGCAGCCGGTCGTCGAGCTTGAGGACGGTGGTCGAGGTCTTGGTCATCAACCGCAACCGTACTTCGGTCACCCCAGGATGGGTGCCGAGGACCTCCTTGAGCTGCTCGACCACCGGCGGCGTGCACCGGGTCGACGGCAGGCTGATCAGCACCGGCCCGGACGGCCCGTCGGACAGGTCGGGGACGCTGACCTCCTGGCCGTGCAGCTCCGGCTGGTCCTTGCTGCGGGAGAGCCGGCCCTTGACGGTGACGATGGCGTCCTCGTTGAGCAGCGTGGAGGCCAGCTGGTAGGCGCTGGGGAACAGCAGTACGTCGATGCCGCCCTCGAGATCCTCGACGGTGACCATTGCCCAGGCGTCGCCGCGCTTGGTGATCTTGCGCTGAACCGACGTGATCAGGCCCGAGATCGTCACCGTGGAACCGTCCGGCCGCTCCTCGTCGAGCAGCAGCTGCCCGATGGTGCAGTCGGTGCCGTTCGACAGGATGTGCTCCAGGCCCGTCAGCGGGTGGTCGGAGACGTAGAGGCCGAGCATGTCCCGCTCGTGGCCGAGCAGGGTCTGCTTGTCCCAGTCGTCGATGTCGGGGATGGAGACGTTGACCCCGAACCCGCCCGCGTCGTCGTCGAGCCCGCCGAACAACGAGTCCTGGCCGATCGCCTCGTTGCGCTTGATGTCGACGTACTGGTCGACCGCGCTCTCGTGGATGGTCACCAGCGCGCGCCGCCGGTGCCCGAGCGAGTCGAACGCGCCGGCCTTCACCAGCGACTCGATCACCCGCTTGTTGCAGACCAGCGTCGGCACCTTGTCCATGAAGTCCCCGAAGTCGGTGTAGCGGCCCTTCTCACGGCGCGCCTGCACGATCCCGTCGACCACGTGGTTGCCGACGTTGCGGATCGCGTTCAGGCCGAACCGGATGTCCTCACCGACCGGGGTGAAGGTCGACTCCGACTCGTTGACGTCCGGTGGCAGCACCTTGATGCCCATCCGGCGGCACTCGTTGAGGTAGATCGCCATCTTGTCCTTGTCGTCCTTGACGGACGTGAGGACGGCGGCCATGTACTCGGCCGGGTAGTTCGCCTTCAGGTAGGCGGTCCAGTAGGACACCAGGCCGTACGCCGCGGAGTGCGCCTTGTTGAACGCGTAGTCGGAGAACGGCAGCAGGATGTCCCACAGCGTCTTGACCGCGTGCATCGAGTAGCCACGCTCGGTCATGCCCGCGGAGAACGCCTCGAACTGCTTGTCCAGCTCCTCCTTCTTCTTCTTGCCCATCGCCCGGCGCAGCAGGTCCGCCTGTCCCAGCGTGTAGCCGGCGAGCTTCTGGGCGATCGCCATCACCTGCTCCTGGTAGACGATCAGGCCGTAGGTCTCACCAAGGATCTCTTCGAGCGGCTCGGCCAGCTCGGGGTGGATCGCGACGACCTCCTCGCGGCCGGTCTTGCGGCGGGCGTACTTGTTGTGGGAGTCCGCACCCATCGGGCCGGGTCGGTAGAGCGCGCCGACCGCGGAGATGTCCTCGAAGGTGTCCGGCCGCATGCTGCGCAGGAGGGCTCGCATCGGTCCGCCGTCGAGCTGGAACACCCCGAGGGTGTCCCCCTTCGCGAGCAGCGCATAGGTCGCCGGGTCATCGAGGGTGAGCTCTTCGAGGACGACCTTGGCCTGCTTGTTGTTCTCGACGTTGATCAGCGCGTCATCGAGGATCGTCAGGTTGCGCAGCCCCAGGAAGTCCATCTTGATCAGGCCGAGCTTCTCGCAGGTCGGGTAGTCGAACTGCGTGATGATCGCGCCGTCCTGCTCACGGCGGAGGACCGGGATCACGTCCTGCAGCGGCGCGCTGGACATGATCACCCCCGCGGCGTGCACGCCCCACTGCCGTTTGAGGCCCTCGATGCCGACGGCGGTGTCGACGACCTTCTTCACATCGGCATCGGCGTCATAGAGCGAGCGGAACTCGCCTCCTTCGCCGTACCGGCCATGAGAGGAGTCGAAGATCTGCTTGAGCGGGACGTCCTTGCCCATCACCGCGGCCGGCATCGCCTTGGTGATCCGGTCGCCCATCGCGAAGGGGTAGCCGAGGATCCGCGAGGAGTCCTTGACGGCCTGCTTGGCCTTGATCGTCCCGTAGGTGACGATCATCGAGACCCGGTCGTCGCCGTACTTGTCGGTGACGTAGCGGATCACCTCACCGCGCCGGCGCTCGTCGAAGTCGATGTCGAAGTCGGGCATAGAAACGCGGTCGGGGTTCAGGAAGCGCTCGAAGATCAGCCCGTGCTGGAGCGGGTCGAGGTCGGTGATCCGCATCGCGAAGGCGGCCATCGAACCAGCGCCCGAGCCCCGGCCCGGGCCGACCCGGATGCCGTTGTCCTTGGCCCAGTTGATGAAGTCGGCGACCACGAGGAAGTAGCCGGGGAACCCCATCTGGGTGATCACGCCGACCTCGAAGTCCGCCTGCTTGCGGACGTCGTCGGGGATGCCGTCGGGGTAGCGGAACCGGAGGCCCTTCTCGACCTCCTTGATGAACCAGGAGTCCTCGGTCTCCCCCTCCGGGACGGGGAAGCGCGGCATGTAGTTGGCCGACTCGTCGAACTCGACCTCACACCGTTCGGCGATCAGCAACGTGTTGTCGCAGGCTTCGGCCAGGTCGTACTTGTCAGCCCACAGGGCCCGCATCTCCGCGGGCGACTTGATGTAGTAGCTGTCGCCGTTGAACTTGAAGCGCTTGGGATCAGCCATGGTGCTGCCCGAGGAGACACAGAGCAGGTGCTCGTGTGCCGAGGCGTCCTCGGGGTTGGTGTAGTGAGAGTCGTTCGTCGCGACCGGAGGGATGCCGAGGTCCTTCGAGAGCCGCAGCAGACCGTCGCGGACCTGCGTCTCGATGTCCAGGTCATGGTCCATCAGCTCGAGGAAGAAGTTGTCCTTGCCGAAGATGTCCTGGAACTCCCCCGCCGCGGCCCGCGCCTTCTCGTAGTCGCCGATCCGCAGCCACGTCTGCACCTCCCCCGAGGGGCAGCCGGTGGTGCCGATCAGGCCGGCGGCGTACTCGGCCAGAAGCTCCCGGTCGGCGCGCGGCTTGTAGAAGAAGCCCTCGATGAACGAGCGCGAGGACAACCGGAACAGGTTGTGCATCCCCCGGGTGTCCTGGGCCAGCAGCGTCATGTGCGTGTAGGCGCCGCTGCCGGAGACGTCGTCGCTCGCCGCCGTTGTTCCAGCGGACCCGCTTCTTGTCGAAGCGTGAGGTGTTCGGTGTTAGGTAGGCCTCCATGCCGATGATGGGTTTCACGCCCGCGGCCTTGGCCTTGGCGTAGAAGTCGTAGGCGCCGAACACGTTCCCGTGGTCGGTCATCGCGATCGCGTCCATGCCCAGCTCGGCGGTCCGCGCGAACATCTCCCCCAGCCGCGCCGCCCCGTCGAGCATGGAGTACTCCGTGTGCACGTGCAGGTGCACGAACGAGTCGCTCGAACCTGACCCGACTGACATGAGAGGCAACCGCCCCTTCCCGAAACCTCGCCGTTATGAGCCTTTTGGGCGCAACTGTCACTAGGCCGCGTGGTTGGTCCGCGGCCGACCTCTTGGGGAAGAGGTGTCAGCCTACGTGACGCAGCGCCACCTGTTTTGCAGACCCGCCAGACGACTTACTCAGATGGTGGCACCGGGCGCCGACAGTTCCTGGACAGTCCGTACGACGGGGACGCCGGTCGGCGTGCGACCCGGTGCGTCAGCGCTTCGCGGCGGCACCCCACCCGTGCCAGGTGTCGATCTCGATCCAGGCAGAGACCCGTTTGCGGTCCCGGTTCGCATAGCGCTTGCCGGTGTAGTGCGTCGCCAGCCGGTCGATGTCGGCGAGGTCCGGGTCGTCGCGCAGCTCCACCACCCGGCCCTGCAGGCTGACGTGGGTGTGCCAGCCGGCGTCGTCCAGGGCGGTCAGCGTGACCCGGGGGTCGTTGCTTGATGTAGTCGAGCCGCTTGCGTGCCTCGTCCATGTTCACCAGGACCCGGTCACCGTCGAGCAGGTACCAGGTGGCCACCGACACCGGCTGGCCGTCGCGGCGCACGGTGGTGATCACGGCCGGGTTGGGCTTACCGAGCAGCGTGCGAACGTCGTCCGGGAGCGGTGGTTTGGCCATGGTTCCTCCTGTGGTGTGTCGTCCCCCCGGGACGAGTGGGTCGGTCGGTCAGATGGCGCAGCCGTCGGGGCCGCACGCATCCGCATCTCCCTCGGCGCCGACCATCGTCAGCGTGGGACGGCTCTCGTTCCAGGCGCGTTCGAGGACCTGCAGCAGCTGGTCGGCCGGCTGGGCCCCGGAGACGCCGTACCTGCGGTCGACGACGAAGAACGGGACCCCGCTGATACCGAGTGCGCCTGCCTCGGCCTCGTCGGCGCGGACCGCCTCGGCGTACGTCCGACCCTCGAGCATCTGCTCGACCTCGGTGGCGTCGAGGCCGGCGTCGACGGCAAGGCGGACCAGCGCGGCGTGGTCCCCCACCGGCTCGCCCTCGGTGAAGTAGGCCCGCAGCAGCCGTTCCTTGACCTGGTCCTGGATGCCGCGCGCCGCCGCGAGGTGGATGACCTGGTGCGCGTCGAAGGTGTTCGCCCGCACGGCGAGGTCGAACCGGAGGTCGATGCCCTCAGTCGCGGCGGCCAGGGTCATCGAGTCGAGCATCTCCTGCGCCCCGGCGCGGGTCGTGGAGTACTTCTTGGCGAGCCGGTCGGCGTAGTCGGGGCCGTCCTCGTCGGGGGACGCGGACCGGGCGCCGGGGTCGAGCTCGAAGCTCTTCCACTCCACCTCGATCTCGTCGCGGTGCGCGAACCGGTCCAGCGCGGCCTCGAAGCGCCGCTTCCCGATGTAGCACCAGGGGCAGACGACGTCGGACCAGATCTCGACCTTCATGGGTGCGTTCTCCTTCGATGGGTTGCTCATCGGGGAACAAAGCCGGACACAGCGGCTATTCCCGGACTGCATCCCGGACGCGCTGGACAGCGTGGTGGCTAGGTGCCGTCCGCGGCGTCGAGGCTGACCCGGATCACCGTGTGCATGATCGCCCGGACCCGTTCCGGGCCGAGGTTCGGTGCCCGCTCGGCCATCCGCGCCACGATCTCCGCCTCCCGGTCGGGGTCGCGTCCCGCATGCCCCGGCACCGGCTTCCGGCGCTGGATCTCGGCGGTGATCCCGGCCCGCTCGTTGAGCAGCGCGGCGAGCCGGTCGTCGATCTCGTTGATCCGGGCCCGCAGGTCGCCGACCGCGCCGGACCACACCATCTTGATGTCGGGGGCCTTCTCCTCGTTGCCGGACCCGTCGGTGCGCTCGGCCTCGACCAGCCCGTGCCGCAGGTAGAACTGCCGGGCCCGGACGTTGGTCTCGAACACCCAGAGGCCGAAACCGCCGGGACGCAGGCTCTTGGCCAGGTCCAGCAGCACCGAGCCGACCCCCTGCCCGGTCAGGTCCGGCCGGACGTAGAGCGAGTCGACCCACTCCGGGTCGAGCAGGAGGTAGCCGACGACGTCGCCGTCCTGCTCGGCAACCCAGGTCTCGCGGTCCTCTCGGTTGCCGTGGCCCTCCTGCAGCCCGAACAGCTCCCGGAACCAGGCATGCACCTCGTGCGGCGGGTGGATGGAGTGCGGCATGGCCGGGTAGGCGGCCTCGCGTGCGGCGATGAACAGGTCCGCGAGCACAGCGGCGTCGTCCGTCGTACCCGCCCTGATGCTGAGATCCAGGTCGCCGTCCTCGGCGATGGCGCCGGCGGTACCGGTCACGTCAGTACTCGTCCCGGATCGCGTCCACGGCGTGCTGGAGGTCGGCGGGGTACGGCGACTCGTACTCGACGTACTCGCCGCCGTCGGGGTGCTCGAAGCCGAGGCGCACGGCGTGCAGCCACTGGCGGGTGAGCCCCACCCGTTCCGCGAGGACCGGGTCGGCCCCGTATGTCAGGTCGCCCACGCAGGGATGCTTCAGCGCGGCCATGTGCACCCGGATCTGGTGCGTGCGGCCGGTCTCGAGGTGGATCTCCAGCAGGCTCGCGAACCGGTGTGCCTCGAGGGTCTCGTAGTGGGTGATGGAGTGCTTGCCGTCGGCGGTGACGGTGAACTTGTAGTCGTGCCTGGGGTGGCGGCCGATCGGCGCGTCGACGGTGCCGCGCAGCGGGTCGGGATGTCCCTGCACCAGAGCGTGGTAGGTCTTGTCGACGGTCCGGTTGCGGAAGGCGTTCTTGAGCACCGAGTAGGCGTACTCCGACTTGGCGATCACCATCACCCCGGACGTACCCACGTCGAGTCGCTGCACGATGCCCTTGCGCTCGGCGGCCCCGCTGGTAGAGATCCGGAACCCTGCGCCGGCGAGGTGGCCGACCACGGTGGGCCCGGTCCAGCCGGGGCTGGGGTGCACCGCGACCCCGATCGGCTTGTCGATCACGACGATCGCGTCGTCGTCGTGGATGATCTTGATCCCCTCGACCGTCTCCGGGACCACGGCGACCGGGTCGACCAGCACGGGAATCACCACGTCGAGCATGGTGCCCGCCGAGACCCGGTCGGACTTGGCCGCCGTGCTCCCGTCCAGGGTGACGTGGCCCTCGCCGATCAGGTCGGCGGCGCGGGTCCGGGAGAAGCCGAACATCCGCGCGAGCGCCGCGTCGAGGCGTTCGCCGGCGAGTCCGTCGGGCACGATCACGCTGCGCCGGTCCATGTCGCTGCCGCTGGTCACGACGTCGCCGCTCCCTCCGGAGCATCGTCCTCGTGACGGGTGCCGTTCACCCGCATCCCGCGCAGCGCCTGGATGATGATGATTGCGGCGGCGATGTTGATGCAGATGTCGGCGACGTTGAAGACCGGGAAGTTCGGGAACATGAAGAAGTCGACCACGTGGCCACGCAGGACGCCGGGTGTCCGGAAGATCCGGTCGGTCAGGTTGCCGGTGACGCCGGCGAGCAGGAACCCGAGCCCGATCGCCCAGCCGAGGCTGCCCAGGCGACGTGCGACCCAGACCACGACAACGGCCGCGACGAACGCGATGCAGGTGAGCACCAGGGTGTACGACGTGCCGGTGCTGAACGCTGCGCCGGGGTTACGGGCGAGGTACAACGTGAAGTACTCCCCCACGACCTCGACCGGGGGCTTGCCGGTGAGGGTCTCGACAGCGACGATCTTGCTCACCACGTCGACGACGTAGGCGACCACAGCGATCGCCGCGAACAGGGCGAGGTACCGCCGCTGTGGTCGAGGCTGCTGGTCCGGACTCGTGTGGCCGCTGGAACTCAGCGACGCTCCTCGCGCTGCTTGCATGACAGGCACAGTGTCGCACGTGGGAATGCCATGACCCGCATCTTCCCGATGGGCTGACCGCAGCTCTCGCAGATGCCGTAGCTGCCGTCCTCGATCCGGGCGAGCGCGCGCTCGGTCTGCGCGAGCATCTCCCGGGCGTTGTTGGCAAGGCTCATCTCGTGGTCACGCTCGAACGTCGTCGAGCCCACGTCGGCCTGGTCGTTGCCCGCTCCGTCACCGGCGTCCCGCATCAGGTCGTGCAGCTCCTCCTCGGCGAGGTTGAGCTCCGACCGCAGCCGGTCCCGGTCGGCGTTCAGCTCGCCGCGGACCTCGGCGAGCTCCTTGGCGGTCCACGGCTTCTCGTCGGCCTTGACCGCGAGCTTCTTCGCCGGCGCCTTGGCGGCCGGCGATGCCTTGGTGGCCTTCGTGGCGGGTGCCACCGCCTGTGCCGCAACGGTCTTCGTCGTCGTGGTCTTCGCCGAGGTCTTCTTCGCGGGGCTCTTCTTGGTTGTCACGGTGGCCTTCTTCGCCGTCGCCTTCGTGGGTGACTTCTTGGCGGGGGCGGATGCCCCCTTCGTGGCTGCCGCGGTCTTCTTCACGGACGTGGACTTCGTGGCCGGAGCCTTCTTGGCGGCGGCCTTCTTCGTGGCAGGCGCCTGCTTCGCTGACGGCTTGGCGGCCGCCTTGGTGGCTGACTTCTTGGCGGCCGCCTTGGTGGCTGTCTTCTTGGCTGGCGCCTTGGCGGCTGTCTTGGTGGCCTTGGCCGGCGCCTTCTTGGCCGGCGCCTTCTTTGCCGACTTCTTCGCGGCAACCTTGCTCGCCGCCGACTTCGCGCTGGTCTTCGCGGCCGACTTCGTGGCTGTCGTCGTCTTGGCGGGGGACTTCTTCGCGACAGCCTTCGTCGTGGTCTTGGACGTCGACCTCGTGGCCGCTGCCGTGGTCCTCGTGCTGCTCTGCGTGGTCCTCGCCGGCGACCTGCGTGTCACGGTCTCCGTGACCTTCCTCGCAGCGGCAGCGGTCCTGCCAGCAAGCTTCTTTGCGGTCGCACGTGCCATGACGCGAGGCCCCCTCTGAAAAGCCGAAATGTGTGGCCGGAGCCACACGCGTGCGGCGAGAATATGCCTCCATTGTGCATGCGGCAACTAAGCGCGCACACGAATCGGTAACTTTCCCGCGCACGTGCGGCCTCCGCGTGTCGCACCCGCGGGCCCGGTCCCCCTTTCGAGCGGCAACGCAGGCGGAAACCGGGGTGAAGTCGGGGTGCGGCATCTGGCAGACTGGAGACACCGCAAGACGTGGATGGGACGAGTAGCTCCGGCACAGCCACGAGCGACCTGGGGACGGTGTGAGCCCGGGGGCGTCGGTCGGAGCGAAGATCACCCCGGAGTCGTCGGAAGAAAGCCGGACCCGTGAGGGCAGGCGAGTAGACCCGGCAGCGGTGAACCACGAGCGGGTCGCTCAGCGGAATCGGGCGGCCAAGGAGGGTGGTACCGCGGGAGCGGCCGAAACAGCGGCCCGGTCTCGTCCCTTCGGCCATCGCAGCCGGCAACCCCGGACGACACAGGCAGAAGGACAGACCCGTGAGTGAGTACCGCCCCGTCCCGCCCCAGGTGGACCTCCCCGCGCTCGAGCACGACGTGCTCGACTTCTGGCGCGAGAACAACACGTTCGAGCGTTCGCTGGAGCGCAACCGGGGTGCTGAGCCGTGGACGTTCTACGAGGGCCCGCCGACCGCCAACGGCGTCCCCGGGACCCACCACATCGAGGCCCGCGTCTTCAAGGACGTCTTTCCGAGGTTCAAGACCATGCAGGGCCACTTCGTCGAGCGGAAGGCCGGCTGGGACTGCCACGGACTGCCCGTCGAGCTCGCGGTCGAGAAGGAGCTCGGCTTCAACGGCAAGCCCGACATCGAGGCGTACGGGGTGGCCGAGTTCAACGCGAAGTGCCGCGAGTCGGTGCTGCGCAACGTCGACCTGTTCCGCGAGATGACGGTGCGGATGGGCTACTGGGTCGACATGGACGACGAGTACCGGACGATGGAGCCGTCGTACGTCGAGTCGGTGTGGTGGGCCCTCAAGCAGATCCACGGCAGAGGTCTGCTCGTGGAGGACTACCGCGTCGCGCCGTACTGCCCTCGCTGCGGGACCGGGCTGTCCGACCATGAGCTCGCGCAGGGCTACGAGACCGTCACCGACCCGTCGGTCTATGTCCGCTTCCCGCTCACGTCCGGGCCGTACGACGGGCAGGCCAGCCTGCTGGTGTGGACGACGACGCCCTGGACGCTGGTGTCGAACACCGCCGTCGCGGTGCATCCCGATGTGGACTACGTGGTGGCCACTGACGGCACCGAGTCGCTGGTGGTCGCGCAGCCGCTGTTCGAGGCGGTGCTCGGCGACGGCTGGACGGTGACCGAGACGGTGCAGGGCCGGGACATGGAGCGGTGGGCCTACCAGCGCCCGTTCGAGCTGGTCGCCTTCCCGGAGGGGGGCGATGGGCAGGGTCCGGGGCCGGCGCACTTCGTGGTGCTCGCGGAGTACGTCACCACCGAGGACGGCACCGGCCTGGTGCACCAGTCCCCCGCGTTCGGACAGGACGACATGCTGGTCTGCAAGGGCTACGGACTGCCGGTGGTGAAGCCGGTCGACGCCACCGGCCACTTCGAGGCCGACGTCCCGCTCGTCGGAGGGCAGTTCTTCAAGCACGCGGACGCGGACCTGGTGAAGGACCTCGAGAGCAGGGGACTGATGTTCCGGCACCTCGCCTACGAGCACTCCTACCCGCACTGTTGGCGCTGCCACACCGCGCTGATGTACTACGCGCTGCCGTCCTGGTACGTGCGGACCACCCAGATCAAGGACGCCCTGCTCCGGGAGAACGAGAAGACCAGCTGGTTCCCGGACACCATCAAGTGGGGTCGCTACGGCGACTGGCTGAACAACAACATCGACTGGGCGCTGTCCCGGTCGCGCTACTGGGGCACGCCGCTGCCGATCTGGCGCTGCGCCGACGGCCATCAGACCTGCGTCGGCTCGCTGGCCGAGCTGTCCGAGCTCACCGGCACCTCGCAGGCCGACCTCGACCCGCACCGGCCCTACGTCGACGAGGTCACCTTCGCCTGCCCGACGTGTGACGCGGAGGCCCGCCGGGTCCCGGAGGTGATCGACGCCTGGTTCGACAGCGGCTCGATGCCGTTCGCGCAGCGCGGCTACCCGCACGTCGAGGGGTCGGAGGAGAAGTTCAAGCAGTCCTACCCGGCCGACTTCATCTGCGAGGCCATCGACCAGACCCGCGGCTGGTTCTACACGCTGATGGCGATCGGCACCCTGGTGTTCGACGAGTCGTCGTACCGCAACGTGCTCTGCCTGGGCCACATCCTGGCCGAGGACGGCCGAAAGATGTCCAAGCACCTGGGCAACATCCTGGAGCCGATGCCGTTGATGGAGCGGCACGGCGCGGACGCGGTCCGTTGGTTCATGGCCGCCTCCGGGTCGCCGTGGGCCGCTCGCCGGGTCGGGCACACCACGATCCAGGAGACCGTGCGCAAGGTGCTGCTGACCTACTGGAACACGGTGGCCTTCCATGTGCTCTACGCCCGCAGCGCGGCGTGGACGCCGGGGTCCGCCGACGTACCCCCGGTGGCACAGCGACCGGTGCTCGACCGGTGGTTGCACGCCGAGTCCGCCCGGCTGGCGCGCGCGGTCACCGAGGCGATGGAGAACTTCGACACCCAGCGTGCCGGCACCCTGATCGCGCAGTTCGTCGACGACCTGTCGAACTGGTACGTCCGGCGGTCCCGGCGCCGGTTCTGGGACGGCGACCCGGCCGCCCTGGAGACACTGCACGACACGCTGGAAACAGTCACCAAGCTGATGGCGCCGCTCACCCCGTTCATCACCGAGCGGGTGTGGCAGGACCTGGTGCGCCCGGTGTCCTCCGATGTCGCCGACTCGGTGCACCTGGCCGACTGGCCGGTGTACGACACCACCGAGGTGGACGAGGAGCTGTCCGCCGCGGTCGCACTTGCCCGGCGGCTGGTCGAGCTCGGTCGCGCCGCACGGGCGGACGCCAAGGTGCGCACCCGGCAGCCGTTGCGTCGCGCGCTGGTCGGCTCGGCGGCATGGGCCCGGCTGACCGAGGAGCTGCGCGCGGAGGTCGCGGAGGAGCTGAACATCGGCGCCCTCGAGCCGCTGTCCTCGGCCGGCGCGGACCTGGTCGACGTCTCGGCCAAGGGCAACTTCCGTGCGCTCGGCAAGAGGTTCGCCAAGCAGACCCCGCAGGTCGCGGCCGCGATCGCCACGTCCGACGCCTCGACGCTCGCGCAGGCACTCGAGGCGGCGGGGCGTGCGGTGGTCAGCGTGGACGGGACGGAGGTGGAGGTGCTGCCCGACGAGGTGATCATCTCCGAGCGGCCGCGCGAGGGATGGTCGGTCGTCAACGAGCAGGGCGAGACAGTCGCATTGGACCTCGAGCTGACTCCCGACCTGGTCCGCGCGGGTGTGGCCCGTGAGGTGGTGAGACTGGTCCAGGAGGCCCGGAAGAAGAGTGGGTTCGACGTGAGCGACCGGATCGTGCTCACCTGGCAGGCCTCCGGCGAGACGGCGGAGGCCCTGCGCGAGAACGAGTCGCTCGTGGCCGGAGAGGTGCTGGCCGTGGAGATGCGGGAGGCTGAGCCGGTCGCCGAGTCGGTTCCCCCGGTCGACGGTGCACCCACCCGGTCCGTCGTACACGACCCGGACCTCGGCCTCCGGTTCTCCGTCACCAAGGTCTGAACCCCCTGGGTCCCTGCTTTCCGAGTTTCACCAGGGCCCCTTGGTGAAACGGCACTCCCCACGACGTGCTCGTCGAGGGAAGTGCGGGCTCGTCGTGGGGAGTGCGGCCCGGCGGCGCGTCTCGGACGTACGACGGACAAGGGTTGTCCTAATTGCGCATACTCGTTCACATCACGGTGGGAAGCGAGCTTTCGAGGAGGGTTGACCGCCCGCGTCGAGCGGCTGGAGAGGCTGGCCACCGACGAGGAGCCGAGCCACGCCGCTTCCCCGGTCAACGGCGAGCTGTTGTGGGCGCTGGAGGCGCTGAGCTCCCGCCTCGACGGCACCGGGGGCGTGCTTTTCACCGGAAGGGTGACCCTGCCGACGCAGGAGCGTGCCGGGCGTCCACACCGGCGTTCCGCGCAACGGCCAGGCGTTCCTGGTCCACGCCGCGGGGTGACCTCCCGGACCCATCCAGGCAACGCACGAGGCCGGCCCCGCTGTCGCGGAGCCGGCCTCGTGTTGGTTTGAATGCAGATCAGCCGTGCTGGGACTGGGACTCTTCCTCGTCACCGAGCAGGGACTTCAGCCGCTTCGGGGCGTGGTCGCCGGCAGCGATGGTGCCTGCCTCACCGTTCCCGTCGAGTGCCTCGAGCTGCTGGGTGAAGTAGCTCTTGAGGCGGCTGCGGTACTCACGCTCGAACGAACGCAGGTTCTCGACCTCGGTGCTGAGCTTGTCCTTCTCCTTCTCGAGGTCGCCGAACAGCTGCTGACGACGCTCGGCGGTCTCGGAGTCGAGCATCTGCGAACGCGACCTGGCGTCCGACTCGAGCCGGTCGGCCTTGCTCTTGGACTCGGACTCGAGACGCTCCGACTTGGTCCGGGCCTCACCGATGATCTTGTCGGCCTGGCTCTTGGCGTCCTCCACGAGCTCGTCGGCGTTGCGGGTCGCGATCTCGAGCAGTCGTGCGGCGGCGCTGGACGCCTCACCGACGGTGGCCACCTTGATGGTCTCGACCGAGCTGGAGGCTTCGACGACGGGCGCCGGGGTGGGTTCGGGAGCCTTCACCGGCTCGGGTGCCTTCTCCTGGACCGGAGTCGGTGCCGCTGCCGCGGCGGAACCACCCTGCTGGGCGGAGGCGAGCTTCGACCGAAGGTCGTCGTTCTCACGCGTGAGCCGCGCCAGCTCCGACTCGACCTCGTCGAGGAACTGGTCGACCTCTCCCATGTCATAGCCTTCGCGAAGGCGGACAGGAGTAAAGCGCTTGTTGCTCACGTCCTCAGGCGTCAGCGGCATGACCTCACCCTTAATTTCATAGTCGTCAGTTGATCGTCCGGCATGTCTGCGGTTGTTCCCGCCCACGGTACTCCGAAAGCCCGCGCGCGACGCAACGGGGCCACCGTTTTCCGGAAGCCCCCGAAGGATACCGGCCATATCGTCCCATGCGTCACAAACGTCACGGGCGAAAACGCCCGGATCTCGCCTCAGGCGGTGGCGTTGGCCAGCCCGGCGACGAGGGTCAGCGCCAGATAGGCGAGAACCATCACCAGCAGGAAGCTCATGTCGAGGGCGACGCTGCCGAGCCGCAACGGGGGGATGAACCGGCGGAAGAACATGATCGGCGGATCGGTGAGGGAGTACACCACCTCGAGCACCACCAGCACCGGGCCCTTGGGTGTCCACGAACGGGCGAACACCTGCACCCAGTCCACGATGAGGCGGATGAACAGGAGGGCGATAAAGAGCCAGATGACGAGATAGAGAATCTCCGCGACAGTATGCACGAAGCCTGAGCCTAGCTCTGGTTGAAGAATCCACCCTCGGCGATGCGCTGCTTGTCCTCGGCAGCCACAGACACGTTGGGAGGAGAGAGGAGGAAGACCTTGTTGGTGACACGTTCGATGCTGCCGCGGACGGCGAACACCAGGCCGGCGGCGAAGTCGACCAGACGCTTGGCGTCGTTGTCGTCCATCTCCGACAGGTTCATGATCACCGGAACGCCCTCGCGGAAGTTCTCGCCGATCGTGCGTGCCTCGTTGTAGGTGCGGGGGTGGAGCGTGGTGATCCGCGACAGCTCGGCGACCACACCGGTCGGGCCGGCAGCCGGACCGCCGGACGGACGACGGCGGTCGGCGATGCTCGACACGGGCGCCGGCTGAGCAGCGTCGGCCCGATCGACCTCCGACGCGCGACCGTTGCCACGCTCGTCGTACTCGTCGCTGGAGTTGTACTCGTCGTCGAAGCGGTCGGTGTCCTCGAGCAGGCCTAGGTACACACCCATCTTGCGCATTGCGCCGCTCATGACCTCATGTCCTCCGGTACTTCCCGCGCCCTCGGGTAGGACGCTGCTGCTTGCTTGACACTACTTGATGGTGGGCCGTGGTCCGAGCACCGCGCTGCCAACACGCACGTGTGTCGCACCGGCTTTGATCGCGGCCTCCAGGTCGCCGCTCATGCCCGCGGAGACCCAGGTGGCGGACGGGTCGACCAGCCGCACCTGCGCGGCGAGGTCGGCCAGCACCTCGAACGCCGGCGCCGGGTCCTGGTCGAGCGGGGCCACCGCCATCACGCCCCGCAGCCGGAGACCGTCCGCTGCGGCAACCTGCTCGGCCAGGCGTACGACGTCCGCGGGTCTCGCGCCGCCCCTGCCGCCCGCCGCGCCGCCGGACCCCGCCCCGTCCTCGGGGTCGAGGTTGACCTGGACCAGGCAGTCGATCTGCGCGTCACGCTCGTGCGCTCCCCGCGAGAGTCCCTTGAGCAGCTTCGCCCGGTCCACGGACTCGACCACGTCGGCGTAGGCCGCGACCGCCGCGGCCTTGTTGCTCTGCAGGTTGCCGATGAAGTGAAGGCGCAGCGCGAGGTCCGCGATCTCGGCGGCCTTCACCTCGGCCTCCTGGTGCCGGTTCTCCCCCACGTCGCGGACACCAAGGTCGAAGAGGTGGCGTACGTCGGACGCCGGGAAGAACTTGGTGACCACGGTGAGGGTGATCTCGTCCGCGGAGCGGCCGACGTCGGCGCAGGCGGCCACGATCCGCTCGTGAACGGTGCGCAGGTTGGTCTCGATCTCGGAACGCCGGTCGGTCATCGGCGGACCCAGACCAGGCCAGCGAGCCGACCGGACTCCTTGCCCTGACGCCGGTACGAGAACAGGTCCTCGTCCTCGATCGTGCAGCGCGAGGCGTCGACGGCCTCGATGCCCTCCGCGGCCAGCTGCGCATGGACCCCGGCGCCGATATCCACGGCCGGGGTACCCCATGCGGTCTCCGCGAGGGCCTCGGGTACCACCGCACCCACCTCGTCGCGCATCCCGGGCGGCACCTCGTAACAGCTGCCGCACACGTGCGGACCGACCCAGGCGGTGATCTCGTCGGCGCCCAGCCCGCGCATCCGGGCGACGGTGCTCGCGACGATGCCGGCGACCATCCCGGGGCGTCCGGCGTGGGCTGCGCCGACCACGTTGCGCGTCGTGTCGGCGAGCAGCAGTGGGACACAGTCGGCGACCCGCACCATCAGCACGGCACCCGGCACCGCGGTCACCAGGCCGTCCGCGACGATCCGGCCGGGTGCACGCAGGTAGTCCTCGTCCACGACGTGCACGTCGGCTCCGTGTACCTGACTCATCCGCACCAGAGGCGGCAGCGGCGTACCACCGGCGAACGCGGCGACCACTCGGTCGACGTTCTCCGCGACGGTGTCACGGTCGTCGCCACTGGAGTCGGCGAGGTTCAGGGACGCGTACGGACCGCCACTGACTCCTCCGTGGCGGTCCGTGAAAGCGACGTCGATCCCGGCGCGTGTGTCCTGGTAGGCGAACATCGGCTCCCCCTATACCCAGTTGTCAGGCGGTGGCGGGGCCATAGCCCCCTCAGCGCCTGACAACTCGGGGTCCGCGAGGTTCACTTCAGGAAGTCGGGGACGTCCAGCTCGTCGTCGTCGAACTGGACCTGGCGTGGCTGGCGCGGCGGCTGGGCCGGCTGCTGCTGGGTCTGCCGGGGCTCGGCCTGCGCCGGGCGATGAGCCGGGGCATCGGACTGCTCGCCGGGACGGGCGGCCTGACGCGGGGCACCGACCGGGTCGGCCTGCCTCGCGGGCGAGGTGCCGTCACCGATCCGCGACGAGTTCTGTGTCGCTGCGGACTGTGCGGCGGCGCGGGTGTCGGCCTGCGACTGCTGGGCGGCCGGCTCTCGGCGGAGCACGGTGCCGTTGTCGCGGCGCTTCGGCATACCACCGTCGAAACCGGCGGCGATCACGGTCACCCGCACCTCGTCACCGAGCGCGTCGTCGATGGTCGCACCGAAGATGATGTTGGCCTCGGCGTGAGCGGCCTGCGCCACCAGGGCGGCGGCCTCGTTGATCTCGAACAGGCCGAGGTCGGAGCCACCGGCGATCGAGAGCAGCACACCGTGCGCGCCGTCGATGGATGCCTCGAGCAGCGGGCTGGACACGGCCATCTCGGACGCGGCCACCGCACGGTCCTCGCCGCGCGCGGACCCGATGCCCATCAGGGCGGAGCCGGCGTTGGCCATCACGGACTTCACGTCGGCGAAGTCGAGGTTGATCAGGCCGGGGGTGGTGATCAGGTCGGTGATGCCCGAGACACCCTGGAGCAGCACCTGGTCGGCCTGCTTGAAGGCGTCGAGGACGCTGACGTTGCGGTCGCTGATCGACAGCAGCCGGTCGTTGGGGATCACGATCAGGGTGTCGACCTCTTCGCGCAGGCCGGCGATGCCCTCCTCGGCCTGGTTGGCGCGGCGACGTCCCTCGAACGAGAACGGGCGGGTCACGACGCCGATGGTGAGCGCGCCGAGCGACCGGGCGATCCGGGCCACGACGGGAGCGCCGCCGGTGCCGGTGCCACCACCCTCGCCGGCGGTCACGAAGACCATGTCGGCGCCCTTGAGGACTTCCTCGATCTCCTCGGCGTGGTCCTCGGCTGCCTTGCCACCCACCTCGGGGTTGGCGCCGGCGCCGAGCCCGCGGGTGAGCTCGCGTCCGATGTCGAGCTTGACGTCGGCATCGCTCATGAGGAGGGCCTGCGCGTCGGTGTTGATCGCGATGAACTCAACGCCCTTGAGTCCGACCTCGATCATGCGGTTGACGGCGTTGACGCCACCTCCACCGATACCCACGACCTTGATGACGGCCAGGTAGTTCTGCGGTGCTGCCACGGCGGGTGCCTCTCGCTGCTCTTGCTGTCCTGCTTGGATGCAGGGCAGACGGGTGTATTCGGTGGGGGAAGTAAGCCCTTCGGTCGATTTAACCCTAACCCTGAAGTAGAGGGTTATAGTTATGTCAACCTCGTGCTTGCAGAACAAACTAGGTGAGCCGGAGAACCGAATACAACCGACACGCAGGGCGCGTCACCTTTTCTTTCCTGCTCAGCAGCTCCCCAGGTTTTCCTGGTCCGCCGGCGTGAAGCAGGCCGCGTCCACCAGCACTCCGAGTGGTGCACTCCCCTGCCCGTCGTACCCGCCGAAGGCACCAACGGGGCGCGCCTCAACGCCGAACGAGGCGGTCTCAACGGCGAATGAGACGGGTCTCAACGGGTGGTGGGCTGGCCGGGGACGCTGACGTCGTAGGTGCCGGCCTTCGGTGCGGCTCGAGCAGCACCGCGAGCACCTTGGCCTTGTTCGCCGAGTCGTCGGCGCTGCCCCACAGGATCGTCCGCGCCGTCT
Organism: uncultured Actinomycetota bacterium; assembly: GCA_963831375.1. Lineage (GTDB taxonomy): Bacteria > Actinomycetota > Actinomycetes > Propionibacteriales > Nocardioidaceae > Nocardioides_C. The sequence goes on along the minus strand of CAWHPY010000020.1, from coordinate 123,553 downwards.
GCGCAGCTTCAGCGAGATCGTGTCGATGGTCTCCACCTCGACGAAGTCGACCCTGGCCGCGAGGTCGGCGGGAGCACGCCGACCACGCTGGCGGCCTCGGCGCAGCGCCTCGGACCGGCGTCCGCGGCGCTCATCCGCACCAGCGGGCAGGCCGCGCGGGCGCGGACGGCGTACTCGCGGAACACCACGCCCGTCCGGTCGAGGCCGCGGACACGCCCGTCGCGTTCGACCACGGCGACCGGGCCCGCTCCCGACCGCGATCCGCACCTTGTCGGGCCAGGCGCGCGAGACGTCGACGCTCTTGACGGCGGCGCAGCCCCTCGACCCGTGCGGCGACCGCGTCGAGGTCGACCGTGGCCAGCGGCTCGCCGGTGGGAACCTGCGGCCGCCCGGCGTACCTCGGCGCGTCGAGCACCGTGGTGCCGTCGACCGTCGACGCCGGACGACCGCGAGCACGGAGGAGAAGAACACCAGCCACACCGCGCCGGCGACGACGCGCGAGCAGCAGGACGACGACCACCAGGCCGCGCCACGCCAGCCAGCGGCGGGCCCACTGCCGGCGCGCGAACCGCTTGCGGGCGATCCGGATCGTCTGCTCGTCGGCCGACGACTCGGCGCACCTCGGCGGTCGTCGAGCTCCGGCCCCTCTGACGCACTCCGGTGCGCTCCCCCGACGCCGTCTCCGCGAGCAGCTCGAGCACCTCCGGGCCGACCAGCGTCACGTCGCCGGCGCCGAGGGTGAGCACGACGTCGCCGGGCCGGGCACGTTCCACGAGCGCGGCCGGGGGTCGCCGACCAGGACGGCTCGAACAGCACCCGGTCCGCGGGCAGCGGCACGTGCGACGGCGACCAGCGCGCCGTTGACGCCGGGCTCGGGGTCCTCGCGGGCGACGTAGACGTCCATCACCACGACGTCGTCGGCCGCACCGAGCGCCTCGCCCATCGCCGGCGCCGAAGATCCGGGTCCGGGAGACCAGGTGCGGCTGGAAGGCGACCACGACCCGGCCGTCCCCGGCCAGCGACGCGGGCGGCCTGCAGGTCGCCGCGATCTCGTTGGGGTGGTGGGCGTAGCTGTCGTAGACCCGGACCCCGCCGACCTCGCCCTTGAGCTCCATCCGCCGGCGGGTGCCGGTGAACGCCTCGAGCCCGCGCCGCAGGTCCGCGAACGAGAACCCGAGCCGCAGCCCCGCGGCGAGCGCGGCCAGCGCGTCGAGGACGTAGTGCCGGCCCGGGATCTGCAGCGCGACCTCGCCGAGCCGCCGGCCGTCGGTCGACCACCGTGAACGCCGAGGTCGAGCCCGGCGAAGGTCACGTCCTCCGCGCGCAGGTCGGCCGCCGCGGACTCCCCGACGCGCGATCGTCTCGAGGCCCCGCGTCGCGGGCCTGGTCGGCCAGGTCGGCCGCGCCCGGGTCGTCGACGCACGGCGACCAGGAAGCCGTCGGGGTCGATCCGGTCGAGGAACGTCGGTGAAGGCCGCGTGGTAGGCCTCCTCGGTGCCGTAGTTGTCGAGGTGGTCGGCCTCGACGTTGGTGACCAGCGGCCGCGTACGGGGAGTAGACGAGGAACGCGCCGTCGCTCTCGTCGGCCTCGGCGACGAAGATGTCGCCGCTGCCGTCGTGGGCGTTGGAGCCGGTCTCGTTGAGCTCGCCGCCGATCGCGAACGACGGGTCGGCGCCGCAGTGCTGCAGGGCGACGGTGAGCAGCGAGGTGGTGGTGGTCTTGCCGTGGGTGCCGGCCACCGCGACCACCCGGCGGCCCTGCATCACCGACTCCAGGGCGGCCGAGCGGGGCAGCAGCCGCAGCCCCTGCCGCCGCGCCTCGACGACCTCGGGGTTGTCCTCGCGGACCGCGGTGGAGACCACCAGGGTGTCGACGTCGTGCGACGTGCGCGGCGTCGTGGCCGACGTGGCACGGCGCGCCGAGCGCCCGCAGCGCCGTCGAGCGTGCGGGACGTCCTTGGCGTCGCTGCCGCTGACCGGTGATGCCGCGGGCGAGCATGATCCGGGCGATGCCGGACAGGCCGGCGCCGCCGATGCCGACGAAGTGCACCCGGCCGAGCTCGTCGGCGGGCAGCAGCTCGTCGGGGACGGGGACCCTCATCGACCGCACTCACCGGCGCCGCCGCCAGCACCATCCGGGCGAGCCGCTCGTCGGCGTCGCGCGGGATCAGGCCGGCGGCCGCGCGCGACATCGCCGCCAGCCGCGCCGGGTCGGTGACCAGCGCGGGCACGGTGGCCGCGACCCACTCCGGGGTGAACGCGGCGTCGTCGACCAGCAGCCCGCCGCCGGCGTCGACGACCGGGCGGGCGTTGAGCTCCTGCTCGCCGTTGCCGATCGGCAGCGGCACGAACACCGCGGGCAGCCCGACCGCGGCGACCTCGGTGACGGTGTTCGCCCCGGCCCGGCAGACCACCAGGTCGGCGGCGGCGTAGGCGAGGTCCATCCGGTCGAGGTACGGCACCACGACGTACGGCGGGTCGCCCGTCGCGCCGGTCGACGGTCGCCGACCCGCGCCGGCGCCCGACGACGTGCAGCACCTGGACGCCGGCCTCGGCCAGCGCCGGCTGCGGCCGCGGACACCGACTGGTTGAGCCGGCGGGCGCCCTGCGAGCCGCCGGTGACCAGCAGCGTCGGGCGGTCGGGGTCGAGGCCGAACGCCGCGCGCGCGCCTCGGCGCGCAGCGCCGGCCGGTCGAGGGTGGAGATCATCCGCCGGATCGGCAGGCCGAGGTACGTCGCGTGCCGCAGCGGGGTGTCGGGGAAGCTCGTCGCGACGTGGCGGGTGAACCGGGCGCCGAGCCGGTTCGCGATGCCGGGCAGCGCGTTGCCCTCGTGCACGACGAGCGGCAGCCTCCGGCGCCGGGCGGCGAGGTAGGCGGGCACCGAGACGTAGCCGCCGAAGCCGACGACCACGTCGGGTCGGACCCGGTCGAGCACCTCGAGGGCCGCCGCGACCGCGCGCCCGCAGCCGGGCCGGGCACCCGGAGCAGGTCCGGCGAGGGCCGGCGCGGCAGCGGCACCGGCGGGATCAGCTCGAGCGGGTAGCCGGCCTCGGGGACCACCCGGGCCTCCAGGCCGCGCGGCGTGCCCAGCGCGGTGACCTCGACGGTCGGGGTCGAGCCGGCGCAGGGCGTCGGCGGTGGCGAGCAGCGGCGAGGTGTGGCCCGCCGTACCTCCGCCGGCCAGCAGCACGCGCAGCGTGTCTACGTGCTAGCCTCGGTCGCGACAGCGCCGGCGCGACCGGCGGTCACGCCCGGCCGGCGCGGCGGCGACGCTTCGCCTGCAGCGCGGCCTGCGGCCCCGGGCTCGTGCCGGGCGAACGAGAGCAGCAGGCCGAGCGCCACCAGCGACGGCAGCAGCGCCGACCCGCCGTAGGACACCAGCGGCAGCGGGATGCCGATCACCGGCAGCAGCCCGAGCACCATGCCGATGTTGATCATCATCTGCGCGGTCAGCCAGACCGTGATGCCGGCGGCCATGTAGCGGACGAACGGGTCGGTGGTGCGCACGGGCGACCCGGAGCCCGGCGTAGGCGATGGCGAGGAACAGCACCGAGCACCAGCAGGGTGCCGACCAGGCCGAGCTCCTCGCCGATGACCGCGAAGATGAAGTCGGTGTGCGCCTCGGGCAGGCTCGCCCCACTTCTGCTGGCTGGCGCCGATGCCCTGCCGAACCAGCCGCCGCTGCGACATCGCGAACATGCCGTGGGCGGCCTGCCAGCCGGCGCCCTGGTAGTCGCTTGAACGGGTCGGCGAAGCTGGTGAGCCGCTCCAGCCGCTCCGCGGCTGGTGCTGGCCAGGCACGAGCGCGACGACGCCGACGACGAGGCACCGAGCCGACGAACAGCCGGACCGGCGCGCCGACCACCCAGAGCATGCCCGAGCACGATCGCGAACAGCACCAGCGCGGTGCCGAGGTCGCTGCCCGAGCAGGACCAGGCCGATGACCAGCCGCATGACCGGCACGACCGGGACCAGCATGTGCTGCCAGTCGCCGAGCAGCCGCTCCTTGCGGGCGTAGACGTCGGCGCACCACAGGATCACGGCGAGCTTGGCGATCTCGGAGGGCTGGATCTGGACCGGCCCGAGCGCGAGCCAGTTGCGTGTTGCCGTTGACCTCGACGCCCAGGGACGTCTGGGTCAGCGCGAGCAGCACGACCGACGACGAGCAGCGCCGGCCAGGCGAGCAGCCGCAGCACGCGGTGCGGCAGCCGGGACGCGACGCCAGCACGAACGGGAGCCGAGCACGACCCACATCAGCTGCTTGAGGAACGACGGCGTAGCTGTTGCCGTCGTGTGCTCGAAGGAGTACACGCTGGACGCGCTCAGCACCATCACCAGGCCGATGGCGAGCAGCAGCGCGGAGGCGCCGAGCAGCAGGTAGTAGGACGTCAGCGGCCGGTCGAGCGCCTGCCGCAGCGGCGTGCGACCCAGCCGGCGCACGGCGCGGTGCCGGCGGGGCTGCGCCGCGGCCGCTGGTCGTCCGGCCCGTCCGTCGTGGTCGTCACGTCGGCCCGTCTCCCGTCAGCCCGCGGTCGCGTCGCGGAGCCGGCGCACCGCGCGGCGAACGCGTCGCCGCGCGCGCCGTAGTTCGCGAACATGTCCATGGACGCGCAGCCCGGCGCCAGCAGCACGGTGTCGCCCGGCTGGGCGAGGCCGCGGCCGCCCGCGACCACGCGGTCCATGGCAGCCAGTCTCGCCGTCGCCGCGACCTCGATCACGCGGGACATCGGGCGCGTGTCGCGCAAGCGCCTCCGCGATCACGCGCCCGGTCCCGGCCCGAGCAGCACGACGCCGCGCAGCCGGTCGCGCACCGCGGCGACCAGGTCGTCGAACGTCGCGCCCTTGGCCAGCCCGCCGGCGACCCACACCACCGGGTCGTAGGCCTGCAGCGACGCCAGCGCGGCGTGCGGGTTGGTGGCCTTGGAGTCGTCGACCTAGGTGACGCCGTCGACCGTCGCGACCGTCGGCGATCCGGTGCCCGTCGGGGCGGAAGCGCGCAGCCCGTCGCGCACCGCGGCCGGCGGGACGCCGTGCGCCCGGGCCAGCGCGGCCGCGGCCAGCGCGTTGGCGACGATGTGCGGGCGCGGGCGAGGCGCAGGTCGGCGAGCGTGCACAGCTCGGCGGCGCTGGTCTGCCGCTCGCTCGACGAAGGCCCGGTCGGCGAGCACGTCGTCGACCACGCCGAGCATGCCGACCGCCGGGCATGCCGAGGGTGAACCCGATCGCCCGGGCGCCCTCGACGACGTCGGCCTCGCGGACCAGCTCGCTCGGTCACCGGGTCGGCGACGTTGTAGACGCAGGCGCGCTGCGACGCCGCTCGTAGATCCGGCCCTTGTCGGCGGCGTAGGCGGCCATCGAGCCGGCGTACCAGTCGAGGTGGTCCTCGGCGACGTTGAGCACCGCGGCCGACTCGGCGCGCCATCGAGTCGGTGTAGTGCAGCTGGAAGCTGGACAGCTCGACCGCGAGGACGTCGTACGGCTCGGGGTCCATCACCGCCTCGACGATCGGCAGGCCGACGTTGCCGCACGGCGACCGCTGCGCAGCCCGGCGGCGCGCAGGATCGCGTCGAGCATCTGCACGGTCGTGGTCTTGCCGTTGGTGCCGGTGACCGCCAGCCACGGGCGCCGGGTGGTCGGGGTCGCGCAGCCGCCAGGCCAGCTCGACCTCGCCCCAGACCGGGACGCCCGCGGGCGCGCGGCCTGCGCCAGCAGCGGCGCGTCGGGCCGCCAGCCGGGCGAGGTGACCACGCAGGTCGACGTCGTCGGGCAGCGTCGCGGTCGACGCCGGGACCGAGCCGGACCGTCGGCGCCGAGGATCTCGAGCAGCGTCGGCCTTCTCGCCGCGGTCGCCGGCGTCGCCGACTCGTCGAGCGCGGTCACCGTGCGCGCCGAGGTGGGTCAGGTTGTCGGCGGCGGCGAAGCCGGAGACGCCCGAGCCGGCGACGACGGCGCGGACGCCGTCCCAGGAGTCGCGCCGGCCCAGGTCGACGTCGGGTGCTCATGCCCCGGCCACCCACTCGGCGTAGAAGATGCCGAGCCCGGCGGCGACGCAGAGCCCGGCGATGATCCAGAACCGGATCACGACCGTGATCTCGTCCCAGCCCATCAGCTCGAAGTGGTGGTGCAGCGGCGCCATCCGGAACATCCGCTTGCCCTTGGTGAGCTTGAAGAAGCCGACCTGCAGGATCACCGACAGCGTATGACCACGAACAGGCCGCCGAGGAGCGCCAGCAGCAGCTCGGTGCGGGTGAGGATCGCCAGCCCGGCCAGCGCGCCGCCGAGCGCGAGCGAGCCGGTGTCGCCCATGAAGATCTTGGCCGGCGAGGCGTTCCACCACAGGAAGCCGAAGCAGGCGCCGGTGATCGCCGCGGCGACGACGGCGAGGTCGAGCGGGTCGCGCACCTCGTAGCAGCGTTGCCCGGGCGTGAGCTGCGCACCACTGGTTGTTCTGCCAGATGTTCACGAGCGTGTAGGCGCCGAACACCATCATCGAGGCGCCGGTGGCCAGGCCGTCGAGGCCGTCGGTGAGGTTCACCGCGTTGCGGGTCGCCGGCGATCATCAGCCAGGATCAACAGCACCACCAGGACCGCCGGGCAGCGTCCAGGCGCGCCGAGTCGCGGATGAACGAGATGGCCGTCGAGGCCGGGGTCTGGCCGCGCTCGTCGGGGAACCGGCAGCGCCAGCAAGCCGAAGACGAGCGCGACGAGCGTCTGGCCGATCATCTTCGCCCGGCTGCGCAGGCCGAGGCTGCGCTGCTTGGAGATCTTGATGTAGTCGTCGAGGAAGCCGACGGTGCCGAGCCCGACGAACAGGAACAGCAGCAGCAGCGCCGACGCCGTCGGCGTGTTGCCAGGTGAGCAGGTCGCGATGAAGTAGGCCGAGCACCGCCGAGAGGATGATCACCAGGCCGCCCATGGTGGGCGTGCCGCGCTTGGTGTGGTGGGTGGTCGGGCCGTCGTCGCGGATCAGCTGGCCGTAGCCCTTGGCGACCAGGACCCGGATCGCGAGACCGGGTGCCGACCAGGGTGAAGATCAGCGACAGGCCGCCGGCCAGCAGGATCGCTCTCACCGGCGCGGCTCCCTCGGCTCGTCCGTGCGGCTCGGCCAGCAGCGCGTCGGCGACCCGCTCGAGCCGCCCGCCGCGCGACGCCTTGACCAGCACGACGTCGCCGGGCCGCAGCATGCTCGCGCAGCCAGCGCGAGCGCCTCGTCGTTGTCGGCCACGACACCGACTCCTCTCCCCATGAGCCCTCGCAGGCGCGCGCCCCGGTGCGATCGGCCCGGCGCCGCCTCGCCGACCACGACGAGCTGGCGTGATGCCGAGCCGCACGGCCAGTCTGCCGACCGCGTCGTGCTCCGCCGGCGCTGATCGCCCAGCTCGCGCATCTCGCCGAGCACCGCGACGGTGCGGCGCCCGCGCCCCGGCCCGCGCCGATCGCCGACCAGCGTCTCGCAGCGCGGCCCGCATCGAGTCGGGGTTGGCGTTGTAGGCGTCGTTGACGACGGTGACGCCGTCGGCGCGCTCGTGCACCTCCATCCGCCAGGGCGACAGCGCTGCGACCGCGCGACAGCGCCGCGGCACGCGTCGTCGAGCGGCGATGCCCGACCGCGAGCGCGACCGCGGCGGCCGCGGCGGCGTTGCGCGCCTGGTGCTCGCCGACCAGCTGCAGCGCGACGTGCGCCGGCCCCGTCGCCGTGGATCAGCGTCGAACGAGGGCCGGCCCGGCTCGTCGAGCCGCAGCGTCGTCAGCCGTACGTCGGCGCCGCCGGCCGGCGCCGAAGGTCAGCACCCGGGCGCGCGGTGCGCGCGGCCATCGCGGCGACCAGCGGGTCGTCGGCGTTGAGCACGGCGACCCCGTCGGCGGCAGCGCCTCGACGAGCTCGCCCTTGGCCAGCGCGATGTCGCTCCTGGGAGCCGAACTCCCCGAGGTGGGCCTTGCCGACGTTGAGCACCAGCGACGACGTCGGGCGGGGCGATCGCGCACAGCGTCGGCGATGTGGCCGACGCCGCGGGCGCCCATCTCGAGGACCAGGTAGCGGGTGCTCGGGTCGGCGCGCAGCACGGTCAGCGGCAGCGCCGAGCTCGTTGTTGAACGACCCGCGGGTCGCCACGGTCGGCCCGGCGTGCGGCGAGCACCTGGGCGAGCAGGTCCTTGGTGTGGTCTTGCCCTGCGAGCCGGTGACGGCCGACGACGCGTGACGCTCGGGCAGCCGGTCGAGCGACGTGCCGGGCCAGCCGGCCGAGCGCGGCCTGGGGTCGGCGACGACCACGGCCGGGCACGCCGACCGGCCGGGCGCCGAGCACGGCGGCCGCGCCGGCGGCGACCGCCGCGGCGGCGTAGTCGTGCCCGTCGACGTGCTCGCCGGCGAACGCGACGAACAGCCCGCCGGGCTCGGCGCGCGGCTGTCGAGGAACGCCGGCCCGGTCACGGTGACGCCGTCGGGGTCGTCGTGCGACCGCGCCGCCGACCGACGTCGGCGACCTCGCGCAGGGTCATCGGGATCACGGCCGGCGCCTCGCCGCAGCGCCTCGCGCAGCACGTCGCGGTCGTCGAAGGGGTGCACCATGCCGGCGACCTCCTGGCCGGTCTCGTGGCCCTTGCCGGCGACCACCACGCTGTCGCCCGGCGCGCGGCCAGCGGACCGCGAGCCGGATCGCCTCGCCGGCGGTCGCCGACCTCGTGCACCTCGGCGGCGCCGGCGCCGTCGGCGCCGGCGAGCACCTCGGCGCGGATCGCGGCCGGGTCCTCGGTGCGCGGGTTGTCGTCGGTGACCACCAGCGACGTCGGCCAGCCGCGCCGCGACCTCGCCCATCAGCGGCCGCTTGCCGCGGTCCCGGTCGCCGCCGGCGCCGATCACCACGATCAGCCGGCCCGTCGGTGCGCGGCCGCAGCGCTGCGCAGCGCGGCCTCGACGGCGTCGGGCTTGTGGGCGTAGTCGACGACCGCGAGGAACGTCCTGGCCGGCGTCGACCCGCTCCAGCCGGCCGGGCACGCCGGCCGACGCGGCGCAGCGCCGCCGGCCACCGCGGCGGGTCGAGCCCGGCCTCGGCCGAGCGCGGCGACCGCGCACAGCGCGTTGGCGACGTTGAAGTCGCCCGGGCAGCGGCACCTCGCGCCGGCGACGTGCTCGCCCGTCGGGGCCGCGCACGGTGAACGGCGAGCCGGTCCGGCGTCGAGCGCGACGTCGACGGCCCGCCAGTCGGCGTCGGCGCCCGCGGCGGAGAACGTGCGCACCGGGATCGTCGGCCTCCGCGACCAGCCGCCGGCCGTACGCGTCGTCGACGTTGACCAGCGCCGAGCCGCGCCCGCTCGGGGGTGAACAGCGACGCCTTGGCCGCGAAGTAGTCCTCCACGTCGGCGTGGAAGTCGAGGTGGTCGCGGCCGAGGTTGGTGAAGGCGGCGACGTCGAAGACCACGCCGTCGACCCGGCCCATCACCAGCGCGTGGCTGGAGACCTCCATCGCGCACGCCGCGACGCCGCGCTCGCGCATCACCGCGAACAGCGCGTGCAGGTCGGGCGCCTCGGGCGTGGTCAGCGCGGTCGTCACGTCCTCGCCGGCGATCCGGGTGCCGACCGTGCCGACCACGGCGGCGCGCGATCCCGGCGGCGCGCAGCGCGGCCTCGGCGAGCCGGGTCGTGGTGGTCTTGCCCTGGGTGCCGGTGACGCGCGAGCAGCCGCAGGCCGTCGCGCGGGCTCGCCGTACACCCGGGCGGCGAGCGCGCCGAGCACCGCCCGCGGCGCTCGGTACGACGAGCACCGGCACGTCGACGCCGGCCGCCGGCACAGCGCCGGCGCCGGCCGCGTCGGTGAGCACCGCGACCGCGCCGGCCGCGACGGCGTCGGCGGCGAACGGCGCGCCGTGGGTCGCGGGCGCCGGCAGGCGCGGCGTAGAGGTCGCCGGGCTGGACCGGCCGGCTGCTCAGCGTCAGGCCGGTGACGCCGGCGCTCGGCCTCGCCGTCGGCGCCGCGCGGCCTCGAGCGACGTCGCCGGAGCCAGTCGCGCGGCCAGCGCGCGGCAGCGGCGGTCGCGCGGCGGCTGCTCGGGACGGGTCGGGATCACGTCGGGAATCTGCTCAGAGCGCGGTCATCGGCACGACGGTCGCGCGGCCGTCCCCGAGCTCGCACTCGGCGGCAGTCGGGGGCCGGCGAGCCGGTCGGCGGCACGGCGTACTGCTGCAGCAGGTAGCTCATGATCTTGCGGAACGCCGGGCCGCCGATGGCGCCGCCGCCGCCGCCGTTCGTCGGGCTCCTGCACCACGACGTAGACGGTGAAGCGCGGGTCGTCGGCCGGCGCGAACCCGGCGAAGGAGACCGTGAAGTGCCGTCGTAGCAGCCGCAGTCGTCGCCGACCCGCTGGGCGGTGCCGGTCTTGCCGGCCACCCGGTAGCCCGGGATCGCGGCGCCGGGCGCGGTGCCCTCCTCGGGGTCGGTGACCATCTCCATCATCTCGGCGGTCTGCTCGGCGGCCTCGCTCGCTGACCACCCGGCGCTGCGTCGGCGATGTCGGAGCCGACCACGGCGCCGTCGGCGGTGGTCGCCGGCCCTTGACCAGGCTGGGCTGCACGTAGACGCCGCCGTTGGCGATCGTGTTGACCGCGGCGGCCATCTGCACGGCGTTGACCGCGAGGCCCTGGCCGAAGGCGATGGTGTCGCTGGTTGATCTGCGATCCAGCTCGCCGGTCGGCGGCAGCATGCCGGCGGACTCGCCGTGGACCCCGATGCCGGTGCGGCTGGCCCAGGCCGAATCGCGCAGGTAGCGGTAGAGCTCGTCGGCGCTCGATCTCGTCGCGCGGCCAGCACGGTGCCGATGTTGGAGGACTTCGCGAGCACGCCGGTCAGGGTCAGCCGCAGCGTGCCGTGCGTCGAAGTAGTCGTTGATGACGCCGGTCCGGAGCTGGCAGCTCGCGCGGGCACCGTGATCTGCGTGTCGCGGGTCGACCTTGCCGGCGTCGATGCAGCGCCGCCAGCGGTCAGCACCTTCTGCACCGAGCCGGGCTCGTAGACGTCGCGGAGCGCCCGGGACGCCGAGGTCGTCCTCGGGCGCGCTGGTCGGGTCGTTCGGGTCGAACGTCGGGTAGTCGGCCAGCGCGAGCAGCTCGCCGGTGCGGGTGTCCATCACGACCGCGACGCCGCGACTCGCCGCCGGCGTCCTCGACGGTCTGGCGCAGCACCCGCTGGGTGTACCACTGCAGGTCGCGGTCGATGGTCAGCGCGAGGTCCTTGCCGTCGACCGGCTCGGTGACGCTGTTGTCGCCGAGCGGGATCCGGTTGCCGCCGCCGACGTCGTAGGTCGCCGAGCCGTCCTTGCCGGCCAGCAGCGTGTCGAAGATCCGCTCGAGCGCCGGCCGGCGGCTCGCCCTTGGCGTTGATGAAGCCGACGATGTTCGCCGCGACGTCCTCGGCCGGGTAGCTGCGCACCGGGTCGCGCCGGGTGTCGAGCCCCTTGTAGCCGGCGTCCTCGAGCTCGGCGACCACGCTCGTGCGCGTCGGTCGAGGGGACCCGGCGGGCGATGTAGCGGAACCGGGTGTCGGGCTCGGCGCAGCCGCTCGAGCGGTCTCGATGTAGTCGACGCCGAGCCGCGTCGGCGAGGACCGAGGCGATCTCGCGGCGTCGTCCTCGGTCTTGCGTCGGGTCGGCGACGATCATCAGCCCGTCGAGCGACTCCGCCAGCGGGACGCCGTTGCGGTCGGTGATCGAGCCGCGGGTCGCCGGCAGCGACCTCGACCGCGCCCACGGCCGCGCGCCTGCGCGGCGTACGTCTGCGGCGTCGACGCCCTGCAGCTGGAACAGCCGGACGCGCGAACACCGAGACGACCATCGCGATCAGGAGGAAGCCGATGCGCAGCCGGACCAGCGACGCGCCCGCGCGAGGACGCGCCGGGCCGGCGCGGCCGCGACCGGGTCCGCGGCCGCGGCCGGGGGCCGGCCGCGCCTGCCTGGGCCAACGCGTGCTCCTGTCTTGACGCTGCTCCGGTCGTCCTCGCTCGTTGTACCTGCGTCCGCGGCGCTCGGCGTCCGAGCGCGCGCCGTCGTCGGCGGATCTCGGCGTTCCGCGCGCGCGGTCGAGCCGCACGATCGACCGGGTCGGGGCCGCAGGTTCGGCGGCTTGCGGGTCGGCAGCGGGGTGAGCCGCTGCGCGTCCGCGCGGTCGGCCGGCGACCGGGTTGCCGAGCACCTTGCCGTCCGAGAGCCGGATGAACGCCGGGTTGACCAGCGGCACCATGCCGAGCGCCTGCGCCCGCGTCGCCGACCCGCTGCGGGTCGCGCAGCCTGTCCAGCTCCATCCGCAGCGACTGCTCCCTGGCGTGCAGCTCGGCGGCCTGCGTCTCCAGCGCGGTGGCCGGGAAGGACGCCTGCTGCATCGAGGTGTTGAACAGCAGCAGCCCCACCACGCCGCCGAGAGCACCAGCGACACCAGGATCATGAACGGGACCCGCGGCGCGCGCGGGCGCCGCCGCGGCACGACGGTCAGCCGGGCCCGCTCGACGGCGGTCTCGGCGATCCGCGGGAGCCGGGTCCGGGCCTGGCCCATCATGCGCTCATCGGCGGCCCCTCGCGTGCGGTGTGGCGCTGCGTGCAGTGACGTGGACTGCGCTCATGCCGCCCCGCCTCGCGGACGCGCTCGGCGGCGCGCAGCCGGACCGAGCGGCGCGGGGGTTCGCGCGATCTCGGCCGTCGGACGGCCTTCTCGGCGCCCGCGGGTCAGCAGCCGCAGGATCGGCTGGTGCCCCTCGGGGACGACCGGCAGGTCCGGCGGGACGTCGCTGCGGGTGTGCTGCGGCGAACGCCTGCTTGGCCAGCCGGTCCTCGAGCGAGTGGTAGGACATCACCACGACCCGGCCGCCGACGCCGAGCGCGTCGATCGCGGCCGGCAGCGCCCGCCGCAGCACCGACAGCTCGTCGTTGACCTCGATCCGCAGCGCCTGGAAGGTGCGCTTGGCCGGGTGGCCGCCGGTACGCCGGGCCGCCGCCGGGATCGCGTCGCGGACCAGCTCGACGAGCCGGGCGGAGCGGGTGAACGGCTCGCTCGTCGCGCTCCCGGACGATCGCGCTCGGCGATCCGCCGGGCGAACCGCTCCTCGCCGTACTCGCGCAGGATCCGGGCGAGCTCGCCGACCGGGTAGGTGTTGAGCACGTCGGCCGCGGTCGTGCCCGGCGGTGTCGTCCATCCGCATGTCGAGCGGCGCGTCCTCGGCGTAGGCGAACCCGCGCTCGCGGACGTCGAGCTGCATGCGAGGAGACGCCGAGGTCGAACAGCACGCCGTCGACGTGGGCGAGCCCGAGGTCGGCGAGCACCTCGGCGATCTCGTCGTACACCGCGTGGACGAGGGTGACGCGCTCGCCGTAGCGGCGCGAGCCGCTCGCCGGCTGCGCTCCAGCGCGTGCGGGTCGCGGTCGATGCCGATCACGCGGGCCTCGGGGCAGCGGGTCGAGGACCGCCTCGGTGTGGCCGCCGAGGCCGAGGGTCGCGTCGACGAGGACCGAGCCCGGGCCGCTCGAGCGCCGGCGCCACCAGCGCGACGACCCGGTCGAGCAGCACCGGGACGTGGGCGGGGGTCGGTCATCGTCGGCTGCTTAGCCGGCGAGCGTGAGGACGAGCAGCAGGAGCGCAGGGCGAGCGCCGTCGAGGCCGCCGCGGAGAAGACGATGACCGCCAGCGCGTCGCGGACCTCGTGGCGGACCCGCCGGCGCCGCGGCTGGCCGGCGCTGCGCGGGTGGACGGTGCCACGACTCATCGGTCTCGACCCCTGCGGTGCGCTGTGGTCGCTGTGCGTGTCGTGCGTGCGCGGTTCGCCGGACCAGGTCCCCGCCCGCTCGCTCCCGGGGAAGTGGCCGTCTGGCACCGGGGAAGGTGTGCCAGACGGCCGGAGGAGCGGACGCGAGACCTCGTCGTACGAGACCGGCTGTTCAGTTGTGCTGTCTGGCCTGCTGGTCTGCTGGTCCGGCAGATCGCCGGGGAACACCTCCTCGGACAGCTCCGCGAACGCCTCCTCCTGCGCCTCGGAGTAGGTCGCCCACGCGGCGGCGTCCCAGATCTCGAGCCGGTTCATCGCGCCGATCACGACGCACGTCCTTGCGGAGCGACGGCGTACTCCCGCAGCATCGGCGGGATGGTGATCCGGCCCTGCTTGTCCGGCGTCTCGTCGGAGGCGCCGGCGAAGAACATCCGCACGTAGTCGCGGGTCGCCTTGTTGGTGACCGGCGCCTCGCGCAGCCGCTCGGTGATGCCTGCGAACTCGGCCATGCGGCCACACGTAGAGGCAGCGCTCCTGCCCTCGGGTGACCATGAGCCCTCCGCCAGCTGGTCCCGGAACTTCGCCGGGAGGATCAGCCGGCCCTTGTCGTCCAGCTTCGGGGTGTAGGTGCCGAAGAACATCCGACACCTCCCCGCTCTGCCACGAGCGAGCTCCCTTTCCTCCACTGCGCTCCACTCTACTCCACTTCCCTCCACCGTCAACCATTTCGCGCGTGTTCGCGCGCCGATTTCCCGTACGGGGTCGCCGGCCGCTCGGCACGGGCGCGGTCCCCGCGCTGGGGCGCGAGCCGACGGCGGATGCCGGTCCGGTGGTGGAGCGAAGTGGAGCAGCACGTGGGAGCGGGTCGGCCGACGCGCGATCAGCATCGGCCGCGGTCACGCGCATGCGGTGACAGCGCTCGTGCGGTTGACTAGACGACGACATCCGGGCGACCGCGGGCCGGAGCGGGGACAGCGCGACGTCGCGGAGCAGCGAGGCCAGCGTTCCGGCACGGCTGCGAGCGCGGCGACGGTCGCCGACCTCGACACGCTGGCGCAGGTCACCGGCCGGATCCGCGCCAGCATCGAGCAGGTCATCGAGGGCAAGCCCGAGGTCGACCCGCCTGGCCCTGGTCGTGCTGCTCGCCGAGGGCCACCTGCTCATCGAGGACGTCCCCGGCGTCGGCAAGACGATGCTGAGCAAGGCGCTGGCCCGCTCCATCGACTGCACGGTCCGCCGGATCCAGTTCACCCCCGACCTGCTGCCCTGCGACGTCACCGGCGTGTCGGTCTTCAACCAGGACACCCGCGAGTTCGAGTTCCGGCCCGGCGGCGTCTTCGCCAACATCGTGGTCGGCGACGAGATCAACCGGGCCTCCCCCAAGACCCAGTCCGCGCTGCTGGAGTGCATGGAGGAGCGCCAGGTCACCGTCGACGGCACGACGTACCACCTCGACGCGCCGTTCATGGTCATCGCGACCCAGAACCCGATCGAGATGGAGGGCACCTACCCGCTGCCCGAGGCGCAGCGCGACCGGTTCATGGCGCGGGTCTCGATGGGCTACCCGGTCGAGGCGGCCGAGATCGCGATGCTCGAACTCGCACACCGCGCACCAACCCGCTCGACGACCTCGAGCCGGTCACCGACGCCGCGCGAGATCCGCAAGCTGATCGAGATCGTCAGCCGGCGTCCACGTCGCCGAGGCGGTGCAGCAGTACGCCGTCGCCCTCACCACCGCGACCCGCCGCTCCCCCGACCTGCTGCTCGGCGCCTCCCCGCGCGCGACGCTGCACCTGGTCCGCGCCGCCAAGGCGGCCGCGCGCTGGACGGCCGCGACTACGTCGTCCCCGACGACGTCCAGGACCTCGCCGTGCCGGTGCTCGCGCACCGGCTGCTGCCCACCGTCGAGGCGCGATGAGCGGCCGCACGCACCGGACGGCCGCGCTGCGCGCAGATCGTCGACGGCGGTCGCCGATGCCGAGACGCCGTCGCTGCCGCGACCTGAGGGCGGGCACGAGGTGCGCGAGGCGACTGGCCGGCGCTGACCACCCGCGGCCGGGCCTTCCTCGCCGCCGGCATCACCGCGGTCGTCTGCGCGGTCGTGCTCGGCCAGCGACGACCTGACCCGGGTCGGCGTCCTGCTGGTCGCGCTGCCCGCTCGTCGACCGCGCTCGTCGGCCGCAGCCGCTACCGGCTCGGCGCTGGTCCGCACCGTCGACCCCGCAGCTGGTCACGGCCGGCCAGCCGGCGCGGGTGCAGCTCGCGCTCACCAACGAGGGCCGGACCCCGACCGGCCTGCTGCTGCTCGAGGACCAGATCCCCTACGTGCTCGGCACCCGGCCCCGCTTCGTGGTCGACCGGATGCGGCCGCGGCTGGCAGCGCACGGTGACGCTACCCGGTGCGCTCCGACGTCCGCGGCCGTTCGAGGTCGGGCCGATGACGGTCCGGCTCGCCGACCCGTTCGGGCTGGTCGAGCTCGGCCGCGCGTTCAGACCACCGCCGACCTGGTCGTCACCCCGCGGGTCTGCCCGCTGCCGCGCGATCCCGCTGGCCGGCGCGTGGACCGGCTCCGGCGACAACCGGCCGCGCGCGTTCGCCGACCGGCAGCGCCGAGGACGTCACCGTCCGCGAGTACCGCCGCGGCGACGACCTGCGCCGGGTGCACTGGCGCAGCAGCGCCCGCGCCGGCGAGCTGATGGTGCGCCGCGAGGAGCAGCCCTGGCAGTCGCCGCGCCACGCTGTTCCTCGACAACCGCAGCTCGCGCCACCGCGGCACGGGCGCCGCGTCGTCGCTCGAGCACGCCGTGTCCGCCGCCGCGTCGATCGGCGTGCACCTGGTGCAGCGCGGCTTCGCGGTCCGGCTGGTCACCGCCGCCGGCGAGGACAGGGCAGCTCCTGGCACGAGCACGGCGCGCTCGCGCCGAGACCGCGCCGCTGCTGGAGTCCCTCGCGGTGCTCACCGAGGTCACCGCGCCGCACCTCGACGCCGCGCTGGCTCCAGGCGCCGGCCACTCGGGCCTGCTGGTCGCGGTGCTCGGGGACGTCGCCGACCACGACAAGCCGGTGCTCACCCGGATGCGGCACTCGGCCGCCAGCGCGCTGGCGGTCGCGCTCGACGTCGACGCCTGGGCCGCGGGCCGGCGCCCGGCCCCGACCCCGACGGCCGCGCGCCGCCTGGCTGACGGCGCACGGCTGGCGGGCGGTCAGCGCCGGCCCGCGCGACCCGCTCGCCCGCGGTCTGGCAGGAGCTCGGCCTGGCCAGCCACCCGGCCAGGCTCGCGGCCGCGGACCACCCCCGGCGCTCCGGAGGGCGTCTGACGACGTGCGACCTGCCGCTGGCCGCGGCCGCACGGTGGCCCTCGCTGCGTGGCGGCTCACCACCTGGATCACGCTGTGCGCCTGGGCCGGCGTTCGCCGAGACGCCAGCGGCTTCCTGGTGCCCGCTCCTCGGTGCGCTGCCTGCTGGTCGCGGTCGCCGGCATGCTGCTGCGCTGGCGCGCCTGCCGACCGCTGCGGTCCGCTCGCGCCAGTGGTGGTGGTGGTGCTGTGGCTCAACCACACGGGTGCCGGCGACCTGACGCTCGGCGGCTGGTCCCCACCCCGACTCGGTGCGTGCGCTGTCGGCCACGTTCGAGCGACGCGGTCCGCGGCCGCTCAGGCGCTACGCCGCGCCGGTGCCCGACCAGCGTCCCGGAGTTCCACGCCGCTCCTGATCATCGCTGGTCGGCGCCACCGCCGTGCTGGTCGACTTCCTGGCCTGTCCGCTGCGCCGGGTCCCGCTCGCCGGGCTCCCGCTGCTGGCCGTCTACACCGCGCCGGTCGAGCATCCTCGACGGCGGTGTCAGCTGGTGGGGGTTCGCGCTCGCGCGCGATGGCTTCCTGTTCCTGCTCGCCGCCGACGAGGCCCACCGGCTCGGCGCACTGGGGACGGCAGCTCGGCGGCAGCCGAAGGTGTCGACACCCTCGGCACCAGCGTGAGGCACCGCGGCGTCCGCTCGTCGGCGCGCAAGATCGGGTTCACCGCGACCGGCCTCGCCGTCATCGTCCCGGTCTTCATCCCGACCCTGAGCGCAAGCTTCTTCGACGGGAACGGCGGGATCGGCGGTGGCGACGGCGACTCGGTGTCGATCTCGAACCCGATGGTCGACCTCAAGCGCGACCTGTCCCGGGGCGCGGACGTCGACCTGGTGTGGGTCACCACGCCGACCCGACCCGTCGTACCTCCGGATCTCGGTGCTCGACTTCTTCGACGGCAAGACCTGGAAGCCCTCGGAGCCGCGACATCCCGGTCGAGCAGCGCGCCGAGGGCCGATGCCGCGGCCCCGGGTCTCGAGCCGGACGGTGGAGACCACCGAGGTGCCCTACGGATCGACGACCAGCGACGCGTTCGACTCCCGGTGGCTGCCCGACGCCCTACCCGGTGGCTCGATCGAGGCCGCCGGCGACTGGCGCTACGACACCAGCACCCTCGACTTCATCAGCGCCGCCGACGGCCAGACCCCGAGGGCTGCGCTACAACCTCGAGGCGCTGCAGGTCGACGCCGCCGCGGAGGAGCTCGCCGCCGCCGGGCCGGCGTCGGAGGACTCTTCACCCCGAACACCGCGCTGCCGAGCTCGCTGCCGGACTCGGTGCGCGAGCTGGCCCGCGACGTGACCGGCAGCAGGCCGGCAAGTTCGACAAGGCGGTCCGGCTGCAGCAGTGGTTCCGCGAGGACGGCGGCTTCGAGTACTCGCTGCGGCGCTCGCCGGGCGGCAGCGGCACCGACGACCTCGAGCAGTTCCTCAGCGAGGGCCCGAACGGCAGGATCGGCTACTGCGAGCAGTTCGCCGCGGCGATGGCGGTGATGGGCCGCGCAGCTCGGCATCCCGTCCCGGGTGGCGGTCGGCTTCCTGCGGCCCGACCAGGTCAGCGGCGACCGGTACGTCTACAGCGCGCACGACATGCACGCCTGGCCGGAGATGTACTTCGAGGGCACCGGCTGGACCCGCTTCGAGCCGACGCCGCAGGACCGCGCGACCGGTGTCCCCTCCTACACCACCGCGGGCAGCCCGTCCGACCAGCCGAGCCAGGCACCGTCCACCGCGAACCCGAACCAGGGCCAGAACCCGTTCGACCAGAAGGAGAGCAGCGCACCCTCACCGGTCGACAAGTCCGGTGGTGGCGGCGCGGACAACAGCACGGAGTCCGCGCTCACCGGGTTCATCGGCGCGCTCGTCGTACTCGCGTTGCTCGGTGCGCCACGGTTGGCGCGGTCGCTGATCCGGCGCCGGCGCTGGGACCGCGCAGTCGGGCCGGTTGCAGTGGCCGAGGCCGCCTGGAGCGAGCTCCGGGACAGCGCGATCGACCTCGGCCTGCCCTGGGACGACTCGGTCACACTGCGCACCCGGGCCCGCTCGTTGGTCGGCTCGTTCGGCGAACCGGGCGGGAACGAGGACGAGTGGACCCGTCGGCCGGTCACCGGAGCGCAGGCCAACCCGGAGGCGACCGACGCCCTGCAGCGGCTGGTCGAGTTCGTGGAACGGGCTCGGTACTCACGGTCGGTCGACATGCAGGACGTGACCGACGACGTGGCGCTCTGCGTCCAGGCGATGCGCGACGGGAGCACCCGTCAGCGCCGGTTCCGGGCCACCTGGCTGCCGGAGTCGCTGGTCCGCGGGCTCAGCACCGACCCGATCCGCCGCCGCCGCGAGGCCGAGGGTCGGCTGACCTCCGAGCCCGGCATCGACCACGCCGTCTAAGTTGAGACGCGCCTCGTTCGGTATTGAGACGCGCCTCGTTCGGTGTTGAGAGGCGCCTCGTTCGGGCTTTCACGCCTCTGAGTGCGCATGAACGCGCGGATCCATCAGGTGCGCGGTCAGCGGACAGGTCGGGCGGGCGCTGGGCGAGACCAAAGCGCGCGAAGCTGGTGACCGCGTCCATGAGGTCAGGAACGCACGGTTGTGCGCGGACTATCACGCCGGCCCGTTGTGGGAAGAACAGCAACGGTGCCGACCTACGATCGCTCGGGTCTCCGCAGTGAACTCATCGAACGGCTGGAGGACTCTCGGGAGCCGGTCAGGTGACCTTCTGCTGACGTCCCTGCCAGTAGTTCCAGGCGAGGGTCACCAGGATCGCGCCGACGATCGAGCCGATGATGCCGCTCGGCCGCAGCTCGAGGCCGTCGCCGGCCAGCAAGCTGACGAGCAGGCCGCCGACGAAGGAGCCGACCAGGCCGGCGACGATAGCGGTCGTCCAGTTGATGCCGTGGCCGCGGGTGCCGAGCAAGAACTGCGCCGCGGCTCCCACGAGCATGCCGAACAGCAAGATTCCGATGATGAGCATGGTCTGACGCTACGCGCTCGGGGCGGCCGCGGCAGTAGGAATCTCCGAAGAGAGCCACCCCGTCTGCATCCCGTTCGACTGGTCGACAGTTTCCGCGCTAGGCGTTCTGGCTCGTCCGTGCGAAGACGCTGAACAGCGTCCCAGAAACGGGAATCAGCGTTGCTCGCGTGAACGCGTTGGCGCACTCACCTGCGGCTTCGTAGCTTCTCCGTGGGCCTGCCGGATGCATGGAAAAACCCCCGGCGGCGGCCGCTGGAGGGGCGGGTCCGGGGGTTTTGTGACAGGTCTCGCGCCGGGCGGCCGGCCCGAGGATTTTGAATATTCGAGCTCAGAAGCCGTTGCCGTCGCGACGGCGGCGCCAACGCTCTTCGAAGCGCTCCATGAACGACTTGGTTGCTCGGTCCGTTGCTGTCGCGCTTCCGCGAGGAGCGCTTCTTGGCCTTGCCGCCCTCGATGACGCTGAGCCCGAACGCGTTCTCGGGCGAGTCCGCTACGGATCGACCTTCTTCGGACTGGGGCGCCGAATTTTGCCCCCTCCAGGAGCTGAGTGCGACGTAGGCCGAGCCCAGCATGACCACGAACCCGACGATCCCGACGATCGTCTGCTGCATCACGGCGCCGGTCATCAGGACCACGACGCCGACGAGGAAGACTCCACCGGCAACGAATGAACGACGGCGCGCGTTGCTGCGCATGGTCGTACCCCTCAGCGCGGAGGCAAACTTGGGGTCCTCCGCCACCAACGCACGTTCCATCTGCTCCAGCAGACGCAACTCTTCTTCCGAGAGCGGCACGGTTTCCTCCCGCCAATCTTCCTTGATCCAGTTTAGGCAGACGTTGGGGAACGCGGTACCCGACCCAGGAAAAATCATCTCGCCCGAACCAAAAAGCAACCATTCCGAGGGTATCTCGCGTCTACCCAGTGACCGGTGGGACGTCCACCGGTCGGAGTGGGCGGCATCACGCGGGATGGTCGAGCAGCTGTCGAGGTGCTTGCCCCTATCCTTGTCGGGCGCTCACGCGCAGACAGTAGTCGCTCGGTAGGCAGCTGCCTGACCGAACGGGGGAACAGCCGGCGACGGTTGCCGGCCGAGGCACGGAGGCCTACATGATGAAGAAGCTGCTCAGTCTTGTCGCGGTGCTGGCGTTGGGTCTCGGGCTCACCACCGCCGTGGTCGCGCCCGCCCAGGCGGACGCGAAGTGGACGATGAAGTCACCGTTCGCGCGGGAGATCGTCCGACCCGGTGACGCCGACAGGAACACCTACAACATCGAGCACGTGTACGAGCTGCAGTACCGCCTGAAGTGGGCCGGCGTGTTCACTGCGAGGCCCAACGGCGTCTTCGGACCGCAGACCGAGCGCGCGGTGAAGCGGTTCCAGAAGCGGCTCGGCTACAAGCAGACCGGCGTGGCCGGCCACCGGGTGTGGAAGTCGCTGATCAAGCGGACGATCCGGGGCAAGGGCGCGGTCCCGAAGGCATGCAAGACCGCCGGCTGGCACACCTGTTACGACCGCACGCGGCACCAGGTGAACCTGTACAAGAACGGCACGCTGCTCAACTCCTGGCTGGTCCGCGGCGGGTCCTACGGCACGCAGACCCGCACCGGCACGTTCCAGGTGCAGTGGCGCGACATCGACCACAAGAGCCGGGCGTACGGCGGCGCACCCATGCCTTACTCGCAGTTCTTCTCGGGTGGCCAGGCGCTGCACGGCTCGCGGAACATGATGGACCCGTACGAGGGCCACAGCCACGGCTGCGTGAACTTCTGGGTCGAGGACGCACGCCAGCTGTGGACGATGACGCACGACAAGAGGCTGTGGGTGCACGTGTACGGCGCCTGGGACTGACCCAACGCCCGGGGAGTCAACGCCGGGGAGTCAGGGCGGTCGGGTCAAGGTGCCGGGTGCCCCGGGTCGGCGACCACGTCGAGCTCGTTGCCCTCGGGGTCGCGCATCAGCTGCCACCAGACGCCGATCTCCTCGAGCAGATCGGTGACCGGCTCCCCGACCCGGGTCCCACCGAGCCGCTCCAGCTGCGCGACGAGTCCGGGTACGCCGAGGTCGAGAGGCGGGTGGATGTCGATGTGCATCCGGTTCTTGGCTGACCTGGGCTCGTCGACCTGCTGCAGGATGAGCACCGGCCCGGCCGGCTCACCCGCGACGGGTTGCAGCACCTCGAACCCGGTCACCGAGGCAGCCAGCTGGTAGCGCAGCGCGGTCGACCAGAACTCGACGAGTGCCTTCGGGTCATGACAGTCGAGTACGACGGAGATCCTCATGTCAGCAAGATAGGGGTCAGGGACGTCCGCCACCGAGCAGGGTCGCCGGACGCACCGCCGAGCTGCCGAACCGCAGCGTCGCCTTGTCGATCGCCCGGTCGGCCTCGGGCCAGCCGTGTTCGCGGGCACCGAGCATCAGCTGCCGCTGCACCGTCGACCGGGGCACCAGGCCCTCCACCCTGACCCCGACCAGCCGGATCCGGGCCCGCTGCAGGCCGAGCGCGGTGAACAGGTCGGTGGCGGTCTGGTAGATCTCCTGGGTCACGTCGGTCGCCTCCCGCATCGTCTTCGACCGGGTGATCGTGGTGAAGTCGGCGAACCGGACCTTCAGCGTCACGGTCCGGCCGGCCACCTGCGCCGTACGCATCCTCCCCGCCACCTTGGCCGAGAGCCGGAGCACCTCGCGCAGGATGACGTCCCGGTCGTCGGTGTCCCGGCCGAAGGTCTCGTCGGCCCCCATGCTCTTGTCGGGCACGTCCGGCCCGCGTCGCGGGGTGACCACCCGACGGTCCTCTCCCCACGCGAGCTGGTGCAGGTGGGAGCCGAGGCTGACACCGACCGCCCGCTGCAACGTGGCCAGGGGCGTGTGCGCGATCTCGCCGACCGTCATCAGCCCGAGCCGGTTCAGCATCTGCGCGGTCTTCTCCCCCACCCCCCACAGCTCACCCACGTCGAGCGGGTGCAGGAACGAGGTGACGGTGTGGGGCGGGACGACGATCACGCCGTCCGGCTTGGCGCGACGGCTCGCCAGCTTGGCCACCGCCACCGTGCCGGCGATCCCGACCGAGCAGGTGATCCCCTGCTCGTCGTAGATCCTGGCGCGCAGGTGCTCGGCGATGGAGTACGGCGACCCGAGCCGGCGTACCGACCCGGACACGTCGAGGAACGCCTCGTCCAGGGAGAGCACCTCGACCAGCGGGGTGACCTGCCGGAAGTTCTCCATCACCGAGGAGGAGACGACTGCGAAGGTGTCGAAGTCGGGAGGGATCACCACCGCCCGGGGACACATCCGCCGGGCCCGGGTCATCGGCATCGCCGAGCGGACGCCGTACTCGCGTGCGATGTAGTTGGCGGACAGCACCACGCCGCGATGGCCGCCGCCGACGATCACCGGCACGTCCTGCAGGTCGGGCCGGTCCCGGATCGCGACCGATGCGTAGAACGCGTCCATGTCCACGTGCAGGATCGGGCAGTCGCGTGACGCATCGTCGAGGTCAGCGTTCATGCCGACACCCCCGACTTGTCAGCGGCGGGTGGCGATGACGTGCAGCTGGGTCGCGAGGGTGAGGTACTCCGGTCGGTCCGCGACGGCCTGCTCGAGCTCCACGAGTGCACCGGCCGCACCGGGCTCGAGGTCGACCAGGGAGCTCGGGACGAGGTCGGCGAAGACCCGCACTGCATGCACGGAGCCGGTGTCGAAGCCGGCCCCGTCGAGCACCGAGGTGACCTCGTCCGCGGTGAACCGGCGGTGCCCCCCTCCGGCGGAGGGGTCGTCGAGCAGGGTCCGGGCCTGGCCGAAGTGACCGGCCATCGCGCGGGCGACGACGGCGGCGTGCCGCTGGCTGACCAGCAGGCTGAGCCTTCCACCGGGGCGGAGCACGGTGGCGATGGTGTCGAGGGCGACCGCCGGGTCGTCGACGATCTCGAGGACGCCATGGCAGAGCACCACATCGGCGCGGTGCCCGGGGACCAGGTCGAGCAGGTTGCCCAGGTCCCCCTGCTGGCCGGTGACCAGGTCGGCGACACCGCTCTCGTCCGCACGACGACCCAGCGCGGCGAGTGCGTCGGGGCTGGGGTCGATGACGGTGACCCGGTGGCCGAGCTCGGCCACCCGGACCGCGAAGCCGCCGGTGCCGCCCCCGATGTCGATGACCGAGGCCGCTTTGTCGCCGGACGCATCCGCAGGAACAGAGGACAGAACACCCTGGAGCGCATCCCACACCACGGCGGTGCGGGCTGCACTGCGTCGTTGCGAGCTCTTCGGTGTAGGCATAGCGCCCACCCTAGTGAGCGGAGGCCGGTTCTGGTCATCCGGCACTCCCGGGGCTTCGGTGCCACAGCTTGCGCGGAGCGGTCTTGTTGTCGTCTCCGGCGGGCTTGATGTCGGCGTACGGCGACATCTTGAACCCGCTCGAGTGCACGAGCACCCGGCGCCGGCCCATCCCACCGGCCGGGTTGGCGATCACCGGGCGGGTCGACCGGCTCTCGGCCGCCCCCTGCACGGCGGTGTCCTCCACGACGATGTCACCGAAGCCGTCCGGGATCCGCGCCATCACCTCGCGCACCGCGGCCATCCCCCCATCGTGCTGCCAGACCTGGTAGAGCGCGGGCAGCTCCCAGCAGCCGGTGGCGCGTAACGAGACACCCTGCCGTCCGGTACGACGCAGCTCGCCGCGCACCAGGAGCATCCAGGAGTGGAACACCGTCGCGGCGTACGGACCCTGCGCGTCCTCGAAGAACGTCGCGTCCACCGGACCGGTCGAGTCGTCGAGGGTCAAGAAGATGACCCGTCGCCCGGACCGGATCGGCGGGGTCTGGGTGGCCACCTTCACCCCGGCGACGAGCAGCTCGGACTTGCTGCGCCGCCGGAGCAGGTCCTTCGAGCGGGTCACCCCGAGCTCGTCGAGGAACTGGTGGTAGAAGTCCACGACGTGCCGGCTCACGTCGAGCCCGAGGATCTCCAGCTCGGCGCGGACCCGTTCGGAGTCGTTCATCTCGGGCAGGCCGCTGACCTCGCCGTCCGGGGTGTCACCGAGGTCGAGGGCGAGCTGCACCGAGGTGACCGGCGCCGCGGGCCTGGTGGCTTTGGACTGTGCCGAGGCCTTCTGCCACACACCGGGTGCGGCGTTCTCCCGGTCACGGCTGTCGGTGCTGTTCCGGTTGGCGGCGGCCACTGCCCGCACGGACGCGGCGGTGCTCCCGGTCAGGCCACGGCCTCTTCCCTTGCCGGCCCGGTCGACCGCCCGGGAGTGACGGTCGAGGTCGGCCACCTGGAGCAGGAGGTCCCGGCGGGTGACCTTGCCGCGTCGACGTACGCCCAGCCCCGAGAGCGCAGTGCTGATCCCGTAGACCGCGTCGAACCCGCCGGCCAGCACCAGCCGTTCCGCGATCGGTCGTGAGACCCGCGCACGGTGCCAGAAGTCGGTGAGCGAGTGGTACGGCCGGGCGGCGACGATCCGGGACACCTCCGCCTCGGAGATCCCCTTGACCTCTGACAGCGCGAGCCGGATCCCGTACGCGCGCCCGTCGGGCAGCCCCGGACCCGGTGCATGCCGAGGCGGCTCTCCGAGAACCTCGGGTGGAGGTTCGTCGTAGATGCCGACCTTCTCGACGACGTACTCCTTTTCCGAGGCGTTCACGTCGAGACCGAGCACCGCGATCCCGAACTGGCGTGCGTCGTCGAGGATCAGACGTTTCGGGTACATGCCCGGGTCGTGGGTGAGCACGCCCGCCAGGAAGTGCGCCGGGTAGTGGGCCTTCATCCAGGCCGACTGGTACGTCGGGAGCGCGAACGCCGCGGCATGTGCCTTGCAGAAGCCGAAGGAGGCGAACGCCTCGAGCACCTTCCAGATGTTCTCGACGAGCCGGCGGGGGTAGCCGCGTCTCATCGCCCGCGGGAAGAACCAGACCTTGGTCTCGGCCATCCCCTCGACGTCGCCGAGCGCGCGGCGCGCCTCGTCGGCCTCCGCGAGGGTGCAGCCGGTGAACTGCGCGATCATCTCGATCACCTGCTCGTGGAAGACGACGACGCCCTGGGTCTGCTCCAGGATCGGGCGGAGGTCCTCGTGGATGTACGCGGGTGTCTTCCAGCCCTGTTTGGCGTTGAGGTACGGCGTGATCATGTCGCTCTTGACCGGGCCGGGCCGGAACAGCGAGATGTCGGTGATGATGTCCTCGAACGAGCCGATCCCGGACTTGCCGACCAGCTCACGCTGACCGGGTGACTCGATCTGGAAGCAGCCGAGGGTCTTGGCCTGGGAGATCATCGAGAACGTCGCCGGGTCGTCGAACGGGACCTGCGACTCGTCGTCCAGGTCGATGTCGATCCCGTCCACGCGCTTGATCTCGTCGAGCGCGTGCGCCAACGAGGACTGCATCCGGATGCCGAGCACGTCGAGCTTGAGCAGGCCGAGGTCCTCCACGTCGTCCTTGTCGAACTGGCTCATCGGGAAGCCCGCGTAGCTGGCCTCGACCGGGGTCCGGTCGAGCAGGGTCGCGTCCGACAGCAGCACGCCGCAGGGGTGCACGGCGATGTGGCGGGGCAGGCCGTCGAGCTTCTCCACCAGCCGGAACATCAGGTCGAGCCGGTGCTCCCCCAAGCCCGAGGCCCTCAGCTCGGGCAGCTCCCTGAGGGCGAGTCGGGCGTCGCGGGCGCGGATGTGGGGGAAGGCCTTGGCGATCGCGTCGATCTCCCCCGCCGGCATGCCGAGAGCGGCACCGACGTCACGCACGGCATGGCGGACCCGGTAGGTGTCCATCATCGAGACGCAGACGCACCGCTCACCGCCGTACCGGTCGAGGATCTTCTCGTACACCTCGAGCCGGCGTGCGGACTCCACGTCGACGTCGATGTCGGGCAGCGCCTGGCGCAGCGGCGAGAGGAACCGCTCCATCAACAGGCTGTGCCGCAGCGGGTCGACACCGGAGACCCCGAGCAGGTAGTTGACCAGGCTGCCCGCGCCCGACCCTCGTGCTGCACAGCGGACCCCCATCTGTCTGATCAGGTCGGTGACGTCGCCGACGGTGAGGAAGTACGACGCGTAGCCGAGCCGGCCGATGGTCTGCAGCTCGTCGTCGAGCCGCTTCCAGATCCGCTGCCGGGGCGCGCTCCCGTAGCGGTCGCCGATGCCTGCCTCGCACCGGGCGCGGAGCATCGCGTCGGCGGTCTCGTGCCGCCCGTCGCGGAGCACGTCGAACTCCGGGAAGTGCACCTCACCGAGACCGAGGTCCTCACGTGGGTCGACCGCGCACCGGTCGGCGACCATCCGGGTGCGCGCCAACAGTTCTTTCGCGTCACGGTCGCTGTTCTGGTTAAGTCCGGCGTACCGGCAAACCTCCTGCGCCACCTCGACCATCTGTTTGCCGGACTTCAAGAACCCCTCCGCGTTGCCGCGGTCGACGTGGCGCAGGTCGAGCGGGACCAGCCGGCGGGCGGCGTCGAGTACGTCGACGGTGGGCGCGTCGCTGCGGTCGGCGTAGCGCACGGCGTTGGTGAGCACGACGCCCAGGTGCTCCTCGCGGGAGATGCCGACCATCCTTGCGGCGTGAGGTGAGGAACCGGGACCGGCCCCGGGCAGCCGATGCGAGACCACCTCGATGATCAGGTCGGAGCGGTCGACGATGTCGAGCCACGGGCGCAGCGCGGACCGGGCCAGGTCGTCGCGGCGCAGCGTGGCGGCCCTGCCGAGCTCGGACCCCGGGCCGAGCATCACCAGCACGTCCTTGCCGGCGATGTGCTCGGCGATCAGGTCGAGCGAGGTGACCGGGGTGCCGCGCTCCCCCGCCAGATGGGTCGCCGAGACGAGCCGGCACAACGCGGCCCAGCCCTGCTTGCTGCCGGCCAGGAACGTGACGCGTGGGAGTCGCGCGTCCCGGAAGGCTCCACCTCGCACCGGTGTGCGAGGTGGAGCTCCCCGTGGTGTCCGCGCGGCGGGTGCGTAACCGGCGCCGAGCGCCATCGCGGAAGCCGGAAGCGCACCGGTGGGTGCGACGGCGAGGTCGACGCCGAGGACCGGCCTCACCTGTGCCTGCATGCAGGCCTTGGCGAAGCGGACCGCTCCGTAGACCCCGTCCCTGTCGGTGAGGGCGAGGGTGTCCATCTCGTGCTCGGCAGCCCGCTCGACGAGCACGTGTGGGTGTGAGGCGCCGTACTGCAGGGAGTACCCGGAGGCGACGTGCAGATGGACGAACGGGTCAGGCGACACGACCGTGCCATCCCGGAGGCGCGTCTGTCGGGAGGTACTCCTGGAACGGGACGTGCTTGGTCAGCCCGAGCGACTGCTCCACCAGACCGAGGAAACGGTCGGCGTCACGCACCAGGTCGTCGGCCTCACGCTCGGTGACCGCCCGGGTCGACCCGGCCTCGGCGGCTGCCCGCTTGGCGGCACCGGCGGCGAAGAACGCGGCCCACTCGCTGAACTCGGGAGCGACCTCGGCGAGCAGGACCCAGGCGTTCTTCTGCTGGGCCCGACCGCGTCTGGCCGAACCGGCGGTCGGGTTGGCGCGAGCAGCGAGCAGCGCGGCGGTCGCCCGCAACGCGGCCACATGGGCATAGGCGTAACGCAGGGTCACCTCGGAGCTGGTGATCGCCTCACGCAGGGAGCCCGCCGCCCGCTCCAGGTAGGAGTGGGTCGCGGCCGGCAGGTCGAACGGGTGTGATCCCACGGTCATCGTCATCCCCTCAGTCCATGCACCGGGCGAGCTGCCAGCTGCCCTCTGCCCAGTCGAAGACCAGGTCGAAGACCCCTCGGCCGGCGCCGGTGGCGGCCAGGCCACGCGCGGCCTCCACCCGCCAGACCTCACGTTCGGCGGCGAGGTCGTGCTGGACCGCCACCGCACCGCGCTCGCCGAGGGGGTCCGCGTCGTCCGAGCCGAGCACCGCGTGCACGCCGGACGACTGCCACCACGGGCCGGTCTCCACCCAGTGCGCGACCACGTCGCACACCTTCCACAGCCGTCCTCGCCACAAGAACTGCTCGGGACCCTCGGTCCCGCCCACCATTCCCTTGCGCACTTCCACGGGGTCGTCGTAACGCCGCATCCCACACCCTCCGACGAGTAGTCACCACTGCCAGCTCGACCCCGCCCGACCCCTGTCCCGACCTGTCCCCCCGATGAGGGAGGCTTTGACGGAGATGGGGGTCGAGGTCACCCCCGCCAAAGCCGGGTTCGAACAGATGTTCGAACAAGACAAAGGTACACCTCCCCGCGGACAGTCCGTCAACACGAATCCCAGAACTGGGGAAAGATCGCCTCGGGAGGGGCGCGATCGCGGCAGCGCCATCGGACTCGGCCGCCCAGAGCTTCATCCCGTGACCGTTGTTGACCGGGGTCGACCAGGTGAGCAGGTTCTCGTGACCTCGCATTGCAGCGCGAACTTGTGATCGTCCTGCGTGAGCTGGAGGAGATCACCGGAGTCGAGGTAGTAGGCGTAGCTGCTGGCGTCGTCGTTCCTGTGTGTCACGTGTCCCCCTGTCGTCGTACTGAGAACGAGACCACCGAGCAAGGGTTGCGTGCGTTCTGTCCCGATCGTGCGAACCGGAAGGCGAACCGATTCAGCGCCGGTCGGACGGGGTACAACCACTGCGCTGACAACGGTTCGACCTCAAAGGAGTACCCGATGTCATCCACCCAGTCCGACAGAGCAGCTACTCCCGCACCGTCGTCCATCAGGCAGGTCATCGTGGCGAGCCTCATCGGGACCTCGCTGGAGTGGTACGACTTCTTCATCTACGGCACCGCCGCTGCCCTGGTCTTCAACGAGATCTTCTTCCCCAGCTTCGACCCGCTGGTCGGCACCCTGCTGGCGTTCACGACCTACGCCGTCGGTTTCGTGGCACGGCCGCTGGGCGGGGTGGTGTTCGGTCACTACGGCGACAAGCTGGGACGTAAGAACATCCTGGTGGTGACCCTGCTGCTGATGGGCATCTCGACGTTCCTGATCGGGCTCATGCCGACGTACGCCACGATCGGCGTCTGGGCACCCATCTTGTTGGTAGCACTCCGCTTCCTGCAGGGGCTCGGGCTCGGCGGCGAATGGGGAGGCGCCGTGCTGATGACGCTGGAGTCCGGGGACTCCAAGCGGCGGGGCCTCAATGCCAGCTGGCCGCAGGTGGGAGTGCCGATCGGCCTCCTCCTCGCCAACGGCGCCCTCTCGCTCGTGGGAGCGGTCACCTCCGACGCGGCGTTCCAGACCTGGGGCTGGCGGGTGCCGTTCCTGCTCAGTGGTGCGCTGGTCGTCGTCGGGCTGTGGATCCGGTTGTCGATCGCGGAGAGCCCGCTGTTCCAGGAGGTGGAGTCCACCGACACCAAGGCGAATGCACCGGTAGTCGACGTCCTGCGGCTGTACCCGAGACGCGTCCTGCTGGCAGTGGGCGCCCGGATCGGGGTGGACGTGGCCTTCTACTCCTTCGTCCTGTTCATCACCACCTACGTGGCCACCTATCTCGAGCTGCCCGACAGCTACGCGCTGAACGCCGTCCTGATCGCGGCCGGGGTCCAGGTGTTCCTGATCCCGTGGTTCGGCGCGCTCTCGGACAGGTTCGGACGCCGCCCGGTCTATCTCTTCGGCGCGATCGGCGCAGCTGTGTGGATCTTCGTCTTCTTCGCGATGCTCGACACCGGAAGCTTCACCCTGATCGTCCTCGCGACCGTGGTCGCACTCTTCTTCCACGCGGCGATGTACGGCCCGCAGGCGTCCTTCATCGCAGAGATGTTCCCCACCAAGGTCCGCTACACCGGCGCGTCGATGGGCTACCAGGTGGCCGGCATCTTCGGCGGAGCGCTGGCCCCGATCATCTCCGTGGCGCTGCTGGACCGCTACGACACGTCGCTGGTGGTCTCCCTCTACGTGGTCGCGGTGCTGGCGCTCACCTCTGTGTGCGTCCTGCTCGCCCCCGAGACCTCACGCATCGACCTCCACGACGACCCGGCCGCCAACCGTGAGGGAGCGGAGGGTGGCAAGGCCCACGGGCACACTGGCTAGAGTCCCCTCCATGACTACAGAGCACTCCTCGATCACCCGGTTCCGTGAGGAGCTCGTACGACGTGACGGCGCGGGCGGCGTCGTCGTACTCCCCGACTCGGTCCACACCGCCGCACTCGCCGCGGAGGCGCTCGGCTGCGAGGTCGGCGCGATCGCGAACAGCCTGGTGTTCGACGCCGACGGCTCGCCCGTGCTCATCCTGACCTCCGGAGCACACCGGGTCGACACCGCGAAGGTCGCCGCCGAGCTCGGCGTGAACAACCTCGGCCGCGCGAAGCCGGAGTTCGTCCGCGAGCACACCGGCCAGACCATCGGCGGCGTATCCCCGATCGCACATCCGGCGCCGGTGCCGACGTACATCGACCCGTGGTTGAGGAAGTACGACGAGATCTGGGCCGCCGCCGGACACGCCTCGGCGGTGTTCAACACGACGTACGACGAGCTGGTCGAGATGACCGGCGCAACCGAGATCGAGGTGGACTGACGCGTGGAGATCTGGGTCAACCCGGCCTGCTCGAAGTGTCAATCAGCGACCTCGGCGCTGGACGAGGCAGGCATCGAGTACACCGTCCGCCGCTACCTCGACGAGCCCCCGACGCCGCAGGAGCTGACCGAGGTGCTCAACCGGCTCGGGCTCGAACCGTGGGACATCGCCCGCACGAACGAGCCCGTCGCCAAGGAGATCGGGCTCACTGGTGTCCCGCGCGACGACGAGAACCGGGACCGATGGATCTCGGCGCTGGTCGAGCACCCGATCCTGATCCAGCGACCGATCATCACCGCGGACGACGGTACGACGGTCGTGGGCCGCGACCCGGGCTCAGTCGAGCAGGTTCTCGCCGCGGAACGCTGACCGGCTGAGTGAAGGGGCGGCCAGCTCGCGACAACCGGTCGCTGCGACCTCCTGTTGCGAGCACTGGCCGCGCGGGCTGACGACACCGGGTCGCCGCGACCTGTTGTTGCGATCCACCGAGGCCGCACCGCACCCGGGGCGGCCTCGCTACGCGGCGCAGCAGGTGGGCTCCGTCCGTCGCGCGGGACGGGCGCGCTCGGTCACCCACTCCGCTGCGGTACGACGGACGCGCAGCGGTCGCACCATCGGTCGCATAGAGGCGATGACCCGCTCGGCAAGGGTCGGCCGCCTCACCCGTCCGGCCCGTCTGCGCTCCTCGGCTTCACGGCGCAGGTCCTTCATCCGGCTGTGTGCCACTTCGTTGAGCATGAAACTGTCCATGACTGTGTCCTTTCAGCAGCATTTCGCGGAGACGTTGTCGTCGGCCTGGGCGGTGTCAGTGCAGCAGGTGCTGTCCCCGTCGACGTCGGACAGCGCGAGATCGGTCTCGCCCTCCAGCTCGGGGCGGGCGTCGCCGGTGACGGTGTAGACCTCCCACGGCTCGCGGCCCGGCCCGGTGACCCAGACCTTGTCCTGGACGGCGTAGCAACAGGTCGTCTGGTCCTCGACCTTCGTCGCCAGACCCGCCGCGGCGAGCCGCCCGGTGGCCGCGGTGACCAGGTCGGTGGACTCCACCTCGACGCCGAGATGGTCCATGACGGTGTGCTCACCAGGCTGCCCCTCGAGCAGCACCAGCTTGAGCGGCGGCTCGGGAATCGCGAAGTTGGCGTAGCCGGGGCGGCGCTTGGCCGGGGTGACGTCGAAGAGGTTCGAGTAGAACTCGATGGCGGCCTCGAGGTCGGGAACACGGAGAGCGAGCTGGACGCGTGACATGGGAGTGCTTCCTTTCGATGGACAAAGCCTAGATATTGATGACTGTCGATATAAGAGGTTGCCACGGACATAGACGTCTGTCAACATAGATGGGTGTCTAACTCTCGTGTTGAACTTCCGGTCCTGACCGATCCGCTGGCGTGCTGCACGCCGCTGGCGCGCGAACCGATGGGTGAGGAGCAGGCGAACCAGGTTGCCCCACTGCTCAAGGCCCTCGCCGACCCCGTCCGGCTGCGGCTGATGTCGATGGTGCTCTCGCACGAGGGCGGGGAGGCCTGCGTGTGCGACCTGACGCCTGCGTTCGACCTGTCCCAGCCCACCATCAGTCATCACCTCAAGGTGCTGCACGACGCCGGCCTCCTCGACCGCGACAAGCGCGGTGTGTGGGTCTACTACCAGGCCCGCCCCGAGGCGATGAGCGCGTTCCTCAACCTGTTCGCCACCGCGGGAGCGCCTGCGGTGGTGCCGGCGTGAGCGACACCGTCCACGAGAAGCCCAGCAGCCCGAGCGACGCCGCGGTCCTCCAGCGGCTCTCCACCCTCGACCGGTTCCTGCCGCTGTGGATCGGCGCGGCCATGGTCCTCGGCCTGGTGCTCGGCCGACTGGTCCCCGGCCTCGACGACGCGCTCTCCAGGGTCGAGGTCGGCTCGGTGTCGCTGCCGATCGCGATCGGCCTGCTGGTGATGATGTATCCCGTCCTGGCCAAGGTCCGCTACACCGAGATCGGCCACGTCGCCGCCGACAGGAGGCTCCTGGTCTCGTCGATCTTCCTGAACTGGGTGCTCGGCCCTGCACTGATGTTCGCGCTGGCCTGGCTGCTCCTGCCCGACCTGCCGGAGTACCGCACCGGCCTGATCATCGTCGGACTCGCACGATGCATCGCGATGGTGCTGATCTGGAACGACCTGGCCTGCGGGGACCGGGAGGCAGCGGCGGTACTCGTCGCCCTCAACTCGGTGTTCCAGATCATCGCGTTCGCCGGCCTCGGCTACTTCTACCTCGAGCTGCTCCCCGGCTGGCTCGGCCTCTCCCAGTCGACGCTGGAGGTGTCGGTGTGGGACATCGCCAAGAGCGTGCTTATCTTCCTCGGCATCCCGCTTGCCGCCGGGTACCTCACCCGCACCTTCGGAGAACGCGCCAAGGGCCGGGAGTGGTACGAGAAGCGGTTCCTTCCGAAGATCGGCCCGGCCGCCCTGTACGGGTTGCTCTTCACGATCGTCATCCTGTTCGCGTTGCAGGGTGACACGATCACCTCCCAGCCGCTCGACGTGGCCCGGATCGCGCTTCCTCTGCTCGCGTACTTCGGACTCATGTGGGCCGGGTCCTTCCTCCTCGGCTACCGCCTGAGACTGTCCTACGAGCGGAACACGACCCTGGCGTTCACGGCCGCGGGCAACAACTTCGAGCTCGCCATCGCAGTCGCCATCGGTGTCTTCGGGGTCACCAGCGGCCAGGCCCTCGCCGGCGTCGTCGGCCCCCTCATCGAGGTCCCGGTCCTTGTCGCCCTCGTGTACGTCGCACTCTGGGCACGCCGCCGTTTCTACCCCACCCCACAACCGTCGAGGAGATCACGCCCATGACCGACGTCCCCGAAGTTCTCTTCGTCTGCGTCCACAACGCCGGACGCTCCCAGATGGCCGCTTCGCTCCTCGCCCACCACGCCCGGGGTCGCGTCCACGT
Organism: uncultured Actinomycetota bacterium; assembly: GCA_963831375.1. Classification (GTDB taxonomy): domain Bacteria; phylum Actinomycetota; class Actinomycetes; order Propionibacteriales; family Nocardioidaceae; genus Nocardioides_C. Next base: position 89,096 of record CAWHPY010000020.1, on the reverse strand, counting down.
GCGCTCTGCCGGCTCCGAGCCCGCCGACCGGGTCAACCCGGCCGTCGTCGAGGTCATGAACGAGCTCGGCATCGACGTGTCCCGCGAGTTCCCGAAGAAGCTCGCCACCGAGGACGTGGCCGCCTCCGACGTCGTGGTCACGATGGGCTGCGGCGACGCCTGCCCGATCTTCCCTGGCAAGCGTTACGAGGACTGGTCGTTGACGGACCCGGCCGGCAAGGGACCCGACGAGGTCCGCGCCATCCGCGACGACATCGACCGCCGCGTCCGGGCTCTCCTGGACGAGCTCGTTCCCGACGTGGCCCGCTGACATCGTCGACCGGGCCCGTTGCAGCGCGCTGTAGACCGAGGCCACGCTGGACTCGAGCACGGCCGCGATGTCGCCGGCGCTCCAGCCGAGAACGTCACGCAGGATGAACACCGCGCGCTGTCGCGGCGCCAGCTGCTGGATCACCACCAGGTCGGCCGGCTCGAGGATCTCGTCCGAGTACGACTGAAGGGCAGCAGACCGGTTCGCGTTCGGATGCCGTGCCAGCGCGTCGAGGCAGGCGCACGTCGCGATCCCGTACAACCATGCCCGGAACGTCGAACCACGCTCGAACGACTCGCGAAGGCACCATGCCCGCACGAAGGTCTCCTCGACCAGATCCTCCGATGCCTCGAACGACCCCAGCATCCGGTAGCAGTGCACCTGCAGCTCACGGCGGTACGTCTCGGCGAACCTGGTGAATGCCACCTCGTCCCCGAGCTGCGCAGCGGCCACCTCGTCACTGTCCTCGGGCCACTCCGAGGTGAGCTGATCACTCGTCACGACACTGCCCTCCATCAAGGTCTGGCGGGCCGCACCACGCAGCTCACCACACCACTTGAGACGGCAGCCGAGGTGGAAACTCATCGGTCAGGCCGGAAACCTCCTGGCCCGCGATCCCTGCACGTGCTTGGGTTGCGCGGTGATCATCACCCCCACCCAGCCCCAGCACTGGCCCCAGATCTGGCCGATCATCCACGACGTCGCCGCTGCAGGTGACACCTACCCCTACCCCACGGACCTGTCCGAGAAGCAGGCGAAGGACATCTGGCTGGAGCAGCCGCCGGGCCTGACCGTGGTCGCACTGGACGACTCGGGGACGGTCCTCGGCACCGCCAAGATGGGACCGAACCGGTCCGGTCCCGGCTCCCATGTTTCTACCGCCAGCTTCATGGTCGGCGACGGTAGCCGCGGCCAGGGTGCCGGCCGGGCACTGGGTGAGTACGCCGTGGCCTGGGCCCGCGACCAGGGCTACCGGTCGATGCAGTTCAACGCGGTCGTCGAGACGAACACCGTGGCGGTGAACCTGTGGAAGAGCCTCGGCTTCGAGGTCCTCACCACCGTCCCCGAGGCATTTCTCCATCCCACCCACGGGTACGTCGGACTCCACCTGATGTTCCAGCGCCTCGACGGCTGACGTCCTACGACCGTCAGTTCGAGAATTCTTCGCCCGAGAAGCAACCCCTTCCTGCATGCTCGCGTCTATTGCAGTGTGAGCGGATGGTCCGCTCCCAGGACACGAGGGAAACTCACCATGAAGACCACCCGTCGCACCGCCGCCGTCGTCGCATCCGTCGCCGCAGCAGCATCCATCGTCTCGATCGCCCCGGCCCAGGCGGTTTCCGCCGACCGGAGCCGCGTCACGGTTCGCGCCTCCGACTACGAGGTGCTGCCCGGGCAGCGGTTCGTGCTCCGCGGCCGGATGACCTCGCTCGGGGACGCCGTCGAAGGTGCAACCGTCAGGGTCCAGGGCTACCGCAACGGTGGCTGGCAGAACCTGAAGGGCGCCGTCGTCAGCACCAACAGCGACGGCCACTACCGCGTCCGCGTCGTCCTCTCCTCGGGCGGTGACCGTGACCTGCGGGTCGTGGCCGACCCGGCCGGTGACGCCATTCGCAAGGCGCGCGGCTACACCGTCGTACGCGTCCTCGGCTGAACGGATAGTCGGCTAGACGCGAGCCACGTGGCGGGCTGCAGCCTCCCCAGTCCCGTGAGAGGTGCGGCCCGCCACGTGACGTTGTGGGGCCCCCGGCGTCAGAGCAGCTTGGCCACTCCGTTCTTGATGGACACGTCAGCGGCGCGGACGTACGCGATCCGGTGCCCGAACCAGATCTGGTAGTACTCGTCCTCCCCCACGACGACCGTGTGGTCACCGGGGATCGAGTCGTTGAACGTCTTCGCGTAGTAGTAGTCGGACGCTAGGTCGTCATCGGCCAGGACATAGGCCTGTCCCGGCTTGAGGGTGTACTGCAGCGGTGCGATCGGCTGCGGCGGGATGCCCGAGTGGTACGCCGACGCCTCGGGGTACGCGCGCCCGTAGACGGGGACCTCGGTGGCACCGGAAGGCACCACGACCTTGCCCTTCGACTTCACCACGGCATCCTTCTTCAGCCAGGCGATGTCACCGAGGTACCAGACGCCGAGCCAGTCGCGCCGCTTCTTCGCGACCAGGAACTTCAACCCGGCCTGGGCGCGAGCACCGATGTCCCACACCTCCGTCGTCGAGTTGGAGCCGTCCGGGTGCAGGCCGGCGTCCTTCACCAGTGGCGCGTCCTGGGAGGGAGCGGTGCGGAGGTAGGCGAAGTTCGTGCCCTGCTCGTCGCACGGGACGCCGGCGGTGACGCATCCGGTGACCGGCTGCTGGTTGTCGTCGAAGCCGGGAGCGACCGTGACCACGTCGCTGCGGCCCTTCCTGTCACGCTTGATGGGTGCGCCCATCAGGGACATGTAGTGCTCCCAGTCCCAGTACGGGCCGGTGTCCCAGTGCATCCCGCGCACATGCGCCGCGTCCACGCCGGGCACCTGGTCGTGTCCGATGACGTGCGCACGGTCGAGCGGCACGTCGTACTTCTCACCGAGGTGCTTCACGAGCGCGGCGGAGCTCTGGTACATCGACTCGGTGAACCAGGTCGCGCCCTCCGCGGCGATCCCCTCGTGCTCCAACCCGATCGAGTGCATGTTGACGTACCAGTTGCCTGCCTGCCAGCCGACGTTCTTGTTGTTCAGGTTCTGCGCGATGTGGCCGTCGGACGAGCGGAGCGTGTAGTGCCAGGCCAGGTAGGTCGGGTCAGTGACCAGGTCGAGCGCGGTCTGCCAGTTGCCCTCGGTGTTGTGGATGATGATGTAGTCGATGGCCATGTCGTGCGGACGGTCGGCCAGGTCATGGTTGCCGTAGGCGTAGGCGTTCGGCTCGCCGTACCACTCGTACGGCGCCGGGATCGACTCGCAGCCCAGTGACTCGGGACAGTCGACGACGTCGTTCTCGGGCTCGAGCAGCCCCATCGAGGCCACCGCCTGCTCGTCGACGTCGGCCTTCGGGGTGGCCCGCAGGGTGACCTGCTGGCCGTCGTTGGTGGTGCGGCTCTCGCCCTCACGGATCACGTCGAAGACCTGGTTCGTGAAGCGCATCGCGGTCGCCTCGTCGCCGGCGCCGGCGTACTCCGCGACCGCACGCGTCCACGCCTTCGGGTTCGTGGCGGCGGTGTTCGTCTGGTACGACGCGAGCACGGCCGCCCCGCCACAGATGTTGGCCACATCGTCCGCGCGCAGGGTACGTGCGCTGATCCCGGTGAGCTCCGAGGCCTTGCTCAAGGTGCCGGTCGGGGTCGGAGCCGTCGGCGCGAACTCACCCTTGTCGGCCGGCTTCGGGTCCTCGACGTTGGCGAGGTCCGTGAGGTGCATCGGCCCGTAGCCGCCTGATGTGCTCGGATCCGCGCCGTGGTCGTCCCAGCGGGACTCCATGTAGGACACCCCGAGCAGGATCGTCTGCGGAACCCCGCTGACCTCGGCCGCTCGCGCGAACACCGCCTGCCGGTCCGCGGTCCCGTCCAGGCAACGGGTCCAGTCCGCTGCCGCCGCCCCGGGCGCCGTTGCGACGGCCGCTCCGCTTGCCACCAGCGACACGATCGCCGCCACTGCTCCTGCTCTGCGCCTGCTCCACACCACGAGGTGTTCCCCCTTTTATCCCGAGATCGTCCGGTTGTCCGGATCGGGACAAACCCAACCGTCAAGCAGGTGAAAAGTAAAGAGCCGGGCAGGGGCATGTTGCTGCACTGCACAAAGCAGCAGGTCTGGTCGGGAAGGCCCCTTCCAGACCCACCCCCGTTCGAGGCCTGGACGGGGCGCTTCCCGCGTCACCCATCCTGTCGGGGTCAGGCGGGGTGAGTATCCGTACAAGTACTCAAATGTGGCTAGGCAACCGCCACCACGGATTGCCAACAGAAGCACGAAGGCGCGCCGACGAACGTCGTGCCACCACTGACGCGCCGCGTCGGCCACAACTGACAGGGCCATGCATGGCTGTGTGCGACTGAAGACCGGCGAACTGCGTCTCGCCGCGGAGAAAGCCCCGTGCGTCACAAGGGGCCGGTGGGCGGTCCGGGGGCGGGCGGTCTCATGGAACAAGAAGGGCGTCACCGGAGCCCGGGGCCCGCAGGGTCCCGCGGGCGAGATCGGTGCAGCCGGGCAGCGGGGGGAGGTCGGTCCTCAGGGTGCGCCCGGCGAGAAGGGTGAGCCAGGAGTTGCTGGACCTCAAGGTGACAAAGGCGAACCCGGTCTGACCGGGCCGGCTGGAGCGGATGGCAAGGACGGCGCGGCCGGCACTCAAGGTCAGGCAGGCCTCGGTGCATCTGCCCTGTTCGACGGTGACAATCGGAAAATCGGAAGCGTCATCTCGATGACCCGCAACTCAGTTGCCGTGCTGACGGATCTGGGCTACATGCTGGTGCTCAATTGGGACGGGAGCATCGCGCCTGCTCAGCCGTACTACATGGGAGCAAACTGCACGGGGGTTGCCTTCCTCAACGCAGGGTCCTCGAGGTCCGTTCCGTTGTACGCAAGAACACTGGTCTTCCTGAAGAGCGCCGACACCCTCGCGGTTCCGGCAAACGTCGCCATCAACGGATCGGCACCGAGCATGGACAACCCGGACTGTACGGCCGGCGGATCCAACTCGGGTTGGGAGCTCAAGGCGACCACAGCGACTGCGGTCGGACTCCCCGACGGGGTCACCAACCAGTTCGCCACGCCGCTAACGCTCTCCTGACCGACGAACAGGTGCATCTGCGCTTCACCGTGCAGGGCAGTACGGCTCTGCACGGTGAAGCTCCAGCAGCGAGAGACCGAGAGATGGACGAATCGTCCTAGTCTTTGGTCCATGGAGCTCGTTCCCCTGGTGTTCTCGAGCGGCTGGGCCAGCGGCGTCAACGCATACCTCGTGGTGTTGATGCTCGGCATCCTCGGCCGAGTCACGGACGTCGTCGACATCCCGGACGCGCTCACCCGCACCGACGTACTCGTGGTGGCCGGCGTGCTCTACGGGATGGAGTTCGTCGCCGACAAGATCCCGTACATCGACTCCACCTGGGACGCGATCTCGACCGCGATCCGGCCGACGGCTGGTGCGGTGATCGCGGTGCTGATCGCCGGCGATGTCTCGACGCTGGAGCAGGCGCTGCTGGCGGTACTCGGTGGCGGCACCGCGCTCGCCTCGCACGCGGTGAAGGCGAGCACACGGCTGGCGATCAACACCTCCCCCGAGCCGGTGAGCAACGTGGCCGCCAGTGTCGGCGAGGACATCACCGTCGCCGGCGTCGTGCTGCTGGCGATCTACCACCCGTGGATCGCGCTGGCCGTCACCGCCGTACTGCTCATCGTCGGACTGGGAGTGGTCTTCGTCATCATGCGCAAGGTTCGGCGCGGCTGGCGGCGGTGGAAGGGCGGGGACCGTGCCCGGACCTCGACACCCGAGTAGCCCTGAACCAATAACCTGAGCGGATGAACCTGGCGAACAAGTCCGAACGCGAGGCATGGGCCCGGTACCTCGGTGAGATCGTCGCCGGTCGCAAGGTGATCGCCGGGTTCGGCGTACTCGCCGGGTACCACGACGACGTCGAGCGCTACCGGGCACTCGGCGCCCAGAAGCCCATGTTCGTGGTGAGCTCGCGCGGCGCCGGACCGGTCCCGAGCGACGACGACGCGCACATCGTCTACTCCGAGCGGGCCGAGTACGAGTCGATGACCGAGGAGATCCGCAGCCGCGACAGGTTCGCGCGCAACCTGCCCGCGGAGGTGGTCCGCGCGGTCGAGGAGTACGACCCGCGACGGGGCGGCGGTCTGGTTCCTCGACCCGTTCGTCGAGAACATCCCGCTCCTGGGCCGTCCCGTGTACGGCGGACGCCCGGCCGCCTGGAGCGCGCTGGAGGACAAGCTGGTGGCCGAGGAGATCTGGGACGCCATCGACGCACCGCGTGCACCGTCGCTCGTCGTCGAGGTGGACCTCGAGGCGCTCCGCACCGCCGTCGGGCAGCTCGACCTCGGCCACGGCACGGTGTGGGCTGGGGACGCCCGCGGCGGGATGAACGGCGGAGGCGACTTCGTGCGGTGGGTGGCCACCGACGACGAGCAGCGTGCCGCGTTCGCGTTCTTCGCCATGCGCTGCAACAAGGTGCGCGTGATGCCGTTCCTCGAGGGCGTTCCGTGCAGCATCCACGGCATCGTGCTACCGGACGGGGTCGCCGCGCTGCGGCCCGTCGAGCTGGCCATGCTGCTGATACCGGCGACCCGACGGTTCGTGTACGGCGGTCTCGGCACGACATGGGACCCCCCGGCGATGGACGGCGCGGACATGCGTGCGCTGGCCCGTCGTACCGGCGAGCACCTGCGCGCCCGCGCCGACTACCGCGGCTTCTTCGGTATCGACGGCGTCCTCACCCGGGACGGGTTCCGACCCACCGAGATCAACACCCGGATGTCCGGCGGCGCGGTGTCGCTGGCCCGGGTGCTCGACGTCGACTCGCTCTCGTTGCTTCAGAGCAACCTCGTTGCCGGCCGTGACGCGCGGGTCACCGTCGACGAGCTCGAGCAGTGGGCGCTTCCCGTCCTCGACGCGCACCGGATCGGCAAGACGATCGCGGTGAGCGGCAAGGAGGTCACCGAGGACTCGCATCGACCTGCTCGTCACCTGGGACGGGGAGCGGCTCCGGCGCGCGGTCGACGGCGAGGTCGACACGCTCGCGATGATCGTCGGACCGACCGGCTCCGGGTCCTTCGCGAAGATCACGTCCGAGCACGCCGTCGCGCCCGGTGAACGGCTGGCACCGATCAACGTGGCGCTGATGCGTTTCCTGGACGAGGAGCTCGGCACCGACTTCGGACCGGTCGAGGCGGCTCCGGACGTGCGCTGATCTAGGCTCGCGTCCATGGCGCGTGTGGTGGTGGTCGGCGGCGGTCTCGGTGGGTGCGCAAGTGCCGCACGGCTGGCGAAGCTCGGCCACGACGTCACCCTCGTCGAGCGCCTCGACCACGTCGGCGGTGCGATCGGCTTCATGGAGGAGGACGGCTACCGCTGGGACACCGGGCCGGTCTCCACGCCTCTGCCCGCGGTGATCCGCGACCTGTTCCGCAAGTCGGGACGCCCCCTGGAGCGCGAGCTCGACCTCGTTCCGGTCGAGCCGATCCGTGAGCACCGCTTCGAGGACGGCTCGGTCCTGGCCATGCCCTCGGGCAGCCGGGCGGCGCAGCATCGGGCCATCGACGCGGCGCTCGGTGACGGGCTCGGCGACCAGTGGCTCGACTACACCCACGCCTTCGCCGACACCTGGGACGTGCTCCGCCGCAACTACCTCGAGCGGCCCTACTCCGCCGAGCACGTCGGCAAGGAGACGAAGGACCTGCTGACCAGCCGCAACACCCTGCACCGGCTGGTGTCCAGGACGTTCAAGGACGAGCGGATGCGCGAGCTGGCCCTGGCGCCGGTGGTCCTCGACGGCCACGACCCGCGCAACGTCCCCGCGTGGATGGGGATGATGGCCTATGTCGAGCAGAACTTCGGCGTGTGGACCGTTCCCGGTGGGATGGGTGCGCTGGCCGCTGCGCTGACGAAACGGCTCGGCGAGCGCCGGGTCGACGTCCGGACTGGGTACGACGGTCAGCGACATCGTGCGTGGCGGACGACCACCCGACCGGCGTGGAAACCGACCGCGGGAGCATCGACGCCGACATCGTGGTGTGCGCGGTCGACCCGCGAGGGATCCCGGTCCTCGCCCACCACGTCCGCAAGACGATGCCGGCGATCCCCCCGGTCGTGGTCCACCTCGGCCTCCAGGGCGACGTCCCCGACCTGCCACATGAGGTCGTCCTGCACGGCGATCCGCTGCTCGTCGTACGCACCAACGGCACCGCGCCCGACGGAGGCCGCGCCTGGACCGTGCTCGGCCGGGGCCGGCTGGCCGAGGACATCGTGACCGCGCTCGCCCGGCGCAAGATCGACATCCGGGCGAACCTCGAGGTGCGCATCGACAGGTCCCCTCGCGAGCTCGTCGAGGCCTGGGGCGGCTCGCCGTACGGCGTGCTCTGGCAGGGCCGGGCCACGCTTGCGCAGCGGATGGGGACCCGGACCCCGATCCGGGACGTGTACTGTGCGGGCGCCCATGCCGCGCCCGGGTCCGGGGTGCCGTTCGTCGGGCTAAGTGCTGCGCTGGTCGCCGAGGAGATCGGCAAGGCCTAACCGTTCGGCGAGCGCCACGGGATCGGTGACGGTGAGGGTAGCGCCCGGGTGCCGCAGCCGGCCGGTCGGGTCAAGCGCCTTCACCGGCTCGTGGAACCGCAGGCACAGGGCGCGGTCCCCGTTCGTGGCAAAGGTGACGCCGTGGTCGGTGAAGGACAGGTGTGGTGGTCCCGCGGTCTTGACGAACGAGAAGCCACCGGTCAGCTCGGCACCGGAGATGTTGACCCGCGGCGTCCGCAGCCTCCAGAGGCCGAACCGCACGCTCAGCTCATCGTCCGTGACCTGCACCAGCGCGGTGCGTGGCGTGATGCCGAGGGCGAGGGCGGGAAGCCGGTACCGGGACGAGAACCTGAAGGTGTGGCGAGACTCGGTCACCACGGCGCCGTACCCCCGACCGCGCCACCCAACCGGGGTCAGGGGGTGGTGACGCGGAGTCCGGAGTAGATCTCGCGGGTCGCCTTGGACCGGTTCAGCGTGTAGAAGTGCAGGCCGGGGGCGCCCCCGGCCAGCAGCGTGTCGCACAGCTCGGTGGCGATCGCGATGCCCTCGGCGCGTACGGCGGCCGGGTCACCGTCGAACCGGGCCACCCGCGACACGATCTCGGGCGGGAGCTCGGCGCCGGACAGCTCGGTCATCCGGGTGATCTGCGCCAGGTTCGTGATCGGCATGATGCCCGGGATGATCGGGATGTCCACGCCGAGCGCCGCGACCCGGTCCACCAGCGAGAAGTAGTCCGCGGGCCGGAAGAACAGCTGGGTGATCGCGAAGTCCGCACCTGCCCGCGCCTTGTCCGCGAGCACCTTGGCGTCCGCCTCGGCCGAGACCGCAGAGGGGTGGGACTCCGGGAACGCCGCGACGCCGACACAGAAGTTGCCCAGCGACTTGGTCAGCTCGACCAGCTCGAGCGCGTAGCGAAGACCCTCGGGATGCATGGAGTACGGAGCCGACGGTCCCTCGGGCGGGTCGCCGCGCAACGCCAGCACGTTCCGCACACCGGCACCGGCGTAGGACCCGATCACCGACCGCAGCGTGTCCCGCGAGTGACCGACACAGGTCAGGTGGGCCAGCGGCGTCATCGAGGTGTCGTGCGCGATCTTCTCGGTCACCCGCACGGTCCGGTCCCGTGTGGAACCCCCCGCGCCGTAGGTCACTGACACGAAGGTCGGCTGCAGCACCTCGAGCTCGCGCAACGCCTTCCACAGCTGCCGCTCGCCCTCCTCGTTCTTGGGTGGGAAGAACTCGAAGGAGAAGGATTGTTCGCCGGCCGCGATGAGGTCCCGCACGGTTTCGGCACCGGCGGGCATGCGGGAGGGAAGTCCAAGAGCCATGCCCCAAGGATAGGTGGGACACCACGCGATCCTGGACACGGTCCGAAGTAGGCTCGGCGCGTGACCTCCCCTCATGGCAGCTGGGACGACGCCGCGTTCCGCGAGTCCATCCAGACCACGCTCGACACGTTCATCGACGAGCAGGCCCGCACCCTCGCCCCGCTCGGCCCCGACGCCGGCCGGCTGGTCGAGGCGGCGCACCGGTCGGTCTCCGGAGGCAAGCGGTTCCGGGCGGCGTTCTGCTACTGGGGGTTCCGGGCCGTCAGCGGCCCCCGGGACGAGTCAGCGGTGCTGAAGGCGGCCGCGTCGCTGGAGCTGCTGCATGCCAGCGCACTGGTCCACGACGACTACATGGACGCCTCCGACACCCGGCGCGGGCGGCCCGCGACGCACAAGAGCTTCGAGGCGTTCCACCGTGAGCACGGCTGGGCCGGGGACCCGGAGCAGTACGGCGCCGCGGCGGCGATCCTGCTCGGTGACCTGCTGCTGTCGTGGTCGGACGAGATGTTGCGCACCTGCGGCCTGGACCACTCCGTCGTACGCGACGCGCTCGGGTTCTTCGACGCCACCCGCAGCGAGGTGATCGCCGGACAGTTCCTCGACGTCTCGGTGCAGGCCCGCGGGGAGTCGGACGTGGACGTGGCGATGCGGGTGCTGCGCTACAAGTCGGCGAAGTACTCCATCGAGCGCCCCCTGCACATCGGGGCCGCGCTGGCCGCCGGCGACCAGCAGGTGCAGCGCGCGCTCACAGCCTTCGGCCTGCCGCTGGGCGAGGCGTTCCAGCTCCGCGACGACCTGCTCGGTGTGTTCGGCGACCCGGCCGTGACCGGCAAGCCCGCCGGCGACGACCTGAGCGAGGGCAAGCGCACCGTGATCGTCGCGCTCGCGCTGGACCGGGCGCCGAAAGAGCAGGCGGCGCTGCTCGACGCGCGGCTCGGGGCGGAGCTGTCCGCGGCCGACGTTCGCGAGCTTCAGAAGGTGATCGAGGACTCGGGGGCGCCCACTGAGGTGGAGAAGATGATCGGCGAGCTCACCGACCGGTCGCTGTCGGCGCTGGAGCGCGCACCGATCACCGGCATCGCGCGCGGCGTACTGCACTCGCTCGCGATGGCCGCCACCCAACGAGTGGTGTGAGCCGCTAGGGGTGCGCGACCGGCAGCTCGGGTACGTCGACCGGCGGACCCTCACCACGCAGCAGCACCCCGAACTTGCCGCCCTTTTCGGCGTTGACCCGGCCACCGAAGCAGCTCAACGCCACCGAGAAGGCCCGCTCGTCGGCGCGCGCGAACGGCCCCCACCCATCCCACAGCACCACGACGCCCTCATGGTCGCCGGCTGTCACGTCGCTGAGCGAGTCCGACAGGGCGTCGAAGTTCTCGCCGAAGTGGTCGGGGAACTCGAACGCGGCGGCGGCCGCCTTGAGGAACGAGGTCTTGTCCTCGACGGTCCACCCGTCGAGGTAGACGAACTTCCAGCCCGCATGTTCGACCGCGTGCTGGACGTCGGGGACGTGGGAGGCGTTGTGCCACAGGTAGAGGTCTGGCGGGTTGTGTCCGGCCAGGAGTGCTGCGAGACCGCTCATCTGTTGATCCTTGCGAATGTGGAGTAGTGGTCATCCGTGCAGTAGAAGTCATCGCCCTGCCCCGCGACGATGCGGCGGGCACCGCGGTCGTCGGATCCGGGAGTGTCGACGGTGGACTCCGTGTCCTTCACCGCACCGACTCTAACCATGAACCGACCGGGAGTCAGGTCCCTCAGAGGGCCATCGCCTGGGCCCGGCGCTTGACCTCCGAGCCACGGTTCTCCCGCAGCGCGTCGATCGGCCGGCCGGGGAGCGAGTCGTCGGCCGTGAACAGCCAGGTGAGGATCTCCCGATCCTCGTAGCTGCCGTCGTGGAGAACGGTGCAGACCCCGGGCACGCCCTTGACGATCTCGCCGTCCATGATCAGCGCGGCGGGCACCTTCTGGCCCTCACCCTCGACGGGTACGGCGGCCGCGAGGTGGTGCTCACGAATGTGCTGACGCACCTTGCTGACACTGACCTGCAGCAGCTCGCCGACCTCACTCCAGGCCAGCCACTCCCCCACCAGGTCGTTGAGGTCGGTGGTGCTCGTCCCGGACGGCTGCGATGGCGAGGTGTTCACCCTTCAATGCTGCCACTGCTGCCCCGCCGACCGCGAATCGCCGTTTCGCGATGAGGGCGGATCGACGTCCGGCGCGTACTGTCGGGGACCTGGAGCCATGTCGGTCTCCGATGAGGGAGCGAAATGGACCACCTGAGGCTCGGCGTGATGTCGACATCCCGCAAGGAGAACGAACGGCGCCTGCCGATCCACCCGCTGCACTTCGAACGCATCGACCAGAGCCTCCGCGGTCGGATCCTCCTCGAGGAGGGGTACGGCGAGCGTTTCGGGGTCCCCGACAGCGCCCTGGAACCGCTGGTCGGCAGGATCTGCCCGCGAGCCCAGGTCATCGCCGAGGCCGACGTGGTGCTGCTGCCCAAGCCGCAGTCCAGCGACCTCGCCGAGCTCCGCGATGGTCAGGTCCTGTGGGGCTGGCCGCACTGTGTCCAGGACGCCGACGTCACCCAGCTCGCCGTCGACAAGGGCCTCACGCTGATCGCGTTCGAGGCGATGAACCACTGGGCCGGTGACAGCGGCTTCGGCCTGCACGTGTTCCACAAGAACAACGAGCTGGCCGGCTACTGCTCGGTCCTGCACGCGCTCGAGCTGAGCGGCAGGACAGGCGTCTATGGGCGCCGGCTGAGTGCCGTCGTCATCGGCTTCGGGGCGACCGCGCGAGGGGCCGTCACCGCGCTCAGCGCGCATGGCGTCCACGACGTCCAGGTCCTCACCAACCGCGGTGTCGCCGCGGTGGGGTCGCCGATCCACTCGGTCAACATCGTCCAGTTCGACCACGACGCCACGGCGCCCTTCCTCAGCCACGTGATCACCGACCGTGGCCGGGTGCCGCTCGCGCCGTTCCTCGCCCTGAGCGACATCGTCGTCAACTGCACGCTGCAGGACACCGCCGCGCCGTTGACGTACCTGCGCACCGAGGACCTCGACGCGTTCCGGCCAGGCAGCCTGATCGTCGACGTGTCCTGCGACGAGGGCATGGGGTTCAGCTGGGCCCGGCCGACGTCGTTCGACGAGCCGATGTTCGAGGTCGGTGACCACATCCGCTACTACGGCGTGGACCACACGCCGTCGTACCTCTGGGACTCGGCGACCTGGGAGGTCAGCCAGGCCCTGCTGCCGTTCCTCGGCACGGTGATGGCCGGACCGTCGGCCTGGGACGCGAACGAGACCATCAGCCGGGCGATCGAGATCCGCGACGGCCACATCGTGAACCCCAGCATCCTCGCGTTCCAGGATCGCTCGCCGGACTTTCCGCACCGGATCCGCGAGAGCGCGGTCGCTGCCGGCTGACCCGGTGGCGCGATGGTCGCTGTCACCGGCCGTTCCGTAGGCTTGCCGGGCGTGAGAGGCATGGACTGTCTCCGCACCACGACCGATCAGCGTCCCGGACCGGAGTCACTGCATGCTCACCTTGCGCCGCTCGGCCCCTGTGGCCGTTGTTGCGCTGCTGGCCCTGCTCGTGCTGCTGGTCACCAGCGGTGGTGAGGTCACCGACGGGGGCACGACGCCGGCGCCCGGCCAGGGCGTGGGCCTGGCCGAGCCCGGGACGTGGGGTCTCGACCCGCTCTTCGGTGACCAGCTGCGGCCGAACATCGTGCTGATCATGGCCGACGACATGCGTGACGACGACCTGCGGTTCATGCCGCACACGCAGCGGCTGATCGGCGACGAGGGTGTCCGGTTCATGAACACGTTCTCCCCGCTGCCGTTGTGCTGCCCTGCCCGCGCGTCCTTCTCGACCGGGCAGTACAGCCACAACCACGAGGTGTGGTCGCACCACGAGCCCTACGGCTTCCGGGTGTTCGAGGACGAGCAGGCGCTGCCGGTGTGGCTGAACGACGTCGGCTACAACACGGTGTTCCTCGGCAAGTACCTCAACGGGTACGGCTGGCAGACGCTGAAGAACGGGTCGTCGTCGGTGCACTACATCCCCCCGGGCTGGACGGACTGGCGCGCCTCGGTGGACGCCGGGATCGAGCCCGGCCCGTTCAACGGCGGGACCTACCGCTACTTCGACACGACCTTGAACGTGAACGGGGTGCTCGAACCGAACGCTCAGCGCTACAACACCCGGGTGTACGGCGAGCACACCCGGCAGATCGTCGACGGCTACTCCCGCTCCCCCAAGCCGTTCTTTCTCTGGGCGTCGTACCTCGCCCCTCACGTCGGCCGCCCGCACGAGCCCGACGACCCGCCCGCGGTGACCGGTGACGACGGCCGGGTCACCACCCAGACCACCCCGGCCCGGCCGCCGAACGTCCGGGGCATGTTTGACGAGACGATCCTGTCCGCCCCGGGCGCCGCGGGTGAGACGGACGTCGGGGACAAGCCGTTCTTCATCCGGGAGATGCCGTCACTGAATGCCGCTGAGCGCCGGTCGTTGCTGAACAAGACCCGTCAGCGGGCCGAGTCGCTCGCCGTCCTCGACGAGCAGGTCAGGCGCACCATCAAGGCGCTCGAGGCGACCGGCGAGCTGGACGACACGATCGTCGCGTTCACCTCCGACAACGGCAACTTCCTCGGCGAGCACAGGATGCGCAGCGGGAAGATCCTGCCCTACGAGCCGGCGATCCGGGTGCCGCTGCTGGTCCGCGGCCCGGGAATCCCCCGCGGCGAGGTCCGCCGCGACCCGTTCACGATGATCGACTTCGCGCCCACCTTCCTCGCGGCCGCCGGCGCCCGGCCACAGGAGTCCACGGACGGGGTGAGCCTGCTCGACGTGGCCCGCGACGGCGACCGGGGCTGGACCCGGGGCATCCTCACCGAGACCGGGCCACGCCACGTGAGCAGCGACGTCCCGGGCAGCGAGAGCTTCCTGGACCGTCCAAACGGGCCGTCCCCGACCCGGTTCTCGCAGGGCGTGCGCACCCCGAGGTACCTCTACGTGGAGCACGCCAGCCGTGAGCAGGAGCTCTACGACCTGCGCACCGACCCAGAGCAGAACACCAACCTCGTCGACCGCCCGGCCCAGCGGCGGGTGGTACGCGCACTCGCCCGGGTACTCGACCGGCTCCGCGACTGCGAGGGGGAGCAGTGCACGGTCCCGCTCCCGGCAACCCTCCAAACCCGTTGAAACCCGCCTCGTTCGCCGTTGAAACCCGCCTCGTTCGCGGTTGAAACCCGCCTCGTTCGCCGTTGAGGCCGCGAAGGAGCTGACTCGGTTGGTTCGGCACCGTCGCGGGCCCTGGACTTATGCCGTACCAACCGACTGCGACCGCTCAATGATGAAACCCGCGTCGTTCGGTACACAGATGCACCTTATTGCCTGATTTGCGCATCACATAGGTCCCAACTTTCCCTTCCGCATCAGTTTCACCACATGTCACAGTGGGTAGGCCGTGCCGGTCGGGACCACTCGGGACCCGGGCACGCCGCCTGCGTCCACGCAGGGCGCTGCACCACAGAAGGGACAACCTGGTGACTTCCCCCGCCACATGGCTGAACCGCCTGACTCGCTCGATCGACCTGAAAAGACCCCTGAACCCGACCCGGCCGTACCGGCCGAGAGCGACCGACTCCCTCAGACGCCTCACCGCCTCCACCACGGCCGGCGGGATGATGCTGGTCGGCACACCGCTGCTGATGGAGTACGTCGTCCGCCCCGGTGACACGCTCTCCGAGATCGCCGAACGTCATCACACCTCGGTCAGCCGGCTCGTGGAGAAGAACGACCTGCATGCCTCGGGTAACCAGGTGATGGCCGGCCAGAGCCTGCAGATTCCCGCTGCGCACGGCCGCGACACCAGCGCCTCCGGATCCGGGAAGATCAGCCCGGATGCGCGCCGGATGTTGCCCTACACGGTGAAGCCCGGTGACACACCGAGCGGACTCGCGGTCCGGTACCACGCATGGACGGCCGAGCTGATCGAGCTGAACGGGTCCACCCTCCGGGTCGGCGAGCGCATCCGGATCCCCGTCGTACTCGCCGCCCTCGCCAAGGACAAGAAGCCAACGCCCTCGGCGTCGCCGGCCCCCGCGCCGAAGAGCGATGAGCAGGACCAGATCGCGCAGAAGCTGGACCGCCGCGCCGACCCTGAGCCGCGCCACGGTACGCAGGATCATCGAGCGCACCGCCCGGCATCACGGCGTCGACCCGCAGCTCGCGCTAGCGGTGTCCTGGCAGGAGGCCGGCTGGCAGCAGCATCACGTCTCGCACGCGAGCGCGATCGGCGCGATGCAGATCATCCCCGCCACCGGCGACTGGATGTCCGGCGTGGTCGGCCGCGACCTGGACCTGCTCGACGTACGCGACAACGTCACCGCCGGCGTCGTGCTGCTGAAGGTGCTCACCGACGCCGCGCCGCAGCGGCAGGCGATCGCCGGCTACTACCAGGGCCTCGCCGGAGTGCGCAGGCACGGGATGTACGACGACACGAAGCGCTATCTGGCGAATGTGCTCTACCTGAAGAAGAGGTTCGAGCAGGGGCACTACCCGGCGTAGCAGGACTAGACCGGCCGCGGCCGGGCGCTGAGCGTGTTCTACGCCACGCCGCAGGGGCGGGTGCGCGGCCACGGCTGGGAACCACCCGTAAAATCGCAAGTTGAGCCAGCACCTTCCCCTCTGGCGATTGTGAGGACATGCACGTGGACAGGACTGTCGCGGACCCGATGATCGGGCGCCTGCTCGACGGTCGGTACCGCGTGGGTCCCCGCATCGCGCGCGGTGGCATGGCCACTGTGTACGAAGCCACCGACATGCGGCTCGACCGGGTGTGCGCGCTCAAGGTCATGCACTCCAACCTCGGGGACGACGAGGACTTCGCCGGCCGCTTCGTCCGCGAGGCCCGCTCCGCCGCCCGGCTGTCCCACCCCAACGTGGTCGCGGTCTTCGACCAGGGCGACGACGACGGCACCCTGTTCCTGGCCATGGAGTACATCCCCGGCCACACCCTGCGCGACCTGATCCGCAAGGAAGCGCCGATGGCCCCGGCCAAGGCGCTCGCGATGATCGACCCGATCCTGTCCGCGCTCGCCACCGCCCACGAGGCCGGCATGATCCACCGCGACGTGAAGCCGGAGAACGTGCTGCTCGCCGACGACGGCCGCGTCAAGGTCGCCGACTTCGGCCTGGCCCGCGCGGTCAGCGCCGAGACCCAGCACACCGCCACGGGCGGGATCCTGATCGGCACAGTCTCCTACCTCTCCCCCGAGCTCGTCGTCGACGGCAAGGCCGACGCCCGGTCGGACGTGTACGCCGCCGGCGTACTCATCTACGAGATGCTCACCGGCCGCAAGCCGCACGAGGGCGACTCCCCGATCCAGGTCGCCTACAAGCACGTGCACGAGGACGTGCCGCCGCCGTCGGAGGAGATCCCCGGAATCCCGGCGTACGTCGACGCGCTGGTTGCCCGTGCCACGGCCCGGGACCGTGAGCTGCGCCCCGCGGACGCGCGTGTGCTCCTCCATCAGGTACGACGGGTCCGCGCGGCCCTCGACCACGGGGTCACCGACGACCCCGAGCTCACCGCTGACCTGACGCCGGCCGCGCCGGTCCACTTCAACGACTCGATCGACTACGTCCGCGAGGACGCGCCGACCATCGTGGAGCCCCGCGACGCCGGTCACGAGAACACCTCCGTCATCGGCACCGCCGGTGCGCTGCCGGTGCGACGCCCCTCGGGTCCGCCCGCCAACCGGCCGCCCAACCGGCGACCGGATGACGAAAGGCGCCGGTCGCGGAAGGGCCCGCTCCTGCTCGTGCTCGTCCTCCTGCTCGCAGCGATCGCCGGCGTCAGTGGTTGGTACTTCGGGATGGGCCGGTACACCTCGACTCCCGGGGTGATCAACCTCAGCCAGGCGCAGGCCGAGCAGAAGGTCGAGACCTCCGGGCTGTCGTTCGAGGTCGGCGGCAAGTCCTTCTCCGAGACGGTCACCGCCGGCTCGGTGATCAGCACCGACCCGGCCGCCGGCTCCAAGATCCTCGAGGACGGCACGGTCACCGCGGTCATCTCCAAGGGACCGGAACGCTACGAGGTCCCTCCCATGCGTGGCATGACCGAGGACGAGGCACAGGACGCGCTCGCGGAGACGAAGCTGAGCTTCGGCGACACCACCGAGCGGTTCAGCGAGAGGGTCGCCGAGGGCGTCGTACTCCGCTCGCTGCCCAAGCCCGGCACCGAGCTCAAGCGTGACGCCGCAGTCGACCTGGTCGTCAGCAAGGGCCCCAAACCGATCAAGGTCAACGACTTCACCGGCAAGGACGCGGACAAGGCGGAGGCCGTCCTGTCCGGGCGCGGACTCGAGGTGCTGACCTCCGGCCAGCACGACGACGAGGTCCCCGAGGGCGACGTCATCACGCAGACCCCGAGCGGGGGCACCCTCTACCGCGGCGACACGGTCCGGCTGCTGATCTCCGAGGGCCCGGAGATGGTCCAGGTTCCCGAGGTCAACGGGTCCGGCGTCGAAGAGGCCGCGCAGCGGTTGGAGGATGCCGGCTTCGAGGTCCGCACCTCTCGGAGCCAGCTCTACGTGGGCCTGGAGTACGTCGTCGGCAGCGACCCGGGGCAGGGCTCGATGGCCCCGAAGGGCAGCGTCGTCACCCTGTCCCTGGTCTGACCGGTCCCCCCGCTTAGGCTTGTCGCATGTCCCCCGTTCCGACCGCATCCGAGCGCGCCCTCCGCAACCCCGTCGGGACCCATCTCAAGGTCGGCAAGGGACTCGTCGCCGGAGCGTTCGCCGACGCCCAGCGGATCGGTGCCGAGACTATCCAGATCTTCGCGGGCAACCCGCGTGGCTGGGCCAACTCGGCCGGGAAACCCGTGCAGGACAAGGCGTTCCGTGATGCTTGCGGCGCGGCCGGGATGCGCGTGTTCATCCACGCCCCGTACCTGGTGAACCTCGGCTCACCCACCCCTGCGACGTATGAGAGGTCGGTCGCCTCCGTCGCGCACAACATGAGGCGTGCCGTGGAGTTGGGCGCGGAGGGTGTCGTCGTACACACCGGGTCCTGCGTCACCGACGGCAGCACCGAGACCGCCATGCGGCAGGTCCGCGAAGGCCTGCTTCCCATCCTCGAGGCCGTCGGGGACGACGGCCCGTGGCTGCTGCTCGAACCCACCGCCGGCCAGGGACAGAGCCTGTGCGCCGGGGTCGACGACCTCGAGGCGTATCTCGCCGCACTCGACTTCCACCCGCGCGCCGGCATCTGCCTCGACACCTGCCACGTCTTCGCCGCCGGCGCTCCCCTCGACGAGCCCGGGGGTACGACGGACACGGTCGACCGGATCGTCGAGATCGGTGGACCTGGCCGGCTCCGGCTGATCCACGCCAACGACTCGATGGACGTGCGCGGAGCGTTCAAGGACCGGCACCAGAAGATCGGCCAGGGCTACATCGGGACGGAAGCGTTCGAGGAGCTGTTCGCCCACGATGCCCTTGGCGGCGTCCCCTTCATCCTGGAGACGCCTGGGTCCCGTGACGAGAACGACCCCGACATCGCCCTCCTGAAGAAGCTGCGCGACAGGTGAGCGCCGACCTCCGCCGGTCGAACAAGTCGAGCACCAACCACACGTTCCTCGCCACCCTCGCGATCCTCGCCATGACGGCGTGCTGGGGCTCCACGTTCTACCTGATCAAGGACCTCCTGGACCGGGTACCGGTGCTGGACTTCCTCGCGGTCCGGTTCGCGATCGCCTCGGTGGCGCTGATCCTGCTGTTCCCGAAGGCGCTGGGCCGGCTGTCGAAGGAACATCGCAGGTACGCCGTCGTACTCGGCCTGCTCTACGGGGTAGCCCAGATCCTGCAGACGGCCGGTCTCGCACACACTCCGGCAAGCGTGTCCGGGTTCATCACCGGCATGTACGTCGTCTGCACGCCGCTGTTTGCGGCACTCCTGCTGCACACCCGGATCACCCGGATGACGTGGGGCGCGGTCGCGCTGGCCACCGTCGGCCTCGGGGTGCTCACCCTCGAGGGGTTCAGTGTCGGGTACGGCGAGGCGATCACCCTTGTCGCCGCGATCCTCTACGCGCTGCACATCGTCGGGCTCGGCGCCTGGACCAACGCCCGCGAGGCGATGGGGATGACGATCGTCCAGCTGCTCGTCATCACCGTGGTCTGCTTCGTGGCGACCGTGCCGGACGGCATCGTGCTGCCTGACAACACCCGCGACTGGATGTCACTCGTCTACATGGCGGTGTTCGCCGGGGCGCTCGCGCTCGCCGGCCAGACGTGGGCCCAGGCGCACCTGCCACCGACCAGGTCGGCGATCATCATGAGCATGGAGCCTGTGTTCGCGGCGTTCTTCGCCGTGCTCCTCGGTGGCGAGCTGCTCACCGGCCGCATGTTCGTTGGCGGCCTGCTCGTGCTCGCCGCGATGCTGATCGTGGAGCTCGTGCCACGGCGGCGCATCGAGACCGAGGTCCCGCACATCGCGGTGTAGTGCAGATCAAAGAAAGTTGGTGGAGCAAACGAACCGGCGGGGCCCCCACCCCGGAGTAACTACAACGGTTACTCCGCCGGTTCGCCAGCCCAGTCATTCGGGCTTGCGCTGCTCCGGAATCGTCCCGTTCATGAGTCCACGTACTTCGGACTCGCGGTACCTTCGGTGTCCGCCGAGGGTCCGGATCGACGTCACCTTGCCGGCCTTCGCCCAGCGAGTCACCGTCTTCGGGTCCACACGGAACATGGCCGCTACTTCGGCCGGTGTGAGTAGTGCTTCTGTCTCTACGGGTCGCGTGTTCATTGCGACCTCCCTCTCCTTCGATGGTGGCCACCTGCCCTTGACTCCCCTGTGACCACTTCCAGTGTCAGTGTGCGACGACAATCGGGTCAATGGCCCATACAGGCCATCAAGTTCGTGGAAGTGCGACTTAATGGTTTACACCACCAAGCAACCCTCAATGGTCGATCTGGCCCCGTGCGTCCCTGCAGACACCAGTGGCCACGCGGGTCACCGATGGCAGGCGGGCGGGGTGGTTCGTCCGGATAGTGGGCTACCCGCCCGATACGTGGAAACCACCTGTAGTGTCTAGTCCATGCAGACGCCGACCTATTTCTTTGGCTACTTGCCCGGGGCTCCGAGGCAAGCGGCGAGGTAGTCCACGTCCGCAGAACCACCAACGACGCCCCAGGTCACGCACCAGGGGCGTTTTTGCTGCCCCGACGATGTTGCCGTGGCCGTCGACCCACCAGAGCACGATCCGAACAGGACGAGAAAGAGGAACACCATGGTCGTCGTGATGACAGCAGAGGCCACGGACGCGGACACCGCCCACGTCGTCGAGAAGGTCGAGAGCGTCGGCGGAGAGGCCTTCGTCAGCAAGGGCGTGGTCCGCACCATCATCGGCCTCGTCGGAGACATCGACTCCTTCCACCACCTGAACCTGCGCAGCCTGCCGGGCGTCGGGGACGTGCACCGGATCTCCGACCCGTACAAGCTGGTCAGCCGCCAGCACCATCCGGACCGGTCCACGGTCTGGGTCGGCACCGACACGCAGGTCCCGATCGGCCCTGACACGTTCACGTTCATCGCAGGGCCGTGCGCGGTCGAGTCGTCGCAGCAGACGCTCGAGGCCGCCGAGATGGCCAAGGCCGCGGGTGCGACGCTGCTGCGGGGCGGCGCCTACAAGCCCCGCACCTCCCCCTACGCCTTCCAGGGCCTCGGTGTCGAGGGCCTCGAGATCCTGGCCTCGGTCCGGGAGACGACAGGCCTGCCGATCGTGACCGAGGTGGTCGACGCCCGTGACGTACCGGTCGTCGCCGAGCACGCCGACATGCTCCAGATCGGCACCCGCAACATGGCGAACTTCGGCCTCCTCCAGGCGGTGGGTGAGTCCGGGAAGCCGGTGCTGCTCAAGCGTGGCATGACGGCCACCATCGAGGAATGGCTGATGGCCGCGGAGTACATCGCGCAGCGCGGCAACCTCGACGTCGTCCTGTGCGAGCGCGGGATCCGTACCTTCGAGCAGGCCACCCGCAACACGCTCGACATCTCGGCGGTCCCGGTCGTCCAGGCCACCAGTCACCTGCCGGTCATCGTCGACCCGTCCCACGCGGCGGGGCGTAAGGACCTGGTGGTCCCGTTGTCCCGTGCGGCGATCGCTGTTGGCGCGGACGGTGTCATCGTCGACGTACACCCGGATCCGGAGACCGCTCTGTGCGACGGCCCGCAGGCGTTGCTCGGCGCGGACCTGCGTGCGCTCGCGCAAGCGGTGCGTCAGCTCCCGCCGATGATGGGCAGGGTCGACGCGAGCACCGTCACGAGGACGGACGCGAAGGTCTCGGCCTGAGGGTCGGGCCGGCACGTCGGCCCTGTCACTGGCTGGACGGACCAGGCTTCACGGCGTAGCCCATGTACGAGATCTCCAGCGTCTTCACCGGACCGAACCTGAGCCGCCGACTCAGCTCGCCGTAGGAGATGCGGCCGGCGTGTGCCTTCGCGAGGTTGACCAGGACGACGGCCTTGTTCGCCCGCGGCCCGAGGCCGACCACGTCCTCGCTCCGCAGCCCATGCCGTTGCATGGTGGCGGCCAGCTCTGCGGGCGTGATGAACATGTCCCACATGTGCAGGGCCGAGTCCATGATGCGCGTCGCCCGCCACTCCTGCATGACCTTGATGGCGAGCACGTTGCTGGTCCGCGTCCGGTTGATGGTGTCGTAGAAGAACATCCCGCCCGGCTTGAGAGCGCGGACGATCTCCGCGATGACCCCGTCGACGTCGGTCACGTGCTCGAGCACGTCGCAGCAGTAGACGATGTCGAAACCGGCGTCCTTCACGGGCAGCTGCTCCCCCGTGCCCACCCGGTACTCGATGTCCAGCCCACGGTCGGCGGCGTGATCGCGCGCGGTGCGGATGGACACCTCTGAGGGATCGACTCCGACCACCTGGCAGCCGATCAGGGCGAACTCCTCGGCGAGGAAGCCGCCGCCACATCCGACGTCGAGAGCACGCAGGCCGGAGAGGTCCGGCCCCTGCTGCCGCGTCAGGACGTCCAGGAAGTATCCGAACCGTGCCGGGGTCATGCTGCCGTGCAGAACGTTGAGCGGGTTGTCCTCATCCCACCAGGAGTCCCCGATGCGGTTGTACACGTCGTTGTCGATCGGCACCTTTCGACGCTAGTCCTACGCGTCGGGCCCGAACATGACGAAGGCGGACTACCCGGCGACTACCTTGGCGAGCACGGACGCGGCGGTCTCGGCCTGGGCGCGTGACACATCGAGGTGGGTGACCAGGCGCACGGTACGGGGCCCGACGGCTCCGATGCGTACGTCGGACTCGGCGGCTGCGGCTACGACGGCTGCTGCCTCGGGTACGTCGACGACCACGATGTTGGTGTCCACGGTCGAGGGGTCGACGTCGCAGGCCTCGGCGAGCAGCCGGGCGTTCGCGTGGTCGTCGGCCAACCGCTCGATGTGGTGGTCGAGCGCATACAGGCCGGCGGCCGCGAGGATGCCCGCCTGCCGCATGCCGCCGCCCATCCGCTTGCGCCAGATCCTGGCCTCGTCGACGGCGTTCCGGTAGCCGATCATCAGCGAGCCCACGGGTGCGCCGAGGCCCTTGCTGAGGCAGACGGCCATGACGCCGGCGATCTCGCCGTACTCCTTGAGTGGAGTTCCGGTGGCGACGTGCGCGTTCCAGATCCGGGCGCCGTCGATGTGCAGACCGACGTTCTGCTCGTCGACGAACTTTCCGAGCGCACGGATCTCCTCCAGCGGGAGGATCCTTCCACCACCGAAGTTGTGGGTGTTCTCGATCGAGATTGCGGCCGTGCGCACGAAGTACGGTCCGAGGTCCGGCGCGAACATGGCCTTGATCGCGGGCAGGTCGATGCCGCCGCGGGCGCCGGTCCAGGTACGCATGGTGATGCCGCTGATCGCGCCGTGGGCACCGAGCTCGGCGCGGGCGATGTGCGCCGACGACTCGCAGAGCACCTCCTGTCCCACGCCGACCGCCGAGCGGACCGCGAGGACGTTGGCCATGGATCCGGTCGGCGTGAACAGAGCGGCCTCGTGGCCGAACATGTCGGCGACCCGCTCCTCGAGCGCGCGGACGGTGGGATCCTCGCCGTAGACATCGTCGCCGACCTCGGCGCGCGCCATCGCCGTGCGCATGTCCTCCGTCGGCCTGGTGACGGTGTCGCTACGGAGATCGATCACGCGGGCGACCCGGCGGAGCCTGCACCCGCGGCGGGCCCGGGTGCCTGGACGTTGCGCAGCATCTCCGCGACGAGGAAGGCGAGCTCGAGAGACTGGACCCGGTTCAGGCGCGGGTCGCAGACCGACTCGTAACGGTGGCCGAGGTCGACCTCTAGGAGCGCCTCGCCGCCGCCGACGCACTCGGTGACGTCGTCCCCGGTGAGCTCGACGTGGACGCCACCGGGCCAGGTGCCCAGTGCACGGTGCACGTCGAAGAAACCCTGGACCTCGTGGATCACGTCGTCGAAGCGGCGGGTCTTGTAGCCCGAGGATGCCTCGAAGGTGTTGCCGTGCATCGGGTCGCAGACCCAGGCGGCCTGAACACCTGCGGCGGTAACCTTCTCGACGAGGTTCGGGAGGAGCTCGCGGATCTTGCCGGCACCCATCCGGGTGATGAAGGTGAGCCGGCCGGCCTCGTTGTCGGGGTTCAGCTTGTTGGCCAGGGCGATCGCGTCATCGGGCGAGGTGGTCGGGCCGAGCTTCACGCCGATCGGGTTCTTGATGTGGCTGAGCAGCTCGACGTGGGCGCCATCGAGCTGACGGGTGCGCTCCCCGATCCAGACGAAGTGGCTGGACACGTCGTACGGCTGCTGGGTGCGTGAGTCGATCCGGGTGAGCGCGTGTTCGTACTCGAGGATCAGCGCCTCGTGGCTGGAGTGGAAGTCGACCCGGTGGAACTCGTCGGGGTCGGCGCCGATCGCCTTCATGAAGGTCAGCGCCTGGTCGATCTCCCTGCCCAGCTGCTCGTACCTGCGGCCGACCGGCGAGGAGCGCACGAAGTCCGTGTTCCAGGTGTGCACCTGTCGCAGGTCGGCGTACCCACCGGTGACGAAGGCGCGCACCAGGTTCAGCGTCGAGGCCGAGGAGTGGTACACCTCCACCAACCGCTGCGGGTCCGGTAGCCGGGAGTCCTCGGTGAAGTCGAAGCCGTTGACTGCGTCGCCGCGGTACGCCGGAAGGGTCACGCCTTCCCGCGTCTCGGTGTCGGAGGACCGGGGCTTGGCGTACTGACCGGCCAGCCTGCCCAGCTTCACCACCGGGACGGACGCGGCGTAGGTGAGGACAACCGCCATCTGCAGCAGCACGCGGAGCTTGTTGCGCACGTTGTCGGCAGTCACCCCGTCGAAGGTCTCGGCGCAGTCGCCGCCCTGCAGCAGGAACGCCTCCCCGCGCGAGACAGCGGCCAGCTTCGCCTTCAGCTCGTCACACTCACCGGCGAACACGAGAGGTGGGACGCTGCGCAGCTTGCCGACGGCCTTGTCGAGCGCCGAAGTGTCCGGCCACTGAGGCTGCTGGGCAGCACCGAGCGCGTGGAGTGTGGGCAAATCCGGGATCGTCACCGTGCAAGCCTACGACCCGGTCCTCGACCCGCCCGAATCGCGCCGAGCTGTGGGCCCACGCATGACGAAGGCCCCCGGCTGCTGCCGGGGGGCCTGGTGTCTGTCTTCTCAGGCGACGTGCTGGCGGCCGGGTTCGTACTCGATGACCGGACCGACGTCGGCCGGGTGGATGTCGATGCTGACGCCGGCTCGTGACCGGCGCCGCCGGGGCGTGCGGTCCGGGTGTACTGGGTCCAGGCGGCGTCGCCGACGGTCTTCGGGATCGGGTGGGTGCCGGTGTGGTCGACGTGGAAGTACCAGCCGTGCGGGCTGCGCCAGAGGAACACGCCGGGGGTGGGTTGTCTCAGCCGCCAGCGGCCGTGCGTCTTCAGCCGGTGCGGGAACCGGCCGATCATCGCCAGGTTCGCCATGTTGGTCTGCCCGGGTGGCCCGCCGTCGTCGGGGGACAGGTAGGGGATGGTGTGTTCGGCGTCCCTGGCCCGGGACCGGTTGGTGGCCCAGGGGAACACGCAGACCGGGTTCCGCAGGTGCAGCGCCTCACGCATCCGGGTCGGCGTCTCATAGCCGTCGACCGGGGCCTGGTCGGCGACGTCGATCACCGGGGTGATCCTCACCCGGCAGTGGTCACCGAGGACCTCGATGGCCTGGGCGGGGGTGATCGGGCCGACCCCCTCGAACCGGGCCACCCCGGCCCGGTCCCGGGTGAAGGAGTCGGAGCTCATGTGCAGGTACAAGGTGGCGGCCGGCAGCAGCCTGGCCGGGTCGACCCGGACCACCGGCCGGGTGAACGCGCCCGGATCCCCGGTGATGTGTCCCTCACCGTCACAGGCCGGACACGGGTGGGTCTCCGGCTCCGGGTCATCGGCGTCGTTCTGGGCCGGATGCAGATCGCGCTCACCGACCCGCTCCGGCTCCGCGTCCGGCTCCGCCGGGTCCGCGTCGCCGTCGTCGGCGTCGGCTCGCCGGAGTCGTCTGCGCCGCTGGCGGCCGGGTTCTCGCCGTCGGGCAGGATCCCGGCGGCGAAGTCCTCGAGCAGCGCGAGCGCCCGGGCCGGGTTGGCCAGGATCCCGATCGCCTTCGCCCGGCGGACCTGGACCGGGTCGCTGTCCCCGGTCAGCCGCAGGATCTGCGCGATCCGGTCACACATCGCGGTAAAGAAGATCACGTCACCGGCCTGGGCCTTGGCGACCAGGGTCTTCAGGCCGTACTCGGTGCACTGCCCGGTGCGCACGAACCGGTCCAACGCCGCCGCCTTGCGCCGTGCCTCCGCGGCCTGCGGGGTCGACCTCGATGATCCTCGCCTCGACCCGGTCCAGGAACCGGGTCCAGGACAGCGTCGTGTACCCGTCGATCACCTGCGCGTCCACCCAGCGGGCCTGCTCCAGCCGCAGCCCGGCGGCCGCGGTCAGGTGCGCCACCTTGCGGGCCTGCCAGACCCGGACCCGGCCCGCCCCGATCCCGGCCCACGAGGCCGGGTGCCGGTGCCGCAGGTCCAGGCCGTCACAGATCAGGTGCTCACCCGCCGCCGGATGCATCTGGTTGACCGCCGCGAACTCCGCCGCCGCGAACTCCGCCGCCGCGAACTCCAGCACCCGCGGGGTGCCATCCGCGCCGACCCGGACGAACCGCTCGGTGCCCGGCAACACCCCACCCGCACCGGTGCCGTCGGCCCGGGCGTCCTCGGCGTGCAGGTCGGCCCAGTGCACCGCCAAGAACAGCTCCCGGGCCTCCGCATCGAGCAGCGTGCACCGGTTCCCGGCCAGCGCACCCAGGGTGCCCGCCCGGTCCAGCTCATCGATCCCGCGTTGCTCGAACATGAGTCAAACCTATAAGCCGCCTCCGACAGTTTCCGGCGCCGAGAACCCTTGTCCACAACGAGAAACAAGGAGATCCGGGCGTCCCGACAAGCGGTCTCGACAGGCTCGACCGACGGGCGCGTCGGGGCAAGGCATCGTCCGTCCGGGCGGTAGGCCTCGACAGGCTCGACGGACGGGGAGCACGACCAACCCCGGCTGTTCTCGACCTAAAGCCACGAAGCGGCCGTAATCTGCGATACGTGAGCGGACTCGAGATCCGGACAGCACAGACGGCCGACGCGGCTGCGATGGCCGGGGTGTGGTCCGCCGCGGTCCCGCACATGATCCGCACGTCCGACGGCATCCGCGCTGCCATGGCCCACGACACGACGTGGCGGCATATCCGCATGGTCGCGCTGGTCGACGGACGGGTCGTGGGTACGTCGATCGTGCGGATGACCCATCCGCCCAAGGCAGTCGTCAGCCTCGCGGTGCACCCAGACATCCGCGACAACGGGATCGGCTCCAGGCTCCTCGAGCTCGCGGAGGCCGACGCCCAGGCGGCGGGTGCCCTGGCCATCGAGAGCATCGCCAGCGGTGACGGACTGGTGTTCGCGAAACGCCGCGGGTTCGCGGTCACCGGTGAGCACCACGTCGCCTGTGTCGACCCGAGGTCGGTCACCCCGCCGGAAGGAGGGCTCCCGGACGGCCTCGAGCTGGTCCGCTGCGACCGCCTCGATGACGTCGATGGGCTGCGGCAGACACACAACCTCTGTGCACCGGATGACCCGAGCGGCCTCTCCGAGACCTACGAGATACGAGAGTTCCACGAACGCTGGTGGGACTCACCCGATAACGCGCCCGACCTCTCCTGGGCGCTGGTCGACTCGCTCGTCGACGGTGGGACCGTCGCGGCGTTCGCGAACGTCGAGGTCGACCGCGTGCACCGCCGAGCGTGGAGCGGTATGACGGCCACGCATCCGTCGTACCGCGGCCGTGGTCTGGCCACCTGGCTGAAGCGGCACACGCTGGCCGGGCTCGCCGGTCAAGGGATCACCGCCGCCTGGACCGCCAACGACCACGCGAACGCACCGATGCTGGCGGTGAACCACGCGTTGGGCTACCGGCCTGTGGAGAGCACCCACACCGTGCGGAGAAGCCTCATCCGCTGAGGTCGTCCGGGTGCCGGAAGCCGGTTTTCTTCGCGCGGACGGAACGGTTCCAGACCCAGGTCAGCGCCCACAACACGATGCCGAGTGCGATCATCGCGCCCGCGATCTTGTACTGCACGGTGTCCCGGTCCGTCCACGGCCCGACGAGGAACGCGCAGGTCAACGCCCCGAGCACCGGCAGCCAGGAGGGCGCCGTGAAGTGGTCGTGGTCGACATGGCTCTTTCGCAGCACCAGACAGGCGATGTTCACCAGCGTGAACACACCGAGCAGGAGGAGCGCGGTCGTACCTCCCAACGCCGTGACGGTGTCCTCCCCCATCACCGACGTGACCGCGTAGATCAGGCCGAAGGCGACCAAAGTGACGAACACGATCGCTGCCCAGGGAGTACGACGGCTGGGGAGCACCAGCCCGAGCGAACGCGGGAGCACGTCCTGCTTGGCCATGCCGTAGATCAGCCGCGACGCCATCAACATGTTGATCAGCGCCGTGTTCGCGACCGCGAACATGGAGATGATCGGGTAGATCTGGTCCATCGGCAGGCCGGGTGCGCCGGCCTGGACGACCTCGAGGAGCGGTGTCTCGCTGTCGGCGAGCTGACCCACCGGGACGACCGCGACCGCGGCGACCGAGACCAGCACGTAGATGAACGCGGTGACCCCCAGACCGGTGAGCATCACCTTCGGGAAGTCGTTGGTGTCCTTGGTCTCCTCGGCCATGTTGACCGAGTCCTCGAAGCCGACCATCGCGAAGAACGCGAGCGAGGTGGCCGCGGTGATCGCGATGAACGCGCTGCGGTCTGCCGAGGTGTCGAAGACGACCACCCGGCTGAAGTCGACCTCGCCCTGGCTCATCGCCCAGAAGCCGATCAGGATCACGATCAGCAGGCCGGTCAGCTCGACCAGGGTGAGAAGGACGTTGAACTTCACGCTCTCGCTCACACCCCGAAGGTTGATCAGCGCGAGCACGCCCATGAAGACAAGCGCGGTGACGGTCACGCCGGTCGTGCCCCAGTCGAGGCTGAACGCGACGACCAGGTTCTCGGCGAAGAACTTCGAGGCTGTCGACGCGCTGGTGATGCCGGAGCTCATCACGGCGAACGCGACCAGGAAGGTGACGAAGTGGATGCCGAACGCCTTGTGCGTGTACAACGCGGCGCCGGCGGCCTGCGGGTACTTGGTGACCAGCTCGAGGTACGAGAACGCGGTTATCGTGGCCACCGCGAACGCGACCAGGAACGGTGCCCATGCCGCGCCGCCGACCTCGCCGGCTACGTCACCGGTGAGTGCGTAGACCCCGGTGCCGAGGATGTCGCCAACGATGAACAGCAGCAGCAGCTTCGGTCCGAGTACCCGCTTGAGCTCGGGCTGCTCCTCGACGTTCTCTTGTACGTTCGCCTGCGAGGTCATGACGGTCCCCTGTCATCCGAGAGTGGAACCACTCTCGTGCATCACGACATGCAGCCACAAGCACCGGCGACGGTCGGGATGTCGC
The DNA here is from genome assembly GCA_963831375.1 of uncultured Actinomycetota bacterium. Classification (GTDB taxonomy): domain Bacteria; phylum Actinomycetota; class Actinomycetes; order Propionibacteriales; family Nocardioidaceae; genus Nocardioides_C. The sequence goes on along the minus strand of CAWHPY010000020.1, from coordinate 59,157 downwards.
CGCGGCCTCCGCTCACCGAGACGCAGGTCGTTTGCGTGCATTTCAGACGATGGGCATCAGCAGGATCTGGAACGCGTGAAGGCAGAGCAGGAACACGACCAGCGGGAACGCGATCTGCCGAAGAGAGGCTCCGATGCGACGTAGTTGTACGGGGTCCATATACATCTGCTACCCCTTCGGAGCCCCGAGATACAGACCTGGAACGAATCTTTACCAAACCAGTCCACTATGTCCGAAAGGCCAAGGAACGAGTGCGACCTTTCGGGCCCCGGCTTTTCCGGATCGCGCCACGGATACAAGCGCAACAACAGGTCGCCACGACCTCCTGTGGCGAGGGCCAGAGTGGTTTGCTCGCAACAAGAGGTCGCCACGACCCGTTATTGCGCGATCGGGCGGTGGCGTCACGGATCGCGCCGCTGATCGGTCCTCGGATTGAGCCCCGGATCGGGTCAGTCGTCGTCGTCGCGACCTGTCGGGTGCCGGCGCAGCACCGCCGGTGACTCGTCCACGTTGCCGGCGCGGTCGGTCGCCCGCACCGCCAGGGTATGCCGGCCGCTGTCGAGGTCGTCGTACTCGGTCGACGAGGCACACGGCTCGAACGCGGCATCGTCCAGGCTGCACGCGAACCGGGACGGCTCGTTCGCGCCGATCGCCACCGTCCAGGCATCGTCGTCCTGGGAGGTCGTCGACGCTTTCGTCTCCGGCGGGGTGTCGTCCACGGGCGTCGTGCTGGAAGGCGAAGGCGACGGCTCCGAAGGCACCGCGCTGGAGGGGGTGGGCGCGTCGGGACCGGCGGCCGGCGAGCCGAACCGATCCGATCGCTCGGAGCGTGACGGCTCCGGAGCGGCGTCCGGCTCCGGAACGACGTCCGGCTCCGCACCGTCGGTAGCCGGCGGGGTGTCCGGCGCGGACACACCATGCGGCTCTGCTGTCGGGCTGTTCTCGGCGGGCGCGGGCCGCGTGGATCGCTCCGGTGACGGGTGCGGGACCGACGTCCTGGGGCCACCGCGCGACACCGCGAAACCAGTGCGCATCTCCCCCGGGCTGCCGGCTGTGAGCTCGCCGGAGGACTCGCCGACCTCCGCAGCGGTCGCTACCAGCCCCGCCCCGAGCGCGAGGGTCACGGCTGACGCCACGACCAGACGAACCGGCGTAAGGCGTACGGAACGGCACCGCGAGACGACCGCGGCAATGGGTGGGCGCCACCGCAGGATGTCCAGCAACGGTCGGCGCGATCGATGACGCATGAGAGTCTCCGGGTCAGGCGGGCGTCAGGCGGGCGTCGTCAGACGGGCGTCGTCCGACGGGCGTCCCCGTGCTTCGCACCCACCGGCGGGCAAAACGGCGACTCTAGCAACCACCGTCAAGGGCGTCGATGCACGAGCAACGGGAGTACGACGGACGCACCCGCCCGCCTCAGCACGGCAGCGGCGACCGTGATCGGCCACAACGACGAGGTGGCATCGACCACCAGCAGCACCGAGCGTCCTTGGACAGCGGAACCCATCGCGCTCGCGTCCAGGTGGTCCCGCCACAACGCCGCCTCCTCCGCGGAGCTCATCTCCCGCAGCCGGTCCGGCGACGGCGCACCGTCCACCGCGAACGACCCGCGCTCGAGCCGACCGACGGCCGCGAGATGGTCGGCCACCGAGGCGGTGAACACCGGGAACCCCGCAGCCGACAGGTCCACCACGACCTCGGGACGCGCGGCCCACGAGGAGCGCCACGACGACAGCATCCGGACACAGGCATCGGTCACCGCCGCGGGCGCAGGCGCGTCCCGCGCGAACACCGACCCGATCGTCTCCCGCCACTCCGGGGCGTCGGCGAACACCAGGGTGCGACCCGGCTCGGGCATCTCCGCGGCAGGGATCTTGCCGCGCGAACCGAACGCTCCGCCGGGCCACATCTTCCGCGGGTCGAGCTGGTGGACCTGCCCACGCAGCAGGGTGGTCACCGCGTCCACCGTCGCCGACGACGGGGCGGCCGCGAGGTCGGACGGCAGCGCACCCCGACACACCGAGCACCTGCCGCACGGCTCCGCGGTCGGGTCGTCCAGCGACTCCTGCAGCAGCTGCATCAGGCAGCGCTCGCCGCGGGTGTACGCGCGCATGATGTCAGCCTCACGGCGGCGCACCGCGACCACGCCGTCGTAGTGCTCGGCGTCGTACTCCCACTGCTTCCCGGTCGCGAGCCAACCGCCCTCGACCCGGTCCACGACCCCGTCGACCGCGAGCTGCTTGAGCATCAGCTCGACCCTGCCACGACGTACGCCGGACTGCGCCTCGACCGCGGCCACGCTCATCGGCTCGGCATCCGCCGCGCCCGCGACCGGACATCCAGCACCCGGCGTACCTGCTCCGGCACCGGGATCGTCGCGGTGGCGAAGTAGTCCCACACCCCCGAGTCGGCGTCGGAGGGCAGCAGCACGGCGTGTGCGTGCGAGATCGCCCGACCGGCACGACCGACCTGCTGGTAGTAGGACACCGGCGACGGCGGGGCACCGACATGGATGACGAAGCCGAGGTCGGGCTTGTCGTAGCCCATCCCCAGCGCGGACGTCGCGATCAGCGCCTTCAGCTCGTTGCGGCGCAGCGCATCCTCCAGCTGGTGCCGCGTCGACGCCTCGAGCTGCCCCGTGTAGGCCGCCACCGGGACGGCGGAACCGTGCACGGCCTGCACCGCCGCGGTCAGCCGCTCGGCGTCCGCCACCGTGAGCGCGTAGACGATCCCCGACCCCTCGAGTGACGGGAGGTGGTCGACCACCCAGGCGTACCGCTCCAGCGGCGTCAGCCGGTCTGACCACGGACAGCTCCAGGCTGGCCCGCGCCAGCGCACCGCGCAGCACCAGCGTCGCCTCGCCCAGCTGATGCGCGACGTCGTCGGTCACCCGCGCGTTCGCGGTCGCGGTCGTCGCGAGCACCGGCGTGGACGGGTTCAGCTTCTGCAGCACGTCGGAGACCCGTCGGTAGTCCGGCCGGAAGTCGTGACCCCAGTCGGAGACCGCGTGCGCCTCGTCGATCACCAGGAGCCCGAGCCTGCCCGCGAGCCCGTCCAGCACCCGCCGCCCGAAGCCTGGGTTGGCCAGCCGTTCCGGGGACACCAGGAGTACGTCGAGCTCACCGGAGACCAGCGCGGACTCGATCGATGACCACTCGTCGATGTTGGACGAGTTCAGGGTCGCGGCGCGCAGGCCTGCTCGCGCAGCAGCCGCCACCTGGTCCCGCATCAGGGACAGCAGCGGGGAGACCACCAGCGTCGGCCCGAAGCCCTCTCCGCGACGGATCGCGGTCGCCGCCCAGTAGACGGCCGACTTGCCCCAGCCGGTGGCCTGCACCACCAGGACCCGCGCCCCGTCCGTGCACAGGGCACCGACCGCGGTCGTCTGGTCGCCGCGCAGCCGCGCCTCGGGTCCGGCCATCGCGGCGATGACCCGGTCGGCGATCTCGGCCCGTGACGGTGACAGCACCGGCGACGTCGCTTGGTCCGTCGTACTCATGGATGACATTCCCCCACCCTAGGCACCGCACCCGACAGAACGCGCCGCCCGTCCACAGGCCACCCGGACCTCGAGCGGATGTCAGCCGTCGAGCCAGGCGTCGTCGACCTGCGTCCCGGGCGCCGGCTCGTCGACGATGATGCCCAGCCGCTCCAGCAGGAACAGCAACGTCGCCGCGAAGTCGTTGCCGGCGGTCTCGACACGGACCTGGTCCCAGTCCACCTGCTCTCGCAGCGACCGCGCCACCGGCAGCATCGCGGAGAAGTCGCAGAAGTGCTCGTCCAGTGCGTTCATCTTCTGCACCAACAGCTCGGTCGCCGCGAGCACGGGCATCTCCACCGACAGCACCTCGATCTCGTCGGCCTCCAGTACGACGTTCCGCTCGGCGGGCAGGCCGGAGTCGCGGAAGATCACATCGACCATGGAGTCGTCGGTGTACACCTTGAACAGCCAGTCCTCCGGCGGGTGCTCGACCCGGAACCCGGCGTCGGCGAGCAGCTCGGCGGCCCTCGAGGCATCGGCGTCGGCGACCAGGAAGTCGACGTCGTGGTTGGGCTCGGGGCCTCCCCGGGCCCAGACCGCGTACCCGCCGATCAGCGCGAACGGGATCTCGGCCTCTTTGAGGGCGACGGCCACCCGCTTCAGCGCCTCGCGCAGGTTGTGTTGCGCCTGGTCCACCATCCTGGCCACGTACCCAGGCGTTCGCAGCCCTAACGAGCGGCCCGGTCGAGGGTCTACTCGAGCGGCCCTAGTCGTTGAGCCGCTGTGTGGCGAGCACCTCGCCGTCCGCGTCGTACGCCGTTACCCGCCGTACCGGTTGCGACGTCGCCGCCGTCCACAGCGTCTCGCCGTCCAGGACGAGGCCTTTCGAGGTCCACGCAGTGCGCTCGGTCCCGTCCGGCATCGTCAGCCGCACCTCCTCGGCTGCGATGCCGCCGAGCCTGCCCACGAGGAGCTCCTGCAGCTCGGTGCCGTTGACCGACTTGAAACCGAACACCTCCATCGGCGCACCCTCGTCGAGTGCGGCCTCCGACCCCAGGCCGGACACATAGAAGTAGTACTTGGTGTCGTGGTACATCAGCACCGACGCCGAGCAGGCGTCCTGACCCGGCCAGGTGGTGCACGCGAAGAACAGCGCGCCGACGTCGGCGAACACGCGGTCGCCGGAGGTCAGCCGGTCGACCCAGGCCGGCGCGTCGACCGAGGACGTCACGGCGCCGTAGTCCACCAGCCCCCGCGCGCCCAGCGGCACCGCATGCCCGTGGATCCGGTCGAGCGAGACCGGTCCGGTCCAGTGCACGGCGGGATCCGTGGCAGCCGGTACGACGACGGCGTCACCGGCCTGGTAGGCCAGCGGAAGCTCATTGATGGCCCGGCGTCCCAGATCGGTCAGCACCGCCCGATCGTCGTCCGGGGGCACCGGGTTCCGGGAACCGAGACCGGCGAACGCGACGCCCGCCAGGATCACGGCCAGCGTCGCCAGCGCGGAGCCGACCGTGGCCGCGTGCGCGCGCCAGCCCTGCGTCCCCCACGCATGGTCGTCGCGGCCGGGCCCGACGCCGTGTACCGGCCCGGCAGCGAGGGTGTTGCCCATCGCGGCCTCCGAGGATGTGCCTACTCCCTACGGTAGCCGCCTGCCGACGATTAGCGAGAGCCGGAGGCGGGCACATGGCAACGATGCGTGTCGCCACGTTCAACATCCTCAACGGTCGCTCCCCGGAGGACGACCGCGTCGACATCGACCGCTTCGCCAAGGCGATCCACGAGCTCGACGCCGACGTGCTCGGCCTGCAGGAGGTGGACCGCAACCAGCCGCGCTCCGAGAACGCCGACCTGACCGCGGTGGCCGCGGAGGCGATGGGCGCCCCCGAGCACCGGTTCGTCGCCGCCCTGTCCGGGAGTCCCGGGGCCACCTGGATCGGCGCGACCGGCGAGGAGCAGCCCGACTCCGCGGCGTACGGCATCGGCTTCCTCTCCCGGTACCCGGTCCTCTCCTGGGAGGTGATCCGGCTGGCCGCCGTACCGGTCAAGGTCCCGACCAGGTGGCACGGCAGCCGCAAACCGGTGCTGGTGCGTGACGAGCCCCGGGTCGCCGTCGCCGCTGTCGTGGACACCCCGCACGGCGAGGTCACGGTCGTGAACACCCACCTGTCGTTCCTCCAGTGGTGGAACAAGCGCCAGCTCCGCACCCTGGGGCGCTCGCTCTCCGACCGCACCAGGCCGATGATCCTGCTCGGCGACCTGAACATGGGCCCGGCGCGGGCGCACGACATCACCGGCATGCGGCCCCTCGCGACCGGGCTGACCTTCCCCGCGCACGAGCCGACCGAGCAGATCGACCACATCCTCGGCGCCGGAGAGCTCCCCACCGGTCCGGCCCAGGTGCCGGCCCAGGTGCCGGCCCAGGTGCCTGCCCAGGTGCCTGCCCAGGTGCCGGCCCAGGTACACCGGCTCGCGCTCTCCGACCACTGCGCATTGTCAGTCGATCTCGACTGACTTCCAGGTACGACGGGCGCGGCGAACGGCGCCGGCGTCCGTCGTACAAGCGCAACAACAGGTCGCCACGACCTCCTGTTGCGAGGGCAGGACCGGTTCGCGCGCAACAAGAGGTCGCCGCGACCCGATATTGCGCGATCGGGCCAGCTGTTCGCGCTCGGACGGGCGCTGTCGGGTCGTCCGACGGGCGTCTGTGGATAACTTTGACGGGGCCGAGACGGTTCTTGGCAGAGTCAGACCATGCCGAAAGACAGAGTCGTCTCCCTCGACATCCGGCGCCCCTTCACCTATGCCGAGGCGGTGGCCGCGGGGATCACGCCCTATGCGATGCGAGGTTCGAACTTCCGCAAGGTGTACCGCGGGGTGTACGTCCACACCTCGATGCCCGACCACCCGCTGATCCGGGTGCGAGCCGCGCTCCTGATTCATCCGCCGGATGCGTTCGCCAGCCACGTGAGTGCCGCGCGTGTCCACCGCGTGCCCGTCCCCACCCTGCCGGACGAGCACATCAGCGTGTTCGACGAGAAGGACCGTCGCCGCAGATCCGGGATCCGCAACCATGTCGCCGCGCCGGACACACCTGTGACCGTCGTGAACGGCGACCGGGTCTCGGAGCCCGACCAGATGTTCGTCGAGCTCGCCGGGATCCTGAACCTGGTCGACCTGGTGGTAGTCGGCGACGAACTGGTCCGCCGACGCAAGACCACGCCGGAACAGCTCCTGGCGTTCTGTACGAGGTCGCCACACCCGGATGCTGCGGCGGCCGCTCGAGCGGCGGCATTGGTACGCACCGGCGTGGACTCTCCGATGGAGACCAGGCTGCGGATGCTGATCGTGCTTGCTGGACTCCCGGAACCGGAGGTGAACCACAAGATCTTCGACGAGGATGGACGGCTCCGGTACCGGTTCGACCTCAGCTACCCCGACCTGAGGCTGATCGTGGAGTACGACGGGCGCCAGCATCGCGAGGACCTCGACCAGTGGGACGCGGACACCGACCGGAAGGACTGGTTCGACCGCAACGGGTGGATGCACGTCCCGGTGTTCTCGCGCGGCATCTACCGGCGGCCGGACCTGACCCTCGAGCGCGTCCGCTCGGCGTTGGAGAGCCGGGGCTGCACGGCATTGCCGCGGGTGCTCGCCGATGACTGGCGCCGGTTCTTCCCCGTGCGCCGCTGACGCGTCCGACGTACCGACGTACCGCCGTCGTACCGCCGTACCGCCCACCGCCGTACCGCCGTCGTACCGCACACCATCGCAACAAGAGGTCGCCGCGACCCCTTGTTGCGCGGTGCCGGCGCTGAACCTCGCAACAGGAGGTCGCCGAGACCCGTTGTTGCGACCAAGGCGGCCGGATCCCGCAAGCTCCGACCCGGTCAGCCGAAGAAGACCTCGGCCTCGGCGTACTCCGCCGGCGACACCAGCTTGAGCTCACCGGTGCCCTCGATCAGCGGTACCCGCACGATGTCCTTGCCGCGCAGCGCCACCATCGTGCCGTACTCCTTGTCGTGTACGGCCGCGATCGCCTGCAGGCCGAACCGGGTCGCGAGCCACCGGTCGAACGCGGTCGGCGTGCCGCCGCGCTGCACGTGCCCGAGCACCACGGCCCGGGCCTCCTTGCCGGTGCGGTCCTCGATCTCCTTGGCGAGCCGGTCGCCGATGCCGCCGAGCCGGACGTGACCGAACGCGTCCTTCTCCCCGCTCTGCAGCGTCATGTCGCCGCCCTCGACGGGGACTGCACCCTCGGATACCACGATGATCGGCGAGTAGTTGGTCTTGAAGCGAGTCTCAACGTGCTCACAGACCTTCTCTATGTCGAAGGGCTGCTCGGGGATGAGGACGACGTTCGCTCCGCCCGCGATACCGGAGTGCAGGGCGATCCATCCGGCGTGCCGGCCCATCACCTCGACGACGAGGACCCGGTGGTGCGACTCGGCGGTGGTGTGCAGCCGGTCGATCGCCTCCATCGCGATGTTCACCGCGGTGTCGAAGCCGAACGTGAAGTCGGTGCCGTTGAGGTCGTTGTCGATGGTCTTGGGGACCCCGACCACGTTCACCCCGAGGTCGGCGAGCTTGGTGGCGACGCCGAGGGTGTCCTCGCCGCCGATCGCGATCAGGGCGTCCACGCCTTCCGAGGCCAGGTTCGCCTTGATCTTCTCCACGCCGCCGTCGATCTTGAACGGGTTGGTGCGTGAGGACTTGAGGATGGTGCCGCCGCGCGGCAGGATGCCGCGGACCTGGTCCACCCCGAGCGGGACGGTGTGCCCCTCGAGCGGGCCCCTCCAGCCGTCGCGGAACCCGACGAACTCATAGCCGTACTCCTTCACGCCCTTGCGGACCACGGCCCGGATCACCGCGTTCAGTCCGGGGCAGTCCCCGCCGCCGGTGAGCACTCCCACGCGCATGCGTTTGCTCCTTCAGAGAAGGTCAGTATGTCGGAGCCTCCCACCCTAGTCATGACCAGCCGGCAGGCAATCCCCCGGATTGGATCGTTCCACTAGGTGAGCCACTATGGTGCGGGGCATGACGTTCTCGATCGTTGCCAGGTCCGCCGACGGCCAGAGCTGGGGCGTGGCCGTCGCGTCGAAGTTCCTCGCCGTGGGTTCCGCCGTACCCGCAGCCGTCGCGGGCATCGGCGCGATCGCCACCCAGGCCGACGCCAACGTCGCCTACAAGGGTCTCGCGCTGAGCCACATGGACGAGGGCGCCACCGCGTCGGTGGCGCTGCAGCGGCTGCTCGAGGAGGACGAGGGCCGCGAGCACCGGCAGGTCGGCATCGTCGACGTCGACGGCAACGCCGTCAGCCACACCGGCCACGACTGCTTCGACTGGGCCGGCGGGATCACCGACCACGACGTCGCGATCCAGGGCAACATCCTCGTCGGGCCGCACGTGGTCGAGGCGATGAAGACCTCGTGGGACTCCACGCACCAGGAGCCCGACCTGGGACGACGACTGCTCGCCGCGCTCCAGGCCGGCGATGCGGCCGGTGGCGACAGTCGCGGTCGTCAGTCGGCCGCCCTGCTCGTCGTACGCGAGGACGCAGGGTACGGCGGCGGGGACGATGTCGCGGTGGACCTCCGGGTCGATGACCACGAGATGCCGTGCGTGGAGCTGGAACGGCTGCTCGACCTCAACGACCTGTACCTCACCGCCTCCACCGACGACGAGAAGGTCGACGTCACACCCGACCTGCAGGCCGAGCTCGACGAACGGGCCCGCAAGCTCGGCCACCCGGACTTCATCGCCTGGGTCGGGACCGAGAACTTCGAGATGCGGGTCGGCAAGGGATGGGTCGACACGAAGGTGCTGCAGATCCTGCGCGACCGGTCCGCGCACCCCTGACCCCCCGTTGAGATCCGCCTCGTTCGCCGTTGAGAAGTGTCTCGTTCCCCGTTGAGATGTGTCTCGTTCGCCGTTGAGGTGGAAACACACCGGAGGACGCCGGTCCGCTGCCGCAGCGGCGGATACCTCGCAATAACGGGTCGGGGCGACCCCTTGTTGCGAGACTCATGGCCTCGAGGTCGCAAAAGGAGGTCGGGGCGACCCCTTGTTGCGGGCCCTCTCGCGAGCCAGGCGCCTTCACGGAAACGAGACACATCTCAACGGTGAACGAGGCGGATCTCAACGGTGAACGAGACACTTCTCAACGGGAACGGGGCGGATCTGAACGGGGAGGACGGGCCGCAGTGCAAGGATGCACCTGACCGACTTGTTCGCGACAACAGGAGTTGGCGGGTCCATGAGTGTGCTGGCTATCGATGCGGGTACGACGGGCGTCACGGCGGTCGTGGTCACGCCCGAGGGGGCGATCGCCGCGAAGGGGTACCAAGAGTTCGCGCAGCACTTCCCCAGACCCGGCTGGGTCGAGCACTCCCCCGAGGAGATCTGGCAGGCCACCATCGAGGCCACCCGGTCCGCGCTCAAGGCGTACGGCACCGATGACGTCTCCGCCATCGGCATCACGAACCAGCGCGAGACGGTACTGCTCTGGGACCGCGAGACACTCGGCTCTCCCCGGCGCGCGATCGTGTGGCAGGACCGTCGTACCGCCGACATCTGCAACCGGCTCCGCGAGGCCGGCCACGAGGAGCGGGTCGCCGAGCTCACCGGGCTGCGGCTGGACCCGTACTTCTCCGGTACCAAGCTGATGTGGCTCGCCGAGCACGAGGCGAACACCTGGTCGCTGGTGGAGTCCGGCCGCTACGCGGTGGGCACCGTCGACTCGTACCTGATCGCGCGGATGACCCGCGGCACCTGGCACGTCACCGACGTCTCGAACGCGTCGCGGACGCTGCTGTTCGACCTGGAGCAGGGCGACTGGTCCGACGAGCTCTGCGACCTGTTCGGCGTGCCCCGACACTCGCTGCCCGAGGTGGTGCCGTCGTGGGGCCACATCGCCACCTCCGACCCGCGCGCGTTCTGCGGCCTCGAGGTGCCGATCGCGGGCATCGCCGGAGACCAGCAGTCGGCGCTGTTCGGGCAGACCTGCTTCGACGTGGGCGACTCGAAGTGCACCTACGGCACCGGCTCGTTCATCCTCACCAACACCGGCTCGTCCGTCGTACGCTCCGACGCCGGACTGCTGTCGACGGCGGCGTGGAAGTCGCCCGAGGGTGAGATCACGTACGCGCTGGAGGGCGCGATCTTCGTGACCGGCGCGGCGGTCCAGTGGCTGCGCGACGGCCTGCAGATCGTCGGCTCGGCAGCGGAGTCCGAGGCGATCGCGGGGACCGTGCCGGACTCCGAGGGCGTGGTGTTCGTGCCCGCGCTGACCGGCCTCGGCGCCCCGGACTGGGATCCGCACGCACGTGGCCTGATCGTCGGCCTGACCAGGGGTACGACGCGCGCCCACATCGTCCGGGCAACGTTGGAGGCGATCGCCTTCGAGGTTCGCGACGTCATCGACACGATGACGGAGGTGACCAGCCTTGCCGTGGACGGCGGCGCCTCGGCCAACAACCTGCTCTGCCAGATCCAGGCCGACCAGCTCGGCGTGCCGGTCGAACGTCCGACGATGGTGGAGACCACCGCCCTCGGCGCCGCGTTCCTCGCCGGCCTCGGCACCGGCGTGTGGAAGTCGACCGAGGACCTGCGCGAGACCTGGTCCCTGGACCGGCGCTTCGAGCCTGCCGGTGATCGCGAGACCGCCGACGCCGCGCACCGGAAGTGGCGGGACGCCGTGGAGCGCTCCAAGGGCTGGGCCGACTGACCCATCCGAACGGCGATAGGCCGACGCTCATTCGGACAGGTCGGCCAGGGCGTCCTTGGCCTCGTCGGAGGCCGCTCGCGCGTCGGCCTCCTTCTTCTCGGCCCGCTCGCGCTTCTCCTCCGCGTCGGTGAGCTCGTCGTCCACGGTCTCCATCTGGTACTCCAGCTCGCTGGCCCTGCGGCGAAGCTCCTCCAGCTCTCCCTGCAGCTGCAGGCTCCTCGCCTCCAGCCTCGCGACCCGCTTCTTCGCCTTCTCGACCTTCTTCTGCGCCTTGACGGCCGCGGCCTCGGACTCCTCGGCGGTCTGCCGGGCCTTCTCGAGCGCCCGCTCGACCGCGGCGTCCCCGGACTCTCCGGACTCCCCGGACTCGTCGACTTCTCCACGGTCGGCGGGTTCCGGCGACTCGACCACACTGAGCGTCGGCTTCTTGCGCTCCACCCGGCGTGCGGTCATCCCGATCGCCTCGGGCACGGCAACCGCGGAGGACACGTCGAGGTCCCCGAGTCCGGTGGCCGACAGCGCCTCGAGCAGCTGGCCGGTGCGTACCGCCTTCGCCGCACCCTCGTCGGTCATCGCTGCCCGCAGCGTCTCCTCGACCTGAACGGCGACGGTCTCGCTGATCCGCACCCCGAGGTCGTTCGCAAGGTCGCGTGCCTGGCTGGTCACCGCCGCGGTCAGTCGGCGGCGCTGCTTGGTGAGCTCGCGAAGCTCATCGCCCTCGAGCTTCTCCTGCGCCTGGCGCAGCGACACCCCGAGCTCGACCACCTGCGACACGACCTCCGCCTGGTTGCGCGCCAGCATGTTCACCACCCACGCGGCGGTCGACGGTTTCGGCAGCGCCTTGATGGTGTTGCTCAGGTCCCTGTCCTCGGCCCTGGCCTCCTTCGCGCGTTCGTTGCGGGTCTTCGTGAATGCGTCCGGCGTCAGCGCGTAGAGCTCGTCCGCCACCTCGGTCAGCTCCATCAGCGCACTCCCCTGCTACGCGCCGACGTACGTGCGGGCAGCCTGTGCAGCACGAGATCGGTGAGCGTCACCGTCGCCGACCGTGGCGGTCAGGTAGGTGCAGTGCGGCTGGCTACGCCGGTCCGTCGGCGATCCGGGGTTCAGCAACCTGAGCCCGGTGTCGGTGGTGGTGTCCCACGGGATGTGGCTGTGCCCGAAGACGAGTACGTCGACGTCAGGGAACTGTTCCGCACAACGTCGTTCGCGACCCTTGGACGGACCGGTCTCATGGACCACCGCGAACTCCACTCCGCCGAGCGTGGCTCGTGCGACCTCATCGAGACGACGCCGCAGGTCGGGCCCGTCGTTGTTGCCGAAGACACCGACCAGGCGACGTGCACGAGCCTCGAGCGCATTCAACGTTGCCACGTCCATCCAGTCGCCGGCGTGGATCACCACGTCTGCCTCGTCCACGGACCGCCACACCTCGTCGGGCAGGTCCCGGGCACGCCTCGGCACATGGGTGTCCGCGATGATCAGGAGCCGCTCGGTCGCCACAGCGTCGAGCATAGGTACTGGCCCGGCAGAGGTCACCCGACGGTGGCACGGGCGTTGTCGTGAGGTCACCGTGCGTTCAGGTCGCGTCGCTACGTTGCAGGCATGGCCACACCCGAGAAACGTGTCTACGTCCACATCGGTGTACCCAACAGTGGCGGCACCTTCCTGCCCGTTGGGCTCACCCGGAACCGCCGCGCACTGCGCGAGGCCGGCGTCCTCTACCCGGTCACCGGCGAGAGTCCCGCGCTCGATGTCTGCCGCAGCCACAGGTCGTGGGGCCGCAAGCGATCCGAGGTGGAGGGTTCCTGGGACACGCTGTGCCGCAAGGCCCACGAGCACGCCGGGACGACCGTCATCAGCCAGGAGCTGCTGGCTGCAGCGTCGTCGAGGCAGGTCGCCGGCGCACTGACGATGCTCAACGGCCTCGGCGTCCACGTCGTGGTCACCGCCGGCGACCTGGCCTCCCAGATCCGCGCGGCGTGGGAGGCAGAGGTCAAGCAGGGCTGGAGATCGGGCTTCGAGGAGTACCTCCGGAGCATCATGTCCGAGACCCACGACCGCGAGACCGCACACAGGTTCTGGGGTGCCCAGGACCTTCCCGATGTGCTCTCCCGCTGGACGTCGCGGCTCCCGGCCGCGAACGTCCACGTCGTGACGTGCCCGCCGGAGCCCGGTGACGTCGGGCGGCTGTGGCAGCGTTTCGCCGGCGTGGTCGGGTTCGACCCCGAAGCCTTTCCGCCTCCCGCGCCGGGCCGCGCCGAGCACAGCTCCGGCACTCCGCTTCTTCCCGTGCAGGTGCAAGACGACCTGGTCCGCATCAGCGAACGCTGGGCCAAGGAGATCGACAAGGCCGGCTATTCCGTGCACGGTGACCTGGCCGAGCTGATCCCGGCACCGCCGATGGCTCGAGCCTGACTGTTCACCCGACAGCCACCTGGCCCACACCGGATCATCGCCCACGCTCCCTAGCGTCACCCACGACGACTACTACAAGGAGCATCAGTGACACCCAGAACTCAGCTGCCGCTGTTGAGCACCGGCCCGCACGGTTCCCGCAGCCGGATGACCTGCCAGTACCGATGTGGCAACGCCTGTGACCATCCCGAGCCCAACACCACCGACAACGAGCACATCTCCGGCCTGGTCGAGCGGGCTGTCGCCCGTCGTACTGTCCTCAAGGCGGGTGGCACCGGAGCCGGCGCGCTCGTCCTCGGCGGGATCCTCAACCAGGGACCGGCCGCCGCCGCCCCCGCCACCTTGAAGAGCAAGCCGTCGGGGACACCGCTCGGCATGGCGGCCTTCGCACCGGTCGCACCCAACGTCCGCGACAACGTCACCGTCCCCCGGGGCTTCACCCATGACGTCGTGGTGCGCTGGGGCGACCCGGTGACGCGGCACGCGCCGCGGTTCGACGCCTACCGGCAGACGCCGGAGTCCGCGGCCAGCCAGTTCGGCTACAACTGCGACTACGTGGGCGTCATCGCGATCACCCCGCACAAGGCGGTGCTGGTCGCGAACAACGAGTACACCGACGAGGAGCTGATGTTCCCCGCCGGCGTGTACGACGACGACACCATCAAGAAGATCGCGATGGCCTCGCACGGCATGTCCGTGGTGCAGATCGAACGCGGCCGCAAGCCCGGGTCGTGGAAGCGGTCCAACCACAAGGGCGCGCGCCTCAACCGCCGGATCACCGCCTCCACGCGCTTCGACATCAGCGGACCGGCCGCCGGTGACAAGCGGCTCCGCACGAAGGCCGACCCGAGCGGCCGTCGGGTCGCCGGCACCTTCGCGAACTGCGCCGGTGGCACCACCCCGTGGGGCACCGTGCTCAGCGGTGAGGAGAACTTCAACGGCTACTTCGACGCGTCCGGCGCGCTCGACTCCCGCTACGCCGAGTCCTACGCGCGCTACGGGATCAGCGGCTCCGGTCGCGGCTGGAAGGACGTCGACCCGCGCTTCGACCTGACCCTCGAGCCGCACGAGCCGTACCGCTTCGGCTGGATCGTGGAGCTCGACCCGCTCGACCCGAAGTCCACTCCCCGCAAGCACTCGATGCTCGGCCGGTTCAAGCACGAGGGCGCCAACGTCACCATCGACCACCGTGGTCAGGCCGTGGCCTACATGGGCGACGACGAGCGCGGCGACTACATCTACAAGTTCGTCTCCCGCGACCGGTTCAACCCGTCCGAGAGCCAGACCGCGCGCCGCCACAACATGAGCCTGCTGACGAAAGGCACGCTGTACGTCGCGAAGTTCACCGGCGACGGCAGTGCCGACGGGGAGTACGACGGGCAGGGCGACTGGATCGCGCTGACCAGTGACAAGGAGTCCTTCGTGGACGGGATGAGCGTGTCCGACGTACTCATCGACACCCGGCTCGCGGCCGACACGGTCTCCCCCACCAAGATGGACCGGCCCGAGGACATCGAGCCGAACCCGGTCAACGGCAAGGTCTACTGCGCGCTGACCAACAACTCCAACCGTGGCAAGCAGTTCCCGACAGACGAGGCGAACCCGCTGGCCAGCAGCATGGTGCGCTCCAGGCTCGGAGAGAAGCTGAGCCCGGCCAGCGGCAACCGCAACGGGTACGTCCTCGAGCTCACCGAGTCCGGCAACAACCATGCGGGCACGAGGTTCCGATGGAACCTGATGCTGGTGTGCGGTGACCCGGAGGCGCCGGAGACGTACTTCGCCGGCTACCCGAAGGAGAAGGTCAGCCCGATCAGCTGCCCGGACAACGTTGCGTTCGACGCGGTGGGCAACCTGTGGATCTCCACGGACGGCAACGTGCTCGGGTCCAACGACGGTCTGTTCCGGGTCCCGGTGACCGGGCCCGAGCGCGGCCTGGTGCAGCAGTTCCTCACGGTCCCGGTCGGCGCCGAGACGTGCGGGCCGCTGATCAGCGAGGACCAGCAGTCGATGTTCGCCGCGGTGCAGCACCCCGGCGAGACCGACGGCGCCAGCTTCGAGAACCCGTCGAGCACCTGGCCGCACACCAACGGGTTCCCACGCCCGAGCGTGATCGTGGCCTACGCCTCCCGGTGACCCTTCGGGCTTTCGGGCCTGCGCCATAAGCCTCTCCGGCCTCAGCCGCCGGTGCCTCCGGTTACGCACCGGAGGCACCGGCGGCTCTCCGGCTCACGCTTGGCCGGCCTCCCGTCGGCCGGCGAGTGGCCGTCCCGATCACTTTCGGCGGCGGTTGGCGCGTCCTCGGCGGAGAGTTCAGCACCCAGGTGCTGAACCCGACCGAAGTGCAACGACCGATGAGTTTTCGGCGATGCACCGGTCTGTACCCGTAAGCACCCGATGCGGAGGAGGCCGAAGTTGCCTAGAGTCAGCATGAGACCAGTGACGACGGAGAGGTCGACGGAGATGACTGAGCAGGTCACTGAGGACTTCCTGGGCCCGAACGACCCGTACCGCGGTGAGCTGCTCGCGCACTGCTACCGGATGCTCGGCTCCGTGCACGACGCCGAGGACCTGGTCCAGGAGACCTACCTGCGCGCCTGGAAGTCCTACGAGAAGTTCGAGGGCCGCTCGTCCGTGCGCACCTGGCTCTACCGGATCGCCACCAACTGTTGCCTGACCGCGCTCGAGGGTCGCAGCAAGCGCCCCCTGCCGACCGGCCTCGGCAACCCGAGCTCCGACCCGGTCGGTGAGCTGGTCCAGCAGCCCGAGGTGCCGTGGCTCGAGCCGGTTCCCGACGCCATGGTCGCCGGGGCGCCGAGCGACCCCGCATCAATCGTGTCGAACAGGGAGAGCATCCGGCTGGCGTTCATCGCCGCTCTGCAACATCTGCCCCCGCGACAGCGCGCCGTACTCATCCTCCGCGATGTCCTCAGGTGGCGGGCCAACGAGGTGGCCGACGCAGTCGGAATCTCGACGGCCGCGGTGAACAGCACCCTGCAGCGGGCCCGCGCCCAGATCGAAGAGCTCGCGCCGTCCGAGGACGACGTCGTCGAACCCGTCGCCGCCGACCAGCGTGAGCTGCTCGACAAGTACGTCGCCGCGTTCGAGAACTACGACGTGGCAGCGATCGTGGAGATGTTCACCGACGACGCGGTCTGGGAGATGCCGCCCTACATCGGTTGGTACCAGGGCGCCGAGACCATCGGCCGACTGATCGCCACCAACTGCCCCGCCCAGCGCGCCGGCGACATGCTGATGGTCCCGACGCAGGCGAACGGCCAGCCCGCCTTCGGTCTCTACATGCGCGACCTCGAGGGCGTGCACCGCGCGTTCCAGCTGCAGGTGCTCACCGTGAAGGACGGCGGCGTGACGCACGTCGGCAGCTTCTTCGACACCACGCTGTTCGCCACGTTCGGCCTGCCGGAGATCCACGCGACCGCGGAGAAGCAGCCGCAACAGCAGCTGAGCTGACCGGGTCGTCATGAACGGGGAAGCCGCGACGGCTCCGCTGATCGGCGGCGTCGGACTGCTCGAGCGCTCCATCGGCTACACGCTCGGCAGCCTGCAGCTGGTCACCGCCGACGCCATGACGCGTCCCTCGCCGTGCGACGGCTGGGACCTGAGCGATCTGCTCGCCCACATGAACGACTCGCTCAAGGCGCTGCACGAAGCCGGAGACGTCGGGCACGTCCAGCTGGCCGCAGCGATGAACTACGGAGACCCGGACCGCGACCCGGTGGCCACGCTGCGCAACCGGGCATGCAGCATGCTCGGCGCCTGGGCCAGCCACGAGGACCGCGAGTGGATCACCGTCGACGGCTTTCCGGTGACCGGCGGTGTGGTGACGGCTACCGGTGCGCTCGAGATCACCGTGCACGGCTGGGACGTGGCCAAGACCCTCGGCTGCACGCGGCCGATCCCGCGGCCGCTCGCCGAGGAGCTGCTCCCCCTCGCCCGACTGCTGGTCACCGAGGCCGACCGGCCGTCGCGGTTCGCGGCGGAGCTGACGACTGCCCCGTTCGCAGGTCCCGACGTACGCCTGCTCGCGTTCCTCGGTCGCGAACCCTAGGCGGTACGACGGACGCGCCCGCATGCCGAACACTCCGGGCCACGTGTTGTTGAAAGTCGAACGGCGTGTCGCAACGGGTGAACGACGGGAGCACCGCTACTGTCGCAGGGCAGCCGGGGGGCTGATCGTTCGACCTAGAGTCCGGGGGGACACTATGAGCTTCACCATCGGCACCGCACTTCTGGACGCCCGCGACAACAAGTTCCCGGTGGAACTGCTGGTCGAGGGCCACTGGATCCACGGCGAGGTCGCCGCGGTGGACGGCTTCGGCGTCGTCCTCAGCCGCGAGTCCACCCAGCACTCGGTGATCCGGATCGAGAGCATCGCCGCGATCAACGTGGACGAGGATCGTTCGGCGATTCCCGAGCAGCGCCACGAGACCGCCGCATCCCGGCACATGGCCATCGCCCGATAGCGGTCCGAGGCCGTCCTAAATGCCCGGCTGCTGGTGCAGCGGATGGTTCCCGTCGTAGCGCAACACCTTCACCAGGTGCACCACCGTCCCGGCGAGGGGCTGGTGCTCGAACGCGACGCTGTCGACCATCGCCCGCATCAGCCGGAGTCCGCGACCCGTCTCCGCGTCATGCTGCGTTTCGTCGGTGACGAGAGTGGAGTCGAACCCGGTGCCGCGGTCGAGGACCGCGATCGCGCACTGTTCGGGGCCCAGCTTCACCTGCACCACGTAGGTGTCGGTGTGGGACGCGTGGTTCACCACGTTGGCGCATGCCTCGGTGATGGCGAGCCGGACGTCCTCGATGTCGTCGGCGGTCACGCCAAGGGCGCGTAGGGTCTGCCCGGCGAGGCGGCGCACCACCGGTACGCTGCTGGTCTCGCTCGGCAGGGTTACAGACAGTTCCATGTGCGGTGCGCGCTCATGCATGGATCGCCTCTCTCGTCACGGTGCCCGATCGATAGGACAACTGGGTGCCCGAGCGGTCCGGACAGCCCGCTTGTGCCCGCGCGGGGAGAGATGAAACCTCGCTCGCGTTAGGGTGCCCGGACTACCCCCAGCGGAGGGAATCCCATGACGTCACCACCAACCGTGGCCCTGCTCGGCACCGGCACCATGGGCGCCGGGATGGCCCGGAACATTGCCGGGGCCGGCATCCCGCTCCGGGTCTGGAACCGGAGCCGCGACAAGGCCGAGCCGCTCGCCGAAGCCGGTGCGACGGTGTCGGACAACCCGGCTGCAGCGGTGCGCGACGCCGACTTCGTGATCACGATGCTGTTCGACGAGGACAGCGTCGCTGAGGCCATGGAGCAGGCGCGTGAAGGCCTTACCGCTGACACGATCTGGCTACAGCAGAGCACCGTGGGCGTCGAGGGCGCCGGCCGCCTCGCCGTACTCGCCGAGCGACTCGGCGTGGTCTACGTCGACGCCCCGGTGCTGGGAACCCGCAAGCCGGCCGAGGACGGCGCCCTGGTGGTGCTCGCGTCGGGCCCTCCCGACGTGGCCGAGCGCCTCTCCCCCGTCTTCGGCGCGATCGGCTCACGCACCATGTGGCTCGGTGAGGCCGGCGCCGCATCCCGGTTGAAGATGGCGGTCAACGCTTGGGTACTCGTGGTGATCGAGGGCATCGCCGAGGCGCTCACGCTCACCAGGGCGCTCGGCCTGGACCCACAGCTGTTCCTCGATGCCGTTGCCGGCAGTGCGACCGACTCCCCCTACGTCCAGCTCAAGGGAGCGTCGATGCTGGCCTCCGACTTCCCGCCGGCGTTCACGGTGACGGGTGCAGCCAAGGACGCGGACCTGATTGTCGAGGCTGCCCGCGGCGGCGGGCTCGAACTGGCGGTCGTGGAGGCTGCCCGTGACCACATGCTGCGCGCACGTGCCGCGGGTCACGGTGACAAGGACATGGCTGCAACCTTCCTCGAGCACTGAAGGCCGCCGAACACGGCGTCAGGCCGTCGCGAGCAGACCTTCCTTGCGTGCCACGGAGATCGACGACCAGACCGTCACGATCACCCCGAGCACCGTCACCGAGATCACCGTGACGTTCTTGATCAGCACGAAATCCACCAGTGACTGCGACTCGAGCAGCCAGAAGCCGACGCCACCCTTGACCAGGCAGACCAGCGCCCACAGCAGGGTCAGGTGCCAGAACAGCCGGCGGATGCGTGGACGCCGGGCGACCTCGTGGTCCATCGGGTAGAAGTCGGCCGCGAGCCGCGCCACCACCGGCCGGGCGGTCGCCAGCGACACCAGGAAGATCGCGCCTACGACACCGTCGCTGACGATCGGCTGGAAGAAGTAGATGAAGGTGTCGCCGGTCGCGAGCGTGAAGGCCGTGCGGATGGTCAGGATCCCCACCGTGAGCATGAGCAGCCCGGACAGCGGACGCTTCGTGGCCCAGCGCCACGCGATCGCGACATACGTCCAGGCGAGCGCGACGATGACGGCCGCCGAGATGTTGACCGTCACCAGAACCACGTAGAACAACAGTCCCGGGACCACACACGCGACCCAGATGCTCACCGCGAGCCGGCGGATGATCGCTGTCAGCGACGGCCGGTGCGGCGCGCAGGCTTCGGTCGTGTCGATAGGCTCGGAGGTGGGTGCGACGGTGTCCGTGATCGTCATGTATTCCGGGTCCAGCCCCCAGCCGTCAGTGACGGCCGGTTGTCGGATTGCGCCGGAAACGACGGAGAAGGATCTCTACGTGCTGGAATTTCACGGCCCGTTCAATGTACGTGCTGCACCCCATGGGTGCCCAATTTCGACCTGAAGAAACGGCACACCAGCATTTTGGGCGGCGATCCGGCGCCCGGCATACGATCGGGCCGTGTCCCAGATCCGTACGGTTCACCTGGCATCGGGACTGACTCTCGCCTACGTCACGCACGGCAGCCCCTCCGGAGTCCCGGTGGTGCTGATCCATGCCTGGGGCGAGTCCCTGGGCACCTTCGACCGCCTCATCCCGCTGCTCCCGTCGACGTACCGCGTGCTGGCCTTCGACCAACGCGGCCACGGGCGCTCCGACAAGCCGGAGCACAACTACTCACTCGTGGACCTTGCCGGCGAGGTAGAGGACGTCATGGACGCGGTCGGCGTTCCCGAGGCGGTCCTGGTCGGGTCGTCGAGCGGTGGGTACGTCGCCCAGCAGGTGGCGGCGCAAAGCCCGGAACGGGTCAGCGGCCTGGTCCTCGTCGGGGCACCACGCAGCCTCCAGGGCCGACCAGCCTTCGCCGACGAGGTGGAGCGGCTTACCGACCCCATTGCCCGAAGCTGGGTGCAGGACTCCCTGTCGTGGTTCCCCCGTTTCCACGAGGTCCCCGACTGGTACGTCGACGATCGGGTCGACGACGGCGTCCGGATGCCCGCCCACGTCTGGCGCGAGGCATTCGAGGGTCTGGTGTCCGCTACCGCTCCGACCGAGTCCGCGAACATCACCGCACCGACCCTGATCATCTGGGGTGACCGCGACGAGCTGCTGCTCAGAGTGGACCAGGAACGAATGTCCGCGGCCATCCCCGGCTCAAGGCTTCTGGTGTACGCCGACACCGGTCACGCGGTGCTTTGGGAACAGCCGGAGCGGGTCGCCGAGGACCTGGTCGACTTCGTGGATCGGCTCCGGTGACTGCGACTACGACCCAGTGCATCAGGCGTGGGACGACCGGTGTCGGATGACGCCGAACGGCACGATGATGTACACCGCGACGGCCAGGTAGCCGAGCACGGCGAGAACCGGTACGAAGAGCCCGAGGACGATCATCGCGACGTAGCCGGCCAGTCCGGGCGTGAGCCGCTTGGTGAGCGTCTTCACGTCCTCGTCCTGCATGTCCGGCCGCACCAGCCGCTCGCGGACCGCGTACCGCCACAGGACCGCCACGACGGCCGCCGTCAGAAGCAGGTTGGTCCCGTAGATGACGGTGGCGACC
Source organism: uncultured Actinomycetota bacterium (assembly GCA_963831375.1). GTDB lineage: Bacteria > Actinomycetota > Actinomycetes > Propionibacteriales > Nocardioidaceae > Nocardioides_C. The sequence continues at coordinate 37,590 of CAWHPY010000020.1, read as the reverse complement.
CGCGCGGGCTCGGTTTCCCCGATGTACTCAGCGAGCAGCCGTGTCGGGAACGGGAGGAATGACACCACCAGGAGCAGCAGCAGGTTGAGCCGGATGAGAACCGAGGTAACGCGATCGAGGTACTCAGTGATGACGGTATGCGCGAACCACACCGCCCCGATGGTCGCGAAACTCACCACGTAGGCCAGATACGAGGGCCACTGGTCCACCAGCGCGCCCATCAGGTCGTCCTCGGAGCCGCTGGGCACCCCGATCTCCAGCACGAGCAGCGTGATCGCGATAGCAAACACGCCGTCGCTGAAGGCCTCCATCCGCCCCGTCCTGTACACCGGCGCGCGAGCAGGCTTCTCGTCATCGGCCACGGCCCGATTCTCCCGCCAGCCACCTCTCGAGGGAAGCGATCGTCGCCCGCGCACGATGCCGGGTCCCGCGCCTCACAGCTCCCACTGGGGACGGCCTGCTCTTGGTAGCCTGACGTTCCTCATCTAGGGGGACCCCATGGAGTGGTTGCTCATCGCGCTCGTCGGAAGCGGCGGCGTGTTCATGGCCAAGCGCTGGAGAGAGCGCCGAACCCAGCGCGGCGAGGAGCAGGCGGAGCTCGAGGGTGTACGCCGGCTCGACGCCGAGATCAGCAAGGTCACCGACACCCTGTCGACCGGTCGCTACTTCGCGGGAGCCGTTGTTCTCCCGGGCTCGGCAGGGACGGACTGGGCGTTCAACCCGGCGATCGACACGGGCGGTCACGGGTTCAGCGGTGACCACCTCGGCGGCGGCGCGAGCGGCCACGGCGGGTTCGACGGCGGTGGCTTCGATGGTGGCGGCGACGGGGGAAGCTCATGATCGACACCGAAGCGGGCTTGAACCACGTCCGCGACCTGGTCACGCACGTGATGACAACCGTCGCGCTCGCCCTGGCCGTCGCCGGGGCGGCCATGCTGCTCGTGGCGGTGCTGGGCGAGATCATCACCGGCGACTTCCCGGGCCGCATGCTCGCACCCATCGCCGGCTGCTTCGCGGCGTCAGTCATCCTGTGGCGGCGCGGCACTGAGCTTCCGCGGCCACCGAAGACCTGACCCCCGACGCCCACCTGTCCGAGCTCATCGGCCAGTCACTGCCGAGGCGGGTGACCGTGGTCGGTGTCGTTCATCGAGCCAGCGCTTACGGGCTGGGAACGGTGTCCGAGCTCATCGGCGGCGCAGGATCTTTGGCCGGCACGAGGTAGGGCCCGAGCAACCCGGCGAGCCCGAACCGCTCGATCTGCTCGCGGTACTCCTTCTGCTTCGCCGACCGTACGTCGTCCCAGCAGTCGGCGTGGAACCACGAGTCTTCGGGGTCGGCGTGCACGAACACCGGGCTGTGGGACCGGATCGGGTTGCGGCAGTGCGCGCATCGATGATGCTCCACGGCGCGCCCCCTTTGTCGGCGACTTGGCCCCGGGCACCGTCGATCACCCAAGAGGTCAACGATATCCGCCCGCACCCACGTCAGGTCGGGGAATCGGACATTCACATCGGTGCCGCAGCGTCCGGGAGACGGGTACGACGGACAGGGTCACTCCTCGTCGTCGAGCCCCTGCTCGATCGCGTACCGAACCAGCTGCACCCGGTTGTGCAGCTGCAGCTTGCGCAACGTGTTCTGCACATGGTTCTGCACGGTCCGGTGGGAGAGGAACAGCCGCTCCGCGATCTGCTTGTAGGACAGTCCCTTGGCGACCAGCCGCAGCACCTCGGTCTCCCGCTCGGTCAGCCGCGGGGTGTCCGAGTCGGCGGTCGCGGGACCGTCCGAGAGCCGGCGGTACTCCCCCAGCACAAGCCCGGCCAGGCCGGGTGTGAACACCGTGTCCCCCTCAGCCACGCGGAGTACGGCGGACAGCAGCTCGTCGCGCGAAGCCGACTTGACGAGGTAACCCGTGGCACCGGCCTTGACCGCATCGAGCACGTCGTCCTGCTCACCGGACGCGGACAGGATCAGCACCCGCACCGACGGGTCGGCCTTCACCAGAGCCGCCGTCACCTCGACGCCGTTCGGGGCCGGGATCTGCAGGTCGAGCACCACCACGTTCGGACGGGCCGCCGGAGCACGGTTCAACGCATCGGTGCCGTTCGAGGCCGTGGCGACCACGTCCAGGCCGGCCTCGGTCAGGTCGCGGGCGACGCCGTCGCGCCACATCGGGTGGTCGTCGACGACCATCACCCTGATCGCCGGCAGAGTGCTCGGATCCCCCATCGAAACGTCCCCTTTCGTGAAGACTCCAGGGAAGGTTATCGACAATTTGGTGCCTTCCGGCCCATGGGCGGCTCAGGGGCGCACGTAGCGGCCGCGCCGATGGATCAGCGGCCGCGACTCCTCACCGATCTCGATGTGGTCGATCACGGTGTCGACCAGCAGGGACCAGCCGACGTCGCGGGACTCCTCCGCGAGCCGCACCCCCGCCCACGCCGAGGTCCCTTCGAGCCGCGGGCCCCACGCGGTGTCCTCCCAGGACCCGAGCGTGAAGACGCCACCGGGGGCGGGCGCGACGCCGGCGAACGCGTCGGCCAGGTCGCGGTGCTGCCACTCCAGGAGCTGTACGACGGCCAGGCCGGATGTCTGCAGGGCGGAGGCGAACTGCGAGTCGGGATCGACCAGCGCGAGTGCATGCGCCGGTGACCCGTTCGCGAGCATCAGCGACGACACGGTCAGCCCCGACCGGGAGTCGCCGACGCCGCAGGTCCACAGCGTGACGGTCCCGCCGAGGCGACCACGGAGCCGTCGTACCGGATCGCGCTCGGACTCGTTCTCGAGGAAGGGATGCTCGGAGTGAATGGTCAGGACAGGCCCTCCGCGCGGTCCTTGAACCCCTGCGTCTCCCAGTCCAGGTACCGGTGGGTCATCCCGCGGAAGAGGACGCCCATCGCGCCGCTCATCGGCCCGTGCTGCTCGATCTCGAGCCGCAGCGTCGTCTCGCCGGGCACCTCGAGCAGCGTGTGCGCGGCGGAGGTCCGGACGCCTGGGGTGGACGTCTCCCACACGAACCGCTGGCCCTCGACCACCTCGGTCACCGTCCACTCCATCGCCGGAAGCTTGGGTTGCTTGATCCGGACCCGGGCCCCGACCCTGAGTGGACCGGGTTCGATCTGCTGCACCGAGGTCATCGACTGGGTCATCTCCGGCCACGCCTCGACGTCGGTGAGAACGTCCCAGACGGTCTTCGCCGGGGCGGAGATGATGACGACCTTCTCGACGCGCATGACAACGACCGTATACCCGCACAATCGAGACTCAAGCATCAAATGGGTATCGCTTTTGACTTGACTCACCAAACACTACCTACGTCGGCGCCGGCGACGCACAGAGCGGGCGGTTTGGCGACACAAGCCTTTACCTCCGGATAAGGTCTTGTATGCAACACATTCACTGATTACGCGACACCGGAGTGGGGGAACTCAAGGTGGCACCAGCAGGTTCTCGGGAAGTCTCAACCCTGCGCCGACTGCATCACCTGATGAACCAGGTGAACGCGAGCCACGACCTGCAGGAGGTCCTGCAGGTCGCCGCCGAGGGTGTCGCCGATGTCGTCGGGTTCGAGGTCGCCGCGATCAGCTACCTCCGCAGCGACGGCCAGCTCGAGTGCGTGGCCGTCGCCGGCGACGAGACCGCCCGCGAGGAGCTGATCGGGACCCGGACCCCGGTCGAGGACATCGAAGCCGAGTTCGACATGGCCGACGAGTGGGGCGCGCTCCGGTTCGTCCCGCACGAGCGCCTTCCGGGCAACGTCGGAGCCGGATGGGTTCCCGACGTCGCCCCGCTCGACGTCCCCGACGCCTGGCACCCGCAGGACGCGCTGTTCGCGCCACTGCTCTCACCGACCGGTGAGCTGGCGGGCCTGCTCTCGGTGGACCTCCCGCAGGATGGCCTGCGGCCCGGGCAGTTCCAGCGCGACGTGCTGGAGATGTACTCCGTCCAGGCCGGCATCGCGATCAACAACGCCTGGCAGCGGAACCGCCTCGCGGAGCAGGTCCGGCTCGCCGAGGTGGTCCGCACGATCACCCGGACCGCCGGCCGGGGCCTGGACCTGGACACCGTGATCGACGACAGCGTCGAGCCGATCGTCAAGGGCCTGGGCTGCCACGGGATGTGGATGCGGACGTTCGCCGGCGAAGGTGAGCTCCCCGGTCGTGGACGAGGCGCCATCTACCCTCCCGAGATCCGGCTGGTCCCGCCCGATGGCCTTATCGAGCTCGGCCGCCGCGTGGCCACGGACTGCTGGAGCGAGCAGACCGGCGTGGTCGTCTCGGAGACCAACCCACCCCCGACCCACCTGGTGTCGGCCGACGAGCTCGCGACGCTGTTCCGGTTCGTCGGCCAGATCGGGTCCCGGACGCTGCTCCTCGCCCCGATGGGTGCCGGCCCCGAGTGCCTGGGGTACCTCGCCCTCACCCGCACCGAGCAGGATCCGGCGTGGAGCGACGAGGAGGTCGACGCGGCCCTCGAGATCGGCCGCGACCTGGGCCGGGCGGTGCTGCACGCCAGGCTGTTCGAGCGTGAACGCGAGATCGTCGAGGAGCTCCAGGACCTGGACCGCTACAAGACCGAGCTGATCTCGACGATCTCCCACGAGCTGCGGAACCCGTTGACCTCGATCGTCGGCCACGTCGAGATGCTCCAGATGATGGAGACACCGGTGGGTGCCGAGCGTTCCCTGGCCGCGGTCGCACGCAACACCGAGCGGCTCGAGAACCTGGTCGAGGACCTGCTCCTCCTGTCGAAGGTCGGTGACCCGAACCGGCCGCTGATCCCGGCGCAGGTCGACCTGAACGCCGTGGTCAACGAGTCCCTGGACCTGTTCTGCCTGCAGGCGGAGCACCGGGGCGTCACCCTGAAGCCGACATCGACCAACGCCCCCGTGATGACCTGGGGCGATCCTGCCGAGCTGGACCGCGTCGTCGGCAACATCGTCGGCAACGCGATCAAGTACACCCCCGAGAGCGGTTCGGTCACCGTGACCGTGGAGTCGACCGACGGCATGGTGACCTTCGAGTGCAGCGACGAGGGGATGGGCATCGCGCGGGCCGACCAGGAGCTCCTGTTCACCGAGTTCTACCGGTCCAGCAACCCCGACGCGCTCGCACTACCCGGCACCGGCCTCGGCCTGACGATCGTCAAGCGGATCGTCGAACGGCACCGCGGAACCATCGCCGTCGAGTCCGAGCTCGGCAAGGGCAGCACGTTCCGCGTCACGCTCCCCACCCCGCCGGTCCGGGGGTCCACCTCGAGGCCCTGACGGCCACCGCGTTCCGCGCGAGAATGAGGCGCATGACAGAGGTCGACGTTCACCGCTACGCAGCGTTCACCAGCGACCCGGCAGGGGGCAACCCGGCCGGGGTGGTCCTCGACGCGGCCGCTCTCGACGAGACAGCGATGCAGCAGATCGCCGTCGACGTCGGCTACTCCGAGACCGCGTTCGTGGTGGCCGCGGACCCCGACCGGGGCCGCTACCGGCTGCGCTACTTCAGCCCCCAGGCCGAAGTTCCGTTCTGCGGTCACGCCACGGTGGCCACGGCGGTCGCCCTCGCCGAGCGCATCGGACCGGGCCGGGTGATGTTCGAGATCGGTCCCGGCGAGATGGAGCTGAACGTCACCGCCGACGATGCCGGCGAGCTGCTGGCCACGTTCACCAGCGTGCCGGCCCACAGTCGGGTCGCGACCCGGGACGAGTGGGCGCCGGTCATGGACCTGCTCGGCTGGGCCGAGGACGAGCTGGACCCGACGTACCCGCCCGCGGTGGCCTACGCCGGCAACGAACACCTGGTGCTGGCCGTCGGCACCCGTGACCGCCTGTCGCGGATGGGGTACGACTTCACCCCGATGGCCGACCACATGCGTGCCCGGGGTTGGACGACCGTGCATCTCGTGTGGGCCGAGTCCCCGCACCTGTTCCATGCCCGCGACCCGTTCCCGGTGGGCGGTGTCGTGGAAGATCCTGCGACGGGTGCCGCGGCGGCAGCGTTCGGAGGCTACCTTCGCGACCTGGGCGCGGTGGACCTCCCCGGCCGCGTGCACATCATTCAGGGCGAGGACATGGGTCGGCGCAGCGACCTCCTTGTCGACCTGCAGGCCGATGACAGCAGGGTCCGGGTGACCGGAGCCGCCGTGCAGCTTCCGACCCCGCCAGTTTGAGGGTTGCCGTCAACCGTGGATGCGTCGGGAGAGCGCCTGATGGAGGTTGACGTTCCCGAACGAGAAGACCGCCACTCCTAGGTCCACCACGCGAGTGCGTTTGCCTTCGCGAAGGCGGTCGACCGCGGTGGCGACGTCTCCCCACGTGGCCAGCCAGAGCAGCCCCGCGCTCGTCAGCGCGTCCACCACGTTCGCCATCCGCTCCTCGAGACCGGGTTCGGCGAGCCGAACCGGCCACCGGTTGCTCCCGTCCGGAGCGGTCAGGTTCGCCCGGATGTCGAAGCTCAAGGTCCCCGGAAGGTCGTCGACGGGCAGGGCGGCGAGGTCCGCAGTCGAGAGGTGCGTGGCGTACCAGACCGCGAGCTCGACGACCAGGTCGGACCCGGCCACCCCGAGCGATACGCCGGCCACGTGGTCGTCGGCCCGGCGTAGGAACGTCCTGCCTCGCATCACCGTGAACCCGGCAGCGAAGAGCGCGGGCTTGACGTGCGAACGGGCCGCCTTGCCCAGGGCAAGCTGGGCCCGCCTGGGTTCCGGCGATGCCTTAGCGGCCACCGCGCGCTGTTTCTCCCGGGCGAGCTGCCGCGAACGCTCCTCGAGCTCTGGTCCGGACGCGCCGAGGGCGGCGGCGATCCGCTTGAGCAGGTCGCGTCGGCGGATCTCTGCGAGCAGCAGCCCGAGCTGCTCGGCCGCCTGTGCGTCACCGTTCAGGCTCCTCGCGCCGAGGGCGTCGATGGCGCCCGATGCGGCCTTGGCGCAGAGTGCCTCGGTGACGAACTGCTGGGGATGCGACGCGGCCCCGCGCAGCGCGACCCTGCCGAGCAGCGGGGACACCCACGGGCCGTCGAGGTACTGGCTCGCGAGAGTGGCGCCCCGGACGACCACGGCGTTTGCGCGGGTCACCAGCCGCGTCGAGCCACCCATGAAGATCTCGTCGTCCGGCGTGACCGACAGGTCCGCTTCGACGAACGCCTCGAGCATCGTCTCGAGCATGTCCGCGGCCGCGGGCGATCCCCCGACGAGGTCCCGCACGTCCTTGTGCCAGCGCGCACCCGGTCTGGCCTGGGTTGCGGTCGCGAGCCTGGTGAGCAGTGGCTGCACACCGTCCCAACGCTCGGCCGCGTGCATCGCGGCCTCGCGTGCGTCAGGACCCCAGTTGTCGGTGACCTCGATCGCCGACAGGTCGAGCAGCCCCGCGGGCGCATGGGCGGCCACCATCGCCTGCACCTTCTGCCGGAGGTCGGTGATCCCGTACCGGTGGACGGGCTGCTCCTGCAGCACCGCCCGGGCACGGACGAGTTCCTCGACGAGCGCCGGGTGTCCGGGCTGACCTTCGAGCACCTGGCCCGCGGCGTGGACGGCGAAACCGAGGACGGTCACCTCGAACGGACGGCTGGCCAGGAGCAGCAGCAACCTGGCGTCCTCTGCCGTGTAGGGCAGCTTGCGACGACGCAGCGCCTCGAGCACGGCGAACGCGAAGAGGTCGCTGGACTCGGTCCGGTAGACGTCGTCGGTGACGAAGCGTTCCGGCAGCGGCGCCCACTGTGCTGCCGCGGCGGCGGCGTAGACGGCGACCGAGACGAGCTGCTTCCGGTCGAGGTCCAGGACGCGTCGCCCGTCCGCCGTACGGTTGAGCGGATCCCCCTCGTACGCCGCAGCCACGGGGAGCATCACGTCAAGGACGGAGTCGCGGTGTTCTCGGAAGAGCTGCTCGAGATCCGCGCCGAGATCTGGTCCAATCACGCACCGATGATCGCACCTGACTACACCGGCACGTTGAGGCTTGCCGTCAACCCGTCCTCGACGGTGCCGGTGACGGTGGCCAGCTGCAGCGAGTAGCCGTCGCTGAACACGTTGTCGGACTCCAGCGTCGACTGCGCCATGTTGCTGGCGCTCTGCTCATAGCCCGAGGTGGCGTACACGAGGCGGCTGGCGTCCTCGGGCAGCGCGATCTGCGACGTCCGCAGCTTGCCGCTCGCGGTGGTCGCCGCGTCGAGGCTCGGGTAGACCTCGAAGTGGATGTGCGGCCAGCGGCCGGCGTACGCACCCGGGTAGATGCTGGTGAAGGTCAGGAAGCCATCGGCGTCGGCCTCCTGGACGCCGCGCAGGTAGTTCTCGTTGATTACCGACGAGGAGTACAACGAGTACTCGCCGTCCCGGGTGCAGTGCCAGAGATACACGGCCGCGCCCTCGAGCGGTGCACCGCTCTCGGTCAGCACGTTGATGCCGTTGGACCCGTCGGCGGGGAACGGCCCGCCGGTCTCCTCGGGGATCTCGTCACCGGATGTGGGCTGCCGACACCACCGAGCAGGGTCAGCGCACCGCGTCGGCTCACCAGGGCGGGCAGGTCGTGGGAGAGGCCGCGGTCGTGGTCGTGCAGCTCGTGGATGCTCATGACAGAAGAATGGCGTGGCTACCTCGCAGACCGCTGAGGGCTTCCTGGGAAGTTCCTGTGAGCGTCAGGTCGCGGCGCCCCACTCGGTCAATGTGCGGGCGAGTAGCTCCGGGTGCGTCATCTGCGGGACGTGACTCGCGCCCTCGTAGGTCCGCCGCTCGGCCTGCGGCAGCGAGGCATGGACCATGTCCAGCACCTGGGTGAACATCGGCGGGCTCTGGTCGCCCTGGGTCAGCAACGCCGGTCCGGTGTAGGACTTCAGCTGTTGAAGGTCAAGGTTCGACGCGTCGGGATCACGCGTCTCGTCCAGGAAGGTCGGGCCGTTACGCACGTACGTGGCCTGCAGCTCGGCGGGAAGCTGTCCCCAACCTCCTGGCCCCAGCGCGATCGTCTCGACGAAGAGCTCAGCCGCCTCCAGGCGCTGCTCTTCCTCGAGCAGCTTCGCCACAGCGGCGACCCGCGCGGTGAAGAGCTCCAGCAGCGGTGCGTACTCCGCACGACCGGCGAGCAGCCCGACGCCCGGCGGCTCATGCGCGGCCAGGCCCCGCAACAGGTCCGGGTGCGTGCCTGCCAGCCGCAGCGTGATCAGCGCTCCGAACGAGCTCCCGACCACGAGAGCCGGGGCCAGGTCCAGCACCCGGATCAGCTCTGCGAGGTCCTCGACGTCCTCGTGAACTGATCCCTGACCGGGAGGCTGTGAGGACTGGCCATGACCGCGGCGGTCGTAGCTGACCACCCGGAAGCTCGTGGCCAGGAGCGGCTGGACCCTTGCCCAGTTGCTGTGCTCGCCCCACGATCCGTGCACCAGCACCAGCGACGGGCCGTCACCCGACTCCTGGTAGCACAGCTCGACTTCCCCGACGCTGACCATGGCCATGACATGACCTCCACAACCAGTATTCGAGGCACAGATGCAGGTGTCGAGGTCGCACGTCAGGTCTTCGGGAAGGTCAGCTCCCACTCGGTGCCCTGACCGGGTGCGGTCACCAGGGTCGCCGTACCGCCCAGGTCGGAGACCCGTCCTCGGATCGACTCGCTCACCCCGAGCCGTCCCTCGGCGACCGCGTCCTCCAGCCGTCCGGCCGGGATGCCCTGCCCCTCGTCGCGCACGGTCACGACCACCGAGGACCCCAGGTCCTCGAGCAGCACCCAGGCAGGCGCGTCCGGGCCGACGTGCACCTCGACGTTGGCGAGACAGGCGCGTACGACGGCCGTCACCTCCTCGACCACGGCGGAGGGGAACAGCACCACCGAACCGGGAACCGAGACGGTCACGGTCCGGGACTGCAACGACGACAACGACCGGGCCAGGTCACCGGACCCGCCGAACGACGACGACTCGCCCTGCTGGACCAGGGCCCGCAGCGCGACCTCCTGCTCCCCCGCCAACCGGCCGAGGTCGGCGGCCTCTCCCCCGAGCTCCAGCCCGCGGCGCTGCACCAACGACAGCACCTGCAACACCCCGTCGTGCACGACCCGGGCCAGCCGGGCACGTTCGGCGGCGACGGCCGCGGCGCGTTCGGCCCGGTCCCGGGCGCCGGCCATCTCCTTGAGCAGGCCGGTGGTGTAACCGATCACCGGCCCGCCGATCATCAGCAGGAAGATGTTGCCGACGTTGGTCTGGGTGATCTCGGTCCGGATCGCGATGTCGGCCAGGGACACCGCGGTGGCGGCGATCAGGCCGCCGACCCAGTGCCAGTGGATGCCCCAGGCGAGCACGACGGCCATCACCCAGAACGAGGGCAACGTCGGCAGGTTGCCGGAGAGCTGCTCCTCGCTCTGCACCACCACCGTGAGCAGGACCATGACGACCGCGATCACCAGGTCGGCGACCAGCAGCGGCGCGCGACGCCGGCGCGGTTCGTCGTACGCCCAGGTCGTGAAGGCGGTCCAGCCGGCCATCACCGCCAGCGCCAACGCGGCGACGACCGGCCGCTGCAGCCCGTCCCACTTCACCAGCGTGGTGATGACGGCGAAGACCAGGACGACGAACCGGAGCACGGCCAGCGCGCGGAGCATCGTGGTCTCGACGGCCCAGGTGGCCGGGTCGGCAGTGGCGCGCTCGGCGGAGCGGCTCACGCCGTGAGTTCGGGAGGTCAAGGTCAGGCTCAGGAGGCTTTGAGCGCGGAGTCCTCGCCCGAGGGCCCGGCGGGGTCGGGCTCGGAGGGAGCGGCGCCCTTCTTCGACGCCTCCTTGTCGAGTCGCTTCTGCTCGTCCTTGGCGCGCGAGGCGTACATGTCGACGTACTCCTGGCCGGACAGCCGCATGATCTCGTACATGATCTCGTCGGTGATCGAGCGCAGGATGTACCGGTCGTTCTCCAGGCCCTCGTAGCGGGAGAAGTCCAGCGGCTTGCCGAACCGGACCATCGGCCGGGTCAGGGTGCCGAACTTCTTGCCGGGCGGGGCGATCTCGTCGGTGCCGACCACGGCCACCGGGATCACGGGAGCATGGGTCTCCAGCGCGAGCCGGGCGATGCCGGTCTTGCCGCGGTAGAGCCTGCCGTCGTGCGAGCGGGTGCCCTCGGGGTAGATCCCGAACAGGTCACCGTTGGCCAGGATCCGCTTCGCGGACAGCAGCGCACCCTCCGCGGCGCCACCACTGGACCGGTCGATCGGGACCTGGCCGGCGCCGGAGAAGAACTTCTTCTGGAACCAGCCCTTGATGCCGGGGGTGGTGAAGTACTCCGCCTTCGCCACGAAGGTGACCCGCCGCGGCAGGGTCAGCGGCATGAACAGCCAGTCGGCGTACGACAGGTGGTTGCTCGCCAGGATCGCGGGCCCTTCCTCGGGCACGTTCTCCGCACCCTCGATGTGCGGCCGGAAAACCAAACGCAGCAGCGGCCCGACAAGCACCCATTTGAGCAACCAGTAGAACACCCGTAAACCTCTCGTCCGATGTCCGAAACAGTAGCCGCGAAATCCTCCGCGTGCGACGATGCAGACGAAGCTATTTTCTCACTGTCTCGGCGGCCGTTGCCTGTCGGACCGGCGGTCGAGCCTGTCGAGACCCGCACGACGCCACAGGAGCAACCGTGACTCTCGACCCGCACGCGCAGCCGTTCTACTCCGACGGTGTCCCGGACGCCTCGACCGGCCAGCGGATCGGTGTACTCCTCAGCCACGGCTTCACCGGATCACCGGCGTCGATGACCCCGTGGGGCAAGCACCTCGCGGACCAGGGCTTCGCGGTCTCCGTGCCGCGGCTGCCCGGGCACGGGACCACCTGGCGGGAGCTGAACAAGACCGGGTGGCCGGACTGGTACGACGAGATCGAGTTCGCCTACGAGAAGCTGAAGGCGAACTGTGACCGGGTAGTGGTCGGGGGTCTGTCGATGGGCGGGGGGCTGGTGCTCAAGCTCGCGGCGCAGCGCGGCACCGACATCTCCGGGATCCTGCTGGTCAACGCCGCCGTCGCGTCGAGCAACAAGCAGCTGCTGGCGCTGCCGGTGCTGAAGGGGATCATCCCGTCGATGCCGGGTATCGCCAGCGACATCAAGAAGCCCGGGGTGGACGAGTACGGCTACGACCGCACCCCGCTCAAGGCGCTCGCCTCTCTGGTCACCGCGTGGAAAGACGTACGGCGCGACCTCCCGCAGGTCACGCAGCCGATCCTCCTGTTCCGGTCGGCGGAGGACCATGTCGTGGACCCGTCGTCGGCGCGGATCATCCAGAGCAAGGTCTCGTCCCGAGATGTGACCGAACAGATTCTGCAAAACAGCTACCACGTGGCTACGCTCGACAATGACGCTCCGACAATTTTCGCGGAGTCGGTGGAGTTCGTAAGACGAGTGACAGGACCATGACGCAAGAGCCCGACCGGAACAACCCCGAGGACCCCAACGAGGGCACCACGGGTGGGTCGGGCGAGGTCGGCCGGAAGCTGGACGAGGACGCCGCCTGGCGTTCGATCATCGACAACTACGGGGACGAGCCGTCGGTCGACGATGTCCTCTCCTCATCGGTCGACGAGGCCTCGTCGACCGAGCCTGTCGAGACCGACCCTCCGGAGACCCCGCGCTTCAAGGTCTTCGAGCGGCGCTGGGAGCCCGAGCCGCTGCACTCCGAGGCGACCTGGGACGACGAGGGACATTTCGTCCCGCCGGACCCGCCGCCGATGCCGAAGCTGGAGCCCCGGCGCAGGTACGCCTGGCTCGGCCTTTTCGGCGCTCCGCTGATGATGCTGGTCGCCGTCGTGTTCGGCTGGACGTTCCCGGGCTGGCTCAGCTTCCTGCTGGTCGCCGGCTTCCTCGGCGGCTTCGGCTACCTGGTCGCGACCATGCCTCGGACACGGGGCGAGGACGGGTCGGGCGACAACGGCGCGGTTGTGTAGCCTTCGCTGCATGCACGCCTCCAACGAAACCGTCGAGATCGCCGGCCACCTGATCGACAGCGGCACCCTGTCCGCCGTACTCGATGACGTCCGGGAGTACGAAGGCGACTACGTCATAGACAAGTTCGTGGTCGGCCACGATGCCGGTGACCCGTCACACGTGACCATCACGGTCTCCGCCGAGGACGACGAGTCCTTGCAGCGGCTGCTGATGCGGCTGCAGACCCGCGGCGTGAACCAGGTCGATCCCGGTGAGGCCGAGACGGCGGTGTGCGAGCAGGACGGGGTGTTCCCGGACTTCTTCTACTCCACCACCAACCTCGAGACCCGGGTCCGGATCAGCGGCAAATGGGTCAAGGTCGAGAACCCGGAGATGGACTGCGGCCTGATCGTCGACGACTCCGGCGACGGCATCCGGATCTACACGTTGCCGATGGCTGATGTGAAGGCCGGGATGAAGGTGATCTCGAGCGCCTCCGGCATCAAGGTGACCGTTCCGATCCCGGACAAGGACGAGGGGTCGTTCGGGTTCATGGAGTCCGCCGTCTCCAGCGAGAAGCCGCAGGCCCTCCTGGTGCGCCAGGTCGCGGACGAGATGCGGAGGGTCAAGTCGGACGGCCAGAAGCTGCTCTGGGTCGGCGGGCCCGGTGTGGTGCACACCGGCGCGGCCCCGGCCATGGTGTCGCTGGTGAACGCCGGCTTCGTCGACGTGCTCTTCGCCGGCAACGCGCTGGCCACCCATGACATCGAGGCGTCGCTGTACGGCACCTCGCTCGGCGTCGACCTGGCCCAGGGCCGCGGTGTCGAGCACGGCCACGAGCACCACATCCGTGCCCTCAACACGATCCGCAAGGCCGGCTCGATCCGGCACGCCGTCGAGCAGGGCGTGCTCGAGGGCGGCATCATGCATGCGCTGGTCACCCAGGACAAGGAGTTCGTCCTCGTCGGCTCGGTCCGCGACGACGGCCCGCTGCCCGACGTCTACACCGACGTCATCGAGGGTCAGCGGGCGATGCGCGCCAAGCTCGAGGATGTCGGCTTCTGCATGATGGTGGCGACCATGCTGCACTCCGTGGCGACCGGCAACATCCTGCCCGCGTCGATCCCGCTGGTCTGCGTGGACATCAACCCGGCCACCGTCACCAAGCTCGCCGACCGCGGCTCATCGCAGGCGCGCGGCATCGTCACCGACGTCGGCCTGTTCCTCGAGCAGCTCGCGGTCGAGCTCGTCCCCGAGTACCGCAACCGCCGAGCCTGATCAGAAGTCGAGCACCGCGAGGACGCCGCGGTGGTCGCTCGCGCGCTTCTGCAGTTCGATCGGAACGCCCGGGTCCCCATGGTGGGAAACCTTGGCGCCCCCGCGCACAAGCAGCGCGTCGATCCGCATCTCCGGTTCGTCGGCCGGGAAGGTCAGCCACTGCTTCGTGCCGTGGTCGATGAACCCGACCTCCCGGAGCCGCTTCCAGCACGGCCCGCCCGGCCGCTCGTTGAGGTCGCCGGCGACGACCACCGGTCCGCGTAGCCGGTTGGCGGCTCGATGACCAGCTCGATCTCTTCGAGCCGGCGCTCACGCTCGAGGCTGAGATGGCAGCAGACGACGCCGAAGAGTCTTCCTTCAGCGCGCAGCTGCACCGCGATGACACCCCGTCGCGGCTTGAACAGTGGCGTCTTGAAGACGCGCGTGTGGACCGACTTGACCTCGACGTTGGGTCCGACGGCCACCATGTTTGAGCCGGCCTTGCGCCCGCCACCCACGAAACGCATGCTCCACCTGTCGGCCAACCTGGAGCACCGACGCTTCCACAGGATCGGCGTCTTCGGGCTCTCGTTGACCAGGAGTACGTCGGGAGCAACGCCGCACACAACCTCATGCAATGCAGCACCCTTTCGACCGCCCATGAAGATGTTGTACGTCATCACCCGAGACTGAACCATGCGCAGATACTGCCACGATCCGTGACGCCGGAGTCTCGGAAGACGCGCGCCACGTCGATTCTTGACCGTTGCTCAGATGCGACCGTTTCGCAGGCTTCGCGAGCCAGGTCCGCTGCCCCGATGAAGCCGGCATCGGGGCCGAGTTCGCCTTCCTGGCGGTGGCGGAATCCGCGACCGGTGAGCTTTCGGCTGAGCATCTCCCGCGCCGGGTCCAGGAGGAGGTCCCCGGCATCGGACACTCCGCCACCGACGACGATCTCTGGGTCGAAGGCTGCCGTCAGGCTCGCGATCCCGTGCCGAGCCAGCCACCGATCTCGCGGAACATCTCAATGGCCGCACCGTCCCGGCCTGCGCTGCCTCCGTCACCACCGGCCCCGTCAACCGAGTCGAGTCACCCTCCACGAGCTCCTGCAAGATGAAGGCTGCCGGCGACTGGGCCTGGACAAGCTCGCGAGCTTCGCGCACCAATGTGTTGCCGCTCGAGTACTGCTCCCAGCAGCCCCGGTTCCCGCATTCACACCGCCAGCCGTCGGGGATCACTTGCATGTGGCCGAACTTCCCGCCATCCCGTTCGCGCCACGGAACACTTGTCTGTTGACGACAAGCGCTCCCCCGATGCCGGTCCCGAGGGTGATGCGCAACATCTGCTGGAACCCGTGACCCGCGCGCGATCATGCCGAGCAGAAAAGCACTTGTTGCGTTCTACCTCACCGTGTCGCCCGAACTACCTGCGAAAACCGGGTCTGAGGGCGGCGCTCGAGAAGCGGCTCGGTGTTGCGGTGCTTGTGGACAACGACGCCAACACGACTGCCTGGGCTGAACTACTGTTGGTTGTCGAGATCAGAAATGTCGCCTGCCATGAGCATGGGATGGGACCGCTTTAAGCGGTTTTCTGCCAACCGCATGGGACTACCCGGCGCACCTTGTCGGTGGGTCGGAGGCGTTCTTCTCGATCCTGGAATAGGAAGTCCCCCCGCCACAGCTTCACCGACACCGACCACGGACCACGCCCACGCAATCGTCACCGACTGATCCTACGGACTCTACATCCAGTCCAGGCGCCACAGCAGCGCGAACATGATGTCGCCGATCAACTACAAAACCGCTAGCGTTCAACCGGACGCAGCATAAGGAACCTCCACGATTTTGGGGGAACCACAGAGGTCTGCCTGCCTCATCAGTCGGCAAGGACAAGAACCCGCGGACCGTTACCTGTGAAGGTCCCGGTGTTAGTCGCGGCATGGGTGGCAGGGCACTCGGGTTGAGAAAAATCACCTGCACTGACGACAATGTCGCACCGCTGCCGGTTAAGCCGTTCGTACTGCCCGTGGGCAGCGGTGTCATCCGCGTTGCCGAGTCGACTTGGTCCGTTATGAAGCCGGGCCGAAATCCAACGATCTGATAGTTCTTGGTTCCGTTGCTGGGCTCGGTTCCAAAGACCGGGACGAAAAAGAAACGTGGGGAGTTGAAGATCGCAGGGGATAGAACCGGTCCTGGGAGCGTGTACGTCGGCGAGTCAATCAGTCCGATGTTAGTGGTGTCATCGGTGAAGAAGCAGGACAGGGTGTCATTGTTCAGGGTCTTACCGAAAAGGACCGTCGTTGCGGGCATGCCGTTCGCCGCGCATCCCGTCCCCGGCTCAACGTGCGTGAGTAGCCCAGGATATGACCCGATTCCGTCGATGAAACCCGCAGTAGCGGCATTAGATGCCATGCCGGGTTTCGTCGGAATGCAGTTGGTACCCTTGTTGGCCAACCAACGGCCGGAGAAGCACCCGGATTGCACATCCAGTCGTGCGCGGGAGTCGGGTACGCGGCCAGCGTGCTGTCGAGACCACCCGCGATGTTAGCCGCAATAGTCTGCCACTGACCGGTCTCGGTGTGGTTGCTCAATCTGAGCGTTCCGAAGTTGCCTCCGCTGGACCCCTGAGCGCACGTGAGTAGCGGATTGCCAATAGACAGCGGAAGCGCCTTCAGCGTTTGGTTATTGCCACTCCCAGTCTTCACTTCGGACCATTGGGTGCCAACTTTCACTCTCACGTACCAAGTACTTTGCACGCCAGTGAGCGCGGCCGGGAGTGGGGCAGCGACCGTGATCGCGGTGCCACCGCTGATGGTGAAGCCAGTCGAATCGACTACCAGAGGTTCGGGTCCCGATGTGGCGTTCCCGGACTCAAAGAATCCAACCGCAGTCACGGCGGAAAGGCCAGTGCCCGAAATCGTGAGGCTGGTGGTTGTGGAATTGAGAGGCACCTTCACTGGGTTACTCGCGGGTGAAGTCGTTAGGGTAGTCAGGGAAGCTGCATTGCTCTCGGTTGGGTGCGAGAGCAAGACAGCGTCTGGCGCATGTCCGTTGTTCGGTTCGGAGATCGTCTGTTGGCCATAATCACAACCTGTGAATGCGTAGAACGGCAATGTATCCAGCACAGGTGACTTGATCTCCGCGGTGGCGGCTGCGGCCACCTGGGTGCTGTTGAATCCCATCACCTGGGCGAGCCCAAAGTTCACCTGGGCATCGGGAGTTACGACCCGAACGGAGTTCTCATCCGGGTACGACACCTCTCCATTGGCGTTGTTGCAGTCAACTAGCAGCGGGGCTAGTTGCGCCTGTGTTGGAGTCGGGTCGCCAGAGTCGTCTTGCGGCCAGTTCTTTACTAGATAGTCGGCCACTTGTGCCACAGCAAGATCGCCAGCCGGCGGGTGGGTTGTTGGACACACCGTCGCGGTAGATGCAGGAAGTTGAGATCCGCCCGCCAACGCAGCTAAGTCGGCTCTGGGACTGCACGACTCGCTTCCGCGCAAGAGCATTGCCTAGGTCCACCGCCAGCGCGCCCATGCTGAAAAGCATGACGGCAGTGATCGCGACGATAACAGCCATCACGCCGCGTTCCTCTCGGTACAAGGCTCGGCTCACGTGCAGCCACCCACAGTGGCAGTGGTGTCCTCTACTCGCGCTTCGACCGTCTTGCTCACGGAACCGCCGTCGGGGACCGGAATGAACGGGAAATTCAGATTCAGAGAAGGAAAGGTGATCGCCAACGTCACGGTGCCGCCCACCTCAGTTCCCACACTCGTACCGTCCGCCTTTTTCCAGGTGACAACTGGGCTCAACGCGGACTGGGTTGCGGTCGTCGCGCTACCTAGGCGCCGGTGGATGAATGGCTTGAGCTCGCTCATATTTTGGCAGTCACCGACTGACAGGCGCCTCACCGCCTCGCGAGCGGCTGAGGTGCCTGTCTGCATCGAGTAGAAGTACATCCCGTACTGGATGATTCCGAAAACGAGGGTGAGCAGGATGACCATGAGCAAGGCGAACTCGACCGCCGTCGCACCTCTGTCGGTGCGACGTTGCGAAGTCAACCACCCTCGGATCATTTGACCCTTCCCCATCTGTCGCTCCGGACTCAAAGGAATCCAAGTAGAAGGTAGGCCCAAGAGCCCGAATTGGGGCAAAAATGGGAGAATGGGAAACAAATGCCCCGAACGGCGTCATACCTATGACCTATGTGGGTTACTCCAGCCGCCGCACAGCACAGCTCGAGGTCGCTGAGGTCGTCATGGCCTTCGAGCCAGGTCGGCTGCGCCGATCATCCCCGCTGTGTTGCCAAGGACCGCCTTCCGGATCTGTAACTCGGGCCGATAGTTACGGCCGGTGAGA
Organism: uncultured Actinomycetota bacterium; assembly: GCA_963831375.1. GTDB lineage: Bacteria > Actinomycetota > Actinomycetes > Propionibacteriales > Nocardioidaceae > Nocardioides_C. The sequence continues at coordinate 19,112 of CAWHPY010000020.1, read as the reverse complement.
TTGGACCGAAAATTTGCGCGGATCGGATCGAGCAACAGGTCGCCTGCCTCGGACACACCTCCGCCGATCACCACAACGGCCGGATCCAGCACGGCGGCCAATGTGGCGACGCCTTCCCCTAGCCATCGTCCAAGAGATGCGAGCTGCTCGACAGCAAAGTCGTCGCCGTCCTGGGCGGCCTCCGTGATGAGGGGACCGGTGATTCCCTGGACGTCGCCTCCGGCGCGATCGAGCAGGGACTTGGCAATCAGCGATCCCTGGCCGGCCAGCTCACGTGTATCTCGCTCGAGCGCTGAGCCGCTTGCGTACTGCTCCCAACAACCACGATTCCCACAGCCACAGATGCGCCCGCCGGGAACCACTCGGATGTGTCCGATCTCTGCGGCAACACCGAACGCGCCGCGGTGGAGCTCGCCGTCGAGCACGATGCCGCCGCCGACACCTGTGCCGACCGTGACGAGCATGAAGTCGTCCACGTCAGCGCCGGCTCCGAACGTGAACTCTCCCCAGGCGGCAGCGTTCGCGTCGTTCTCTATCACCACGGGGAGGTCGATCCGGGCTTCGAGGTCGCGCTTCAGGTGCTCGTCACGCCAGGCAAGGTTGGGGGCGAACAGCACAGTAGAGCGCTTGACGTCGACGAACCCTGCCGCGCCGACCCCAATACCCTCGATGTCGTGGGAACCTCGGAGTTCTGAGACGAGATCCTCGATGGCGTTCTCGATGGCGTCCGTGTCGGTCGCCGGCGACTCGCGACGGGCCGTCGTCAGGACGTTGCCTTCGTCGTCGACAACGCCACCAGCAATCTTGGTGCCCCCGACGTCAATGCCAACGGTCAGCCCCATCAGTCGTCCTCCCAGTCGCCGTCATCGGACAAGTCAATCTTCTCCACGGCTGAGTCTGAACGTCCGGTCCTTGGGCCCGTCGGGAACATGCGTGGCCATGACACCCGCGACCGCTTGCATCAGGGAGGTTGCGGCCGAAGCGAGATGCTGCTTCACCTCGGGGCTGGTTTCGCGAACGGCCGAGATCATCTGACAGATCGGGCAGTACCGGCACTCCTTGCCACCGGTTGCGATGTGCTCGTTGACGGCGCCCAGCGACGAAGCGGCACCGGCCGCCGCCCCGGCTGCAGCATTGGCGTAGTCGCTTCCGCTCTCCTTGGCCCACTCTTGCAGAGCCCCAAGGAGTTTCGCGGCTTCCTCGCCGACGCTCCCGACAGGCTCGTCCGAGTCGCTCACTTCGCCTCCTGTGCGATCGCCTTGAACCGGACCTGCAGTGCGCCATCCTCGACCCGCGCCCCCGTGATCCTGTGCTTGGCGAGCGCTGCGGGCAATGCGAGCAGGCGCCGGTACGAGCCGACCGTGACAACCAGCTCGTCGCCGTGCCGAGCAAGGTCGACGTCCGCCTTGGCCACGAACGGTAACCGGATCCTCAGCGTCGCTCCCGTCTTCGTCCGTTCGACAGACATCGGCCCTTCGCCGTCGGGAGCAGCCAATGGGTCGTCTCCGCCGTAAGCATCGGCCGCAAAGGCCGCGAGCTCCTCGACACCTACCGGCTCACACGACCGGTACTGCGACCGCCAAATGGGCAGACCGGCAAAGGACTGTTCGACCTCGTCCAGCATCTCGGCCTGGGCGGCGACCCACTGCTTCCGCCAGTCGTCCGATCCCTCCTCGGGAAAGATGCGGTTGGCGATCACACCGTCCACGCGGTAGCCGAACAGGGAAAGTGTGGTGAAAGAGCGTCTGGCCTCCGCGACGACCACGCTCTCCGGGGTGAGCACGAGGCGGACGGTGGCATCCTTGCCGGTGAGGATCTCCTGGACCTCCTCGAGCTCCCGGTGAAGGCGTTCGACGGCATCGAACACGGATTCGTGCGGCATCGGCACGCCGGCTGCGCGCGCCAGGACCGGCTTGAGCGCCCGAACGATTCGCCGCTCCATCGGGAACACCCGGTCCATGTACCAACCCAGCGCCTCCGGGAGCGCCAGGAGACGGAGTGTTTCAGCCGTCGGGGCGCAGTCCACAACGATGAGGTCCCAGTCAGGTGACTGCGCGTGAGACCGCAGTTCGAGCAGGGCCAGGACCTCCTCCGCCCCGGGGATGACGGTGAGCTCCTCGGCCGTGATGGGATCCACCCCCGCAGCGTCGAGGACGGACAACAGGTATCCCTGGATCTCGGTCCAGGACCGTTCGAAGCGCAGCTGTGCGTCGATCTGCTGCACGAACAGGTCGTCGTCGACCTGTGTCGGCTCGCTGCCCACCGCGACACCGAAGGCGTCCGCGAGCGAGTGGGCCGCGTCGGTCGAGAGGACCAGGGTGCGCAGGCCTCGCCGGGCCGCTGCGGTCGCCGTACCAGCGGCAGCAGTCGTCTTACCTACGCCACCCTTGCCGGTGAAAAGAATGATCCGCACGGGTCAGCTGAGCGACTCGACGCGCTTCTTCAGGCCCTTCAAGGCGTTGTCGATGATGACCTTCTCGGCCTTCCGCTTGAGCATGCCGATCATGGGGATGGCGACGTCCACGGCGAGGCGGTAGGTGACCTCGGTACCGCCGTCCGCTCGGTCCTCGAGCTCGTACGCACCGTCCATGGCCTTCAGCATCTTGCCCTGGACGAGGTTCCAGCGCACGGCGTTGATCGCCGTCCCAGTCGTAGCCCAGCGTGTACTGGTCCTTGATCGGGCTCGCGTCGAGCTCGAAGTACACCTGCTCGGCCTGACCGTCCGATGTCTCGGCGACGACTTCGGCAACCTTGACTCCCTGGACCCATTGCGGGTAGGCGGGAAAGTCCGCAATGACAGCCATCACGGAGCCTGGATCTGCGTCAATCACGATGCTCGAGGTCGTCTGTTCAGCCATGGCCGGTGGTGCCCCTTCGTCGGAAGACGTCTGAGAGCGCGAGCCTAGCGGATTGGCTTTCTTGGTCCCGGGCACCACGGCTAGGAACGACAGGTGACTGGGCGGTAGCGTACGGATGCACTGTCGTCAGACGTATATCGGAGGAGAAGCGTGCGTGAGTATTCCACGCCCTTGACGGTAGAGATCCAACAGACCGGGAACCTCACTGACGACATCGTCGAGAACGGCATCCACTACCCCCAGGTGGTGTCATTCAGCCGCAAGACTGCATCTGGCTGGACTGACGTCACGGCCGCGGAGTTCCTCGACACAGGTGCGAGCGATCGCGAAAGGCCTGATCGCCGCGGGCCTCAGAGAGGGTGACCGCGTAGCGCTGATCTCCAGAACGCGCTACGAGTGGACACTGATGGACTACGCCATCTGGTTCGCAGGGGCCGTGTCGGTTCCCATCTACGAGACTTCCTCGGCTGAGCAGATCGCGTGGATCCTGACGGACTCGTCGTCTCGGGCAGTAATAGCCGAGACCAGCGAGCACGTGGCTCGGGTGTCCGAGTCCCGGTCCGACCTCCCCGAGCTCAGCCATGTCTGGTGCCTGGATGATCGCGCAGTCGAGGTTCTGGGATCGTTGGGTGCCGATATCAGCGACGAGGACCTTGAAACCCGCCGTACGTCACTGACACCGTCCAGCCTGGCGACACTGATCTATACGTCAGGTACGACGGGGCGCCCCAAGGGCTGCATGTTGACGCATGGCAACTTCATGTTCGAGCTCGGCGTGGCCGTCGACGAGCTCGACGACCTGTTCGAGCCGGGAGCGTCGACGCTTCTCTTCCTTCCACTGGCTCACGTCTTCGCCCGAGTCATTCAGGTCGGGGCGGTCAAGGCGCGATCGAGACTGGGTCACTCGGCCGGCATCAGGAACCTCATCACGGACCTCGGGGAGTTCCAGCCGACCTTCATTCTGGCCGTCCCGCGCGTGTTCGAGAAGGTGTTCAACACCGCCTCGCAGAGCGCAGCCGCCGACGGCAGGGGGAAGATCTTCGACAGGGCTGCAGACACCGCGATCGCCTACAGCCGCGCCCTGGACAGCGGAAAGCCGAGCATTGCGCTTCGAGCCAGGCATGCGGTGTTCGACAGGCTGGTGTACCGCAAGCTGCGGGCTGCCCTCGGCGGACGGTGCAAGTATGCAATCTCCGGCGGAGCGCCACTCGGCGAGCGACTCGGCCACTTCTATCGCGGCATCGGGCTGATCGTGCTCGAAGGTTACGGCCTGACCGAGACCACTGCCGCCGTGACGGTCAACCGACCTGATGCGACGAAGATCGGCTCGGTGGGTCAGCCACTCGGCGGCACCAGCGCTCGCATCGCCGAAGATGGCGAACTGGTCGTCCGGGGCGGCCAGGTCTTCGCCGGTTACTGGAACGACGAGGCTGCCTCACAGGAAGTCCTCGGCCCCGACGGGTGGTTCCACACCGGCGACCTGGGCGAGATCGACGATGAGGGATTCGTCCGGATCACCGGTCGCAAGAAGGAGATCCTGGTAACGGCCGGCGGCAAGAACGTCGCCCCCTCAGTGCTCGAGGACCGGGTACGCGCTCACCCCCTCATCAGCCAGTGCATCGTGGTCGGCGATGGTCAACCCTTCATCGCGGCGCTCGTGACCATCGACCCTGAGTCCCTCCCTCGCTGGGCCGAGCAACATGGGAAGACGTCGGACGTGACCAAATTGACCGAGGACCCAGACCTCAGGGCTGAAGTTGCAGCGGCGATCGAGGATGCGAACAAAGCCGTCTCACAGGCCGAGTCCATCCGCAAGTTTCGCATCCTCCCTGTCGACTGGACCGAGGAAGGCGGGCAGCTCACGCCCAGCCTCAAGTTGAAGCGAAACGTCGTCCTGCGGGACTTCCGCCCTGAGGTCGAGGCCCTGTACGCCAAATAGTTCAGGTACGGGTAACCCAGCCAGCTAGTCGTCAGCCCTAAACCTGACCAAATCGTCCATTCCTGAGACGTACGTGCCCGTTTGTAGAAACCTTGACGCTGGGCCTCTAGGGGAAGGCTGCCTGGGGTGAAGACAAGGGACCTCTCGGGAACTTGTCTGTGAACCACACGACTAGCAGACATCGGGATATCGCATGGGACGCAGAACAGTTCTCTTGATCGTTGCGGCGCTGATCGCGGCGCTAGGCACGTCGCTTGTCTTCATGTACGTGCGGGGTGTCGATGCTCGCGCCAACGAGAAGTTCGACGCTGTCCAGGTCTTGACTGCCGTCGAGCCCATCAACCCGGGCGAGACGCTCCAGGCCGCCCAGACCGCCGGAAAGATCCAGCTCGGCACCGTCACCCGGGCGCAGGTCCTGCCAGGTGCCACCACCAGCGTCGCCGACCTCGGTACCAAGGTTGCTCTTACGACCGTCTACCCCGGCGAGCAGATCATCACGGCCAAGTTCGGCGAACCCGGTGACCAGAAGGTCCTCACGATTCCCGACGGCAAGGTGGCCATCTCCATCAACCTCAGCGACACCGCGCGAGTAGCGGGCTTCGTTTCGCCTGGCGCTGACGTGGCGATCTTCCTTACGTCACCCGAGGCTGGGCCCAACGGCCAAGAAGCGACCCGCCTCCTCCTCCCCAAAGTCTCCGTGATCGCCGTCGGTGCCACGACGGTCACGCCGCTGGTCACCACCGACCCGGCCGGCGCGCAAACCACGGAGCAGCTGCCCAGAACACTCTTCACGTTGGCGGTTGACCAGAACGAGGCGGAGAAGGTCATGTACGCCAGCAGCCATGGCGAAATGACCTTTGCCTTGTTGACGGAGAAAACCACCCTCAAGGCTGGTCCCGGAGTTACCGCCGACGATCTGTTCCGGTGATCAGAAATGCCAACAATCGTCGAAAAGATCGAAGCGAATGCTGAACGCTTCGCGTCCGTCACTGGCGGGCGCACGAACGTCGTTGGAGGCCTCGACGAGCTGAAACAGCATCTCGCGACTGATCCGGACGAGTTTGCCGTCATTCTCGGACCGGCCGTCGACCTGGAAGCTGCAGCCGCCCTGTCGGACACGCTGCGCGTCACGCGCCCCGCGATCAGCGTCATCTTGATCCGTCGCAGAGTGGACACGAGCGTGCTCGCGGAGGCGCTGCGGTCGGGGATGCGTGAGGTCGTCGAGGATCGGGACCTCACCGGTCTCGCTCCAGGCGGTCAAGCGGGCCGGACAGGTCTGGGATGCTCTGCACGGGTCCAACGATGTCCGGCGACGACGAGTCCTCCGGTCAGATGATCACCGTCTTCTCCCCTAAAGGCGGGGTAGGAAAGACCACGATCGCCGTCAACCTCGCGATCGCCTTGAGCGACAACAACAACAAGAAGGTCTGCCTCGTCGACCTGGACCTGGGCTTCGGAGACGTTGCCATAACTCTGCAGATGTTCCCCGCCCGCACCATCGCGGACGCCGTGCATCTTGGAGAGCGGCCTAGACATGGACGTCCTGGAGACGCTACTCACTCCGCATCGCGGCAGCGTCTCAGCGCTGGTGGCACCAGTCCAGCCTGACGCCAAGGACTCCATCTCGGCGTCTCTGATCGGCAAGGTCCTCCGTCTGCTTGAAGGCCAACTTCGATTTCGTCGTCGTCGACACGTCGCCCGCCTTTGATGAACACGTGCTTCAAGCCTTCGACGAGACCGACGACATTCTGCTGGTCACGACTCTCGACGTGCCCACGCTCAAGAACGTCAAGATCGCGACCGAGACGCTCGACCTGCTGAACTTCCCGAAGGGAAAGCGCCGCCTCGATCCTGAACCGCGCCGACGACAAGGTCGGGCTGAGTCCGGACAAGGTGGAGAGCACGCTGGACATGAAGATCGCCGCGTCGATCCCCACATCAGCTCAGGTCGCAAACGCCACGAACTCTGGCGAACCAATTTTCCTCGGGTCGCCTCGCCACGCAGTCAGTCAGGCGATCATGGCTCTCGCAAGGAGCCTTACCGAGTCGGCTGCGCCTCCGGCGTCTACGACTCGATCGGCCGCCGGCTCCAGGGCCGCCACGCGTGCATCAACCACCAAGCGCGGACTTCTGCGCCGCAGCGGGAGGTAGAAGATGAGCAGCCTGACCGATCGACTTGCAGCGGCATCAAGGGATCGGGGCACCGCCCCAGTCGTGACGAAGGACGATGCCATCCCCACGGCTGGCAAGCGCACCTCGGAGAAGTCGCCTGCCCAGGACGAGTTCAGTGGCCTCAAGAGCAAGGTACACAACCAGCTCCTCCAGGATCTGGGGCCCAAGCTCTACGACGCGGACCTGACCCAGAGCGAGCTCGAGCAAATGGTCCGCTCCGCGCTGCAGGACGCCATGGCTGGGGACGACACGCTGCTGACCATGCAGGAGCGGACCCGCATCACCGAAGAGATCGCCGACGACATCCTCGGATACGGACCTATCGAACCGTTCCTTCGCGACCCGGACCTGACCGAGGTCATGGTGAACGGGCCGTTCGACATCTGGATCGAGCGATCGGGTCGTCTCACGAAGGTTGAGGGCGGCTTCAACGACGAGGCACACCTACGCCGGACGATCGACAAGATCGTGTCACGCATCGGTCGCCGCGTGGACGAGTCCAGCCCGATGGTTGACGCGCGCCTTCCAGACGGCAGCCGCGTCAACGCGGTCATCCCACCGCTGGCGGTCGACGGCTCACTTGCTCACCATCCGTAAGTTCTCGGCCGACCCTTACACCGCGTCGGACCTCGTCGCATTCGGAACGATGTCTGAGCGCACGTCCAGTTCCTGGATGCCTGCGTGAAGGGCAAGCTCAACATCGTCGTCTCCGGAGGTACGGGCTCGGGAAAGACGACGACGCTCAACGTGCTGTCCTCGTTCATCCCCACCGACGAGCGCATCGTGACGATCGAGGACGCTGCCGAACTCCAGTTGCACCAGGATCACGTGCTCCGGCTTGAGTCTCGTCCCGCCAACATTGAGGGCAAGGGCGCGGTTGAGATCCGGGACCTTGTCAAGAACTCGCTTCGCATGCGTCCTGACCGAATTGTGGTCGGCGAGGTTCGCGACTCCTCCGCGCTCGACATGCTCCAGGCCATGAACACCGGTCACGATGGGTCCCTCTGCACGATCCACTCCAACGGACCTCGTGACACGCTGGCCCGCATCGAAACCATGGTTCTGATGGCCGGCATGGACCTGCCCATGCGCGCGATCCGCGAGCAGGTCGCATCCGCGGTCGATGTGATCGTGCACCAGGCGCGCTTGCGCGATGGATCCCGTCGGATCACTCACGTCACGGAAGTCGAACGCATGGAAGGTGATGTCATCACCTTGCAGGACATCTTTGTCTTCGACCACTCACTCGGTTTCGACGAGAACGGCCGGAGTCGCGGACGGCTGCGGTCCACAGGCCTGCGACCCAAGTTCCTCGAGAAGCTCGACCACAACAACGTGCAGGTCGACCCGATGGTCTTTGCCATGGACGGTATCTAAGGATGTCCGGGCCAAGCATGAAGCGACGCTGGGGGCACCTGTCGAGAGTGACTGCCGCGGCGTTCGCGATGTGGCTTCTCTGTCTGCCAGCCGCTGCACAGGCAGCTGGTGAAGGCAGTATCGACCATGCCCAATCAGAGAACGGTGAGCTTCAGGTCCTCTACTCCGTCCCCGCGCTCCCAGGTGGAGACGAGCCTGACCTCAATTCGCTGTCGGTCACGCTCAATGGCGAGGCCCTCACCGCGTCGGCCGAGATGGCAACGGATGCTGAGCAAAAGGTTCGCCGTACCGCCATCCTCGCCATTGATGTGAGCAACAGCATGGCCAAGGACCAACGCTTCGAACAAGCGAAGCTCGCCGCCCAGGCCTTCCTCGATGTCGCACCGGAGGACGTATACGTCGGCATCGTGGCCTTCGCCGGGCGATGTCGAAACGGTCCAGCAACCGACTCTTGACCGAGCCGCAGCCTCGGACTGTGATCGACAACCTAAGCCTCTCGTTGCAGACGAGGTTGTACGACGGAGTGGAGACCGCCGTCGACAGCGCCGGCGTCGAAGGGCAGCGCAGTGTCCTCGTGCTCTCCGATGGGCGGGACACGTCGACCACCAAGCTCGAAACAGTCGCTGCGACCATTGACGCAGTCAGGGGTCAAAGTAGATGTCGTCGCACTGAACCAGTCGAGCGACGACCTCGGGCCGCTGGAAGAGATGGCCGACGCTGGTGGTGGTGTGGTCCTCACCGCGAATGATCCTGAGGCCTTGTCACAGATGTTCTCGGCGGAGGCTGACGTGCTCGCACGACAGGTTCTCGTCACGGCGACATTGCCCGAAGAGGCCTCGAAGGAGGGATCTGTCGCGGTCTCGATCGATGCCGGCGGTGAGACCTTCACCGACACCGCGTTCGTGACCCTCAGCAGCGGTAAAGCGCCAGCAGTTGCAAACAACGGTCCGTTGGAGGCACCAGGTCCCAGGTTCGACATCTCAGCAGAATCTGATGCTCATCGGACTCGGAGCTGCAGGGGTCGGCGTACTGCTCGTTCTGCTCATGGCACTTGGTGTGTTTCACAAGCAGAGGACTGAGACCCTCGAGGACAGGATCGCCGCCTACAGCCGGACGGGTGACGCGCGATCCGCGGCGCCGACCCCCGGCGTACGCCTTGAAACCCCCAAACCCGAGGGCCTGGCCGGCTCCGCCGTGGGAATGGCGCAGAAGGCCTTGGAAAGCAACAAGGGGCTCGAAGTCGCCCTCGGATCCCGCCTCGAGGCTGCAGGGCTTTCCCTGAAGCCGGCCGAATGGCTGCTGATGCATGCCGGCATCGCAGTCGCCGCTGGCGTCCTCGGGTTCCTCCTGAGTTCCGGAGGGATCCTGCTGACTCTGGTCCTGTTGTTCTTCGGCATCGTTGGGCCGTGGGTGTACTTAGGGTTCAAACGCGGCAGGCGCCTCAAGGCATTCGGCGGGCAGTTGGCAGACACCCTGCAACTCATGTCGGGAAGTCTCTCCGCAGGACTGTCACTGACTCAGTCGGTGGACACCGTCGTCCGGGAGGGAAGCGAACCGATGTCTGGTGAGTTCAAACGGGCAATCATCGAGGCTCGGCTAGGCGTCGACATCGAGGACGCACTCGAATCTGTCGGCACGCGAATGGACAGCCAGGACTTCCACTGGGTTGTCATGGCGGTGCGAATCCAGCGGGAAGTCGGCGGTAACTTGGCTGAGCTCCTCAACAATGTCGCGGTCACCCTGCGGGAGAGGGAGTATCTGCGTCGCCAAGTCGCCGCCCTTTCGGCTGAGGGTCGGTTGTCCGCCTGGATCCTGGGTGGATTGCCGCCTGTGTTCCTCCTATACCTCGCTTTGTCGAAGCCCACTTACGTCGAACCGCTGTTCAAGACCCCCATTGGCTGGGCGATGCTCGGAATGATGGCCGTGTTGATCGCAGTAGGCGGCTTCTGGATGAAGAAGCTCGTCAAGGTGGAGGTCTGAAATGACTTTGGCATCGGTGGTCCTAATCGCGGGCGTCTCAGCCATCTTCGTCGGCCTGCTTCTCTCGCTGACGGCAATTGGCGTGTTCACGAACGAGTCTCGAGGTGTCAGCCGCAGCCTGGCTGCCGTCGAGGCGCTGACCAGGGCGCCCGCGGAACTTACCGCCGAGCTGAATCCGTCGTTCAACGAGCGAGTGCTTACCCCCCTGCTCGACCGGTTCGTGGGCATCGGGCGCAAGCTGACTCCGGCGGACCACGCCTCTCGGATCCGCCACCGGCTCGAGCTCGCAGGAAACCCGCCTGGCTGGACCATTGACCGAGTGACGTCCCTCAAGTTCGTGGGCTTCGCCACCGCCCTGGGTATTTCACTCCTCGTTTCTGTAGTTATGGGGCTCGGACTCGCCCCCATGCTGGGGGTGGGTATCGGAGCAGCCGTACTCGGCTATCTCGCGCCGAACATGTACCTATATCAAAAGGGCCACGACCGCATGGCAGCAATGCAGAAGGCTCTTGCGGACGCTTTGGACCTCCTCACTATTTCGGTGGAGTCCGGCCTGGGCTTCAACGCCGCACTTTCGCACGTCGCTAAAAACACCGAGGGTCCCCTGGCCGAGGAGTTCTCGCGCGTTCTTCAGGAGATGCAGATCGGTCTTGGTCGCTCGCAGGCTTTGCGAGCGCTCGGTGATCGGACCGAGCTCCCCGACCTGCGTGGTTTTGTGTCGTCCATGGTGCAAGCTGACGCGTTCGGAATCCCCATCGCACAGGTCCTTCGCGTTCAGTCCAGTGAGATCAGGGTTAAGCGCAGGCAGCGCGCCGAGGAGATGGCCCAGAAGGTTCCTGTGAAGATTCTGATCCCGCTGATCTTCTGCATCCTCCCTTGCCTGTTCATCGCAGTGCTCGGGCCTGCTGCGATCACCATCATCAACTCCTTCTCCGGAACCCTCAATTGACCGTACTGGATCGCCTAGCTTTCGCCAGCCGCATATTTTGCTTCGCGGCGATGCTTGGTCTGACGGCTGCAACCGGCAGTTTCTATGCGACCCAGAACGTCATCCTGGTCGGCGCGATCGCCGGAATCGCCGGCGCGCTGGCTTTCGTGACGCCATTGCCGGTAGTAGCGGTGACCACGGTAGAGGCGTTTGTCGTGGGGCTGATCATCGGAACTGCGCTCCCGGACGGCTACTTTCTGTTGCCCTACCTTGCCATTCCGGTCCTGATAGCAGGTTTGTCACGAGGATTCGTCGGGCTCGCCGCGGTGCTAGCCGCCGAGCTTCTGGCATTGGGCGGTATCAGCCAATTGACGCCCAATCTGGCCCTGCAGGAGCGGTACGAACTCGTCGCTCCTTGGCTGTTGACTGCCCTCGGAGTGGGCCTTCTCGGCGTCCTGTTGAGGCGCGTCGGCGCGTTGGCCGAAGCGCCTCCCGTCAACGCGTCATACGAGTCTGCCCGCCGACTCCTAACCCAGCTGAGAACGGTGGCCCGTCGACTATCCAGTGGACTCGATCCTGTGAGCATGGCATCCCAAGTACTGACGGTTGTGCATGAGCGACTCGACGACACTCGGTCTGCATTGTTCGTACGCACTGAAGGCGGGGTCCTGGCCCCCCTCGGATACCTCGGGGAAGGCGCTGAGGAAACGCTCAAGCCGGACCGTCAAGTCGATGAGTGCTGGGCGGAAGCGGAGCCACATCAAGCTGTTCTCCCGGATGAGAGTGCCGGTAGCGGCCACAGGGTGGTCCTGCCACTTCGTGCTGGCACACGCATGATCGGTGTGGTCATCAGCGATGCACCTTGCCCGCCGGTAAACGGTTCCCTTCCCGACCTGATGCACATATTGGATGATCACAGTCTTCGCCTCGACACAGCCCTAGCCTTCGACGAGGTGAGATCCATAGCCACAGCGGAGGAACGGAGCAGGCTCGCCCGCGAGATTCACGATGGCATCGCCCAAGAGATCGCCTCCTTGGGCTACGTTGTGGATGAACTGGCCGCTACCAGTGAGGATGCGAGCCAACAGAACAAACTCATCTGCCTCCGCAAGGAGCTGACTCGAGTCGTGAGCGAACTACGGCTGTCCATCTTCGACCTTCGAAGCGGCGTGAATCCAACGGCTGGGATCGGGTCAGCCTTGTCCGACTACGTCCGCCAGGTCGGCTCTCGTTCAAACATGACCGTTCACTTGACCCTCGACGAGTCTCCGACGAGGCTCAGGGCGGAGGTCGAAACCGAGCTGCTGCGGATGTCGCAAGAAGCCATCACCAACGCTCGAAAGCACTCAGGGGCCAAGAATCTCTGGGTAGACTGCCGCGTGGAACCACCGTTTGTCCAAATCCAGGTTCGCGACGACGGTTGCGGCCTGACTCCGGGCAGGGAGGACTCGTACGGGCTGAAGATCATGCGAGAGCGGGCCCAGCGGATCGGCGCTACCCTCCAGATTGAAGAACCTAGTAGAGAGGGAGGTAGCGGGACGCTCGTGAGCGTTACGGTTGGCGAGGCCCCTGCTCTCGTGCCCCACAACACAGAAGGCTGACATGTCTGGCTCTGCGGCAATCAAGGTCCTACTGGTCGACGACCACGACTTGATCCGTCAGGGTCTATCACGTGCCTTCGAGAGGCATGACGACTTTACGGTTGTAGGTGAGGCTGCATCCGTCCAGGAAGCAAATGATCTCACCTCCTCCCTGCGTCCTGACGTGATCGTGACCGACGTAAGACTGCCTGACGGCACAGGCTTGGATTTCGCGCGCGTACTTCGGCGGGAGAACGCCGACGTAGGAATCGTGATCCTGACGATGTACGCCGGCGACGAGCAGTTGTTTGCGGCTCTAGAAGCGGGAGCATCCGCCTTCGTGGCGAAGGATGCGCCTGCTGATGACGTTGTGGCTGCGGCGCGTCATGCGGCCGTGTCGCCAAGATCGTTCGCCGCGCAGAATCTAGCCGATGCGATGCGACGCAGAATGTCTCCCAGCGGCCCGCAGCTGTCACCACGAGAAACGGAAGTGTTGCACCTTCTCGCCGACGGGTTAGGAGTTTCGGCCATAGCCCGCCAGCTGTACGTCAGCGACTCGACCGCGAAGACCCATATCTCAAAGATCTACGAGAAGCTCGGAGCAGCCAACCGAGCGCAAGCCATCATGAAAGCCATCCAAGCTGGCATGTTAGCGAAGGATGAGACGCACTGAGTGGCTTTGTCCCTTTATGGCCCGGAAGGGTCATAAGGAACTGACTACTGCGTCATGCAGATTCGACTGATATCCCGATGGTTCGCCGTCAGACTAGACGCGAAGATTACATATGTCGGACTCACCTGCGAGTCCCACTATCGATCACCTTGGGAGATTTCACATGCTTACCTTTCTTCAGTCGTACATGATCACGCGGACGAAGTCCGAAAAGGGTGCCTCGGCGGTTGAGTACGGCCTGCTGGTCGCCGGCATCGCTGCCCTGATCGTCGTCATCGTCTTTGCACTTGGTGGCGTCATCGAAGGCGCGTTCCAGACCACCTGTGACGAGATCTCGCCAGGGCTCCGCCACCTGCTAGTACGGCCAGCACACATGAGGTCGGGGTGGTCAGGCACTTGCTTGGCCACCCCGTTCTCGATCTCCGGTCCCGAGAGGAGGACTCGACCGTGTCGTCGAACCACAGGCCAGAAGAGGGCGCGTCCGCTGTCGAGTATGGGCTCATCGTGGTGGCAATCGCGGCGGTCATTGCGGCAGTGGTCTTCTCGCTTGGGGCAGCCACTGGTGGGCTGTTCTCAAACGGTTGCGAAGGTCTCAAGGACGAGGTGAACAACTCCGGCGGAAGCGCCTCCTGTTAACTCAGGGCTGCCTTCAAAGAGTCGAGAGTCGACTCCCAGGCCCATCGGCCGGTGACCCACGCGCGGCCCAGACGGCCCATCTCTCGGGCGTGTTCCATGTTTTCGATGAGTGCACAGACCCGAATTGCCAAAGCCGTCACATCATGGCTCGCGACCACGTAGCCGGTCTCGCCGTTCTTTACCGTTTCTGTGGCGCCACCCGAGTTTCCCACGATGAGCGGCAGACCACAGGCGGCTGCTTCAAGGAAGACGATGCCGAAAGCTTCCGGTTCGAGTCCCAAGAGCCGTGTTCGGCACGGCATCGCGAAAACATCGGCGGCGTCGACGTACTTGGGAACTTCGCTCCAGGGCAAGCTTCCCGTAAAGATCACTGAGCTGAGCACATCGGCCCTCGCCGCGAGCCGCTCAACACGTGCGCGGTCGGGCCCGTCGCCGACCAGCAGCAGCCGCGCCTCTGGAAAGCGCGCGACAACTGCAGGCCATGCCTTCACCAACATGTCCTGGCCTTTGCGCTTGACCATTCGTGCGGTGCAAACGACAACCGGGACATCTTCAGGGATGCCGAGACCGCCGCCGCACATCCTCGCCACCGCATCCCGGGAAGAACCGTTCAGTGTCAACACCCGGTGATAGCCGGATGCATCCGTGCGGCAGCGTCAGCGGACAGCGCGGGCGCGATCTGGTCGTGACACCACTTACTCACGTATGTCATGACGTCGACACGAATCACCGATCCGGCGCAGGAGACCCCGCGCCACGGGCACCTTCGCCCACCAGACCTCGTGACCATGTGTCAGCGCAACGATTCGTTTCGCACCTGCCCGACGCAGCGTCGGAGCCAACAGCCCGAGCGGCGCGCTGGCGCCGAACACCACGCGATCGCAGCCGTGCTCCTTCATCACATTCACAGCACGCCTACCAACGGCTCTCGTCGGCAGCAGCGTTGAGGAGGGGTCCCGATACACCGGGAACGGCAGTTCCGCGTCGTACTCCTTGTCTCCGGGCATCGACGCCGTGTACACCACTACCTCGTCGGGCGGCATGCGCTCGCACAGCGCCAGAACGAAGGACTCGATGCCCCCGCGACGGGTAGGAAAGTCGTTAGTGACGACCAGTACGCGGCTCACTTGGCAGCCTCCCTCAGCGAGCTCGGCATGCCGACACGTTGAAGAACGGTCGGGTGGCTGCCGAACCAGAACTGGCTGACCCTGAATGGAGTTGGGTCGTTCAACGAGTGCACCGCAAGCTCGTATTGCATTTCTTCAAAGACATCTCCTTGCCCGGTCACCTCGATGGAATCGCGGTCTGCCCTGGCTTCGATTGCACGACTGATGCTGTTCTCAACGGGACTGATCAAGAAGGTCCCAGCGGCGACGAGTGCGAGGACAAGCGCGACCGCCTTCGGGTCTGCTGGGCCTGAGATTCCGGCACGCGCTCGAAGTCGTTGACCGTCGAGGAGCAGCGCCAACAGTGCGATCCCTGCTACTCCGCCCACTGCTCCGAGCGAGGTACCCAGCAGAACGTCGTTGTGCTTGGCGTGCGCGAGTTCGTGCGCGATGACAACGCGCGCCTGATCCGGCGTCAATTCGCTCAGCAGATTGTCGTAGACGACAACGCGACGGGTGTCACCGAGCCCTGAGACGTAGGCATTCAGGGTTGTGGTCCGACGCGAGGCATCAGAAACGAGCACATCGTCGATCTTGACTCCCTCAGCGGTCGCGAGTTCGAAGACTGATGACTTGAATGCACCCGCCTTCATCGAGATGAAGTTGTTGAACAAGGCTCGACGACAACGGGATACAGGAATGAGGCCCCGAACGTGACGACGGCTACGAGTGCACCGGCCCAGGCGAACCAGTAACGCGGAGAGCGCCTGGCTGTCCCCACAACCAACATGACCACGATCGACATCGTGACCGCGGCGACGAGCAGCGATTTCAGGTAGTCGAGCGTCCATTCGTCCCAAGGCTGGTTGGTCAAGCCGAAGTCGCTTCTCAACTCGTGGTTGGCAATGGAGAACGGCAGGGTGACCAGGCGACCGATGCAGAGCAGGAGTGTCACCCCGACAGGGACAGCGATCCACCAGCGCATGCCTCCGGCTAAGCGTCCAACGAGTCGCGACCCCCAGCGTGTGAGCCCGAGAAACAGCGCGAGGGCCAACGAGATGAAGTACGACGACCAGCCCAGCAGCCGACTGGCCGAAGAGAATTCTTCGGCGCGCGCGATCTCGTCAGCCGTGAAGACATCGCTGGCCGTCGCAGGGACCAGATGTCCCCCAGGAACCCAGTCCCAAGGCACGACGAGTGCAGCGAGGACCACGAAGATGAGCGCCGCAACCCCGGCCGTGATGGCCGCCGGCATTCGCGCGAGGGAGGAATGCTCTCGCTCGACGTCTGCGCTCACGAGGACAACCTTGCCATGCGTCACTCGCCAGGTCGCGCAGGTAGTCCCGCCACTCCCGCGTGAAAGTGCGCTGGTCCGTTCGCAGGACTTCGCGGAATGCTCTCCGCATCGGCGTGCCGTCATCAACAGTGTTGTAGAAGCGGATTAGCCGGCGCTCGCCGTACTCCTCCGCAAGGAAGCGACAGGCCAGCCACGCGGACTCATACGACGCCCCGAGCCCCGACTTCGACGGATCAAACTCAGCCCCGCTCGGGAGTTGCTTGGGGGGTCCGCCTTTACGGACATCCGCAAGGATCTGGCTCGCCGTCACGGACACCGGGAAGTCGACGTGGGCCAGGGCTACATAGTCGGCGAACCCCTCGAGCAACCACATGGCCATCGACGAGGTAGCCGCCTCTGTTGCCACATGCGTGGCTTCGTGGCTGATCACGATCTGGGAACCAGCCTCACCGAGACCACCGAATACCGCCGGATTGACGAAGATGTGCGTGGGCGCCGATGGCACGGCTGACCCATCGACGGTGGCCGTCACAGCGGCAATGGAGTCGTACGTGTTCGGTTCTGTGCCGAGCAGATTGTCGAGCTGCGTCTGCGACTCGGGGACTTCAATGACAAGCCGGCCGCGCCATCCCGGGAGCACTTTTCTCACGTCGACTACGGCTTGGTCGGCCAGGGATGCGTACTCGTCGACCTGAGCTGAGTCGGCGACCATTACGAGCGCTCGCTGGCTTCTTTCGATGGCAAGCCGCGTCAACAGCCACAGTGGTGCGGGGTTCTCTCCGCCACCAGCATCAACCAAGGCTGTGCCATCTGGTGTCTCTGCGAAGGTGAAGGTCACCTCCATCTGGCTCAGGTTCTTGTCGAACCCCTTGATGCGCCATCCGACCTGCACGTCAGCGACCCAAGTGTCCGGCTCCCTGACCGCATCAGCGGATTGGCTTGACTGGCCAGGGGCTTCGTCGACGTACCGAAGGGTTAAGTCGCTGACGCCGAGTGAGCGCACGTTGTCGAAGATCTCGCCCGCAGTTCGAGAAGCCTGTCGGTCGCCCGGGACCGCCAGAGTGAGCGCCTCACGCCTCGTTCCGCGCATCAGAGCGGATGACAGACGGTTGAGCAGCTCCCCCGCTGACGCTTCGCGGGTCGTGACGCCGTCGCTTCGGTCGTCCTTCGCACCTCGCGGCGGTGTGATCTCCGTACCGCTGTCCCGAAGTGCCAGGAACACAACGACCGCGAGGACGCATAGAACAAGGCCGGCCACCCACAGGCGTGGGTAGCCGGCCTTGAAGGTTCGATCAGCCGGGTCGGACGGCACCGGAGTACGGCATGGTGTTCACGCCGGTGATCTGGACGCCCGTGCTCGGGTTCGCCGCGTGCGCGATCTGGCCGTTGCCGATGTAGATGCCGACGTGGCTCACCGGGCTGTAGTAGAAGACCAGGTCGCCGGGCTGGAGCTGCGACTGCGAGACCGCGGGGCCTGAGCCCATCTGGCCGCTGGACGAGTGCGGCAGGCTGACGCCGGCCTGTGCCCAGGCCATCATGGTGAGGCCGGAGCAGTCGAAAGCGTCCGGGCCGGTTGCGCCGTACACATAGGCATCGCCGACCTGAGAGAGCGCGTAACTTACTGCGGCACCCGCCCGGCCAGAGGCAGCGACGTTGGCGATGGGCGCACGTGTTCCGCTACGGCTGGCAGAGTTGGCTTCAGCCATGCGAGCGCGTTCTTCGGCCTTGAGGTCGTCGAGCAGGTCCTTGGCCTCACCCGCCTTGGCGTCGATCTCGGCCTTCTCGTCGGCGAGCTGCTGCTTGGCCTTCTCGATCTCGTCGAGCTCGCGCTGTGCGGCCTGCTTGCGTAGCTCCAGCTGCTTCGCCTGAGTGGCGAAGGCGGCCATCATCTGGCCCTGCTGGTCGTTGTACGCCGAGACGGTGGCGAGCTGGTCGAGGAATGCGTCGGGGTCCTTGGAGAGGAACACCTGCGTCGTGGACGACAGACCCTGGCCCTGGGCCTGCGAGACCACGGCTGAGGCCACCTGTTCGCGGACGCTCTCGACCTTGGCCTCCTGTCGGGCAAGGTCGGCGCGCAACGACTTCAGGCGTGCCTGGGTCGACTCCATGTCCTCACGGACATCGTTGTAGCGCTCCGATGCCTGCTCGGCTTCGTGGTAGAGCTTGTCGACGCGCGCCTGGACATCGTCGATGTCTGGCTCGGCGAAACTTGGGCTTGTGGTCAGCATCGAGCCACCAAGAGTGGTGATAGCCAATGCAGCGATGGCACGCGTGGTGCGCTTCCGGCCGTCGGACACGAGCGGACGGTCTCCTCTTTGTCTGACGTCTACCAGGTGAGCTGACGGATTCGGGCACAAAGAAGCCCTACACACTCGACTGCGGCCACAATCATGCGGTCAAAGTCTTTGCGCGATTCACCCCAGGAACTTGGTTCCCCGGCTCCGGATCCTGCTACCCCGACTCAAGACCCAGATTCGACGCGGCGCCTGAGTCGACCCGGTCTGGTCGGCTGGTACAGGCACCAGCCCGTAAGGCTAGTAGTCCGATTCGTCCCCAGCAAACCCTT
>CAWHPY010000019.1:0-222265 GCA_963831375.1 uncultured Actinomycetota bacterium | reverse complement strand
ATAATCCTTGGGTCGTGGGTTCGAGTCCCACCCGCCCTACCGGACAGGAGTGCAGGTCACTCCGCACTTTGGCCTCGGCATCGGAAGGGCAGCCGCGGCGGTCCCGCTGCCCGAGTCCGCAGACAGGTCGCAGAGCCCGGGCGGCCGTCTCGACGCCTGCCTTCGCGAGTGGCAGGAGCCCGTTGTACTGCACCGAGGGGTGGCCTCCGAGCCGCCAAGTTGCCAGGGCCTGTGGGAGCGGGCCCCGGGACACGGCCGATCCCGGGGCCCGCTCATGTCACGGGGTCGACGGGGCGGAGCACCCGGTCGATGCCGTGCGCAATCTGCTTGTTGCCCTCGTTGATGTTCCGCAACATGGGGACAACTCGCGGGTTGCGATCGTCGAAGTCGCGGTCGCGCAGGCGGATCCGATGACCGACTGCGTTGACCCTGATCGGCGGTCCGGCCGCCGTTGCGAGCCGGGCGCCGTCGGCGCGCAGCGCCTGCCGGTAGGTGAGGGTCGCGCCGGGAACCGCGTGGTAGAGCAGCACGGACTCCAGCGTGTCGACGTCGACTGTGCGCGCCAGCGTACGGAGGTCCCCCGCTGGGTGTGCGGGCGCTTGCCCGTCAGCTGCACGGCGAGCTTGCGGAAGGCGCGGTCGGTCGGCACGAACGCGGTGAGCCGCATCGAGCCGTCGGCGAGCACGGCGACGTCGCTCCCCGGCTTGGCGTCCAGGACCGTGGTTACGGCGCGGTGCGCGATGTCGAAGTCGCGCCAGTTGTGGTCGAACCGGTTGCCGTCCCCGGCAAGCACCGTGGCAAGGCTGCGGTTTCCGGGGGCCTGTTCCTGGGTGGCCGCCGCTGCGGGTACGGTCAGGCTGGTGGCGGCGGCGATGGCGATGCCGACGCTGATCATGCGGTGTTTCATAAGGTGACTCCCTCTCTCAAACGCGGAGGTACGCCCCCTTCGGGCGCCGTCCCACGTCTTGCGTGCCCGTGGTTCGCCGCGGTTCCGCAACCGGATGGGATTGGCTAGACCTTCCGGAGCACGGGTCGGGGTGACAGGTCGGCGTCTCTGGGTCGCCTGGTTTGGTTGTCAGGCTGCAGTCTGCCGGATCCGGCGTCGCAGCTGCTTCTTGACCTGGACCGGGGTGCGGCCGGCCATGTAGTCGCCGTGGTTGGGTCGGTGGTGGTTGTAGTCGACCAGCCAGGCCTGCAGGGACCGGTCGAGCAGCGCGATGTCGTCGACGCGGCCGCGGTGGAAGTGGGGCCGGTAGAACTCCCGCAGCACGGTGCCGTGGAACCGTTCCACAGACCGCGTTGTGGTTCGGTGAGCGCGGCGGGATCCGGTGATGGACCAGCCCGAGCTCTCCGACGCGGGTCTTGAACGCCTTGCCGGTGAACTCCGGCCCGTTATCGCTGAGCACCCCGGTCAGGGTGATGCCGTGCTTGCGCAGCGCCTTCTTCAGGTGGTCGAGGAACCCAGCAGCAACCGTGGCGGTCTTGTCGCCGACGACCAGTTGGACGACCGCGATCCGGGTCGCGACGTCGACCGCGGTGAGCTGCCAGACCGCGCCGACGCCCTTGAGCCGGCCGACGTAGAAGGTGTCGAGCGAGACCACCTCACCGGGCGTAGAGGCGTACAGGCAGAACCCGAACGGCCCCTCGAGTGCCTGCTCGGTGATCTGGCCGGTCTCGGCTGCGGTGAGCGAGGCGAGCGCGGCGACCCGCTGCCGGGAGGCGCCCAGGTTGTGCCGGCGCAGAGCAGCCGGTGCAGATGCCGCATCGGTGCGCAGAATGTTCGCCAGCGCCATCGCGTCGACATGGTCACTCTTCTTGCCCGACACCGACGTCCGTTCCCGATACCGGGCCACCGCCAGCGGGTTGATCGGATAGACCGGCCGGCCCGTCGCCCGCAACGCGGCCACCAGCAGCCCCCGTGGGGTCTCGATCGCCACCGGGATCGGCTCCTCCGCGCTGTCCCCGGCCGCGGCCAGCATCACCATCAGCTCGGCCAAACCCTCCAGGCTCTCGCTGATCCGCCGCTTCGCGACCAGCCTGCCGTCCTCGTCGACCAGCGCGATGTCGTGATGACCCTCCGCCCAGTCGATCCCGCAATACACCGCCACACTATGCCCCTTCCGCTGTCGTGGACTCCGTCTCCGGTCCGACGACCGGTGGCATCGTGCGGCGACCTAATAGCAAGGCTCGAGGGCCTGACCTCCGATAGAGCCGTTCACGATCCCAGCGACCAGCAGGGACGTCAGCTTCTCAGCGAGAGCTCACCGGCTCAGCACATCGATGACGTCACCCTGCAAGCGGCTCGAACCACGACCGACCCTGCGCCAGCACATCGATCGAAGGCAGGCCGGACACGCCGAGACTGCGCCGGTCTCAAGCAAAACCTCAACGGGCTACGACATCACCAGACGTCCACCGCAGCGCCGCCCGGACCCGCTCCGACGTGTCCTATTAGGACATCACGCTCCATCCGCAGCTCGGCGTTCTCCGCGCGCAGCCGCTTCAGCTCGCCCGCTCGTCCTCGCTCGACAGACCCTCGCTGCCCCTGCACGGGCCGCGCCGGTCCCGGGCGCACCCAGTTGCCCAGGGTGCCCTCGTTGACCCCGAGCTCCCGGGCCACCTGCGCGATCGGCTTCCCGGTCTCCCCGACGATCCGCACCGCGCCCTGCCGGAACTCCTCGTCGAACTTCCTGCCGCGTCTCTGCCATCGCCACTCCTTATAGTGCGATGCCTCCACGGTTCGGGGGGAACCTGAGCGGGGGGCGGCACAGCAGGCGGGCCGTATGGCCGATGGGCGCTCTTCCATGGGCGTTGGCGTTGCTAGGGCCCGGTCGCGGCCATCTGCTGCTGGGCGCCGGCCAGTGCGCCCCTGAGGGCCTGGACGTGGTGGCCGCTCGCTTCGCCGGTCGCCTTGGTGACCGCCCTGGTCACCGCCGCTTCCACGGCGGTGGCGGAGGCGCGTGGGTAGGCCAGGATCAGCGCGGCGCAGCCGAGGGGGATCATTGTCGCTGCCTGGCCTTTGACCTTGGTTTCGGTGAGCAGGTGCAGCGCTTCGCCGAGGATCCCGCCCATCGCGGCGCCGACGCCGGTGGTGAGAGGGATCAGCGGCCAGGCCACGAGTCCGGAGAGGAAGCCGAGGGTACCGAGGCCCTGGGCTCCTTCGCGGACCAGGTGGTCGGACTGTTCCACCGAGACCGTGCCGTTCAGGTCCCTGCTCACGAGGATCGCGCCGTGCAGGTAGGCCCCGCAGGTCAGCGCGGCTTGGTAGTCGTGGTGGGCGGCGTCGCGGGACAGGTAGCTGCTGATCAGGACGTCGCTGGTCTCGTGGTTGAACGGCAGTGAGAGGACCCTGAGTCCGGCGGTGGCGGGGTTCATCCCGAGATCCCGTGTGCGGCGTGGGCGTGGTGGGCGGCGGTGTGGACGGCTTGCTCGTCCTCGGCGGCGAGGTGGGGTTTGACGTCGAAGACGACCTTCTTGACCGTGCCGGTGAACGCGAACGGTTGCCGGTCGGCGTAGCTCAGGTCGACCACCCCACCGTTGTCGCGGCCGATGTCCATGCCCGCGTAGGCGGAGAACCGCATCGGGACCGTGTGCTCCATTCGTCCGCCGCCGACAGGGGCGTCGTTGCACGAACAGCGTGACCTGGCCACCGGTGGCGGGCTTGGCCGCGTCGGCGGCGAACTCCATCCGCACGTTCACCTCACCGGTGGGCAGTGGCGTGTCGGCCTGTTGGCGGTAGACGAACACGCCCATCATCGAGTAGGTGTGGGTCAGTCGGCCGTCGTCGACGAAGAGCGAGAACCCGCCGAGGTGGTCGGCCTCGGCGACGATCACGCCCTCGGCGCCCTTGTCGGGGACGACGAGGTCTGCGCTGATCGTGTAGGAGTGGTTGTAGATGCGCGGGATCATGCCGGGCATCGACGTTCTGGACGTCACCGCGGAACTCCATGGTGTCGGTGTCGTCGAGGGGCGGGGTGATGCCGAAGAAGGCCGAGAGCGTGGCCAGCAGCGGCAGCACCTTGTACCGCTCCGCCTCCTGCCAGAACAGGTCCTTGAGGTCCTGGACCTTCTCGGGGTGGTCGGCGGCCAGGTCGTGGGCCTGGCTGAAGTCGTCGGGCAGGTAGTACAGCTCGGCCGGGTCGGCGTCGGGGTCCCACACGTCCGGGGCGTAGGGTCGCAGCGCCTCGGGGGTGAGCACCCAGGGGATGCGGGTGGTCTTCATCGCCAGCCACCAGCCGTCCTTGTACATGGCGCGGTTGCCGATCGTCTCGAAGTACTGCTGGGTGTGCCGCTCGGGGGCCGTCGTCGTCGATGAGTGAGTCGGCGAAGGTGACGCCGTGCATCGGCTCCTGCTCGACCCCGTCGACCCGGGACGGGGCGGGGATGCCGGCGATGTCGAGAATCGTCGCGCCGACGTCGGTCACGTGGGTGAACTGTGAGCGCAGACCGCCGGGTTCGACGATCCGCTCGGGCCAGTGGATCACCATCGGGTTGCGGGTGCCGCCCAGGTGCGAGCCGACCTGCTTGCCCCACTTGAACGGAGTGTTCCCGGCCCATGCCCAGGCAGCCGAGTAGTGCGGGTCCATGATCGGGCCGCCCCAGGCCTCGTTGCCGCCGTAGCGTTCGGCGAGCTGCAGCTGCATCTCGTCGGTGAGCGGAATGCCGTTCTGCATGGTCATCTCGTTGAACGAGCCGGTGATGGTGCCCTCGAGGCTGGCGCCGTTGTCGCCCCAGATCCAGATCACCAGGGTGTTGTCGAGCTCGCCCAGCTCCTCGATCGCGTCGATTACCCGGCCGACGTTGTGGTCGGCGTTCTCCGAGAACCCTGCGTAGACCTCCATCTGCCGTGCGTAGAGCGCCCGCAGCCGTTCAGGAACGTCGTCCCAGGCCGGGAGGGCGTCGTCACGCGGCGGTCAGCTCCGCGTCAGCAGGCACGACCCCGAGCTGCTTCTGGCGCTCGAAGATCTCTTCCCGCAACCGGTCCCAGCCCTGGTCGAACTGGCCCTTGTACTTGTCGGCCCACTCCGAGGCGACGTGGTGGGGGGCGTGGCTGCAGCCGGTCGAGAAGTAGGCGAAGAACGGCCTCTGTGCGTCCTGGGCGCGCACCCCGTGCAGCCATTCGATGGTCTTGTCGGCCATCGCGTCGGGTAGGTAGTAGGGGTTCTCCTCGTCGTAGTACTCCGCAGGGGTCCCGATGATCTTCTGGTTCTCGGCCAGGCAGGGGTCCCATTGCCCCGAGTCGCCGCCGAGGAAGCCATAGAAGTAGTCGAAACCCCAGCCATTGGGCCAGCGGCCGAACGGTCCGGCCGGCCCCTGCTGCCCGTCCGGGGTCAGATGCCACTTCCCGAAGGCGGCTGTGCTGTAGCCGTTGTCGCGCAGGATCCGCGGCAGCGGAGCACACTCGGACGGAAGCATCGCGGTGTAGCCGGGGAAGCCGCTGGAGAACTCACCCACCGACCCGAAACCGACCGCGTGGTTGTTCCGTGCAGTCAGCAGCGCCGCGCGCGTCGGCGAACACAACGCGGTGACGTGGAACCGGTTGTAGCGCAACCCCGCCTCGGCCAGCCGTGTGTAGTTCGGCGTCTGAATGGGCCCCCCGAACGTGCTCGGATTCCCGAACCCGGCATCGTCGATCAGCACCAACAACACGTTCGGCGCGCCCTGAGGAGGTTCGGGATGACGAATCAGGTTCCAGTCCGGCTCCGAACCCCGAAGGGTGTGGTTCGCCGTCCCGCTGAACTCCGGTCCCGCCAACGGCAGGGTCGTACGATCAAGCTCAGTCATTTGCGATCTCCACGTCGGTCATCGGCGCCCAGAATCTGCCGGCACGAAGCACCCCAGTGGGCGGGCGCGTGAGCGCACTCGTCTAAGCAACGACGATCCGACGGCCCGAAGACGAAGTCATCATCCGCCGCGGATGACCCTCGATCAGATCGGCCGCGGACCTCGGCGGGCGCTCGCCCAACGCCGATAGCCGATAGCCGCACGGTGAGGAATTTCTGTACTCCGTAAATGCGCCGGCTCCGCCGGCGCAAAGCCCCGGCTGCGGGCGGGCGCAGGCGCCCGTCCTCGCCGGGGCTTCCGAAGCGGGGGAGTGGTACCAAGGGGCTCCCGCCCCCTGGACCCCCGGACGCGGAACTACTTCGTCGGCTCGACGTCGATGCGGATCACCAGGCCGGCCGACGAAGCAGCTCCGCACTGATGCGCCTGGCCCGATCGAGAGCCGCGCCCAGTCCGCAAATAGTCCGCAGGAAGGTCGAGAACCGCCGCAATCAGCCGAAGGCATCGTCCCGTGTTTGCGCAGGTCAGCGACGAGGAGAGACGTCCCGAGACAACCTCAGACTGCTACGTGGATCCCTCATAATCCTTGGGCCGTGGGTTCGAGTCCCACCCGCCCTACCAAGACAAAGCTGCAGGTCAGACGGCATGTTTGCATCCGCTGCACCGCTTTCACGTTCGTACCGGGCTGCACCGCCAGGCTCGCCGCGGTATGCCGCAGATCGTGTGGAGTCAGCCCGGCACCCCGATGAACGCGGCCGCCGGCGCGAACGCCCGGCTTCGGAAGTTGTGGTTCCGCATCGCGTCGCCCCGCGTCGTGGTGAAGACCAGGTCGTCCGGACCCATCCCGGCAACGTGCACGCCCAGGTCGTCGACGAGGGATCGGGGGAGCGGCACGGAGCGCCGCTGGTGGGTCTTCGGCGTGCCGTAGGTCATCTCAACGCAAGTCTTGCTCTAGCCGTGGCGGGTCTCCTCGATCAGACGGCCGGGTCGGGCAGGAGCTCCCGTACCTCTTGCGCACAGCGGCAGGCGACGGCGATCTTGGCAGCCCACTCGAGCGCCTCCTCGCGTGAGGGCACGTCGACGACCGCGAACCCGCCGAGGACCTCCTTGGTCTCCGGGTACGGGCCGTCGGTGACCGTCCCGTCGGTGGCCACGACGCTCGCCCTCTGGCTTTCCAGTCCGCCGCCGAAGACCCACACGCCGGCGTCCTTGGCCTCTTGGACCACCTCGTGCGCGGCCTTTGCCACGTCGGGCATCGCCTCCTCGGGGAAGGTCATCGCGCCATCATCGAACGAGATCAGGTACTGCGTCATCCCATGACTCCCTTGTCCCGGCGGCCACCTCCGACCGCCTCTCATCTCTTCTACGAACGCCGCGTTCCGGCTCCGAAACTCTGCCAGAAAAAGTTCTCACGAGACCTCGACCGCACGCTCCTGCCGCTGACCTGGCCCTGTCATTCCGAGGGCATCAGCGAGAGTGAAGGCCCACGACACCCACCAGTGCGCCCGTGGAGAGGGTTCGGCGCAGCTTCCGAGTGCCAGGATCGTCGCCGGCCCGACAACGCTGGCGCCGTTGGCATCATGCCCGAGTGGTGAGACCGCTCAGACCAACTCGCCGCGCTTCCTGCTCAGGTAGGCGCGCTCGGCAGAGTTCTGGGTGGCGGCGATGGCGGCGTCGTACGACTCCTTCGCCTCGGCGGTCCGGCCGAGCCTGCGGAGCATGTCGGCGCGGGCGACGTGCCATGCGTGGTAGCCCGTGAGCGGCAGCCGGTCGACCAGAGTGAGGGCGACCTTCGGGCCGTCCAGCTCCCCGACCGCGACCGCGCGGTTGAGTGCGACGATCGGCGACGGGTCGAGCCGGATCAGCTGGTCGTACAGTGCGACCACCTGCGACCAGTCCGTGTCCGACGCGGTGGGGGTGTCGGTGTGGACGGCGTTGATCGCGGCGAGTATCTGATAACGGCCGGGTCGGTTGATCGCGAGGCACTCGCGGACCAGGTCGTGCCCCTCGGCGATCAGGCCGCGGTCCCAGCCGGCGCGATCCTGCTCGCCGAGCGGGACCAGTTGCCCATTCCGCACGCGGGCCTCACGCCGGGCCTCGGTGAGCAGCAGCAGCCCGAGCAGACCGGCCACCTCCGGCTCCTCGGGGAGCATCTGGCGCAGGACCCGTGTCAGCCGGATGGCCTCGCCCGTGAGCTCGGCGCGCACCGGGTCGCCGTCGCCGGTGGCGAGGTAGCCCTCGTTGAAGACGAGGAACAGTACCGCCAGCACGCCGCCGAGCCGCTCGGGGAGGTCGGCGGCCTCGGGCACCCGGTAGGGCACCTTCGCCGCCGCGATCTTCTTCTTCGCCCGAGTGATCCGCTGCGCCATCGTGGTCTCGGGCACGAGGAACGCCTGCGCGATCTCAGCCACAGACAGCCCACCGAGGAGGCGGAGCGTCAGCGCGATCCGCGCATCCGGTGCGAGCGCAGGGTGGCAGCAGGTGAACAGCAGCCGCAATCGGTCGTCCTCGACCGGTCCGGTGCGCTCGTGGGGCGTGTCGTCGTGGTACATGAAGGCCGCCTGGTGCTTCGCGTCGCGCTGCTTCTCGCGGCGGATCCGGTCGATCGCGCGGTTGCCCGCGGTGGTGGTGAGCCAGCCGCCGGGGTTGGGAGGTACGCCGGACTCCGGCCACTTCTCCAACGCGGCCACGAGCGCCTCACCCGCCGCCTCCTCTGCGATGTCGATGTCACCGAAGCGGCGGACGAGCGAGGCGATCAGGCGGCCGTACTCCTCGCGGAAGACCCGCTCGACGGCCGCCGTTCCGCCCTGCATCGATCAGTCGTCCGTCGGACCGGGCTCAGGCGAGGCCCTCGAACGGACGGACCTCGACCTTGCCCCGGCACGCCTTGGACCCCTCGGCCGCGAGCCTGAGCGCCACGTCGAGGTCGGGCGCGTCGATGACCCAGAAACCCCCGATGACCTCCTTGGTCTCGAGGTAGGGGCCATCGGTCATCACCGGCGTCTCACCCTGGCCGTCGACGACGGTCGCGGTCGATGCCGACTGAAGCCCACCGGCGAAGACCCAGTAGCCGCCCGCGTGAAGCTTGTCGTTGAAGGCGCCGGTCGCGGCGAACGCCTCCTCCATCTCCTCCTTGGAGCCGTAGTTGCCGTACTCGTCCATCTCGGCGGGGCCGTGCACGGTCAACAAGTAGTGCGTCATCCCACTTCTCCTCAGTTCCGGGCAGTCCCGATGACCGCCTTCTACTCCCACTACGAACGGCATCCCGACGATACGACAACCTGCCACAGAAGGCCTTGCGATCGGGTTCCTCAGAGGCCAACTGCCCGTTCAACGCTCTGTAGCACCGGGTCGCAGAAGCACCGGACGCTCGTGTGCAGGCACAGCCGCGACTACGTCCACCGCGTCGCCGACGGGACTGGATGCGCCGGCGTCACGGCCGGGACTCGCGCCCGACCCGTGGCGGTGCTGCGTCACCGGGCATCGACCCGAAGGACACTTCTTCTCGCGACCTGTCGGATCCGGAGCCGGCCGTTCGTGGAGGGGGCATGAGCGGGTCGCACCGAGCGCCCCGCCGAGGAAACGGAGCTCGACATGTCCACCACCACGCAGATCCCCACCCGCACGACCCCCAGCGCGCCGACCTCGGCGGCCGAGCGGCAACCGGTATGGAAGCACGGATTCGCCTCTGCCGTCGTGGCCTCGGTCGCCACGACCGTCCTCGCGGCGATCGCGTCGGCCGTCGGCGTCTCGTTCGCCGACAGAACGGGCGCGAGCATCCCGATCGCCGGGTTCGCGCAGCTGACGCTGGTCTTCTCGCTCGTCGGTGTCGGCATCGCCGCCGTCATGGCGCGCAAGGCGCGTCGGCCGCGGGCCACGTTCGTGCGGACGGCGGTCGCGCTGACCGCGCTGTCCTTCGTCCCGGATCTCACGTTCGGGTTCAACGCCGGCTCCGCCGCCACCCTGATCACGCTGCACACCGTCGCCGCGGCCATCGTGGTTCCGACCCTGGCAAGGCGGCTCGCACGCGTGCGCTGACCAGGCTCGAACCGTGTCACTGCCCTTTCGCCAGGTCGACGCCATCATCCCCACCACACTCAGGGCAACCCCGGTTGCGGTGAGTCCATCCGCCCTACAGGTAACACCCCAGGTCAGGACAGCCCGGCGTAGACGTCCAGCGTCATCGCCGCCGAGCCAGCCCGGGCCATGCCGTCTGCTCGGCGGCCGGAATGAACGCGTCTGGCTGCGGAAGTTGTGGTTTCGCATGAGCCTCGACACGTCTCGACAAGTGGTGTGTGAACAGCAGGTCGTCGGGCGCTTTGCCGCGACGTGACGAATCAGCTCGTCGACCAGCGACCATGGCACGATCGGCCTGTTTGGGCTGTCGGGTCGGTGCTTGGTCCATCGGCGACGGTGGGCTTCACCGGGACCGCACGCCCAGTGGGATAGCGACTAGCGTTTACGTCCGGCGTGCCCGGCGTGCCCGGCGGGCGCAGAGCGCGCCTAACCGAATCTCTCCACGAGTACGCCATGCCGCAGACCGCGATCGCTGACCGTCAGCGAGTCCCTTCCGAGCTTGCCGAGCACCGTTCGCACGATGCATGCACCCGCGAGGATGATGTCGGCGCGCTGGGGCTGTAGGCCGACGACCATACGACGCTCGTCGACGCTGCGCGTGCGTAAGAGCTCGATCTGCCGGTCGATCTCGGACCGGTCGAGCACCGTCCCCTGCACGACCTCCGGGTCGTACTCAGCCAGACCGTGCTTGACCGCGGCGAGGTTCGTGACAGCCCCACCCATGGCGACGAGCGCATCGGGCGTGGGGCGGCCGTCGAGACGAACGAGGTCGGCTGCCATCGCGGCGAGCGCCTCGGTCAGCACGTCCTTGGAGACGGCACCGCCGAGGCTGTACCGCTCCGTGTAGCGGACGGCGCCCACGTCGACGCTGAAACGCTCCTCGACGCGGTGCCCGAGCCCGAACGTGAACTGCGAGCTACCTCCGCCCGTGTCGAACACGACTCGCGACCCTGGCGCCTGACCGAGCCCCGCCATGGCCGCGAGGTACGCGAGCCGACCCTCCTCCTCTCCGGAGATGATCTCGATCGTGACACCACAACGTGCCTGCACGGCCTTGACGAAATCCGTGCTGTTCGAGGCGATCGCGTAGCCCTGCGGTTCCCACCGCTGCGATCACCGCAACTTTCTGCGCCCTGGCCTCCTCGGCCATGACCGCGATGGCCTCGACCGTGCGTGCCATTGGCTCCGGATTGAGCCGGCCGGTCTCCTGGAGTCCGTCGCCGAGTCGGGTGACTTCGGCGCGGTCGACGATCTTGCGCCAGAGATGGTCCGCGCTCCGCTCGCCGATGTGGAACTTCACCGAGTTCGTGCCCACGTCGACGACCGCGTACCGCTCCGCGTCGAATCGGAGGAGCGACTTGAGGCCGCGCGCGAAGCTCACATTCGGCTGCGGGGCCAACCCGAGGTCACGCACAGTCGCGATCACCCGGGCAGGATCTTCGGACTCGATTGCGATGGTTCGCGTCGAGGCTTGCCCAGTGCGCACCTCGGTCAGCTCCGCCATACAGCCGCCGATCGTGTACCGCTCCCGCCTCTTGTGCACCTCGACCGCGAGCAGTTCGGGAATCGGACCCGGACTCACCACCTCGTCCAGGATTTCGCGCAACGTGTATGCCGTACGCATGAGGCGCCGTGGGGCATCCACGCGCAGTGCGTCGAGGACCGCTCGCACATCGGCCGCGGATAGCGGGAATCCAGCCTTCATCACCGGAACCCACTGCTCGAGCCCGTCGTCGTTCACCCGCACGAGATGCTTGACGTCCATGAGCTCGTCGCGGACCTTAACGACGTCGGTTCCCCCCACCGACAGGAGATAGACCTCGTCGCTCTCCTGCACTCGCGCGGGAGGCAGCGGACCGAGGGTCGACTCGACGTCGCCAAACGCATCGCCGAAGCTACGCCATTCCCAGCGAGGGACGATCTCGGACACTGTCTGACCACCTTCCGCAGCAGCAGCTTCAACGCGAGCATATGCCCTGACCCGCAGGTGGATCTCGCTGACGGTGCGGCTGCACCGCGCCATCGCGGTAGCGGTTCACCTGCCCGGCGTCGGGCGAAGTGGCCGTCAGCTGCGCGCGACGCCGCTTTGCGCCACACGGAGATACCGCGACGATCGGGTGAGATCGCAGGGGTAACCCTTCGCTCGGTGTCGGCCCGGGATCGACTACTCCCGGGGGGTCGGAAAGGCCTGTGGGATGTCCACGGGTCGTCGCTAGGCTCGCCATGTGGATCAGATCAACAGGGCGGACCGTGTGAGTGCGCGCCGGGTGCCCGTGGTCGGCTGGGTCCGCTCCTACGAGCGTCGCTGGTTGCGGGGTGATCTGGTCGCCGGCGTCGTTGTCGCGGCGTTGGTGATCCCGAAGAATCTCGGTTACGCCGGCATCGCGGGGGTGCCGCTCCAGAACGGTCTGTACGCCGCCGCCGCTGCGGCTATCCTCTACCCGCTCTTCGGCACCAGTCGTCAGATCTCGATGGGCCCGAGCTCGGGACTGGCTGCGGTGGCTGCCGGAGCAGTTCTGGCCGCGGGAATCACAGGCGGGGCCGAGGTGGCCACGTTCGTCGCCGGGATCACGCTGGTCGCCGGCGTGTTGTTCGTGGTGCTCGCGCTGCTGCGGATGGGATGGATCGCGCGCTTCTTGTCACGCGCCGTCGTCACGGGATTCCTCTTCGGTGCCGCGATCGACGTCGTCATCGGCGAGCTCCCGAAGCTCACCGGGACCGAGGCCAGCGGCGACAACTCCTTCCAGGAGCTCCGGTCATGGCTTGAGAGCCTCGGCGACATCCAGACGACAACCCTGTTCGTCGGGCTTGCCGCACTGGTCGTCGCCTTCGGGCTCCGGGTCGTCGCGCCCGCCGTCCCCGGGGCGCTGGTGCTCGTCGTGGGCGGGCTCCTGTCAACCGTGATCTTCGCCCTCGAGGAGCGTGGAGTGGCGCTGGTCGGTGACATCCCGAGCGGTCTGCCGTCTGCCGAGGTCCCGGACCTGGGGCTCATGGGGGACCACGCCGCCGTTGTCTCGGTCGCGGCCGTGGCATTGGTCCTCATCGGCTTCTCGCAGACCGCGGGTGATGCCAGGGCGTTCGCGACCAAGCATCGCTACCAGGTCGACGTCAACCAGGAGACGGTAGCGCAGGGCGTTGCCAACGCGGGGGCGGGACTGCTCCAGGGAATGCCTGTGACCACCAGTCTGTCTGCGAGCTCCCTAAACGACCATGCGGGCGCACGGACGGGTCTGGCCTCGCTGACGTCGGGAGTCATCGTGCTCCTGACACTGCTCTTCCTGGCGCCGCTGTTCTCGGACCTGCCGAAGCCGGTCCTCGCCGCGCTCATCATCGAGGCAGTGGTGATGGGCATGATGGACCTGCCCGAGCTGCGGCGGCTGGCGCGCGTGCAAAAGTTCGACTTCTGGGTCGCGGTCACCGCCATCCTCGGCACCCTGGCGTTCGGCGTGCTGGCCGGGGTCATGTTCGGGGTCGGCCTGTCCCTGCTGTGGCTGGTCTCGGTCACGACACGCCCCGCCTTGCCGCTCCTCGGGCGTGGGGCCGGCACGACGGTCTTCCGGGAGCTTGCGGAGCATCCCGAGGACGAGCAGTTCCCGGGAGTTGCCGTGATCCGGCTCGACGGGGGACTCTTCTTCGCCACCTCCGATGCCCTGGAAGAGCGACTGCGGCAGGTGATCCAGCAGACACCGGACGTGACCGGCGTGGTCCTCGACTGCTCGGCGATCAGCTTCGTGGACTCCCAGGGCGTGGCAGAGCTGGCCGAGATCGTAACGATCGCGGAGGAGGAGCAGGTGACGCTTCGTCTGGCTCGACTGAAGCCAGGCGTCAGCGACACGCTGGCCCGCGACGGCGTCCTCACACGCATCACGGCGGCCAGGATCCACGCCAGTGTGGACGAGGCCGTCCAGGCACAGCTCGGGGGTCCGCCGGCACCGCCGCAACCCGCGGCGGAATGAGACGTCCCGACCCGAAACCTCCGTGGGCTCCAGCGTCGGCGCACGCAGGCAGCTGACTGGGCGAAACAACTCCAGTCATGACATCTGGCGAGTGCGGAAGCATCCCGTGCAGCCTGGGGCAGGGGCAGTGTGCTCCTGCTTTCCTAGAGCGGTGGCGAATGCCGCGGGCGACTGCGATCCTGCTTTGAGGCGGCGTAGAGGCTGCGCGCCGCCGACGATCGGAACCTGGGATCGGAGGTGGCATGGGGCAGGTGCTCGGTCAGCTGATCCCGGTGGCGATCGCGGCTGCGCTGAGCACGGTGCCGATCACCGCAACGATCTTCATCCTGCTCTCGGAGAGACGGCGTGCGACCGCCCTCCCCTTCCTCTCAGGGTGGGTGCTCGGTACGGCGGCCGGGCTCACGCTCGCCACGCTCGCCGCTCACGCACTTCCTGGCCGGCCGCGACGGTTGGACTCGTTGATCGGCACGCTCGAGATCCTGGTCGGCAGCGCTCTCGTCGTGCTGGGGCTGGTTACCCTGGTTCGGCGCACGAGCACATCGACCAGCCAACGGCCGAGCTGGATCGCGGGCATCGGTGCCTTCGGTCCGCTGCCCGCCTTCGGCATCGGCCTGGCGCTCAACGTCCGCCCGAAGGCGCTGCTGCTGTTCGCTGCCGCGAGCCTGGCGATCAGCGGTGCCCACCTGAGCGTCGACGACACCCTCATCGTGATCGCCGTCTACACCGCGATCGCCACCTCGACCGTGGTGGCACCGACCCTGGCAACCGTATTCGTCCCCAACCGGATGGAGCCGCGCCTGGTCGTGGCGCGGGACTGGATCAGCGCCCACGGGGCGACGGTCACTGGGGTCGTCATGATCCTGATCGGGGTTGTCGTCATCGGCGTGGGGGTCGGCCGCTGACCGGCTCCACGAACTCGGCCAGCCCGAACGCCCGGTCCATGTCGGCGAGTTCCTGGCCGTTGGCCAGATGGCGGGCCGGCGTGAAGAACGCCTCCCGGTGGACCACGGCGTGCTCAGCGCCGTCGATCACCGTCTCCGGGCGCAGGGCGCCCTCGATGTGACAGTGCAGCTCCACTTTCGGCAGCGCACCCAAGCGGCGCCCAGTGCTGTCATAGCTCTAGTCGGGCGCCAGTTCCCTGGCGTCAGCAGGCCTACAATCTCCTCCACCGTGGCGGCGGCTGAGTCGGCGCCTCTTAGTCGGTCTCAACCCCCAGGTAGGCCTGCACGATGCGATCGTCCGCGAGGAGCTCCGCCGCAGGGCCCTGGTGGACGACCTCCCCGGTCTGCATGACGTACCCGTGCTCCGCGGCACGCAGCGCACGGCGTGCGTTCTGCTCCACCAGGACGACCGTCGTCCCGGTCGCCCGGATCTCCTCGATGACCCGGAACACCTCGTCCACGACCTTGGGGGCGAGCCCCATGGACGGCTCGTCCATCAGCATCACCTTCGGGGCGGCGACCAGGGCCCGGGCGATGGCGAGCATCTGCTGCTCCCCTCCGGAGAGCGACCCCGCAGGCAGGGCGCGCCGCTCCGCGAGCACTGGGAAGCGTTCGTACACCTCGGCGATGTTCCGCTGTGCGGCACTGCCGCTGCTGTGCCAGCCGCCGAGCTGGAGGTTCTCCGCGATGGTCAGCGTGCCGAGGATCTGCCGACCCTCGGGCACCTGGACCAGACCCTGCTGTACCAGCTTGTGCGCCGGCAGCCGGGTGATGTCGCGGCCCTCGAACGCGATGGTGCCGCCCCGTGGATGCAGCATCCCCGACACCGCGTTGATCACCGAGGACTTGCCAGCGCCGTTCGCCCCCACCAGGGTCACCAGCGAGCCGGCCGCGGCCTGGAAGGAGACCTCACGCACGGCCTGGACGCGGCCGTACGTCACGGTGAGCTTCTCGACCTTCAAGATCGGGTCCGCCATGTCAGGTCCTTCCCGTGCTGTCGTCGGCGGGAGGGGCGGGGGAGTCCGGCTCGGCCGAGCCGAGGTAGGCCTCGACCACCACCGGGTTCGCGGCGATCTCCTCCGGTGTGCCGCTGGCGATGACCTCGCCGAAGTTCAGCACCACGATGCGGTCACAGGTCTCCAGGACCATGCGCACGTTGTGCTCGATCAGCATGATGGTGAGCCCGTCTCCGGCGAGGGACCTGATCAGCGTGGACAGGCTTTGCGCCTCGACGTGGTTCATCCCCGCGGCGGGCTCGTCGAGGATCAACAGGGTCGGGTCCGACGCCAGGGCGCGCGCGATCTCCAGCCTGCGCTGGTCGCCGTAGGACAGTGAGGACGCGCGGGTCGCCGCCTTGTCGTCGAGGTGCACCCGCCGCAGGCAGCGGGCGGCGTGCTCGAGCGCCTCCCGCTCGTCGCGGCGTGCCGAGGGCAGCCAGAGAAGGCGGCGCAGGAACGTGGGTTTGCTGACCAGGTGGGCACCGACGAGCACGTTCTGGAGCGCGGACAGGCGGCTGAAGAGCTTTGAGTGCTGGAAGGTCCGGCTCACACCGGCGGCTGCGACCTTGTGGACGGGGGTGCGACCCACGGGGACGCCCAGGACGGTCGCACGTCCGGACGTCGGCGGCACCAGGCCGCTGATCATGTTGACCAGCGTCGTCTTGCCGGCTCCGTTGGGCCCGATCAGGCCGACGACCTCGCCGCTGCGAACCTCTAGGTCGACGCTGCGCACGGCATGCACCCCGCCGTACTCCTTGCCGAGGCCCTCGAGGACGGCCACGGTCTCGCCCTTGGCGGGGTGCTGGCGTGTGCTGAGGCCCGGGTGGTCGCTGCCGACGTCGTCCCCGCCGGTCTTGGGCATCCGCATCCGGCGGGGGATGAAGCTGGCCAGACCGCCGGGGAGGAACAAGATGACCACCAGCAGCAAGGTGCTGGCCAGGAACGGCCGGATCCAGCCGGCCTCCACTCCGAGCGTGCGTTGCACCTCGGGGACCATGGTCTGGAAGCCGCTGCCGAGCAGCGGGCCGAGGAACATCGTCATCCCGCCGACGACTGCGGTGACCAGGCCGTCGATGGCTGCGGCGAACCCGAAGTCCTCGGGGGAGATCAGCCGCACGAAGTAGGCCCACATGACGCCGTACATGCCGGCGATCGCCCCCGCGCTGACGAACGCGGACAGCCGGTGCTGCCCCACGTCGACGCCCATCGCCCGAGCGGCCAGCTCGTCCTCGCGGATCGCCTCGAGAGCGCGCCCGTAGCGGGAGCCTGCCTGGCGCCAGAACCAGTACGCCACGGCCGCGAGCGTGACCCACGCGACGGTAGGGGTCAGCACCTTCGGCACGGACATGCCCTGGGCGCCGCCGGTCCACTCCATGTTGAGGATCACGATCCTGATGGCCTCGGCGAACCCGAGGGTGGCGATCGCGAGGAACACGCCCCGCAGGTGCATGGTCGGAAGTCCCAGCACGACCGCTGCCAGGGCGCCCACGGACATCCCGATCGCGATTGCGATCAGCAGGGTGGTCAGGTCCCCGGCATCGTCCGGGTCGGGCGCGAGGGTCACCGCGGTGAAGGCGGCCACCGCGGCGAAACCGGCCTGCCCGAGGCTGAGCTGCCCGGCGACCAGGACCGCGTAGAACGAGTAGGCGAAGATCGCCCCGAGTGCGATGAAAGTCAGTGTCGATTCGGTGAGCATCAGACCTCGCGAACCTTTCGCGCGCCGAAGAGGCCCTGGGGGCGGAGCAGCAGGATCACGAACAACAGGCCGAACGCGATCAGGTCCCGCCAGGATGAGCCGATGTACTGGATGGCGAAGACTTCGGCCAGGCCGAGGACCAGGCCCCCGACCAGCGCACCGGGGAGCGAGCCCATCCCGCCGACAATGATCACGGCCAGGCCCTTGAGCTCGATGGCCGACCCCATCCCGAGCTGGGCGCTGTTCACGTTCATCGCGAAGAGCACCCCGGCGACCGCACCGAGAGCCGAGGAGATCGCGAACGTGGTGGCGGTGACCCGGTCCACGTTGATACCCAGCACCCGGGCAGCGGAGGGGTTCTCGGCGATGGCCCGCATCGCGCGCCCCAGCCGCGAGCTGGCCACCAGCCACGTCAGCCCGACCACCAGGGCCAGCGCCACGACGACGATCACCACCTGCACCAGCGTCATGTTCGCGCCGAGGACCTCGAACCCGGTCTCCGGGAACGATCCGGCGGGGAACCGGCGGGTGTTCGGACCGTAGCGCCACTGAAGCAAGGCGATGATCATGCCGGCGGCCGCGATCGACGAGATGAGCCCGGCGAAATGGGCGTCCGGGCGGTTCTTCAGCGGGCGGAACGCGACCCGCTCGATGATCAGCCCCAGCGCCCCGCCGATGACGAACACCAGCGGCAGGGCCATCCAGATCGACAGGCCGGCCTGCTCGACGAGCTCGATGCCGACGAACGCGGAGGCGGCGAACACAGCGGGATGAGCGAGGTTCAGCCGGTCCAGGATGCCGAAGACCAGAGTGAACCCGATGGCGAACAGCGCGTAGATGGAGCCGATGAAGAGCCCGTTGAGGAGCTGCTGCATGGATGGTCCTTTGCGGGGTTGGGAGCGGGCCGGCCAGGTGCAGGGCCGCCGGTCAGCCGGCCCCGCAACTCGGTGGGTTTCGGTCAGTCCAGGACGGTGAACGTGCCGCCCTCGACGACCTGCACCACTGCCGGGTGCTCCGCGTCGCGGTCCGCGTTGATGGAGAGCTCGCCGAGCGGGGTCGGGACGTTCTCGAGCTGGCTGAGCGCTTCCTTGATGTCCTCCCGCTCACCGGAGCAGTTGGCGCGCACCGCCTGGTCGATCAGCAGGAGACCGGTGTACGCCTGTGCTGCGAACTGGTCAGGCTTGGAGTCGAACTCCGCCTCGAAGGCCTGCAGGAACGCGGTGTTCTCGGGGATGTCGGAGCTGGAGTTCCACGCGGCGCCGACGACGACGCCCTCGGCGGCGGTGCCCGCGTCCGCCATCAGCTGCGGGTTGTTGAACCCGTTGCCCCCGATGATCGGGACCTCGATCCCGAGGTCACGGGCCTGGGTCACCAGCGGGATGGCCGCCTCGATCAGGCCGGAGACCACGATCGCGTCCGGGCTCGCACCCTTGGCCTCGGTGAGCAGGCTGCGGAAGTCCGTGTCGGCCTTGGAGAAAGTCAGGGTGTCGATGATCTCGACGCCCTCGTCCTCCAGCGCGGACTTGAAAACCTCGTAGCCGGACTCGGTGAAGGCGTCGTCGTTGCTGTACATGACGATCACCTTCTCGAGGCCGTAGGCCTCCTTGGCCTGTGCGATGGTCTCCGGGATGACCTGGGCCTCGGTGAGAGAGTCACGGAAGATGTAGTCGCCCTGCTCGGTGATGCCCGATGCGGTGTTCGAGATCGCCAGGACGGGAACGCCGGCCTCCTGCGCGATGGGCTGGGCCTGGAAGGCGCCGTTGGACAGCGTGGGGCCGATGATCACACTGGCACCGTCGTCCTCGACGAACTGCTCGAAGACGGTGATGCCCTGTCGCGGGTCGGTCTGGTCGTCCTCGATGGTCAGGTCGTAGCTGACACCCTCCTTCTGGTCGAGCTCCTTCTGGGCCAGCTCCAGGCCCTTCTGCTGCGACTCGCCGTAGCTCGCTGCGGCGCCGGTCAGGCTCAGCGCGGCGCTGACGGGGACCGGGTCCTCGATCACGCAGCTGTCGCCGCTGCCCTCCCCGGTCAGGGCGCGCGCCGAGCCGCCTCCGCCGTCGTCTCCCGACCCGCACGACGCGAGGACGAGGGTTGCGGCCGAGGCGACCGCGATGGTGGTGAGCTTGATGCGCATGGTTCCTCCGTAGATGGTGCCGGGTGGTGCCGGGCTGGCTGTGCAGTCGAGCGTCAGTGGGCCGGGCGGCGGACGGGCCATCATGCCTGGTGCGCCGGCCGGATCACGGCGAGGTCGGGCGTCAGGTCGGCGAGGCTGCTGACGCCGAGGAGACGCAGTGTGCGGGTGACCTCGTCGGAGAGGATCTGCAGCGCCCTGTCGACCCCGCGCTCGCCGCCGGCCATCAGACCGTAGAGGTAGGCACGGCCGACCATGCAAGCGGTGGCGCCGTTCGCGACGGCAGCAACGATGTCCGCCCCGTCGGTGACGCCGGTGTCGATCAGCACCTCGGTGCGTCCGTGCACGACGTTCACGATCTCCGGCAGCACCTCAAGCGGCGTGACCGCGCGGTCGAGCTGGCGGCCGCCGTGGTTGGAGACCACGATCGCGTCAGCGCCCAGGTCGGCCAGAGCGGTTGCGTCCCCGGGGTGTTGGATTCCCTTGACGACCAGCCGGCCGGGCCAGCTCTCCCGGAGCCAGGCGAAGTCGTCCAGTGTGACGCTCGGGTCGAACATCCGGTCCACGAGGTCCGCGACGGTGCCGCCGGACTCACGCAGGGAGGCGAACTCCAGCGGTTCGGTGGTGAGCAGGTTGAACCACCAGGCAGGGTGCATGGACATGTCGGCCAGCGTCCGCGCGGACAGGGTGGGCGGGATCGTCATCCCGTTGCGCACGTCGCGCAGCCGACGGCCGGCGACCGGGGTGTCGACGGTCAGCACCAGGGTGGTGTAGCCGGCCGCCTCCGCCCGGCGAATCAGGTCGAGCGACGCTCTCCGGTCCTTCCACAAGTAGAGCTGGAACCAGTGGCTCCCCCCCGGTGCCGCTTCCCGTAGGTCCTCGAGGGACACCGTCCCCATCGTGGACAGCGTGTAGGGGATCCCCGCCCGTGCGCCGGAACGCGCGACGGCTCGCTCGCCCTCATGGTGCATCATCCGGGTGAAACCCGTGGGGGCGAGGACGAGCGGCAGGCTGCTCGATGTGCCGACGATCTCGCGGGCGGTGTCGACGGCGGTCACGTCACGGAGCACGCGCGGCCGGAACTCCACCCGGCCGAACGCCTCACGGGCCCGGCGCAGACTGGCCTCGGTCTCCGCGGCGCCGTCGACGTAGTCAAACACCGAGCGGGGAGTGCGGCGCCGGGCGATCGCGCGAAGGTCGCCGATCGTGGCGGCCCGGCTCAGCAGGCGCTCGGTGCGGCTCACCTCGAGCGGCCGCATCCGCACAAGTGGTCGTAGCTCGGACCACGTCGGCAGTCGTCGCTGCGGACGGCTCATGAGCGGAGCGGCCTCTCCTTGAGTGATCGCGTGCAGAGCCGGTCAGGATGTGATCGGCGCCTCACGCACGCTACCCCGTCACCGCGGGCAGAGCGCAGCGGGGTCCGCCTGCTTCAATAGCCACCGGCTACAAGACTCGTCACGCAGCAGGTCGCCGCACATCATGATCGAGGCCAGCAGGTCCGCTGGGGTCGCGGCGTCGTCCAGCGTCACTTCGATCGGGAGATAGCGGTCGACCGGCTGTGCGAGGACCTGCGACGCGTAGGAGAACAGGTCGTCGGCGACGTGCACGCCGGTCTCCCAGCATGTCCACTCGAGGTCACCTGCCTGCACGCTCCAGTCGCCGTCCGGGGCAGGGGTGAGGGCCTTGTGCACCGCTGTCGTTGCATGCCCTACGCGCGGTGGGGGCTCTCCTGCAACGCCCAGCTGTTGCCGTCGGGATCGCTGAAGAACACGAAAGAGTTCCAGTCTTCGCCTCGCCCATCGACCAGACCGCCCTCACCGAAGTGCTGCACCGGGCTGACGTCGACACCTCGCTCGACGAGCTCGGCCCGGGCCGCATCGACGTCGGACACGGTGATCTGAAGCCCCTTCAACGACCCCGGAGGCGAATCGGTGCCGGCACCCAGGACGATCGAGCACCCCGAGCCGGGGGGTGTCAGCTGGACGATGCGGACGTCGTCGCTGATCGGAGTGTCATGGTCGACGACGAATCCGAGCTGAGTGCTGTAGAAATGCTTCGCCCGCTCCACGTCGGTCACCGGAACCGGCACCACTTCAAGCTTCCAGTCCATGAGGCACGTCCTTTCGATGGTCGAAGCCACGGTTGCTGCGTCTCAGTGTGGACCTTCGCGCAAACGCCGGACAGAACGAGAACGGCCGCCTAGCGTTGTGCGGGTGCGTCCACGCAGGTTGGGCGCCACCAACCAAGGGACCCATGACTTTCCTCGAGCGCGCCGCCGTACTCGCTGTTGCCCCCGTCCTCGCCTCCATGCTGGCCGTCATCGCACCCGCGACGCCCGCGGAGGCGGCTGGTGACCTGGTGAAGGTCCGACTCCAGCGAGCGGTCAAGAACCTGCCGGTGGCGAGGGAGACACGACGCGGGTACGACCGCGACAAGTTCCGGCACTGGGTCGACGCTGACCGACGACTGCCGCGACACCCGGGACGAGGTGCTCGCGAAGGAGTCCCTCGTGCACGTCCGCGGATGTGACATCCGGGTCGGGCGATGGGCGTCGTACTACGACCGGAAGCGGGTCCGGCTCTCGACCAACCTGGACATCGACCACATGGTGCCGCTCGCCGAGGCCTGGGACTCCGGTGCGAAGAAGTGGTCCGCG
Organism: uncultured Actinomycetota bacterium; assembly: GCA_963831375.1. Taxonomy (GTDB): domain Bacteria; phylum Actinomycetota; class Actinomycetes; order Propionibacteriales; family Nocardioidaceae; genus Nocardioides_C. Next base: position 200,029 of record CAWHPY010000019.1, on the reverse strand, counting down.
GATACCCGGAGCCGCTTTGCCAACGATCTCGGCGACTCCCGCTCCCTGGTTGCCGTCACCGCGTCGGCGAACCGGTCGAAGTCCGACCGTGACCCCGCCGACTGGATGCCTGCCTACGGCAGGTGCAGGTATGTGCGGCAGTGGGTCGCGGTCAAGATCCGATGGTCGCTGAAGGTGAACACGGCCGAGAAGCGTGCGATCGTTCGCCGTGTCGCCAACTGCGGGAACCCGGTGCTCCGGGTCCGCAAGGCCACCATCCATCGACACAAGTCCGGCGGGGGCGGTGGTGGTGACGCAGGCCTGGACCCACGGTTCGACTACTGCTACCAGGCGGTCGCCCAGGGGTACGGGCCGTATCGCAAGAAGGATGACCCGGAGTACTACTGGTACACCGACGGCGACGGCGACGGCACGGTCTGCGAGTAGCCCGATCAGCGCGGGCGGACCGCGATGAGTGCCACGTCGTCATCCGGTTTCGCCGGCACCATCTGGTTCAGCAGTACGTACGTCGCACATGTGGTCCAGGGACACGGCTCGTTCGACGGACGGGTCGACGCCGAGCAGCAGGCAGCTGTCGGTGTCGAGCAGCTCGACGCAGCCGTCGCACCGCACGACCGCCGGAGGTACGTGTCCAGCGTTGGCAAAGCGGATCCGTCGTACGCCCCGTTCCTCGTCGACCACCGGCTCGACGCGCGCGACGATCGCGGTCGCGAGGCAGTCGACCTCCAGGGCGGGAATGGCGCGGTCGACGCTCTGCAGCATGTCCGCAGGGGAGGCGCCGTGGTCGAAGATGAGCCCGCGCAGCAGGTTCCGGAGCTGCCCCATCGCAGCAGCAGCGTGGCGGTCGTGGACCTGGGCACTGCTCAACGGATGGGGATGGGTGTCCGCGCAGCACAGGGCGCCGATGACCGTTCCGCGACGGCCGATCAGCGGGACACCGAGGTCGGCCCTCACCTTCCCGGAGCGCACCACCGGGAACTCGCGGACCCGGACGTCTTCGGTCACGTCCTCGATGCGCAGCAGCGCGGCATCGCTTGCGGTGAGGCTGCACAACGTCCCGTGCAGCTCACCCCCGGGGAGCTCGCCGAGCGACTCACCCGCCCGGCTCGCGACGACCAGCTGGTCGGTCAGGACGGCGACGTGCACATGACGAGACCCGATCAGTCGGCGGGCCAGCGCGGTCAACCGGTCGAGGGACCGCAACCCGTCAGGGTCCTGCAGCAGTCGTGCGGCGGCTGCGACCGGCAAGCGGATCCCGATCGTAAGGCGGAAGGATCCGGAGCCGGAGATTGCCCATTTTGTGATGCGGTCTGAACGGGATGTGCGTGAACTTATCCGGACAACCGCGACAACAGGGCCAGCGCGTCGTGCGGCGCGAACCCCTTGGCGTCGTTGTCGAAGTACACGTGAACGTCCTGGCCCGCCTCCGCCCAGTCCCGCACCCTGCCCGCCCAAGCATCGAGCGCCTCGTCGCTGTAGCCGTTGGTGTACAGCTCGACGTCACCGTGCAGCCGGACATACATGAGGTCGCTGGTGACCTCGCGGATCACCGGCCACCGCCCGGCGGTGTCGGCCACCACGAACGAGATGTCGTGGTCCCGCAGCAGCGCGACCGCCTCCGGCGTCGCGAAGCTGTCGTGCCGTACCTCGAGCGCATGGCGCAGCGGCCGGTCGACCGTGGCCTGGGTCAGCGCGCGGTCATCGGGCACCTTGGCGTCGTGATGCTTCGCGAGCTCGGCGGCCTCGTGGGTGGTCCGGGGCAGCTGGTCGAAGAAGCCGGAGAGTCGCTCGGCGTCGAAACCGAGGGTCCCGGGCAGCTGCCACAGCACCGGGCCGAGCTTCGGGCCGAGGGCGAGCACCCCGGAGGCGAAGAAGTTTGCGAGCGCGGTCTCGACCCCGGCGAGCTTCTTCATGTGGGTGATGAACCGGCCACCCTTGACCGCGAACACGAAGTCGTCCGGTGTCTCGTCGCGCCACGTCGTGTAGCTGCTCGGTCGCTGCAGCGAGTAGAACGATCCGTTGATCTCGATCGAGGTCAGCCTCTCGGCGGCGTATGCGAGCTCCTTGCGCTGCGCCAGGCCCCGTGGGTAGAAGTCGCCGCGCCAGCCGGCGTACCGCCATCCCGAGATACCCACGAGGATCCGGCCCCTGGCTGGCGAGCTGTCCGGCGCTGGTGGCGCCATCACACCCCAACGCCTGACAAGTCGGGGGCTTACGCGCGGCCGGCGGCGATGTCGGCGAGGGAAGCCGACTCGTCGCGCAACCGTGCGGCGTCGACCTGCGTACCGACAATCGTGCGGATCGCGTCGGTGGCGTCCCACTCGTTGGCCTGCATGCCGGCGAGCACCTGCCCGCCCTTGAGCCAGAACGCGGTGAAGACCCGGGTCTCGGCGGTGTCACCGCGCAGCACGACCTCGTCGTAACCGTCCGGGCCGACGTGTCCGACGTACTCCATGCCGAGGTCGTACTGGTCGGTGAAGAAGTACGGCAGCCGGTCGTACGCCTCGCCCTTGCCGGCCATGTTGCGTCCGGCGACGGTGCCCTGCTTGATCGCGTTGTCCCAGTGCTCGACGCGGATGGACCGTCCGAGGACCGGGTGTTGCGCGGAGGCGACGTCGCCTGCGGCGAACACGTCAGGATCCGACGTGCGAAGGTACTCGTCGACCACGATCCCGTTGTCGGTCTTGAGGCCCGCTGCTTCGGCGAGCTCGACGTTGGGGGAGACGCCGACGCCGATCAGGACCAGGTCCGCGTCGACGATCGAGCCGTCACCGAGGTGGACGAGCGCGCGGCCGTCGGACTTCTCGACGCCGGCCACCCTCGCGTTCAGCCGTAGGTCGACGCCGTGGTCGCGGTGCAGCGCCGCGAAGATCTCGGCCACCTCCGGGCCGAGCACGCGCAGCAGTGGCAGGTCGAGCGCCTCGAGGACGGTGACCTCGGAGTCTGCGTTGCGTGCGGCCGACGCGACCTCGAGTCCGATCCAGCCGCCACCGATCACCGCGATCCGGCCGCCAGGGGTGAATGACGCCTTGATCCGTTCACTGTCCTCCCGCGTGCGGAGGTACGCCACCGGTGCCCCGCTCTCGTCGGCCATCGGCAGGTGGCGCGGTGAGGAGCCGGTGGCGATCAGCAGCTTGTCGTAAGCCTGTGTCTCCGACCCGGCGGACACCTGGTGCGTAGCCAGGTCGATCGCGCTGACGTGGGTACCGAGCCGCAGGTCCACCTCGTGCTCGTCGTACCAGTCGGAAGGGTGCACGAAGGCCGAGTCGATCTCCGCGTTGCCCAGCAGGTAGTCCTTGGACAGCGGCGGTCGTTCGTAGGGAAGGTGCTGCTCCTCGCCGTACACGACCAGCTGCCCGTCGTACCCGGACTCGCGGAGTGCCTCGACCGCCTTGGCCGCGGCCAGGCCGCCACCGACGATCACGAACGGGTTGCTCATCGTGTCTCCTTGTGTCCGCGGGTCAGCGACAGGAACTCGGCGCGCGCGGAGGCGTCCCGGCGCAGGGTGCCGAACAGCGCGGACGTCACTGTTCTGGCACCGACGGCGCGCACACCACGCAGGCTCATGCAAGTGTGCTCCGCCTCGACCACGACGCCAACCCCGACGGGGGACAGCTGCTGCTCGAGGTGCTCGGCGATCTGCTTGGTGAGCCGCTCCTGTGTCTGCGGACGCTGCGCGAAGAAGTCGACCATCCGCGCGAACTTCGACAGGCCGAGGATCCGGTCGCCCGGGAGATAGCCGATGTGGGCCACCCCGACGAACGGGAGCATGTGGTGCTCGCACAGGGAGCGGACCGGGATGTCCTGGACCAGCACCAGCTCGTCATACCGCTCGGTGTTCGCGAACGTGGTGCAGTCGAAGGCGGGCGCCGTGAGCATCTCCGCATAGGCATGGGCCATCCGGCGGGGGGTCTCGGCCATCTCTTCGGTGTCGATGGCGAGCCCGAGGGCGGTGAGCAGGTCAGCGGCCGCCTTCTCCGCCGCCCTCAGGTCCGCCGGTTCCTGGTCGTGCGACACCCGAGGGCGCCACCGGGCCAGGGCATCGGCCGCGGCGTGGCTCACCGGCCGGCCTCCGTGGGGGACGCGGAGGTGGCGGGAGTGCTGGTGCGCGACGATGCCAGCCTGGCCAGTGCCAGGGCGCCGACGAACAGGCCGAAGTCGCGGAGCGCGATGTCGTAGTACTCGCCCATCGAGACGAGGTTCACGATGATGCCGACCAGCCAGAGCGCGACCACGTACGCACCGATCTGCGGGCGGACCGCGACCAGGATGCCGGCCACGATCTCGATCACGCCGACGAGCAGCATCGCCTGGTGTGCGCTGCCGGGCACGATGTCGTTGATCCAGGGGGCGAGGTACTGGTCCCAGTCGGTCAGGATCTCGAGGAACTTGTCGAGCCCGAACAGGATCGGGGCGACGGTGAAGACGGTGCGCAGCAGCAGGAACGCCTGGTGTGCGCCGTCCGATGAGCTGCCCGCGGCGTTGGCGTGCGGGATACGGAAATGGGTGTGGGTCATGTCGGGCCTCCGGCCTCTAAAAGAGCGTACGCTTGACTTTAGGAGCCGGAGCATTGTTTAGTCAATAGATCTCTCCTTTAGAACTGGCGGAGCTGTTCGACGGAAGGGTGGCGGATGAGCGACGAGTTCGCGGCACAGGTCGCCGGAGTGGGTGCGCTCGCCGAGCCCGCCCGCCGCTCGCTGTACCTCTATGTCGCGACGCAGCCCGACCCGGTCAGCCGCGAGCAGGCCGCCGACGCGTGCGAGCTGCCGCTGCACTCGGTGAAGTTCCACCTCGACCGGCTCGTCGACGAGGGGCTGCTCGAGGTCGAGTTCCGTCGTCTCTCGGGCAGGTCCGGTCCCGGTGCCGGCCGCCCCTCCAAGCTCTACCGCCGCTCGGCTCGCCAGGTCAGCGTCTCGTTGCCGGAGCGGCGCTACGACCTGGCCGGCGAGGTCCTCGCCGCGGCGATCGACCGGTCCCTGCGCGAGGACGTGTCGGTGCGGGACGCGGTGGCCGAGGCCGCCGAGGCGGCGGGTCGACGGATCGGCGCGGACGCGGTGCGGGACCGGGGTTCCGAGCTGGAGCGTACGACGGACGTGCTCGGCCGACACGGGTACGAGCCCCGTACGACGGACGGTGAGATCTGCCTGGCCAACTGTCCCTTCGACAGCCTCGCCCGCCAGCACACCGAGCTGGTCTGTGGGATGAACCTGTCCCTGATCGGCGGCCTGCTCGACGAGCTTGGCTGCCACTCGCTGGAGGCCGTGCTCGACCCCGAGCCCGGGCTCTGCTGTGTCAGGGCGAGGCCCCGCGGCTGACCCCGCTGCTTGGGTTGCAGGATCGACGACGAACAAGTCGTAGTCCTGATCCTGACCATCTAGCACCGTCGAGCCGTCTGCCGAACGTGACGACGACCTTATGGCTGGGTGACCCACGGGGGCGGGTCGTGGGCGGCCTCCCGGAACGCCTCGGCGATCCGTAGGCCGTATTCCGAGGTGAACGGCGCCGTCCCCAGGTGCACCGCCGCCTCGAGCAGCACCACCGACGAGTCGGTGAGGATCGCCAGGTCGGCGCGCCGTTCGTCCTCCTGGTCAGGGAACCGCTCGGACAGCACGACCCGCTCCTCGACCGGGTCCACCCGGCCGACCAGCTCGCCACCGTTCTCGGCGCGGCAGGTCTCCAGGTTGCCGACCAGCAGGCGCAGGAACCCACTGGTGGCCGCGCGGTTGTCGAACCCGAGCACGAACGCGCTCACCGGGGTCCCTTCGAACACGTAGCGCACCTCGGCCGCGGCTACCGGCACCGGCAGCGGATCCGCGCGACGGCAGCCCTGCGGGATGCTGCCCTGCATGATGTCGGCGACATCTCGCTCCGCGGCGACCTCGACGCCGCCGGGGTCAGGGTCCTTGTCGATCGCGTCGGCGTAGCCCCAGCCCCGGCCGAGGTCCGTGGGGGACGGGAACACGGTCAACAGGTCCGCGCCAGCAGCGCTGTGCGGCCGCTCGTAGTTCGGGTCGGGCCGCACCGGTCCTGTGGACGTCGCCGGGGCGGGGGTCGGTCGGTCGTCCTCGGCGGGACGGGTGGTGTCGGTGCAGCCGGTCGCGGCGCCGAGTATGACGGACAGAGCGAGGCCGAACCATGCGGTCGTGCATCGTGCGGCGCGGGGCCGCGTCCGTCGTACTCCCGAACCCATGTTCGCGACACTAGACCGTCCTCACGCCGTTCGGGGCAGGTCAACCGTGGCCAGCCGGTGCACCGGGACGCTGACCTGCAGCAGGCCCTCATGCGAGACGACCCGGGCCACCAGACCGGTCCGGCGCACGGTGGCGAGCACGGCGTCGTTGTCGGGCTGCGCGAGGAGCTGGAGGCTGTGGTGCCCGCGGGCCGCGGCCTCCACGGCGACAGCGTGCAGCAGTCGGGCGCCCACCCCGTGCCGCTGGTGACGGTCCTCGACGAGCACGCCGACCTCGAGCACGCCGACCTCGAGCACGCCGACCTCGAGGTCGGCGAGCTCGACCACGGGGGCCGACGTCGGTGCGGCACAGGCGAGCCCGACGACGTCGCCGTCGACCTGCCCGAGGACGCTCCACCCGTCCGTCGGTGCGAGCAGCTGGTGGATCATCCGGGTGGAGACGCAGGGGAGCGGCGCGTGGAACCGGCGGAACAACGACAGGTCCGAGCAGCGGGCATGCATCGCCGCGACCGATTCGGTGTCGTGCAGCCCGCCGGGGCGGATCGTCAGGTGCGGTGCGGGGATGACGTGGTCCGACATGGTGCCTCCTCGTGGTCGGTGGGTGCTGGGACTACCGTCGCCCGTCGACGTTTCGCGGCGGCCACGTCCGTGTTTCCGGCTCGCGAAGTTTGAGCCCGTTCACGTTTCCGGCCGGTGACCGACCTGGCCGGCCGGTGCAAGACTGGCCCACATGAGTACGTTCGCCACACTGCACGAGCCGCTCGAGGCGCGGGACGTCCTGCTGGGCCGGACCACGCACGTGCGACGGATCCTGCCGAACAAGAACCGCCGGATGATCGGCGCATGGTGCTTCCTCGACCACTACGGTCCCGACGACATCAAGCAGACCGGCGGCATGTGGGTGCCGCCGCACCCGCACACCGGCCTGCAGACGGTGACCTGGCTGTTCGAGGGCGAGGGACTGCACACCGACAGCCTCGGTTCGGAGCAGCGGATCCTGCCTGGCCAGCTCAACGTGATGACCGCCGGGCACGGCATCTGCCATGCCGAGGTCTCACCGGAGGACGCCCCGACGTTCCTGCACGGAGTGCAGCTGTGGACCTGTCTGCCCGACGGGGTGCGCGACAGCGTCCCGGCCGACTTCACGCACATCGCCGACCTGCCGACCTACCACGAGGACGGAGTCACCCTCAAGGTGCTCATGGGTGACCTCGCGGGGGAGACCTCGAGCGCACCGGCCTTCACCCCGCTGGTCGGCGCCGAGCTGACCCTGGCCCCGGGTGCCTCGGGCACCATCCCGCTCGACCCCGGGTTCGAGTACGGCGTGCTCACGGTTGCCGGGACCGTCGCGGTCGGCGGGCGCGACGTGCCGCGCAACTCGATGAGCTACCTCGGCGAAGGCATGAGCGAGCTGGGCTTCGCGGTCCCCGACGGGGTCGACGAGCCGGCGACCGCGCTGCTGCTCGGCGGTGCGCCGTTCGAGGAGGAGATCGTGATGTGGTGGAACTTCATCGGCCGGAGCCACGAGGAGATCGTCGAGCAGCGCGACGACTGGAACGGCGAGGGCGTCTCCTGGGTGCCGGAGCGGTTCGGCCAGGTCGCTGGTTTCCGCGGCGACCGGCTGCTCGCGCCGCCGATGCCGAACACCAAGCTCAAGGCCCGCGGCCGCTCGTCCTGAGAATTGTGGTGTCAATGTGACCATTGGGACCGGATCTGCGCAACAATAGTCATCACAAGTACACATATGTGTCATCGGTACCACCCGATTCCGCACACGAGACCGCTGGGGAAGGCGTATCTCGACGCCGGAAATGAGGAGGTCACGGTGACCACACGTAATGCGACACGGGGCGTGCTCTACGTCCACTCATCGCCGTCTGCGTTGTGCCCGCACATCGAGTGGGCCGTGGGTGGCGTGCTCGGCGCTGCCGTCAGCCTCGAGTGGACGCCGCAGGGCGCCCAGGCGGGCACGTACCGTGCGGAGTACTCCTGGTCGGGAGACGCCGGCACGGCAGCCGCCATCGCCTCCGCGCTCCGCGGCTGGAACCACCTGCGGTTCGAGGTGACCGAGGAGGCCACCACCGGCACCGAGGGCGCCCGGTTCTCGTTCACCCCCGACCTCGGCGTCTTCCATGCAGTGACCGGCATCCACGGCGACATCATGATCCCCGAGGACCGGCTCAAGGCCGCCGTCGTCAAGGCCGCGCTGGGCGACACAACCCTGCTCAACGAGATCGACAAGCTGCTCGGCAAGCCCTGGGACGACGAGCTGGAGACGTTCCGTCACGCCGGCGACGGCGCACCGGTCCGCTGGCTGCACCAGGTGGTCTGAAGCTCATCGACGATCTCGGCTTCTTCCGCACCAGCCTCTGACCGGGGCACCATAGGCGGATGAGGCTCCGAGGATCCCGGCCGGCCGGCGCACTGGGTTGCGTCCTGGCCGGGGTGCTCGTCATCGCCGGCTGCTCGAGCGACACCGCCGGGCCGGCGAGTCCCGGCTCGAGCCCGCCGGCAGCGTCCAGCAGCGCCCCGGAACCTGGGACGTCCACCCCGGAGTCCGCGCCGCCTGCGCCGACAACCGCGCCCTCCGAGGAACCGGAGAAGGCACATCCGGTCTCCGTACCGGCGCTGTTCGACAAGAGGTACGACGGACGGGGGCTCCGGCTGGGCCAGGTGATGGTCGAGACCGACGCCTACACCCAGTACTTCGTGTCCTACCGAAGCGGCGACCTGACCATCTCAGGGATCCTGAACCGACCCCGCGGACGGGGGCCGTTCCCGGTCCTGGTGCTCGGGCACGGCTACATCGACCCGGCGTTCTACGCCAACGGCCAGGGACTGCGTCGCGAGCAGGACTGGCTGGCGCGATCGGGGTTCGCCGTACTGCACACGGACTACCGCAACCACGCCGCCTCCGACGACGACCCGGGGGCCGATCGGCGGCTCCGGCTCGGCTACACGGTCGATGTGGTCAACGCGGTGATGGCCGTGAAGCGGTCGGACCTCCGGTTCCTGGACGGTGACCGGGTCGGGTTGCTGGGCAGGTCGATGGGCGGTGGCGTGATGTACAACGCCCTGGTCGCGCGACCAGGGCTGGTCGACGCCGCCGTGGTCTACGCACCGGTCAGCTCGAACACGGCCGACAACTTCAACCGGTGGATCCGGGACGACGCCGACCGGTCTGGGCTCTCCCAGCAGATCATCGGCCGCTACGGGGCGCCGGAGAAGAACCGGGCGTTCTGGCGCGCGGCGAGCCCGAGGACCTACTTCGACCGGATCACCGAACCCGTCCTGATCCACCACGGCACCGCCGACGAGAGCTGTCCGATCCGGTGGAGCCGCGCCTCCCTGCGGCTGCTGGAGCGGGCGGGCGTGGACGCGACGATGTTCACCTACCCGGGACAGCCGCACGCCTTCGACGTCGCCTGGCCGCAGTCGATGCGCAGGACGGTGCGCTTCTTCCGGCGACACCTCGACGCCTGAGGGGCGGGCGAAACGCACAGCCCCGCGGTGGGCATTGTGTGAGCAGGTCACATTGAGGCCGTGCGACGGTCGGCAAGACGATGACGGGCATGCGCACCTCATCGAAGAAGACCCGCCTGGCCGCGCCCGTCGCCGCCGTCGCCATCCTCCTGGGAACAACCGCCCTGTCCGTCGTACCGGCCGAGGCGAAGAAGAACACCGCGCCTGGCCACTGCGCCAAGCTGTGGAAGGTCGACGTCCCCGGTGCGGAGATGCAGAAGTCGGCCTGCCTCGACGACCTCACCACCGCGGGCACGGTGGCCTCCGGGCACACCAACCAGGCCGACTGGAACGGGCTGCACGCCGCCGGGACGACGAACCCGTCCGGGGTACCCGGCATCCAGGTCGACGGGTACTTCCCGGACGACTCGACGTCGAACACGAACAACGGCTGGAACCACGACTCGCAGTTCGTGATCCGGCTGCCCGACGACTGGAACGGCGGGCTCGTCGTCAGCGGCGCCCCCGGCGTGCGGGCGCAGTACGCCAACGACTTCATCATCGGCGACTGGGTGCTGAGCAAGGGCTTCGCCTTCGCCTCGACCGACAAGGGCAACGTCGGCGCCGCGTTCTACGACGACGGCTCCGAGCCGGGCGGCTCGATCCGCGAGTGGCACCGGCGGGTCACCCAGCTGACCCGCGCCACCAAGCGGGTGGTGCAAGCAGCGCTACGGCAACCACCGCCGGCGCGCACCTACATGGCCGGCATCTCCAACGGCGGCTACCTCACCCGCTGGCAGCTGGAGAACAACCCCGGGCTGTACGACGGCGGCCTCGACTGGGAGGGCACGCTGTTCCGCGCCGAGGGCCCGAACCTGCTCACCTACCTGCCGACCGCGCTCGAAGCACTACCCGGCGTACGCCGCCACCGGCGACCAGGCCGCGCACGACGCGATGATCGACGCCGGCTTCGCGCAGGGCTCGGAGTTCCTGTGGCCGTTCCACTACACCTACTACTGGGACCTCACCCAGCGGATCTACCGCGAGGAGTTCGACCCGCAGTGGGACGGCGACCTCGACGCCGGCATCCCCTTCTGCGCAAGCGGAACGCCGCACTGCGACGCCGACTACGACTACGCGTCGCGCCCGCAGTCGGTGAAGGCACGCGGTGCGGTCGGTGGAGCTGACCGGCAAGATCGGCAAGCCGATGCTGACCGTGCACGGCTCGCTCGACACGCTGCTCCCGGCCGCGACCGACTCCGACGTGTACGACGAGCTGGTCGACGACGCGGGCGCGGGGTCGCTGCACCGCTACTACATGGTCGAGGACGGCACGCACACCGACGGGCTGTACTCCCTCCACCCGGACAAGCTCCGCCCGCTGCTGCCGTGCGCGCGGTCGGCGTTCGACGAGCTGACCGGTGGGTCGAGGACGGGGCCGAGCCGCCGGCCGACGGCTTCTACGCGCGGCCGACCGGCGGTGACCTGGTGAACACCTGCCGCCTCTAGCCAGGGCTGAGCGTAAGTGGTAACTTACCGTTCGTGGCAACTTACCATGTGCTGGACGCCCTGGGTGACCCGACCCGGAGGCAGATTCTCGAGCAGCTGAGGAACGGTCCGGTGCCGGTCGGTCGCCTCGCGGAGAACCTGCCGATCAGCCGACCGGCCGTGTCCCAGCACCTGCGGGTCCTCGAGGAGAGCGGGCTCGTGGCCCACGCTTCCGTCGGGACCCGCAACATCTACCGGATCGCGCCGGAAGGGCTCGCCGCGCTGCGCAGCTGGCTCGACGACTTCTGGACGACCGCACTCGACAGCTTCGCCGACTTCGCGGAGCAGGACCACGCCTCGAGGAGGCAGCCATGAGCAAGAACCTGGACGATGTAGAGGTCACCGCGCCGCTGGTGAAGACCGTGACGGTCCCGGTCGACGTACACCGCGCCTTCGAGCTGTTCACCGAGCGGATCACCGACTGGTGGCCCCTCGCCACCCACTCGGTCGGCGGGGAGGCGGCCGCCTCGGTCAGCATCGATGGCCGCACCGGCGGCCAGATCCTTGAGCGGCTGGCCGACGGCAGTACGTCGGTGTGGGGGACCGTCACGGACTGGGAGGTGGCCGCCCTGGTCGCGTTCACGTGGCATCCCGGGCATGACGCCGATCAGGCGACCCGGGTCGAGGTCCGGTTCACCGCGGACGGGGACGACACCCGCGTCGAGCTGACCCACACCGGCTGGGAACGGCGAGACCCGGACGCGCGGGCGCGCTACGACAGCGGCTGGGCCTACGTTCTCGGGCGCTACACCGAGTACGCCGTGGCGTAGCCGGCGAAGACCTGCGTGCGTGCGCCGGAGGTGGCAGCATGCTGGGAGCGGAACCGCGCGGCCTTCCCGACCAGCTGGAGGAACGACGATGGTGTACCTGATGACCAACGGCGAGGGCATGCGCGGGGGTCGGCTGCACGACAACATCGCCGAGCACCCTTTCGTCGGCGAGCGACGGACCGCGGCGAAGTACCGGTTCTTCTCCGTGCGCGACGAGTTCCCGGGCATCTTCCCTGTGGTGGAGGGCGGAGGTCGCGTGCGCGGTGAGCTGTTCGACGTACCCCTCGAGGTGATCCGTGACAGGTTCCTGCCCGCGGAGCCCCCGGAGCTGGAGCTCGGGGTGATCGAGCTGGAGGACGGGACCGCGACCCTGTCGATGGTGCTGCGGGACGGCGAACGGGACCGGCACACCGACATCACCGAGCACGGCGGCTGGCGGGCGTACCGCAAGACGTTGGGCTGACCATGCTGGACCTGGTGCTTCGTGCGACACGTGCCGTGGTGGACGGACGCGAGGAGTCGTGCTCCGTGGGCGTCGCCGACGGCCAGGTGGTCGCCGTCGAACCGTTCGCCTCCCGGATCGAGGGACACGAGTCGGTCACCTTCGAGGACGACGTGGTGCTGCTGCCCGGCCTCGTCGACTCGCACGTGCACGTCAACGACCCGGGTCGCTCGGAGTGGGAGGGTTTCCCCCACGCCACCCGGGCCGCTGCGGCCGGCGGCGTCACCACGATCGTCGACATGCCGCTCAACAGCATCCCTCCGACGACCGACCTCGACGGGCTGCGGGCGAAGCGGGCCGCCGCGGAGGGCAACTGCTACGTCGACGTCGCGTTCTGGGGCGGCGCGGTTCCGGCGAACGGCCGCGACCTGCAGCCGATGCACGACGCCGGGGTGCTGGGGTTCAAGTGCTTCCTGGTCGACTCCGGCGTCGAGGAGTTCCCGCCGCTCAACGAGGTCGAGCTCGAGCACGTGATGTCGCGGGTGGCCTCGTTCGGTGGGCTGCTGCTCGTGCACGCCGAGGACGCCGACGCGCTGACACCGGCCCCGGCCAGCACCAGCTACCGGACCTTCCTGGACTCACGCCCGGACTCCTCGGAGGTCTCCGCGATCGAGACCGTCATCGACACCGCGCGCCGCACCGGCTGCCGGGTACACATCGTGCACCTGTCCACGGCCCGGGCGCTCCCGCTGATCCGGGCCGCCCGTGCCGACGGGCTCCCGGTCACCGCGGAGACCTGTCCGCACTACCTGACCCTCGCCGCCGAGCACATCGCGGCAGGAGCCACCGCGTTCAAGTGCTGCCCGCCGATCCGGGACGAAAACAACCGGCGTGCGCTGTGGGAGGGGATCGCGGAGCGGACCATCGAGATGGTGGTCTCCGACCACTCGCCGTGCACCGCCGGCCTCAAACGCCTCGACACCGGGCGGTTCGACGAGGCCTGGGGCGGGATCAGCTCGTTGCAGCTCGGACTTCCCGTGCTCTGGACAGAGGCGAGCAGTCGCGGGCACACCCCCTCCGACCTCGCCCGGTGGATGTCCGGCGCCCCCGCGGCGCGGGCCGGGCTCGGTCGCAAGGGCCGCATCGACCTTGGCAACGACGCCGACTTCTGCGTGCTTGCACCGGACGAGAGCTTCGTCGTCGACCCTTCGATGCTGCAGCACAGGAACCCGGTGACGCCGTACGCCCAGCACCAGCTCAGAGGGGTTGTGCGCGAGACGTGGCTCTCGGGCCGGCGCGTCGACCTGTCCGGTCCGGCGCGCGGGCGGCTCCTCGCCCGAGGCGCAGCATGAACAGCGCCCGACCGCCCTTCACGGCACTGCCCGACCTCGCCTCACGTGCGCTGGGCGGCAGCGTCGTGCACGCCAACGACGAGCTGTTCGCGGCCCGGGAGAACCTGATCAGACCCACCCCCGCGATCTTCGACCCGCTGGACTTCGGACCCCGGGGCAAGGTGTACGACGGATGGGAGACGCGGCGCAGGCGCGAGCCGGGGAGCGACTTCGCGATCGTCCGGCTCGGGGTTCCGGGGGTGGTGCACGGGCTGGTCGTCGACACCGCGTGGTTCACCGGCAACTACCCGCCGGAGGTCTCCGTGGAGGCAGTCGCCCTCGCAGGCCATCCCTCGCTCGAGGACGTGCTCGGGGCTGCATGGGTGACGATCGTGCCGAGGTCGCCGGTCAAGGGGGACACCGCGAACCCGTTCCCGGTCGAGGACACGCGGCGGTTCAGCCATGTCCGGCTCACCATCTACCCCGACGGCGGGGTGGCCCGGCTCCGGGTGCACGGAGAACCGGTGCCGGACCCGCGGATGCTGACCGGGACCGTTGACCTGGCCGCCCTCGAGAACGGCGGCGACGTGGTGGCCTGCTCCGACATGTTCTACTCCTCGGCCCGGAACCTCTTGCTGCCCGGCCGTGCCCGGCACATGGGGGAGGGCTGGGAGAACGCGCGGCGGCGCGACGACGGGAACGACTTCGTCACGGTCCGGCTCGCCGCTGCGGGCGTCGTGCGACGGGTGGTCGTGGACACGTCGTACTTCGTCGGCAACGCCCCGGGCTGGGTCAAGCTCACTGGCGTGGACGCGACCCGGCACGCTCCGGACGACGCGACCCGGCACGCTCCGGACGACCAGGAGGCCTGGGAAGTGCTCGTGCCGCGGACCGAGGTGCAGCCCGACCTGCGCCACCAGTTCTCCGTCGACTCCGACGAGCCGGTGACCCATGTCCGGCTCGACGTGTACCCGGACGGCGGACTGTCCCGGTTACGGGTCCTCGGCGAGCTCACCGCGTACGGCATCTCGGCGCTGGAGGAGCGTTACCGCGCCGGTTGACGGGCGCGCTGGAGGGGAGCCGGAGACAATCTGCTGCAAATCTCGCCCGGGGTGGTGTAGACCTGTGCCAAGGAGGGCTTGATGCAGCGACCCCACAGTCAGGTCAGCGCGCACTCGGTAGCGTGGCTCGACCACCTCGCGGACGAGCAGGCGATCGCCGAGCTGCGCACGTGTTGCGCCGCTGACGCGTGGGTGCACGCCGTGTTGCGGAAGCGTCCGTTCGGATCGCTCCAGCCGTTGCTCGACGCCGGCGAGGCAGCGGTGCTGGCGTTGGACGACGACGCGCTGGGGCAGGCCCTCGCCGCGCACCCCCGGATCGGTGAACGGCGCACCGGGACCGACCGGGAGGACAACTGGTCACGCATGGAGCAGGCCACCGCGCTGGCCGCCGGCGATGACATCCAGGTTCTCCTGGCCGAGGGGAACCTGGCCTACGAGGAGCGGTTCGGCCACGTGTTCCTGATCCGTGCCGCCGGCCGGTCCGCCCAGGAGATGTACGACGCCCTGCAGTCACGTCTGGCCAACGACGAGGCGGCCGAGCGGTCCGTCGTACGCCATGAGCTAGCTGAGATCGTACGGCTGCGACTCGCCAGGCTGGTGTCGGAGTGACCCTGTCCAGCCATGTCCTCGACAGCACGCGCGGCATGCCGGCGAGCGGCGTACCCGTGCGCTGGGAACGGCTGGCCGACGGCGCGTGGGAGCCGGTCGCAGACGCGGTGACCGACGACGACGGCCGGGTCACGGCGTGGGGTAGCACCGAGCCACTCGGCACCGGCACGCACCGGCTGGTGTTCGGCAGCGGCGACTACTTCTCCGGCCGCGGCGTGGAGACGTTCTACCCGGAGGTCGTGGTGGTGTTCGCGGTCACCGACCCGGGCAGGCACCACCATGTGCCGCTGCTGCTGAGCCCGTTCTCATACTCGACTTATCGGGGGAGCTGACCATGGGCACGAGGCTCGGCGACAACCAGTACGGCAAGGCGCAGATCCGGATGATGAAGGTGGATCGTGACGCCGAGAGCCATGTGCTGCACGACCTGAACGTGGGCGTCGCGCTCAGCGGTGACCTGGCGGCGGTCCATCTCCACGGCGACAACGCGGGCGTGCTGCCCACCGACAGCCAGAAGAACACCGTGTATGCGTTCGCACGCGAGCACGGTGTCGGCGAGATCGAGGACTTCGCCCTCCTGCTCGCCAAGCACTTCGTCGACTCCACGCCCAGCGTGCACCGGGCCCGGGTGCAGGTCGAGGAGTATCCCTGGCAACGCGTCACCACGTCGGCCGGCCCGACGACGCACTCGTTCGTCCAGGCCGGCGCCGGGACGAGAACGACCACGGTGACGTACGACGGGCAGGGTGCCTGGGTCCTGTCCGGGGTCAAGGACCTGGTGCTGCTCAACTCGACGGACTCTGAGTTCACCGGCTTCCTCGAGGACCGGTACACCACCCTCGCCGAGGCCACCGACCGGATCCTCTGCACGTCGGTCACCGCGCAGTGGCGGCACACCTCGGCCCAGCCGGCCGCGTCGTCTTCGGCCCCCTCGGCGACGGACTGGGCGAAGTCCTACGACGCGGCACGCACCGCTCTCGTCGAGGCCTTCGCCGACACGTACAGCAGGTCGCTGCAGCAGACGCTCTACGCGATGGGGGAACGGCTGCTCGGTTCCTGCGACGGCGTGGCCGAGGTCCGGCTCTCGCTGCCGAACCGGCACCACTTCCTGGTCGACCTGGCGGCCTTCGGGCTGGAGAACCCCGGCGAGGTGTTCCACGTCGACGACCGTCCCTACGGACTGATCGAGGGAACCGTGCTCGCCGACGACGCAACCGATGTCCCCGAGGCCTGGTAGGTCACGGTGGAGATGGTGCAGCCCCTGACCTGGGACGAGGCGCTCGCTGCCAAGGCGGCCGACCCTGGCCTGCTGCCGATCGCCGGCGGCACCGATGTGATGGTCGAGGTCAACTTCGACCGGCGACGACCCTCGGGCCTGCTCGACCTCACCCGGGTCGACGACCTGTCCGAGTGCTCGGTCGGGCCTGCGCAGGTCGAGCTGGGCGCCGGGGTGACCTATGCGCGGGTGATCGCCGACCTCGCGGACGTGCTGCCGGGGCTGGCGATGGCGTCGCGCACGGTCGGGTCGCCGCAGATCCGCAACCGCGGCACCGTCGGCGGGAACCTCGGCTCGGCCTCACCGGCCGGGGACGCACACCCGCCGCTGCTCGCTACGGGCGCCGAGGTCGAGGTGGCGTCCGTGCGCGGCAGCCGGCGTGTCCCGATCGACGAGTTCTTCACCGGCGTGAAGCGCAGTGCGCTCGAGCCTGACGAGCTGATCCGGGCCGTGCACATCCCGTGCGCGCAGGGGCCGCAGCAGTTCTCGAAGATCGGCACCCGCAACGCGATGGTGATCGCGGTGGCGTCCTTTGCGGTGGCGCTCGACGTTCCTGGTCGTCGAGTCGGGACGGGTCTCGGCTCGGCCGCTCCGACACCACGCCGTGCCGCCGAGGCCGAGGAGTATGTCACCGGCCGGCTCGCGACGTCGGGCCACTGGGAGTCGCGGGAACAGCTTCCGGTGCCCGTCGTACACCGGTTCGGCGAGCTCGTTGCCGCCGCCGCGAGCCCGATCGACGACGTGCGGGGAAGCGCCGACTACCGCCGGCACGCTCTCGCCGTGATGGCCCGGCGGACTCTGACCTGGGCATGGGACGACTACCGCCAGGACGCCGCCGACGGGGAGGTTGCGGGATGAGGGTGACGTGCACCGTCAACGGTGAGCAGCGGATGGCCGACGACGTGTGGCCCGGGGAGAGCCTGCTGTACGTGCTGCGCGAACGGCTCGGCCTGCCTGGCGCCAAGAACGCTTGCGAGCAAGGGGAGTGCGGGTCCTGCACGGTGTATCTCGACCGGGTCCCGGTGTGCGCATGCCTGGTCGCCGCTGGGCAGGCCGAGGGCCGCGACATCGTCACCGTCGAGGGGCTCGCGGACGGTGACCGGCTCGACCGGGTGCAGCAGGCGTTCGTCACCGCCGGCGCGGTGCAGTGCGGGTTCTGCACGCCAGGTCTCGTCGTCGCCGCGCACGACCTCCTCGAACGCGACCCGGACCCGAGTGACGCCGACATCCGGGAGGCGCTGGCCGGGAACCTGTGCCGGTGCACGGGCTACGAGAAGATCCTGGACGCCGTCCGGTTGGCCGCTCGCACGTCGGCCGGGGGGGAGCACGGATGAGGACCGCGATCACGGGCTGTGCGGTCGCGTGTGTTGATGCGGCCGGGACCGAGTACGTCGACGGGCACGTCGTCGTCGAGGACAACAGGATCGTCGCGGTCGGACCGGGCGCGCCGACGGTCGAGGTGAACCGGTTCATCGACGGCACCGGCTGCCTGGCGACGCCGGGACTGGTGAACACCCACCACCACCTGTACCAGTGGGCGACGCGCGGCCTGGCGCAGGACCAGAACCTGTTCGGCTGGCTGACCGAGATGTACCCGGTGTGGGCGGGCATCGACGAGGACGTCGTACACGCCGCCGCCGGAGCCGGGCTCGGCTGGCTGGCGCGGACCGGGTGCACGACGACCACGGACCACCACTACATCTTCCCGCGCGACGGCGGCGACGTCCTCGGGGCGGAGATCGCGGCGGCCCGGGAGATCGGGCTGCGGTTCCACCCCACCCGCGGGTCGATGGACCTCGGCCAGTCCGCCGGTGGCCTACCACCGGACCACGTTGTCGAGGACCGTGACGCGGCGCTGGCCGCGACCGCGGCGGCGATCGACGAGCACCACGACGCGGCGCCGGACTCGATGCTGCGGATCGCGGTCGCGCCCTGCTCGCCGTTCTCGGTGACCGCGGACCTGATGCGTGAGGCCGCGGCCCTGGCCCGCGACCGCGGCGTCCGCCTGCACACGCACCTCGCTGAGACCGTCGAGGAGGAGGCGTTCTGCCGGGACTCGTTCGGCTGCAGCCCCGCGGAGTACGTCGAGGAGCTCGGCTGGCTCGGTGACGACGTGTGGCTCGCGCACTGCGTCCACGTCGACGACAAGACGGTCAGCCGCTTCGCGGAGTCCGGGACCGGCGTCGCGCACTGCCCGACCAGCAACGGCCGGCTCGGCGCCGGGATCGCTCCCGTTGTCTCGCTGATCGGCGCGGACGTCCCTGTGGGTCTGGGCGTCGACGGGTCGGCGTCGAACGAGGAGGGCTCGCTGGCGGCGGAGCTGCATGCTGCGCTGCTCGTCGCCCGGCTGCGTGGTGGACCGGACGCGCTGACCGCGCGCCAGGCCCTTGCGCTGGGCACGATCGGCGGCGCGCGCTGCCTGGGACGGGCGACCGACATCGGGTCACTGGAGGTCGGCAAGCTCGCCGACATCGCGCTGTGGCGCGTCGACGGGATCGCCCACGCCGGAATCGAGGACCCCGTGGCCGCGCTGGTCATGGGCTCCCGACCACCGCTCGCGGTGCTCATGGTCAACGGGCAGCTGGTCGTGGAGGACGACGTACTCCTGACCGCGGACGAGCACGTCCTCGCCGCGGCGGCCGCCTCTGCTGCCCGGCGGCTGCTCGACCGTAGTGGGACGAGGTGAGCTCGATGGGTGGTTCGGCGACCGGGACCGCGACCGGGGCCGCGACCGGTGCTCTGACCGGGACGATCGCGGGCGGCGTCGGGGACAGCCCGTTGCGGCCCGACGGGACGCTCAAGGTGCGTGGCGAGTTCGCATACTCCTCCGACCTCTGGATGGACGGGATGCTGTGGGGCGCGACCCTGCGCAGCCCGCACGCGCACGCTCGGATCACCCACTTGGAGACGGCCCGAGCGCTCGCGTTACCGGGCGTGTTCGCGGTGCTCACCCATGAGGACGTCCCGGGTGAGAACGCGTACGGCCTCGAGCACCGCGACCAGCCGGTGCTCGCGGCCGACAGGGTGCGCTACCAGGGGGAGGCGGTCGCCCTGGTTGCGGCCGACCACCCCGAGACGGCGCGACGGGCGCTCGCCCTCATCGACGTCGAGTACGACGTGCTCGAGCCGGTGACCGACCCGCGCGCCGCCGTGCACGGTCAGGCCGCCGAGGTCCACGAAAGCGGCAACGTCGTACGACACGTGAGGATCCGGCACGGCGACCCGGACGTCCTCGCGGACCTCGCCGGGCACGCCGACGTCGTGGTCACCGGCGACTACGAGGTCGGCATGCAGGACCAGGCCTTCCTGGGGCCCGAGTCCGGGTTGGCCGTTCCCGCGCCGGACGGCGGCGTCGACCTGTACGTCGCGACCCAGTGGCTGCACGTGGACCGCGGGCAGGTGGCTTCGGCGCTGGGCCTTGAGGCGGAGCTGGTCCGGATCACCCTGGCCGGCGTCGGCGGTGCCTTCGGTGCCCGCGAGGACCTGTCGATGCAGGTGCACGCGTGCATGCTGGCGCTACGGACCGGCCGGCCGGTGAAGATGGTGTACTCCCGCGAGGAGTCGTTCTTCGGGCACGTGCACCGGCACCCGGCGCTGATGCACTACGAGCACGGCGCGACCCGCGACGGCCGGCTGGTCTACGTCAGGGCCGAGATCGTCCTCGACGGCGGCGCCTACGCCTCGAGCACGCCGGCGGTAGTCGCGAACGCGGCGACGCTGGGCGCCGGGCCGTACGTCGTGCCGCACGTGTCCATCGACTGCTACGGCGCCTACACCAACAACCCGCCGTGCGGGGCGATGCGTGGCTTCGGCGCCGTGCAGGCGGCTTTCGGGTACGAGTCGCAGATGGACCGGCTGGCCGCTGCGCTCCGGATGGATCCGGCCGAGCTCCGGATCAGGAACGGGCTGGCCGAGGGCGACCGGGTCGCGACCGGTCAGGTGCTCGACTCGGCCGCGCCCGTCGCCGAGCTGATGCGCCGGGTCCGTGACATGCCACTGCCCGGGCCGGCGGCCGACGACCTGCGTTCGATGCCCGGCGGGGTCGCGAACACCACCCATGGCGAGGGCGTGGTACGCGGGATCGGTTACGGCGTCGGCATCAAGAACATCTGCTTCTCCGAGGGGTTCGACGACTACTCCACCGCCCGGGTCGCGCTCGCGGTGATCGGAGGCGAGCCGGTCGCGCTGGTGCACACTGCGGCCGTCGAGGTCGGCCAGGGACTGGTCACCCTGCAGGCGCAGGTCGCGCGCACCGAGCTCGGCGTGGAACGGGTCTCCATCCAGGGCGCGGACACCCAGGTCGGCAGTGCCGGCTCGACATCGGCGTCACGGCAGAGCTATGTGACGGGTGGCGCGGTGCGGGCCGCGTGCCAGGAGGTCGCGTCCGTCGTACGCCATCGGGCTGCCGAACGCGCAGGCCTGGACGTGGACGACCTGCTGCTCGAGGGCGGCAAGGTCGTCTCCCGGGCGGGGGTCCCGGTCGCCGACCTGGTGGACCTGCTCGGTGACGACACGGTCGAGCGGACCGTCGAGTGGCGGCACCGGCCGACCAGCACGCTCGACCCCGAGACCGGGCAGGGGAACGCGCACGTCCAGTTCGCGTTCGCGGCGCACCGCGCCGTCGTCGATGTGGACGTGGAGCTTGGTCTTGTGAAGGTGGTTGCCCTCGACTGTGCCCAGGACGTCGGCCGCGCGATCAACCCCGATGCGGTGCTCGGCCAGATCCACGGGGGCAGCGCGCAGGGGCTTGGGCTGGCGGTGATGGAGGAGATCCAGGTCCGGGACGGGCTGGTGCGGAACCCGTCGTTCACCGACTACCTGATCCCGACCGTGCTCGACATGCCGCCGATGAGGGTCGACGTCCTCGAGCTCGCCGACCCGCACGCGCCGTACGGCCTGCGCGGCGTGGGTGAGCCACCGACGATCTCGTCGACGCCGGCGATCGTCGCCGCGATCCGGGCGGCGACCGGTCTGGCGCTGAACCGGGTCCCGGTCCGCCCCGAGCACCTCGTTGAGACCCGCCTCGTTCCCGGTTGAGTACCGCCTCGTTCGCGGTTGAGTTCCGCCTCGTTCGCCCGGGTTCACGACCTACCCAGGGCACTCGTAGGTGCCCCCGGGTCTCAGGAGAACCAGGCGGGTCTCAATGCCTAACGAGGCGGGTTTCAACAGAAACCGAGGCGGGTCTCAACCGGGAACGAGGCGGATCTCAACGGGGGAGGGGGTCAGAGGGGGATGTTGCCGTGCAGGCCGCGCCGGACGATGCCGGCGTCGGCGATCGCCCCGGCCAGTGCGGTGCGGGTCAGGGAGGGCTCCACGACCTCGTCGACCACGCCGATCTCCACGGCCTTGTCGACTCCGCCGGCGATCCGTTCGTGCTCGGCGGCGAGCTCGGCCTCCACCTGCGGGCGGATCTCGGGGGCCACCTCGAGCAGCTTGCGGCGGTGCAGGATCCGGATCGCGGCGACCGCACCCATCACGGCTACCTCCGCTCCGGGCCAGGCGAACACCTTGGTGGCTCCGAGTGAGCGTGAGTTCATCGCGATGTAGGCGCCGCCGTACGTCTTCCTGGTGACCAGGGTGACCCGGGGGACGACCGCCTCACCGAAGGCGTGCAGCAGCTTGGCTCCGCGCCGGACGACGCCGTCCCACTCCTGGCCGACGCCGGGGAGGTACCCGGGCACGTCGACGAGCACGACCAGCGGGACGCCGAACGCGTCGCACATCCGCACGAACCGCGACGCCTTCTCCGCCGACAGCGAGTCGAGGCAGCCGCCGAGGCGGAGCGGGTTGTTGGCGATCACGCCGACGGTGCGCCCACCGAACCGGCCGAGGGCTGTGACGATGTTGGGGGCCCAGCGCTGGTGCAGTTCCTGGGCGGTGCCCTCGTCGAGGACGGCCTCGACGAGCGGGTGTACGTCGTACGCCCGCTTCTTGGACTCGGGCAGCATCTCGGCCAGGTCGATGTCCTTGACGGAGGCGACGTCCAGGGTGCCCTGGGCGCCGAGCAGGGTGGTGACGCCGCGGGCGCGATCAATGGCCTCCTGCTCGCTCTCGGTGAGGATGTGCACCACGCCGGAACGCCGGCCGTGCGGCTCGGGGCCGCCGAGGCGGAGCATGTCGACGTCCTCGCCGGTGACCGACCGGACCACGTCCGGACCGGTGACGAAGATCCGACCCTCGGGGCCCAGGATCACCACGTCGGTGAGGGCGGGACCGTACGCGGCGCCGCCGGCTGCGGGGCCGAGCACCACCGAGATCTGCGGAACCTTGCCCGACGCCTGCGTCATCGCGTGGAAGATCTCGCCGACCGCGTGCAACGACAGCACGCCCTCAGCGAGACGGGCCCCGCCGGAGTGCCAGAGGCCGACGACCGGCGCCTGGTCCGCGAGCGCCCGCTCGTAGGCGTGCACCACGGCCTTGCAGCCGACCTCGCCCATCGCGCCGCCCATCACCGTGGCGTCGGAGCAGAACGCGACCACGTGCGTGCCGTCGACCTTGCCCACGGCGGCGAGCATGCCGCTGCCGTCGTCCTCGGTGATCAGCTCAAGGGTGCCTTCGTCGAAGAACGCGGCGAGCCGGAAGTTCGGGTTCCGCGGGTCCTGCTCGCGGGGGAGCTTGGCCGGCTTGACCGGCTTGGCGGGTGCGGCAGCGGGTGCTGTGGTCATGGGCTGGTCTCCTGCGTGGTCGGTCTGGTGCTGACGCGCGGTCGCCGACGTGGTGCGCCGGCGGGTCCGTCGTACTGGATCAGACGCTGCGGAAGGCGATTGCGACGTTGTGGCCGCCGAAGCCAAAGGAGTTGTTGAGTGCCGCGATGTCGCCCTCCGGGAGGGTGCGCTGCTCGGAGGCGATGTCGAGGCCGGTCTCCTCGGGGTCCTCGAGGTTGATCGTCGGTGGGATGACCCGGTGGTGCAGGGCGAGGATCGTGGCGAGCGACTCCAGCGCGCCGGCCGCACCGAGCAGGTGCCCGGTCATCGACTTGGTGGAGGTGACGATCACCCGGTCCGCGGCGCCGCCGAGGGCGTTGCGGATCGCACCGGCCTCCGCGAGGTCACCCTGCGGGGTAGAGGTGGCGTGTGCGTTGATGTGCAGGATCTCGTCAGGAGCCATGTCCGCCTCGCGGAGGGCCATCTTCATGGCACGGGTGGCTCCGGCTCCGACCGGGTCGGGCTGGGCGATGTCGTGCGAGTCCGCGGTGATGCCGGCGCCGGCGGCCTCGGCGTACACCTTGGCGCCGCGGGCCCGGGCGTGCTCCTCGGACTCGAGGACCAGTGCCGCGGAGCCCTCCCCGAGCACGAACCCATCACGGCCCTTGTCCCACGGACGTGAGGCGCGCTCCGGCTCGTCGTTGCGCTTGGACAGCGCCATCATCTGACCGAATGCGGCCATCGGCAGCGGGTGTACGGCGGCCTCGGTGCCGCCGACCACGACGACGTCCGCACGACCGAGCCGGATCATGTCGATACCGAGCGCGATCGCCTCGTTGCCGGAGGCACAGGCCGAGACCGGGGTGTGCACCCCTGCCTTCGCGCCGATCGCCAGGCCGATGTTCGCGGCCGGGCTGTTCGGCATCAGCATCGGGATCGCCAGCGGCGACACCCGCCGGGGGCCCTTCAAGGTGAGCGAGTCGTAGTTGGTCAGCAGGGTCTGCACCCCGCCGATACCGGACGCCATCGCGACGCCGAGGCGTTCGTGGTCCACGTCCGCGTCGTCAGCGGACAGGCCCGAGTCGGCCCACGCCTCGAGCGCAGCAACCATGGCGAGCTGACCGGAGCGGTCCAGCCGCCGTGCCTTGACCCGTTCCAACACATCGGTCGGGTCGACGGCTACCTCGGCGGCGATCTGGGTGGCCAGCTGCTCCGCCCAGTCGTGCTTGATGGGACGGACGCCGGACTGCCCGGCCAGGAGTGCGGCCCAGGTTGTGGACACGTCACCACCGACAGGGGACGTCGTACCGAGTCCCGTGACGACGACTCGAGTAGCGGTCATCTGGTCATTCACCTCATCATTGCGGTTCGCAGTCGGGGGACTGCGTGGTCTGGTTGCTGTGCCGTGCCCGGGAGGGCAGGGCGGGGGCCGAGCTCAGGAGGCCCGGGTGGTTCTGGTCAGCCGTTCTGGTCAGCCGTTCTGGGCGCGCTCGATGAAGGCGACGGCGTCGCCGACGGTCTTCAGGTTCTTGACCTCGTCGTCGGGGATCTTGACGTCGAACTTCTCCTCGGCGGCGACGACGACCTCGACCATCGACAGCGAGTCGACGTCCAGGTCGTCGGTGAAGGACTTGTCGAGCTGAACGTCGTCAGCGGGGATGCCGGCGACCTCGTTCACGATCTCGGCAAGGTCGGTCCGGATTTCCTCGGTGGTGGCCATCTGCTGGCGCTCCTTCTGGTTGTTGGGTGTTACTGGGGCTTTGCTGAACCGTGCCCTGCCGTGGTGCAGGGCGACGGACTTCTAGGGGATCTTCACGACCTGCGCGGCGTAGGCCAGGCCGGCGCCGAAC
Source organism: uncultured Actinomycetota bacterium (assembly GCA_963831375.1). Classification (GTDB taxonomy): domain Bacteria; phylum Actinomycetota; class Actinomycetes; order Propionibacteriales; family Nocardioidaceae; genus Nocardioides_C. The sequence goes on along the minus strand of CAWHPY010000019.1, from coordinate 174,846 downwards.
GCGATCAGCAGGGCGGTGTCGCCGCTCTTGGCCTCACCCTCGTCGATCATCCGGTCGAGGGCCAGCGGGATCGATGCCGCGGAGGTGTTGCCCTGGTGCGCGATGTCGCGGGCGATCCGGACGTGCTCGGGCAGCTTCATCGAGCGGGCCATCGCGTCGATGATGCGCATGTTGGCCTGGTGCGGCACGAACACGTCGAGCTCGTCGGCGGTGATCCCGGCCTTGTCGAGGGCGGCCTGGGCGATCTTGGCCATCTCGAAGGACGCCCAGCGGAAGACCGCGCTGCCCTGCATGATCAGGTGCGGCATCTCCGGCCGCTCCTGCACCATCACGTCGCGCCAGTCCTCCTTCTGCCGGATCAGGTCGAACTGTTCGCCGTCCGAGCCCCACACGACCGGGCCGATGCCCGCCTCGTCGGACGGCCCGAGCAGCGCGGCCCCGGCGCCGTCGGCGAAGATGAACGCGGTGCCGCGGTCGTTGAGGCTGGTGATGTCGGTCAGGCGCTCGACGCCGATCACGAGCACGTGCTTCGGCGCTGCCGCCGCGGATCATGTCGGAGCCGAGGGCGAGCCCGTGGCAGAAGCCGGCGCAGGCGGCCGAGATGTCGAACGCGGGGGACTTGTCGGTGCCGAGCTCGTAGGCGATCGCGGTCGCGACGGCCGGGGTCTGCAGCATGTGCGAGACCGTGGCCACGATGACACAGTCGACCTGCGCGGCATCGATGCCGGCGCCGTCGAGTGCCTTACGGGCCGCCGAGACCGACATCATCTGCACGGTCTCGTCGGGCCCGGCGAAGCGGCGTTCCTTGATCCCGGACCGCTGCTGGATCCACTCGTCACTGGAGTCGATCGCCTCGATCAGCTCGGAGTTGGGGACCACCCGGCTCGGCCGGTACGACCCGATGCCGAGGATCGCGGCGTGGCTGCTGCCGGGTGCGGAGGTGAGTGTCGTCATGCGTTGACCCCTTCGGGGTGGAGGCGGATCAGGGGCTGGCCCGGGGAGACCAGGTCGCCGTCCTCGACGAGCCACTCGACGATCGTGCCACCGTACGGCGCGGTGATCGGCGTCTTCTCGTTGCGGCTCTGCACGGCGCCGACGGTGCTGTCGGGCAGGATCGTGCCGCCCTCGTGCACGTCGGGGGCCTGGTGGAAGGTGCCCTTGGTGGGGGCGACCAGCATCCGCCAGGTCGGGTTGCGGTCGATCTCCGAGGCGTCGCCGTGCTTGTCGCAGAACGCGCGGGCGTCGTCGAGCTGGTCGGGTGTCTTGAGCGCGAACGTCTCGACGCCCTTCATGGCCCGCTTCGCGATGCCGGTGAGGGTGCCGGCGGGCGGCATCTCGAGCATGCCGGTCACCCCGAGGTCGAGCATGGTGTCCATGCACAGGTCCCAGCGCACCGGGTTGCTGACCTGGGTGACGATCCGCTTGAGCACGTCGCGGCCGTCGTGCATGACCTGGCCGTCGCGGTTGGAGATGATCGGTGTGCGGGCGTCGTGCGTGGACACGGACCGGGCGAGCCGGGCGAGTACGTCGACCGCAGGTGACATGTGCTGGGTGTGGAACGCGCCGGCCACCGAGAGCGGGATCAGCCGCGCCTTCGCGGGGGCGTCGTCACCGAACGCTTCGAGCTGCTCGACGGTGCCCGCCGCGACGATCTGGCCGGGGCCGTTGTCGTTTGCGGGGGTCAGGCCGTGCTGCTCGAGCTTGGCGAGCACCTCGTCCCGGTCGCCGCCGAGGATCGCGGTCATGCTGGTGGGGGTGGCCGCGGCCGCGCCTGCCATCGCCCTGCCGCGCTCGCGGACCAGGACCATCGCCTGCTCGGCGCTCATCACCCGGGCGCCGGCGGCTGCGGTGAGCTCGCCGACGCTGTGGCCCGCGACCGCTCCGATGCGGCCGAACGCGTCCGCGGGGTGCGGGAACAGCTCGAGCGCGGCCAGCAGGCCGGAGGCGACGAGCAGCGGCTGGGCGATGGCGGTGTCACGGATCGTGTCGGCGTCCGCCTCGGTCCCGTAGTGGACCAGGTCGATCCCGCTGACCGCGGACAGCCAGTTCAGGCGGTCGGCGAACGTCGGGTCTTCCAACCAGGGGGAGAGGAAGCCGGGAGTCTGGGCACCTTGACCGGGAGCAACGATTACGAGCACATAACAACTGTGCAGGGATACGGGGCCCGACCGCGCCAACAGCACGAACGAAGATTCGGGGCCTGTTTTTGTAGGAACCCTACAAGGTGCGCGGGGTGGAGGGCTCAGGCGGGCTGAGCCGGCCCAGGGTCAGCGCCAGCCGGTACGTGTAGGCGTGACGAGGGTCACTGGGGGACAGTCCGGTCACCTCGGTCGCCCGCCGCAGCCGGTAGCGGACGGTGTTGGCGTGGATGAACATCGCCCGGGACGTGGCCTCGATCGACCCGCCCTGCTCGAGGAACGCGCCGACGGTGTCCAGGATCGACGAGCCTGCCTTGAGCAGGGGTGTGTACACGTCGGTGACCAGCTGCCGCCGCGCGTGCCCGTCGCCGGACAGTGCACGTTCGGGGAGCAGGTCGTCGCTGGTGACCGGTCGGGGGGCGTCCGGCCAGCCGGGGGCGGCACGCAGCCCCGCGACGGCGGCCCGCGCGGAGATGTTCGCGTGCACCAGGTCGGGCACCACCGGGCCGATCACGACCGGTCCGTCCCCGAAGTGCTGTGCGACCGATGCCCCTGCCTTGTCAGGGTTGTCCACGCCGCCGAGTACGACGACGAGCCGGTCACCCTGCACGGCGCACAAGGCGTCGAGGTGGACCTGCCGGGCCGACCGCCGGACCTCGTCGATCACGCTCTCCCGGCCCTGGCCGTCCGTCGCCGCGACCGGTACCCGGCCCAGCACGACCACGACGTCGCCCCTTGCCTCCCAGCCCAGCGCGCTCGCCCGGGAGCGCACCGTCTCGTCGGCCTCCGCGCGGAGCACCGAGTCGACGACCAGTGCCTCGAGCCGTCGCGTCCCAGGCGCCGCGCATCTCGGCGGCCTTGGCGTACACCTCCGCGGTCGCGAAGGCGACCTCCCGGGCATAGCGGATGATGGCCTCGCGGACGGACGACGCGTCCTCCTCGCCGACTGCCTCGCCGATGTTCTCCTCGACCACCTCGATGCTCAGCTTCACCATCTCCACCGTTTGGTGAAGGCTCACAACACCGGTCAGCGCCCGCGGGGCCGCGCCGAACACCTCGGCGGTGATCGGGGAGCCCGGCTCGGGGTCGCGGTACCAGGTCACGAACGCATTGATCCCCGCCTGCACGATCAGCCCGATCCAGGAGCGGTCCTCGGCCGACAGCGACCGGAACCACGGCATGTCGCGTTCCATCCGGGTCAGCGCGGACGTGGTCAGGGCGCCGACAGACTTCTCCAGTCGGCGGGCGATCTGGGCCCGGCTCCGGCCCCGCGGTGGCGCGGTCATGAGGCCGAGCCTAGGGCGCGCGCCCCGTCCGTCGTACCCCGAGATAACGAATCGGGCGAATCGGAAGGGATTTAGTGGCAAGAGGGCGAATATTGCAACCCGTTCTGGTTAACATCGCGCCAACACCCTCTGTGAGGAGCACCACAGATGCCGAAGCCGGTCGAGGTCCAGTACCTCACCATCCACGGGCACAGGCGCGCGTTCATCAAGACCGGAACCGGTCCCGCGCTGCTGCTGCTGCACGGGCTCGGCTGCGACCACACCACCTGGCTGCCCGTGGTGGCGGCGCTGTCGCGGCGTTACACCGTGATCGCACCGGACCTGCTCGGCCACGGCCGGTCGGCCAAGCCGCGGGCGGACTACAGCGTCGGTGGGTACGCCAACGGGATGCGTGACCTGCTGACCGTGCTCGGCATCGACAAGGTGACCGTGGTCGGGCACAGCTTCGGCGGTGGCGTCGCGATGCAGTTCGCCTACCAGTTCCCCGAGCGCACCGAGCGGATGATCCTGGTCGTCGCCCGGCGGTCTCGGTCCCGAGGTGACCCCGGTGATCCGGGCGATCACGCTGCCCGGCTTCAACCAGGTGATGCAGGTGGCGACGCTGCCGGGCCTGCGGCATGCGGTCACCGCCGCGATGCGCGGCCTCGCGGCGACCGGGCTGCCGCACACCCGGGACCTCGACGAGGTGGCCACGATCTACGACTCGTTCGTCGACAGGCGCGCCCGCGCGGCGATCCGGCACGTGGTGAGCGCGGTCGTCGACTGGCGCGGCCAGGTCGTGACGATGGCCGACCGGGCCTACCTCACCCAGGCGATGCCGATGTGCGTGATCTGGGGCACCGAGGACGACGTGATCCCGGTGCGGCACGCGGGTCTCGCGGCGGAGCTGGCGCCCGCGGCGACCGTCGAGGTGATCGCGAACGCCGGCCACTTCCCGCACAAGGACCATCCGCAGCGGTTCGTGAAGCTCGTCAACGACTTCATCCGTACGACGCAGCCGGCGGTCTACCACCGGGGCCGGTGGCGAGCCCTGCTCAAGAACGGCGCCCCCACGCCGCTCGCGACGGTCGATCCAGCCGCGCCGCGACCGCCTGACGCGACCGCGGCGCCAGGCTTCCCACGACGAACCTGCACCCCCCTCGACGTACAGATCGTGGGGAGTGCCAGGTTCACCAGGGCCGACCATGGGCGGACACGTGGGGCCCGTCGAGGGCGGCTCAGGCGTCGCCGCCTTCCTGCTTCACGCCACGCACCGCGGTCGGGTCGTCGATGCGGTACCTGTCGAACGCCTCCTGCACCGTCTCCGGCTTGATCTCGCCGCGCTCGGCGAGGGCCTGCAGCGCCTGCACCACGACCGACTGAGCGTCGACGTGGAAGAACCGCCGCGCCGCGGGGCGGGTGTCCGCGAAGCCGAAGCCGTCGGTGCCGAGGGCGTGGAAGTCGCCGGGAACCCACTTGGCGATCTGGTTGGGCACCGCGCGCATGTAGTCGCTGACCGCGACGAACGGGCCCTCGGCCTCCTTGAGCTTGTCGGTGACGTAGGGGACCCGCGCCGGCTCCGGACGGGTGCAGCAGGTTCCACTCCTCGGCGGCCACCGCGTCGCGGGCCAGCTCGTTCCACGAGGTCACCGACCAGGTGTCGGCCGCGACGCCCCAGTCCTCGGCGAGCAGCCGCTGCGCCTCGGTGACCCACGGGAAGCCGACGCCGGACGCGAGCAGCTGCACCCGCGGCGGGTTCTCCGACCTGGATCGCCGGGGGTACGGCGAAGTGGTAGATGCCCTTGAGCAGGCCCTCGACGTCGACGTTCTCGGGCTCCTTCGGCATCACCGTCGGCTCGTTGTAGACCGTCAGGTAGAAGATGACGTCCTCGCCGTGCGGGTGCTCGTCGGTCGACGCCGTACATCCGGCGCAGACCGTCCTGCACGATGTGGCTGACCTCGTGCGCCATCGCCGGGTCGTAGTGCACGATCGCCGGGTTGGTCGCCGCGAGCAGGGGCGAGTGGCCGTCCGCGTGCTGCAGTCCCTCGCCGGTCAGCGTCGTACGCCCCGCCGTCGCACCGATCAGGAAGCCGCGGGCGAGCTGGTCGGCCATCGCCCAGATCGAGTCGCCGGTCCGCTGGAACCCGAACATCGAGTAGAAGATGTAGAACGGGATCATGTGCTCGCCGTGCGTGGAGTACGCCGAGCCGGCGGCCGTCGCGGACGCCATCGCGCCGGCCTCGGAGATGCCCTCGTGCAGCATCTGGCCCTGCGCGGACTCCTTGTAGGCGAGCAGCAGCTTGCGGTCCACCGACTCGTAGGTCTGACCGGCCGGGTTGTAGACCTTGGCCGTCGGGAACATCGAGTCCATCCCGAACGTGCGGTACTCGTCCGGCGCGATCGGCACGATCCGCTTGCCGATCTCCGGGTCCTTCATCAGGTCCTTGAGCAGCCGCACGAGCGCCATCGTGGTGGCGATCGCCTGCTTGCCCGAGCCCCGCTTCAGCTCGGCGTACATCTCGTCGCCGGGCAGCTTCAGTGGCTTCGCGCGCACCACCCGCTTGGGCAGCGAGCCACCGAGCTGGCGGCGGCGTTCCATCATGTACTCCATCTCCGGGCTGTCCGGCCCGGGGTGGTAGAACGGCGCGATGTCGGCCTCGTCGATCTGCTCGTCGGTGATCGGCAGGTAGAGCCGGTCACGGAACTTCTTCAGGTCGTCCTTGGTCAGCTTCTTCATCTGGTGCGTTGCGTTGCGGCCCTCGAGGGCGTCGATCGTCCAGCCCTTGATGGTCTTGGCCAGGATCACCGTCGGCTGTCCGACGTGCTCGTGGGCGGCCTTGAACGCCGAGTAGACCTTGCGGTAGTCGTGACCGCCACGCGGCAGCTTGACCAGGTCGTCGTCGGAGAGGTGCTCGACCATCTTCCGCAGCCGCGGGTCGTCACCGAAGAAGTGCTCGCGGATGTAGTCGCCCTTCTCCACCGAGTAGGTCTGGAACTGGCCGTCGGGGGTGGTGTTCATCCGGTTCACCAGCACCCCGTCGACGTCCTGGGCGAGCAGGTCGTCCCACTCGCGGCCCCAGACGACCTTGATGACGTTCCAGCCGGCGCCGCGGAAGTTCGACTCCAGCTCCTGGATGATCTTGCCGTTGCCGCGCACCGGACCGTCGAGCTGCTGCAGGTTGCAGTTGATGACGAAGGTCAGGTTGTCGAGCTCCTCGCGGGCGGCCAGGCCGATCGCGCCGAGCGACTCCGGCTCGCCCATCTCGCCGTCACCGAGGAACGCCCACACGTGCTGCTGGGAGGTGTCCTTGATGCCTCGGTTGTGAACGTACTTGTTGAACCTGGCCTGGTAGATCGAGTTCAGGGCGGTCAGCCCCATCGACACCGTCGGGAACTCCCAGAAGTCCGACATCAGCCGGGGGTGCGGGTAGGACGGCAGGCCCTTGCCTACGCCGTGCTGGACCTCCTGGCGGAAGTGCGACAGCTGCTCCTCGTTGAGCCGGCCCTCCAGGAACGCGCGGGCGTAGATGCCGGGGGAGCCGTGGCCCTGGATGAAGATCTGGTCGCCGCCGCCGGGATGGTCCTTGCCGCGGAAGAAGTGGTTGAAGCCGACCTCGTAGAGCGATGCCGCCGACTGGTAGGTCGCGATGTGCCCGCCGACCTCGAGGCCCTTCCGGTTCGCCGTGGAGACCATCACCGCTGCGTTCCAGCGGATGAAGGCGCGGATCCGGCGCTCGATGTGCTCGTCGCCCGGGAACCAGGGCTCGCGCTCCGGCGGGATCGTGTTGATGTAGTCGGTGCTGCGCAGGGCCGGGACACCAACCTGCTTCTCACGCGCCCGCTCGAGCAGCTTCAACATCACGTAGCGCGCGCGCTCGCGGCCGCGCTGGTCGAGGAGGGAGTCGAGGGACTCGAGCCACTCCTGTGTCTCGTCCGGGTCGATGTCCGGCAGCTGCGTGGGAAGGCCCTCGTGGATCACTGACGGCGCTGCGGGGCGTTCATTGGTATTCGCCACGATTCCTCTGCTCTCAATTCAGATGTACGTGCGAGGCGCCCGGGTTGCGAGACCCTCCCTTTCATCGTGTCACGCCGGAAGCAAAGGGGGAATTTACTGACCAGTAGCGGGCTTGTCAGGCGCTGGTGGACATGGCGCGTGGATGCCTGACAAGTCGGTTAGACCTTGTCCAGGCGGTGGTGCGGCAGGTCGGGGAGTACGACGCCGACATGGTCTCCCGCGCGCACCGGCCCCGACCGTCGTACGACGGCCATCACCCCTGCCCTGCGGACGATCCGACCGTGCTCGCCGACCCCCAGCATGTGCTTGAGGAGGCCCTGCTGGAAGCTGTCGATCTGCCAGCACGGGTTACGCAGGCCGGTGAGCCGGACCTCCGCCGTGTCGCCGAGCCGCAGCACGGTGTCGCGGGGGAGCGCGAGCAGGTCGATGCCGGTGGTGGTCACGTTCTCGCCCATGTCGCCGGCGCGGAGCGGGTGCCCGTTCTGGGCGACCTCGTCGAACAGCTCGGACTGCAGGAGATGCACCTGTCGCAGGTTCGGGTCGGACGGGTTTCGGCGCACCCGCGACCTGTGCTTGACCGTCGTACCGCAGTGCGCGTCACCCTCCACGCCGAGGCCCTCGAGGAGCCGGATCTCGGGCTGCGGTGACTTGGAGAAGTCGTGCACCGCGCTGACGTTCACGGAGGTGACATGAGCCTTCATGTCGCCGTCTCCGAAGAATGGCTGCTCCTCGTCGGTCATAGCAGTAGCCTTTCACCACGTCGCGGGGTTGCGCAGGAGGGTGGACTTCCGGTGGACTACCCGACAGGAGCTCGGGCACGACCGGTGCGCGAGCCAAGATCGTACGGAGGATTCAGTTGAGCGCGACCGCGGGTGGCGCGGACACCCAGAATGCCGGTAACCGGCTGGGGTTCAAGTCCGGAATGGTCGTCCAGGAGCTCGGGTGGGACGAGGACGTCGATGACGAGCTTCGTGTGCAGATCGAGGACACCATCGACGCCGACATGGTCGACGGGGACTACGGGAACGTGGTCGACTCGGTGCTCTTGTGGTGGCGCGACGACGACGGTGACCTGGTGGACGCGCTGGTCGACTCGCTGACCGACCTCGTCGGCGGTGGCGTGATCTGGCTGCTCACCCCGAAGGTCGGCCGCCCCAACGCGGTGGACGCGGCCGACGTGGCGGAGGCGGCACCCATCGCGGGGCTCGCCACCACGACCACTGCGACGATCAGCAAGGGCTGGACGGCGACCCGGCTGGTCGCCCCGAAGACCGCGCACTGACCGCCCCTTCTGAGACGCCGCGTGACCGCCGGTGTAACCGGTAGTTACAGTCTCTGTCCTGATGTCGACTCGAGGAGGGCGCAGGCGGATGTTGGCGAAGGCGGCCGGGCTGCTGGCGAACCAGCTGACCACGGTCAGGGTGCTCACGTCCGCGGGGGTGATCCACCCCTATCCGCCGCGCGTGCTGCTCGGCCTGGCCCGGACGCTCAAGGAGTGGGGGCGCGGGCCGGCCGGCGGGTTCACCACGCTGGCGCTGCGCCACCCGGACCAGGTCGGGGTGGTCGACGAGCTCGGCGAGCTCACCTTCAAGGAGCTGCACCAGCGCAGCAACGCGCTGGCCCGGTCGCTGCGCGGACGGGGTGTCCGAGAGGGCGACAGCGTCGCGATCCTGTGCCGCAACCACCGCGGGTTCGTCGACGCCACGATCGCGGTCTCCAAGCTCGGTGCCGATCTGCTCTACCTCAACACCGCGTTCGCCGCACCCCAGCTCGGTGAGGTCTGCGCGCGCGAGAAGCCGGCGGCGATCATCTACGACGAGGAGTTCACCGACCTCGTGGACCGGTCCGGCATCGACGTCACCCGGGTGCTGGCCTGGGTCGGCTCCGATCCCGGGGAGCTGCCGACCCTCGAGCAGCTGGTCGAGGCCGGGTCCACCGACGACCTGGTGCCGCCCGCCCGCAGGTCCCGCTCGGTGATCCTCACGTCGGGCACCACCGGCACCCCGAAGGGCGCCCCCCGCAGCGAGGCCTCGTTCGACGCCGGCGTCGCCCTGCTGTCCCGGCTGCCCCTCAAGCGCGGGTGGCGCACCCACATCGCGGCGCCGCTGTTCCACACCTGGGGGTGGGCACACCTCAGCCTGGCGATGCTGTTGGGCTCCACGATGGTGCTGCGCCGCCGGTTCGAGCCCGAGGACTGCCTCCGCGCGGTCACCGAGCACGGCTGCGACTCGATGGTGGTGATCCCGGTGATGCTCCAGCGGATCATGCAGCTCCCGGCGGAGACGCTGGCGTCGTACGACCTCTCCCGCGTGAAGGTCGTCGCGGCCTCCGGCTCAGCGCTGCCCGGGGACCTCGGCGTCGACTGGATGGACCGGTTCGGCGACAACCTCTTCAACATCTACGGCTCCACCGAGGTCGCCTGGGTCACCATCGCGCAGCCGGTCGACCTGCGCGCGGCTCCCGGCACCGCGGGACGGCCACCGCACGCGACGGTCGTGAGGCTGTACGACGAGCAGGGTGCACCGGTCCCGGACGGGGAGCCGGGCCGGATCTTCGTGGGTAACTCGATGCTGTTCGAGGGGTACACCGGAGGCGGCTCGAAGGACGTGGTCGACGGGCTGATGTCGACCGGCGACGTGGGCCGGTTCGACGACCGCGGCCACCTGTTCGTCGAGGGCCGGGACGACGACATGATCGTGTCCGGCGGGGAGAACGTCTTCCCTCAGGAGGTCGAGGACTGCCTGGCCCGGCACGATGCGGTGGTCGAGGCAGCGGCGGTCGGCGTGGACGATGACGAATACGGCAAGCGGTTGCGGGCGTTCGTCGTACTCTCGTCACCCGACGACGCGACCGAGGACGACCTGAAGGACTACGTGAAGCAGAACCTCGCCCGGTACAAGGTGCCTCGCGAGATCGTGTTCCTGCCCGAGCTGCCCCGCAACGCGACCGGAAAGATCCTGAAGCTTGAGCTGACGAAGGAGCAGGCGTGACGGTGGAGGTCGGCAGGCTGGCCCCGGACTTCGAGCTGCGTGACCAGCACGGTGCGAGTGTGTCGCTGTCCTCGTTCCGCGGGTCGAAGGCGGTGGTGCTGATGTTCTACCCGTTCGCGTTCAGCGGTGTGTGCACCGGCGAGCTACGCGAGGTGCGCGACAACCTGTCGCTCTTCGAGTCCGACGACGTGCAGCTGCTCGCGGTCTCCTGCGACCCGATGTTCTCGCTGCGTGCGTTCGCGGACTCCGACGGGCTGGCATTCCCGCTGCTCTCGGACTTCTGGCCACATGGCGAGGTGTCGGCCGACTTCGGGGTGTTCGACGCCGGGCGTGGCTGTTCGTCGCGTTCGACGTTCATCATCGACAAGGAGGGTGTGCTCCGGTGGAGCGTGCACAACGCCCTCCCGGATGCCCGGGACCTGTCGGAGTACACCCGGGTCCTGGCCGAGATCGTCGCCTGATCACGGGACCGGCAAAACATCCCCGGGTGACGTGCGGCATATTTTCCGGATTCCTCTGACAACCCTCGCCCGGACTTGTTGAATAGATATTGCTACGACCGCTGGTGACCCGAGACGCCGGCGGTCGTACGCGTTTCCGGACATCTTTGTCGCCGCATGACCACATCGCCTAGGCTGTGCGACGCTTCGGGCGTATAGCTCAGCGGTAGAGCACCTCCCTTACAAGGAGGTGGTCGCAGGTTCGATCCCTGCTGCGCCCACCGAGGAAACCACAGGTCAGAGGCCGTGTCCCACCTTTCGGCTGTCGTCCTGCCCTCCTTGCATCAAGGCGGCGACTCAGGGCCGTCCCGGTCCTTAGAGAACACGTCACCGACCTTTTCGGACACGGTCTCGACGACGTCGCTGACCTTGTCGCCCACCACCTCGGCCGACTCGGACACTGTCTCGACGGCGTCGGCGACCTTCTCGTCCGCGGTGTCGATGACGCCGCTGACCTTGTCATGCACCACTTTCTCGGCAACGGTGCCGATCGAGTCCGTCACGAGCTCGGTAAGCCCCTTGCCGCCCTGCTCATGCAGGTCGAGCCGGTTGGTGGCCTCCGCGAAGCGGAGGTAGGTGTCAACGCTGGCGACGACGATTCGCGCGTCGATGGTCAGGATCTCGATGCCGACCAGGGAGACCCGGACGTAGGCATCGATGACCAGGCCCTTGTCCAGGATCACGTCGATGACGTCTGCCAGGCTGGTGGACTCGGGGCGGTCGAGATAGCCCGTGGAGCGTGACGTCTTGTTCTCGGGGCTACCGTTCTTCATCGCGGAGCCGTACCCCTACCATTCCTGATGAAACCGCGTTCTTGCTTCCCGACTTGGAACCGCTCACGAGGAACGACCCTTGCTTTGTCGCGGGACGTGGCTCACACCTGTCCCGCAACATCGTGCGTCGACCTACGGCTGAGACCGCGGCCCGTCCTCGAGGGTGTCGATGAACTCACCCGGCTGGTGGATCGCCGAAGCGCGGCGTGCGGCTTCGTTGCCCACCCGCGCCTGCGCCTGGAAGGCTGCCACGTCGACCCCTGCCTCGCGGGCACCTCGTAGGGCGAGCTCATAGGCACCTTCGGCTGTGCCGACTGCCCGCGGGTACGCGTGAGCGGCGAACGCGTCCTCGGCCAGCCCGATCGCACGGTCTGCACGGCGCAGCTCGTCGGCTGCTCGTCCTGGTCGCTCGGCAGACAGCGTCGCCTCCGCGAGCCGGTTGGCTGCCTCGATGAAGGCGGCGGTCTGGAACCTGTCCATGTTGTCGCGGTCGAACTGGCTGAAGTCCCAGTTGAGGTCGATGTAGCTCATGATCGAGTTCGACTCGTCCCCTGCCCAGGCGAAGAAGAAGTCACCCGTTGGCCCGAAGTCCACCCGGCTCTCGCTGTCGTAGCCGTCATGGGGATGGCTGAGCCCGACATGGTGGCCCACCTCGTGGATCTGCGTCGTGGTCAGTCCGTACCCGAGCTCGACGATGCCCGGAGAGACGAACGCGAAGACGTAGCTCTGCGTGCCGTCGACCCAGTTGTCGTCGGCGAAGCCCGAGTAGCCCGAGGGTCTCTTCCGTCAGCGAGTAGTTGAAGATCGGCATCTCGTAGTCGACCGAGTCGCCGTCGTCCTTCGTGCGCTGGAGCTGCCTGGTGTTCTGCAGGTACAGATTTGCGAACGGCGGGAAACCGGCAGCGGGGTAGCAGGAGACGGCCGCGACCAACGCCTCGTAGCAGCGTTTCGCATCGCCCGCGTAGGGAAGGTCCTGGTTGTCGAAGCTGAGGTCCTGGCGATGCAGCAGCTCCTGGAGCTCGGAGGCGACCAGCCGAGGCGTGATGTACCGCTCGGAGGCGTCCGTACCGGGCCATCCCTCGTAGGTGTTGCTGTCCAGGTTGACCTCGTCCGGCGGCTCGGGCGTGGGCAGCTCGACCGGGTACAGAGGCGATGTCGTGAACAGCAGGTCGAGCGCGACATACCTGGTCAGCTTCGCCAGGTCGCCGGTCAGCGCGGCGCGTGGGCGGTAGGCGCCGTACTCCCATGCTGTCGGGATCCGGTAGTCCGCCAGCCCGTCGCCGTCGAGGTCGGAATTGTCCACGTTCCAGCTGCCGGCCCAGGACTCCGGTCCGGCCGACAGGTCGTGGAACCACACCCTGCGCGTGGAGCCGAGCCCGTTCTCCTCGTCCTCGGCAGTCGTCCCTCCCCAGGCCACGAGCTTCCGGCTGTCGCGCAGCTTGCCGAAGTTGTACCCGGTGTCAGGATCCGGCTCGTTCGTCTTCGTGTAGACGTGGAACCTGAAGTCGGGGCGGTCGTACCAGTTGATCAGGAAGACCGTGTTCCGGCGCGTGTCGACACCCGCCGGCGCGTTCCGGGCCAACCAGCGCTCCACAGCGGGCGCATCGATGTGCACGTTGTCCGTGACGTCGAGTGCGTTGTTCACCTGGGCGTTGTACTCCTCCTGGAACGACGTCAGCGGAGCGGGTCTCGCGAGCCTCTTCAGCTCTCGGAAGAATCGGTCCTCATACGTTCGGTCGGCGTACCGGATCTTGTAGCGGTAGCCATGACTGATCCCGAGCTCCTCGACGATCCCGTAGAACAGGCGTTGTCGTACCACCGGCTTGTACGCATCGGGTAGGCCCCGCCGGAACTCGTCCTCCCGGACTGCATCACGGTCGTAGCCGATGAAGACGACGTTGACGGGAAGCGTCTCCTCGAGCCGCGGTTGGCCGCCGGGATCGAGGTGGTCGAACTGGGGCCGACCGGCATCGGCCGGTGATCCTGCGAACACCGCGGCGACCAGGGCGGCGGTGACGCCGAGCGACAGGGCTGCACGCTTCATTACGCTCTCCGTCTCCGCCGACGGAGTACTCGTCGGCCGGTAGCGCGGTCACCGACGTAGTGGCCCACTTTGATCGTGGCACCGGTCCGGCTCCCCTGTAAACACTCGGACCTGCGATCCAGCGCGCTCACGGGACGCCATCTGTCTAGACCGTCCGGCGTCCGCGGACCGGGGTACATGCTTGACGCCGGAGTGGGAACGTCCAGACGTTGATGGTGCACCCAGGTCGAGTCGATCCCCCACCGCCGAGACCTGCGGCTGCATCATCGGGGAGGGTCGGCCCGTGCGTCTCCCAGGCGCGTCGGGTCGGCTCACTCGGGGGCTCCAAGGGTCCGACCCCAGGGTGGACACCTGTCCAGACCCCTTTCGGATGGCGGGCCCGTGACCCGAAAGGGTCACTGTCGGAAATAGTCTGAATTTTCGCGTTTTGGACCTGCTCGCCCGGCGTCCCTCCTTCGTACAGTTTCTCGCACCACATCTCTCGGGCTGGATGTGAGCATGTCGCCTGGGAGGAGCGAAAATGCTTGATCTGGTTCAGATGGCGGTCGAAGCAGACCGTCTTGCTGAAGAGGCGCGCAACGCCCGTTGTTGTGACGCGCTACGGCCATGTCGAACCTGCATGGCAAGACGGCGACACGTGCTTGCACGTCGTCTCGTCATCCAGTTCCCTCGTCGGACGTTGCGGGAGGTTCCCCGGCTGATGCTGGTGCCCGGGTGTCTGACCGAGCGACTGGCCTGCTGAGGCCCGCGGCGGGGGTACGACGGGCAGCCACCCTGTCCGACGTACCCCCGCACCGGGCGGAATGGCGTGGTTGGACCGCTGGAACAGGTCCACCTGGTCGCCGAGGCCGATCAGCTCGTGCGCGCCCCGCGTGGCGACCGGATGCCTGACGGGTTTCTGGTCGAACCCGGCGGAAAGCATCCTAAGAACCGTCTCATTCATGCCTCATAGGCGTCTCACCTCTGCCCATCAGAGTTGTCTCATCACGACAACGAAGGGCCCGCAGGACGGGCCGTGAAAGGTGGAGACCATGAAGAAGCTACTGCCGATCGGCACCCTCGGACTTGCCGGCCTGGTGGGTGTCGGCGTCATTTCGTTCCCGACCACGACGGTCGCGGCCGGCGGAGACGGGGACGCGTTCATCAAGCGTGAGGAGCACGTGAGCGAGCTCACCCTCGTAGCCGACGATGACGACGACGACAGCAACGACAAGACCCGCTCCCGCTTCACCGGCAACAGTCGCGCCACCAACGACAACACCCGCAGCAACTTCACCAAGGTCAGCCGGGACCGCGACCTCAGCCGTGGCGACAAGACGAAGGACTGGACCCGGGACGGCGGCGACCGCACCCGTGACCTCACGCCGAACCTGACCAACGACCGGTCGCGCAACGACACGCGCGGACGTCGCTGATCGACACCTGGAACGGGAGACAGACATGGGCAAGGTTCACGACTCCTGGGAGTTCGACCAGGGCGACTCGATCACCTCGGACCTGACCGCGATGAAGCTGTTGGGCGGCGGGTCGGCGTACGAGGCCTACCTCGCGTTCGACGACATCACCTACGCGCCCGTCGTGGTGAAGGTGGTCCGGCCCGGCCAGGTCGAGGACGAGTCGACCCTGCGTGGGCTCGGCCGCGAGGTCGACGCCCTGTCCGCTGTCAACCATCCCGTCGTTGTTCGTGGCCTTCGGGCCGTGGTGGACGGAGAGCGCCCGCACGTGGTGCTCGAACAGCTCGACGGCCCCCGGCTGTCGACGCTGGTCCGCCGCTACGGCCCGCTGCCCGAGCAGCAGTACCTCCCGCTGGCCATCGAGATGGCCTCGGCACTCCACTACTTCCGCCGGATCGGCTACGTCCACCTCGACGTGAAGCCGAGCAACATCATCATGGGCGCGCCGGCGCGCCTGATTGACCTGAGCGTGGCCCGCACCATCGAGGCCGCGGAGGCTCTCACCTACCCGATCGGCACCGATGCGTACATGGCGCCGGAGCAGGTCGCCCCGCCGGAGACCGGCATCCCCGGGTACGCCTCGGACGTCTGGGGTCTGGGCGCGACCCTGTTCGAGGCGATCGCGGGATACAAGGCGTTCGACGGGGGGGTGGTGGGCGACGCCGCGGAGCTGACGGGCCGTTTCCCCCAGCCGGATGAGCTCCCCTACGCGCTGCCCGACCGGGTCGCCGACGACGTGGCGAAGGTGGTGTACGCCGCCCTCGAGCCGGACCCCGCGAACCGGCCGCTGCCGCACGAGCTGGCCGAGGGTCTCGAGCCGGCGTTGGAGCGCGCACCCCGCGGCCGGCTGGCCGGTTTCAAGGTCCGCTGACCCGGGCGTCTCGCCGCGAACGATGCGCGTACCAACGGGAACGAGGCGGGTTTCAACGGGGAACGAGGCGGGTTTCAACGGGGGGTGTTGAAGCGGTAGCCCATCCCGCGCGCGGTGCTGATCGAGTCGGACCCGAACTTCTTGCGGAGGTACCCGACGTAGACGTCCACCACGTTCGAGCCCGGGTCGAAGTCGTAGCCCCACACGTGCGACAGCAGCTGCTCGCGGGAGAGCACCTGCCCGGCGTTCAGCATGAAGATCTCCGCGAGCTTGAACTCGCGCGCCGACAGGTCGACCTCCTTGCCGCCGACGCTGGCCCGCCGGGTGCGCAGGTCGAGCCGGATCCTGCCGACCTCGACGGCGTCCTCCCGGGCGTTCGGCTGCTCGTTGGCCTGCCGCAGCCGGAGCCGGACCCGGGCCAGCAGCTCGGCGAACCGGAACGGCTTGGGCATGTAGTCGTCAGCTCCGCCCTCGAGCGCGGAGACCGTGTCATGAACCGAGTCCCGCGCGGTCAGCACGATCACCGGCAGGTCACTGCCCGAGGCACGCATCTGCTCGAGCACCTCGAAGCCGTTCATGCTGGGCAGGTTGATGTCCAGGATCACCAGGTCGAAGTCCCCGGTCAGCGCGTAGTCGAGCCCCTGTGCGCCGTCGGCCACCGTCGAGGTGACGTAGCCGTCTGCCTTGAGGCCCTTCGCGATGAATGAGGAGATCCGTTCCTCGTCCTCGACGATCAGGATGCGTGCCACGAGTCCTCCGTCCGTCGTACCGGCAATGTCAGCACGAACTTCGCGCCATGGGGTACGGCGTCCTCCACGGTGGCCGTCCCGCCATGGGCGACCGCGATCGCCCGCACGATGGACAGGCCCAGGCCGAACCCTTCGTCGCCGGTGTGTGCGGCGGACCGGGTGAACCTGTCGAAGACTCGTTGCTTGTCCTGGTCCGGGACACCGTCACCCGTGTCGCGAACCCACAGCCGCAACCCGTGCTCCGCATCGACCCGGGAACCCAGCCCGATCACGTCGCAGTCCTTGGTGTGCTTGACCGCGTTCTCCGCGAGCTGCAGCAACGCCTGCGTGATCCGTTGCTCGTCCAGGTGGGCAAGGAACTGCGCCTGCTCGTCGAGGACCCACTCCCGCTCGCCGAGCGCCCGGCACTTGTCCAGGACACGCTCCGTGAACGGCGCGACGTTGACGGGCGCGAAGCTGAAGAACCCGGGCCGGTCGGTCTTCGCGAGCATGGTCAGGTCGTTGACGAGCCTGGCCATCCGGTCGATCTCGTCGAGCAGCAGGACCCGGGTCGACTCCACGTCCTCCGGGTCGGAGATGTCGACGAGCTCCATGTGCCCGCGGATCACGGTGAGCGGTGTCTTCAGCTCGTGGCCCGCGTCGTCGAGGAAGTCACGTTGACCGGTGAAGGCGACCTCGAGCCGGGCGAGCATCTCGTTGAAGGTCCGAGTGAGCGCCGTGATGTCGTCGTTGCCGGTCTCGGGGATACGCTGCGACAGGTCGGTCTCGGAGATGTCCTCGGCCGTCTCGCGCAGCGTCCGGACCGGTCGCAGCAGCCGTCCCGCCTGCCACGCCGCTATTGCCGTGATCAGCCCGAGCGACAGCAGCGCGACGATTGCGTAGGTCCGCATCACGCGGTTGATCTCCTCGTGCTCGTCCGCGAGGAAGTTCGCGATGACGAGGGCACCCGACGTCCGGCTGTTCCGGACCGGCTGCACGGTGACGACGACCTCGCCCCACTGCGTGTCGAGCATCCTCTCGGAGCCGCCCGCCTCGAGTCGGGCGGCGATCACCTGCAGGAACTCCGGGTCGCTCCTGATCTCCTGGTGCCGGGACTCCGAGTACCTCTTCACGCCGCCGTCCCAGTAGGCGACCAGGATCTCGTCATCGTCGGGGACGTTGCGCAGAAGGTACAGCTCGATGAGTCGCGTCACGTCGGTGAAGGGCTCGTTCGTGAGCGGGTCATCACCCTTCTGCAGCTCGTCGAACTCAGCGAGCTCCTGCTCGATCTGGTCGCTGACGGCCTGCTCGATGTGCGCCGACTCGAGGGCGTAGACGACGAGACCCGCCCCGGCAAGGGCGAGTCCCACGAGAACAGCCACGGCGACGGTGATCCGGGTGCGGACGGAGAACCCTGCGAACGCAGTCGCCGCTCGGGGGTCAGTCGTCATCGTCTCCTTCCCCGTCATCGCTGTCATCGCCTCCGTCGTCGTCCCCATCATCATCTACGTCGTTGGGGGTCGGCCGGATCACCTGCGCGTCATCGTCCTCCCCGCCGCGGCGACCGTCGTCGCCACCGCGAGCACCGGCGTCGTCATCGCCGCCGGCTGGTCGCTTCGTCGGCTTGGGGCTCGTGGACTTCCCCCGCCCTGGCGTCGGAGAGGCGCCGGGCCGGTCGGATGGGGAGTCGGTGATCACGATCGGCGGTCGTTCTGAAGGCATCTCGGCCTGGGAGGTGACGAGGGTCCCGGTGACGTACGCAGCGACCGGCAGGACCACCAGCAGGCCGACGATCACCTTCCAGAACGCGCTCATGGCGGCAGTCTCCCGGGGATTCGTGGGACGTGGGTGAGACCAGGATGAGAACCCTCTCATGTTGCGCGGGAGCCGGGCGTGCGCTCGCTAGGCTCGGGCCCATGGTGCTGAGGCTGCGTGACGTGACCGGGTGGATGGACTCGACGTACGACCCGGCCTGGGCCGACGACTGGGACGCGGTCGGCCTGGTCTGCGGGGACCCCGAGCAGCCGGTGCGCAGGATCCTGTTCGCGGTCGACCCCGCCCCGTCAGTGGTGGGGGAGGCCGTGTCCTGGGGCGCCGACCTGCTCGTCGTACACCATCCGCTGCTGCTCAAGCCGGTCTCCTCGGTGGCCGCCGACTACCCCAAGGGTCGCGCCCTGCACACCCTGGTCGGCACCGGCTGCGCGCTGTTCACCGCGCACACCAACGCCGATGCGCCCGCCGCCGGCGTCAGCGAGTCGCTGGCGCGGGCACTCGGGATCCTGGACGCACAGCCGATCGTGCCCGCGGCCGCGGACGGGCTCGACAAGCTCGTCACGTTCGTGCCGCACGAGAACGCCGAGGAGCTGCGCCGGGCGATCACCGGGGCCGGCGCAGGCTCCATCGGCGACTACGACAGCTGCACGTTCACCACCGAGGGCGAGGGCCGGTTCCGGCCGTTGGACGGCGCCACTCCGGCGATCGGGCGGGTCGGCGAGGTCGAGGTGGTCGCCGAGTCCCGCGTCGAGTCGGTGTTCCCGCGCTCGCGGAGGCGCCAGGTGGTCGAGGCGATGCTGGCGGTGCATCCGTACGAGGAGCCGGCCTACGACGTGCTCGAGCTCGCCGACCTGCCGCGGCCCGGTCGTTCCACGCGCGGGGACGGCCGGATCGGGAGGCTGCGGACCCCGGTGTCCCTGCGGGCGTTCGCGGAACAGGTCGGCGCAGCCCTGCCGCGGACGGCGCACGGGGTGCGGGTCGCCGGCGACCCGGACCGGGTCATCGAGACGGTCGCGGTCACCGGGGGCGCCGGGGACTTCCTGCTCGACACCGTGCTGGGCACGGCGGCGGACGTGTACGTGACCTCCGATCTGCGGCACCACCGCGCCTCGGAGTTCCTCGAGCACACCGGCCCGGCGCTGGTCGACGTCTCGCACTGGGCGGCCGAGTGGACCTGGCTACCGGTGCTGGAGGAGGCATTGGTGGGGAGCCTCGCGGTCGGAGGGGATACGGTGGAGACCCGAGTGAGCACGATCTGCACCGACCCGTGGAGCTTCCGGGTCTGAAACCCCACCGAACTCAAGGAGCCGACGCTGAAAGCCGATCCCTTCGCCCAGCTGAAGCTGTTGGACGTGCAGGAGCTTGACGCCAAGCTCGACCTGCTCCGGCACCAGCTCGGAACCATGCCCGAGACCGCGGAGCTCGAGCGGCTGTCCCGGTCGCGCACCGAGGTCGCCGACCAGGCTCGTGATGTCCAGATCCGCGTCGACGACCTGAACCGTGAGCAGAGGAAGGCCGACGCCGACGTCGAGCAGGTCAAGACGCGCCGCACCCGCGACCAGGACCGCATCGAGCGGGGGCTGGTGACCAACCCCAAGGACCTCGAGCGGATGCAGCACGAGCTGGTCTCGCTGCAGCGGCGGATCTCCGAGCTGGAGGACAACGAGCTCGAGGTGATGGAGCAGCTCGAGTCGGCGCAGGGCGAGCTCGACGCGCTGACCAACCAGGTTGCCGAGCTCGACGAGTCGATCACCGCTACCACGAAGCGTCGCGACGAGAAGGCCGGCAACGTCCACGAGCAGGTTGCCGAGGTCACCGCGGAGCGCCGGCAGAAGGCGGACGGGATGCCCGAGGACCTGATGGCGCTCTACGCCAAGCTACGTGTGCAGAAGGGCGGGGTGGGCGCCGCAGCGCTGCGGGCCCGTCGCTGCAGCGGCTGCAGCCTCGAGCTCAACGCCGCCGACCTCGGTGTGATCGCCAAGGCACCGTCCAACGAGGTGCTCCGCTGCGAGGAGTGCAACCGGATCCTGGTGCGTACGTCGGAGTCCGGCATCTGATGGAGCAGGAGTACAGGTCGGTCGTCATCGAGGCCGACGGCGGTTCGCGCGGCAACCCCGGCGACGCGGCGTACGGCGCGGTGCTTATGGACGCGGCCACCGGTGAGGTGATCGCCGAGCGCGCCGAGTGCATCGGGATCGCCACCAACAACGTCGCGGAGTACCGCGGCCTGATCGCCGGCCTCGAGCTCTACAACGAGCACACCCCGAACGCCGACCTCGAGGTGCGGATGGACTCCAAGCTGGTCGTCGAGCAGATGTCCGGCAACTGGAAGATCAAGCACCCCGACATGAAGCCGCTGGCCATGGCCGCGCAACCGGCTCGCCCCGCTCGGCACCACCTACACCTGGATCCCGCGTGAGCAGAACAAGCGCGCGGACGGGATCCTCAACGAGGCGCTCGACACCCAGGCAGGCAAACCATCGAAGAAGACCCGGCAGACCGGGGTGGCGGCTGCGGCGCCATCGTCGTCGGTCGACCCGTCGTCGGTCGGGCCTGGCGAGACCCCGGCCAGCAACAGGCTGGTCGGCTGGAGCAGTGACCTCGGCACGCCGACCACGCTGATCCTGGTCCGGCACGGTGAGACCGCGCACACCGCCGAGAAGCTGTTCAGCGGACGCGGTGGCACCGACCCCGAGCTGAACGCGGACGGCAAGGCACAGGTGCGGGCCGTCGCGGACTGGCTGGCCCCGCTGGCCGACGAGATCGACGCGATGGTGAGCTCGCCGCTGCGGCGCACGAGGGAGACCGCCGAGATCATCGCCGCGCGCCTGGACAAGAAGTTCGACGTCGAGGACGGACTCGCCGAGGCCGCCTTCGGCACCTGGGAAGGGCTCAGCTTCCGCGAGGTGCAGCAGGAGTATCCCGACGACCTCGACGCCTGGCTCGGGTCCCTCGACATCGCGCCAGGCGGAGGGGACTCGTTCGCCGAGATGGACACCCGCGTACGACGGGCGCGCGACCGTCTCCTCGCGGCGTACCCCGGCAAGGCGGTGCTCGCCGTCACCCATGTCACGCCGATCAAGCTGATGGTGAAGCTGGCCCTCGGCGCGCCGCTTGACGCGGTCTACCGGATGGAGCTCGCTCCGGCGTCGGTGACCGTGATCTCGTGGTTCGAGGACGGACACGCGTCGCTGCGAATGTTCAACGCCCGCCCGATGGAGACCGCGTTCATAGGAAGGTAGCGATGCCAGACCCAAGGACCACCACCCGGGTGACCGCGATCGTGGCGATCGTGGCGGTGCTCGCCGTCATCGTCGGCGCCACCCTGCTCCAGGTGTTCGCCGGCAGCGGCGGTACGTCACCGGACGCGCCACCGGAGTCGGCGGCACCGGAGACGGACGTGGCGGACACGCCCGTTCCTGCGGCCGGTGAATGCAATGAGCCGCCGGCGCTGCCGACATCCCCACCGTCGTTCGGTGCCGTGCCGGACAAGAAGCTCGCCGAGGGGGCCGCGTGGCGGGCGACCGTGGCCACGACTTGCGGCGACATCGTCTTCAAGCTGTACGGCGACAAGGCGCCACAGACGGTGTCGTCGTTCCTGTTCCTGGCCGACGAGGGGTACTGGAAGGACAGCCCGTGCCACCGACTCGTCCCGCAGGGCATCTTCGTGCTCCAGTGCGGTGACCCGACCGGCACCGGCACCGGCGGACCAGGCTACGGGTACGGCATCGAGAACGCGCCCGCCGACGGGAACTACCCGCGCGGCACCCTGGCGATGGCCCGCACCGCCGACCCGAACAGCAACGGCGGGCAGTTCTTCATCGTGTTCCAGGACACCGCGCTGCCGGTCGAGGGCGGCGGCTACTCGATCTTCGGAGAGGTGGTCGAGGGGATGGACATCGTCGACGAGATCGTGCGGGCCGGGGTGGCCGACAACGCTCCGGACGGGCCGCCCGCGCAGCCGATCAGCATCCTCAATGTGATCACCGAGAAGATGAAGGCCTGACCCGTTGAGCCGCCACGCTTCGGGACCGTCTAGAGCTCGCTGACCACCACGTCGAGCGGGGTCCCGTGCTTCCCGGCTGCGCCCAGCTCGACCTGCCAGCCGACGTCGGACAGCACTGCAGCGAGCGTTCTCGGGCTGGACGGGTTCCGGCCGTCCTCGAGCAGCGCCCGCACGATCCGGCCCTTGGTGGCCTTGTTGAAGTGCGAGACCACCTTGCGGGTGCCGTCCACCTCGTGCAGCACCCGCATCGTGACCACGCGCCGCGCGAGGTCCGCGCCCGGGCGCCAGAACGCCGTGTAGGTGGACGATCGCAGGTCGATCACGAGCCCCTTGCCCGCGGCCTCGCGGACCGCGTCGTCGAGCTGGTCGCGCCAGAACGCGGCGAGGTTGCCGATCCCGGGCAGCGTGACGTCGCCGGAGAGCCGGTACGCCGGGATGTGGTCGCTGGGCCGGACCAGCCCGAACAGGCCCGACGTGATCGCGACCCAGCTCGTCGCACGCCGCTTGGCCACACCCTCGAGCGAGGCTAGGTCGAGCGCCTCGTAGAGCACGCCGGTGTACACCCGCTCGGCGCGTGCGGCGTGCGCCTCGTGCAGGTCTGCGTTGCGGGCGACCTCGTCGCCGAGGGTCCTGCCGACCCCGAGGATGTCGACGGCCTCGTCCAGACCGGCCGCCTCGTCCGTCGTACACAAGGTGACGAGCGCGTCGAGGACCTTGGCCCGCGCAGGGTGCAGCGTCGGGAAGCTCAACCGGTCCGGCTGCATGGCCTTGCCACGCGTGGGGGCGGTCTTTCCTTCGGAAGGGGGGAGCAGGATCAGCACGCGGTCACCTTATGCTGAAACGGTAGGCCCACTTACCTCGAGGAGTGATCGGTTGTGCCGAGACGAGTCGTGCATGTCCACCACGCGGACGGTGACACCCTGCGCAACGGGATCGCCGCCATCCAGGCGGAGATGAGCGTCTCCCCGGACTTCCCGCCCGACGTCGAGGCCGCCGCCGAGCAGGCCGCGAAGAACCCGAAGCTGCCCGAGCTGGACCGCACCGACGTCCCGTTCGTGACCATCGACCCCGAGACGTCGATGGACCTCGACCAGGCGATGCACATCGAGCGGGATGGCAACGGGTACGTCGTGCGCTACGCGATCGCCGACGTAGCGGCCTTCGTCGAGCCCGGCGGCCCGGTCGACGTCGAGGCGAACCAACGCGGCGAGACGTTGTACGGCGCCGACTCGAAGATCCCGCTGCACCCGAAGGTGCTCTCCGAGGGGGCCGCATCGCTGCTGCCCGACGAGATCCGGCCGGCCCTGCTCTGGACGATCAAGGTCGACGCCGAGGGTGAGGGCACCGACGCGAACGTCGAGCGGGCGCTGGTGAGGAGCCGCGCCAAGCTCAGCTACGACGGGTGCAGCAGGACATCGACGCCGGCCGGGCCGACGAGATGTTCACGCTGCTCAAGGAGGTCGGCGAGCTGCGCAAGCACCGCGAGGCCGCCCGCGGGGGAGTGTCGCTGCCGCTGCCCGAGCAGGAGATCAACATCGACGGGGACAACTGGTCGCTGGAGTTCCGCAAGATGCTTCCCGTCGAGGAGTGGAACGCGCAGATCTCGCTGCTGACCGGGATGGCCGCGGCGTCGCTGATGGTCTACGCCCGGGTCGGTCTGCTGCGCACGCTGCCGCCGCCCGACCCCCGTGACGTGCAGCGGCTGCACCGGACCGCGAAGGCGCTGCAGATCGACTGGCCCGCGGAGCAGCTGTACCCGGACTTCATCCGCTCGCTCGACCCGTCGAAGCCCAACCATGCCGCGATGGTGATCGCCTGCACCCAGCTGCTTCGTGGCTCCGGGTACGTCGGCTTCAACGGGGCCGTCCCGGGACAGCCGGAGCACTCGGCGCTCGCGTCGGAGTACGCCCACGTCACCGCGCCGCTACGCAGGCTGGTGGACCGCTACGCGCAGGAGATCTGCGTGTCGCTGTGCGCCGAGACCGAGGTCCCGTCGTGGGTGATCGACAAGCTGAGCGAGCTGCCGAGGACGATGCAGGAGTCGGGTCGCAGGGCGAGCATGTACGAGGGTTCGATCGTCGCGCTCGTCGAGGCTGCCGTGCTCCACAAGCACGTCGGGCAGACGTTCGCCGGGGTCGTCGTACAGCTCGACGACAAGGACGAGACGAAGGGCGACGTGGTGATCCAGGAACCGGCCGTCGGGGCCGGCATCACCGGCTCGGAGAAGCTTCCCCTGGGCACGGACGTGCAGGTGAAGCTGGCCGAGGCCGACGTGGACACGCGAACCGTTCGTTTCGAGCTCGCCTAGCCCGGCTCGGTGTCCCGGGCGATCGCCACCAGCTGGGCCCGGGAGGACGCGTGGAGCTTGGTGAGCAGGTTGCTGACGTAGTTCTGTACCGTCTTCACCGAGAGCGAGAGCCGGCGCGCGATCTCGCCGTTCTCGAGGCCGCCGGCCACCAGGTCGAGTACCTCCTGCTCGCGCTCGGAGAGGCCCGGCCTGCGACGTTCCGTGGCTCCGGAGGCCGCCTCCAGCACCGCGCGACCCACTGCACCGGACAGCACCGTGTCGCCGTCGGCAACCGACAGGACCGCTCTCGCGATCGCGCCGTGGCCGGCCCCCTTGAGCACGTAGCCCCGGGCGCCTGCGGTGAGCGCGCGCCGCAGCGACGACCGGTCGTCGTGCATGGTCAGGATGAGCACGCCGAGCTCCGGGTGGGACTCCCGGAGCTGGTGGGTGGCCGCCGCGCCGTCGACGTCCGGCATGTCGAGGTCGACGACGGCGACGTCGGCGTCCACCCGGCCCGCTAGGGCGATCAGCTCGGCCCCGTCGCCGGCCACACCGACGACCTCGATCTCCGGCACACTGTCCAGCAGCATCCGGAGTCCCTCGAGGAACACCGGGTGGTCGTCCGCGATGAGCACGCGGGTGGTCATGCTGCGCTGAGGGGTAGGCGTGCGACCAGCCGGGTGCCGGGTCCCGGGCCGGGGGTCGTGATCTCCACGGACCCGCCGACCTCCTTGGCCCGCTCCCTCATGGACGCCATCCCCACACCGGGCTCGGCGGTGTCGATCCCGATCCCGTCGTCGGACACCTCGAGCACCAGCGTCGTCCCGTTGACGTCGAGATCCAGCCGGCACGTCGTCGCCCGTGCATGCGTGCGGACGTTGCGCAGTGCCTCGACGGCGATCCGGTACGTCGCCACCTCGACCTGGGCGCCGAGGGGTCGGATCACGTCCGGGACACGGACGGTGGTCGCCAGGTCGCCGACCGTGTCCTCGGCGGCGTCGAGCAGCGCCCGCCGCAGCCCGAACTGCTCCAGCGACGTCGGTCTCAGGTCGTCGATGAGGCGACGAATCTCGGTCACTGCGCTCTCGGTCGCCTCACCGATCTGAGCCAGCACGTCATCCACCTGGTCCGTCGGTGCTCCGGCGCGGATCAGGTTGCGGACCGCCTCCGCGCGCAGCGTGATGCCCCCGAGGGTAGGCCCGAGTCCGTCGTGCAGGTCCCGCTGGAGCCGGGCACGTTCCTGGTCCCGGACCGTGAGCAGGCGCTCGTGGCTGGCACGCAGGTCGGCGTCGAGCCGGAGCGCATGGACCGCGAGCCCGGCGGGCTGGGCGACCTGCTCGAGGAGCGCGAGGTCCCGTGGGCCGAGTCCCTCACCCGGCGCTCGCTCGTGCGCCATCAGCCAGCCGACCCGGGTGCCCCGGACCGCGAGGGGGATCTGGGCCGGGGCGCTGCCGTCCACCGGCGTACCCGAGGCCGCGAGCACCGTCCCGTCCACGCTCGCGATCGCGACACATGGAAGGCGCAAGGAGTGGTTCAGCTGCTCCACGACGCTCTGCAGGACAGGTTCGCCGCTGTCGTTCAGCCGTCGGGCCAGGGCCCGGGCGACCTGACCCGGGTCTCCGCGCTCACCGAACAGCCATCGTTCCAGGACTCGTTCCGCGAGGTCGCGCACCGGGACCGCGAGCAGGGCGATGCCGATGCCTGCCACCAGCGGCGTGGCCCGCGCGTTGAACGACGTGATTGCCACGACGTACCCGCCGGCGAGCACCGCGACCGCGACCGCGTAGACCGCCGACCGCCTGACCACCACACCCAGCTCCCACAGGCGGGCACGGAGGACGGCCATCGAGATCGCGGCGGGGAGGAGCAGGAACGCCAGCGCCAGCGCCAGCTCGGGAACGTCGCCCAGCACCGCGAACGGCGCGGCAAGCGCCAGCGTCCCCGCCGCTGCCGCGACCCACCGCAGCTGTTGCCTCTGCTCTCCGCTGCTACCGCCCCAGCGGAGGATCAGCGCCGCCGCACAGATCACCGACAGCGCCGGCATGACGGCGAACAGCGGGGACAGTGCGCGGTCCAGTATCCCTCCGGTCGCCGACGCCCCGTAGGGGTTGCTCAGGTGGTCCAGGTTGCCCTGTCCCAGTGGCCCGGGAAGCATGCCGGTGACGATCGTGGTGGTGATGCCCCAGACGAGCACAGACCCTTCGACCAGGCGCCATCGCCTGCTCGGAAGGCGTCCGTCGGGGAACCGAAGGAGCACCTCGAGGGCGGCGACCTGCGCCGGAACCCAGATCCAGTTGGTGGTCCACAGCAGCACATCCGGCAACGGCAGGTCGCCGTCGACCGCGGCTCCGGCGTAGCCGGCGATGAGCCGGGAGAGGATCGCCGCCAGGCCGGTGGCCGCCATCCACCACCCCATCGGGTGCGCAGGGCGTCGCCGGATCAACACCGCGCCGACCGTCGTCAGGACAGCCATGCCGGTGAGGAATGCGGCCACGGCCACGCGACTGAGGACGGTCTCCCCCGACTCGGTCAGGGGCAGCGCGACGACCAGGGTCATGGCGAGCGACGCCATCACTGTCCCGGTCGCCAGGATGACGGTGCCGGCATGCGTCAGGAGCGTGTGGTGAACCGGCTCCACAGCATGCACCGAGGATGCGACCTGGCTCATCCGGGAAGTCTAGGGCTGGGCGGTCCGTGCCGGAGGCCGTTCACCCGAAGGTCATCCGGACACGGCTGCGGCCGCAGGTGCGGGATCCGGGGAGGCGACACGCAGCCGGAGGGCGAGGCCGGCCCTGACGAAAGCCGCCCCGAGAACGATCGAGCCGACCGGTCCGAGTATCGGTGTGAGGAGCGCGGCGAGGATCATCAGCACCCCGGTCGACACGGGGAGTGTCCTTGTGCGGAGGACCGAGACACCGAGTGCGATGACGGTGCCGGCGAACAGGACCCAGACGACCGTCATCGCCAACGCGAAGCTGCCACCGTCCTCCATGTCGAGGGTCGCCGGTGCCGTATCCGCGTAGAACGGGGCGACGAAGGCCATCGTGAAGACGGTGCCGGCCTGCAGCACAACCGCGCCCGTGAGCGCCGTCAGAACGGTGGGGGAGATGCGGGTGCCCGCACGCCCACGGAGCTCACGCAAGCCCGGGACCAGCACAGCCAGCAGGACCAGGGCGATTAGGTACACCCGCTGGAAGGTGGCGAACTCCCAGCTGGCCGCCGTCTCCGAGAAGTGGTCGGCGCCGTCGAAGAGCCACCTGGTGCCCAGCACCCCGTTGAGTAGCAGGATGCTGCCGAGGGCGACGACTTGGACCGGGAAGCGGTTCGGCTGGTTCATAGGGGACTCCTCCTGGAGGGCTCTGTGCGGCGGACGACGTGGTCCCAGCGTGCGGTGTCGCGGCTCTCGGGAACCAGGGTGCCGGCTCCCGGGTCCGTGGGAAGTTCTCCCGGGAGGCGCGTGCGTCGCGCCAGCCACTAGGCTGATCATGCGGATGAGCTGGCCGGACGACCGCGTGGAGGCTGTGATGACTCATGGCCTCCCCGAGGAAGGTCCGGGCTCCACAGGGCAAGGTGGTGGGTAACGCCCACCCGGGGTGACCCGCGGGACAGTGCCACAGAAAACAGACCGCCGCACCGGGTTCGCCCGGCGCGGTAAGGGTGAAACGGTGGTGTAAGAGACCACCAGCGTTCCGGGTGACCGGAACGGCTAGGTAAACCCCACCTGGAGCAAGATCAAGAAAGGGAGGGGAGTCGGCTTCGTCGGCTTTCCTCTCGCGTGAGCGTTCGAGGGCGGCCCGCCCGAGCTCGCGGGTAGATCGCACGAGGTCGCCGGCAACGGCGGCCCTAGATGGATGGTCGTCGACCGTGTCGCCGCGAGGTGCACGGGGACAGAACCCGGCCTACAGGCCAGCTCATCCGCCATACCGCGTCTGACCTGCAAGGATGCCGCTACCGACCCTCCGCAGTCCGCAGAGAGTCCGCAAGAGGTCCGAGCACCGAGTCGATAGCCTGCCTCGTCTGGTCGTCGGAGTCCGGTCGCAGATGCGAGTAGGTGTCCAGCGTTTCGCTCGCGCTCGCGTGCCCGAGCCGCGCAGATGTCCCCGAACGCCTGTCGGGTGATCGGCTCGCCGTCGAGCGTGAAACACGAACCCTTCCGTCGACGCGGGGAAGTCCCGCAGATGTGCCGCTAGCGCGTCTACGACGACCTGGGGGAGCGGGATGGTCTGCACCGCTTGCCGCTGTCTTCGGAGGCGCGAGGTACGGCGCTTGTCCTTGCAGAGTGACGAGCTGCCTGTCGACCTCGACGGTACGGCGTCGGAAGTCGATCCGGTCGACCGTCACCCCGAAGCACTCACCCTGTCGCATCCCGGTCCCGGCCGCGAACGTCACCAGCGCCCGAAGGTTCTCAGGCGTCAACAGCCGGACCCCCTCGACCTGTTCGGTAGTCGGAGGCACCACGCGCTTTTCTGCACCTTCGGGAGCTTTACCGAATGGCGCTCCAGTCCTGCCTAGAGTGCGGCGAGCTCACCGACCGCAACCGCTGCCCCGAGCACCGACCAGCCGACAGCCGGCCATCGGCGCTAGAGCGTGGCTACGACTCGACCTGGCGCAAGCGCTCCGCACGAGCCCGTAGGTTGCGGCCGTCCTGCTCGGACTGCTTCACGACCGACGACCTCACGACAGACCACAGCAAGCGAGCCTGGCAACGCAAGGCACAAGGGAAGCCGATCCGTCTCCGCGACGTCGAAGTCGTCTGCCGCTCGTGCAACGCCAAGCGAGGCAAGGCACGACCCACGGGGGAGGACCCTCGCACGTCGAGCCCGACACCCTCGGCTAAGGCAGAGTTTGCGTCACTCTTGCCGGAAGTCCCGGAAGGCGTGCGCCCACCTGCCCGGCGCGAACGCCTCGCAGACCTCACCTTCGACCCGAATAACGAGCGCCCCGCCGCCTATCACGTCGAAGTTAATGGGTCCCACAAGTGAAACGAAGTCGTAGGCGTTCTGGTCCCGCTCGGTAGTGGACCCATCGGGAAGCTCAATCCTGACAACGGCCGGCATGGTCGGAGTCTTCCATGAGAGCCGGGCCGAAGGGCACCATCGACGCGCCGCCGCTGGACTTCATCGGCTGGCCGCGTGACCGTGCTAAACGCCGGGAGAAGTTCGTCCGTGACTATCTGCTCGTGCCGCGTGGTCACGGAGCCGGTAGACCCGTCAAGCTTCGGGACTTCCAGAAGGAGATTGTCCGGGGTGCGTTCGCTCATAGCGTGCGCACCGCGCTCGTGTCCCTACCTCGAGCCAACGGGAAGACCGCGCTGGCCGCGATGCTCGGTCTGGCCGAGCTCTTTGTTGGGCCGCCGTCTGCGGAAGTGCTCGTCGTGGCGTCGGATCAGCGGCAAGCCGATCGACGCCGCAGTCGCTGCGATTGTCGCGCTGGACCGTGCCATCTGGCACTCAAACCGCACCACTAGACGAAGGGTTGCAAGCTTCCGATGAGCACCTACCTAGAAACGCTCGGTCGACGTCTCCACGAGACGACCGGCACCCTGTCCACTCTCGACGCCTACTGGCTCGGGACCAACCCCGGCGCGTACCTCTCGCCGGAACCCGGCACAGGCCGCAGACGCCGCCGCCAAGCTCGCCGGGATCGGCGTCCATCTCTCGGTCGTGCTGGTTGAGGAGATGGGCTACAGCCCCGCGCAGATCACCCGAGTACGCGAGGCCGCACGCGGCTCCGCGCTCGACGCCGCAGGGGTCAACCTGGCCGCGCTGATCCCGAACAGTGAGGCGTCATGAAGCCGCGTCGCTCAACTACTGCGCTCGAAAGTGATCAGGAGACCCTCCGTACTGCCGGGACCGATACGACCCTTCACCTCGGCACTCGTGATGGCCTTGAGCTGCCAGCCCTGTTGGGCGTGCTCGTTGAGGACTTTCTCAAGTTTCTCGCCGGACATCTTGCCGCCGACCATCTTCTCGCGCATTTCGACAACCTTGTACGTGTGCATCGTGCTCCTTTCACCAAGGGAACTCAGGTTAGCCCCGTCCCACGGTCGGCCTGGGGAGCAACTGATGAGCTACCGCGACAGCCTTCGAAAGCTCGGAGCACGATCCGAGGCGCAAGCCCTCGCGGACCTCTCTCTGTCCGCAGCCGTCTCCGTGGCCCGCCGCTGTCAGGTCATGGACGGATGGACCCTGCCCGAGCTCGCGGGCTCGGAGATATCACTGTGACAGGACACCGCACGAGGTTCCCGGCTGTCTCCTGGCCCCGCGCTCGTCGAGCGAACGCATCGACTCCCGCTCGCCGGCTGTCATCTCCGGCGCGTCCCCGTACCTGCCAGCTCGGGCCGACGTGCCCGACGCCGACGACTACTTCCTGATCGAAAGGCAAGCGGTACGAGGTCGAAGGCGAGCCGGCGTCTGCCCACACTCCCCAACGGTAAAGGCACAGGTCAGAGAGCTAATGCCAACTACAGCCAACTATCGCCATTCACGCGTGGCCGCTACCCGGCCTACAGGCCAGCTCATCCGCGCGCAGCGTCCGACCCGACGACCCCGGGCCCCGGAATGCCAGAATGGCTGCGCGTGTTACCCGGGTGATTGGAGAAGATCGTGACCTTTCAGCCACCACCCATCCGCACCGACCACCCGGCCGACGTGTACCACGAGGCCTGGCGGCTGCTGGAGAACAACGCCCCGCGTCCGGCCATCGAGATCCTCGACCCGGCGATCGAGAAGGAGCCCGCTGCGATGAGCCTGCGTACGCTACGGGCCTGGGCCTACTTCCAGAGCGCCCAGCTCACGAAGGCCGAGGCCGAGCTTCGGCTGCTCGTCGAGGAGTGCCCCTCCGACGTGTGGGCGCGCTTCGCTCTGGGCCGGGTGCTGGAACGACAGTCGAAGTACGACGACGCACTGCCGCATATGCGACTGGCCGCAGTGATGTCCGCCGACCCCGAGCATGAGGCCGGGGTGCTCCGTGTGGAACGGCTGGCCGGAAGGCTCTAGGGCAGTGTGAGGACTTCCGCGCCGCTGTCGGTGACCAGCAGCGTGTGCTCGAACTGTGCGCTGCGCTTGCGGTCCTTGGTGACGACGGTCCAGTCGTCCTCCCACATGTCCCACTCGTAGGTGCCCAGGCACAGCATGGGCTCGATGGTGAACGTCATCCCGGTCTCGATGACTGTGTCGTAGTACGACTCGTCGTAGTGCGGGACGATCAGCCCGGAGTGAAACGCCTCCCCGACCCCGTGGCCGGTGAAGTCGCGGACCACGCCGTACCCGAACCGCTTCGCGTAGGACTCGATGACGCGGCCGACGACGTTGATCCGGCGACCTGGTTTGACGGCCTTGATCGCGCGGCGCAACGACTCCTCGGTTCGCTCGACCAGCAGCCGGCTCTCCTCGTCGACGTCGCCGGCGAGGAAGGTGGCGTTCGTGTCGCCGTGCACGCCGTTCAGGTAGGCAGTGATGTCGATGTTGACGATGTCGCCGTCCTCGATCACCCGGCTGTCCGGGATCCCGTGGCAGATCACCTCGTTGATGCTGCTGCACAGCGACTTGGGGAAGTGCTTGTAGCCCAGGGTCGAGGGGTAGGCGTTGTTGTCGCAGAGGAACTCGTGGCCGATCCGGTCGAGCTCGTCGCTGGTGATCCCGGGCGTCACGTGCTTGCCGACCAGCTGCAGGGCCTGCGCGGCGAGCCGTCCGGCGACCCGCATCCGCTCGATGGTTTCGGCGTCCTTGATCTCGGAGCCGGTGAACGGCGTCGGGGCGTCGTTGTCCACGTACTCCGGGCGCGGGATGTGCGCGGGCACGGGTCGGCGGGGGGAGATGGTCGCGGGGGCAATCGCATTCACCTTGTCGAGTGTAGTTTGCGAGGTGGTGGGCATCATTGCCCGTGTACGTCGACGGCGTCGCGCGCCCACCTGGCCAGCTGAGCAGAGGAGCGAGACGAATGAGTAGTGGCGAGTACTGGTTCTGCCTCACCCATCACCGTGTCGAGGGTGAGGATGGCTGCAAGAACGCCGACCGGCTCGGGCCCTACGCGACCGAGGCCGAAGCCTCCCGGGCGCTGGAGAAGGTCCAGGAGCGCAACGAGGAGTGGGACAGCGACCCCGCGTGGAACGACGACCTCGAGGACTGAGGCCGCCCACCCTGTGCAGGAACGCACGAGGCCCCCGCCGGAACCGGCGGGGGCCTCGTCCTGTCCGGCCCGAGGGTCAGGACTTCCTTGCGGGTGCCTTCTTTGTGGCGCTCTTCTTCGCCGCGCTGACCTTCTTGGCGGGTGCCTTCTTGGCGGCAGCCTTGGTGGTCTTCTTGGCGGGTGCCTTCTTGGCGGCAGCCTTGGTGCTCTTCGTCGCAGCCGACTTCTTGGCGGTGGTCTTTGCGGGTGCCTTCTTCGCAGTCTTCTTTGCAGCCGACTTGGCAGCAGTGGTCTTCTTCGTGACCGTCTTCTTGGCCGCGGTGCTCTTCTTGGCGACGCTCTTCTTCGCCGCCGACGCCTTCTTCGCGGGCGACTTCTTGGCAGCCGCCTTGGTGACGCTCTTCTTGGCTGGCGACTTCTTTGCTGCGGCCTTGGTGGTGGTCTTCCTCGCCGGAGCCTTGGCTGTCGAAGTCGTCTTGACAGCTGACTTCTTCGCAGCCGTCTTCTTTGCCGGCAATTTCCTCGCCGCTGTCTTCGTTGCTGCAGGCACCTGAGCCTCCTGGTCGCGATAGCCCGACGCTTTTGCCGGTGCTTTCATGAGTTGCGGACGGCCGGTGCGGTCGCCCCCGAATATGATCTTGGCAACATTGAGGCGCGAGGTAAACAGAATCGACAAAGTCGACGTTCGTGTCGCATTGCGAGCCCTGCAAGACTCATGAGTGGCTGTCGTCTCCTGGCACAGCCAGATCCCCTTAGTTTGTTGGGGAATCGCCACAGGAGCCGTCGGCAGGACAAGGAAATCTTCGTGAAACCGGATGTCGAACAATCTGGCTCATGGATCGGCATGAGTGGCATCGCAGTCGCGTTCTTCCTCTACGGGTACTCCGCGTTCGTGGTGCGCGACGTGCTTACGATCGTCGTACTCCCGCTGTTCTGGTTGGTGCTCCTGGTCCTCGGATGCCGCTGGTTCATGACACATCCGTACCGCGTCATCGTGCTCCCGGTCGTCGCCGTTGCGGTGTGGTTCGTCGTAATGCTCAGCTGAAGACACCCGCGGCTCTACGCTTGTCGGCGTGAGCGAACACAACCACGGCTCCGGCAACAAGACTCTGGGTCTTGTCGTCGCCGGCCTCGGCATCGCGCTGATGCTTGGCACGCTGCCGTTCTACCTCGCGTCGGGTCTGGTGGCACCGCTGTGGGCGATCGTCGTGCTGCTGATGGTCTGGATCGCCTTGTTCCTGCTGGGGATCCGGTGGTTCCGGCGGCATCCCTTCTGGGTGATCGGCCTGCCCGTCGTGGCTGTCGCGATCTGGTTCGGCGTGCTGACGGCAGGCGAACAGCTCCTCGGCTGGACCGCTTGACCGCCGTCTCGCGTCAGAACGTGTGCTCGTCCGAGGGGAACGTTCCCGCAGCGACATCTGCCGCGTAGTCCTGGGCCGCCTTCAGCAGCACCCCGTGGAGGTCGGCGTACTGCTTGACGAACCGTGGCATCCGGCCGGTGCGAAGCCCGGCCATGTCCTGCCAGACCAGCACCTGCGCGTCGCAGTGCGGGCCCGCTCCGATCCCGATGGTCGGGATCGACAGGGTCTTGGTGATTTCGCCCGCGACGTCGCCGGGCACCATCTCCATCACCAGCGCGAACGCACCGGCGGCCTCGAGCGCCTTGGCCTCGGAGACCAGCCGCTGGGCGGCCTCGCCACGGCCCTGCACCCGGTAGCCGCCGAGGTTGTGCTCGGACTGCGGGGTGAAGCCGATGTGTGCCATCACGGGGATCCCGGACCTCGTCAGGAGCTCGACCTGCGGCACCATCTCCTCGCCGCCCTCGAGCTTGACCGCGTGCGCGTTGGCCTCCTTCATGAACCGCACCGCGGTGTGGAAGGCCTGCTCGGCCGACGCCTGGTAGGAGCCGAACGGGAGATCGGCCACGATCAGGGCACGGTGCGCGGACCGGGTGACGGCGCGCACGAGGGGGATCAGCTCGTCGACGGTCACCGGCAGCGAGGTCTCGTTGCCGAACACGTTGTTGGACGCCGAGTCACCGACCAGCATCACGGGGATGCCGGCCTCGTCGAAGGTCTGCGCGGTGTACTGGTCGTAGGCGGTGAGCATCGCCCACTTCTCGCCGCGCTCCTTCATGCCGCGCAGGTGATGGGTGCGCACCCGCTTCACCGGCGAGGCCCCCTTGTCGGGACCGCTGCCGTAGGGGGCCGTCGTCTCGCTCATGTCGTCCTCCGTCGTGTTCTCGAGGCTCCCGAACGGAGTCCCCGGACCACCTCAAAGGCTAGTCCCGATGCGGGCAGTTGTTTCTGTGTCGCCGGTCACGCCCCGCCGGATCTGCTCAGCAGGTCGCGGCGGACCGGGTCGGCAAGGGCGTCACTGCGGATCGGCGACCTCGCGCCAGGCGTTGGTCACCGGCAGCCGCCGGTCACGGCCGAAGTTGCGTGCGGAGATCTTCGGGCCCGGCGCGAACTGTCGGCGTTTGTACTCCGCGCGGTCCACCAACCGGAGCACCCGCTCCACGATGTCCTTGTCGAACCCGTCCGCGACGAGCCGGGCCGAGCCGTGGTCCCTCTCGATGTAGTCGTCCAGGATGTCGTCGAGCAGGTGGTACGGCGGCAGCGAGTCGGTGTCCCTCTGGCCGGGGGACAGCTCCGCGCTGGGTTCCTTGGTGATCGTGTTCGGCGGGATCGGCTCCACGGCACCGGCCCGGGCAGCCTCCTCGTTGCGCCACTTCGCGAGCTCCCACACCTGTGTCTTCCACACGTCCTTGATCGGCGCGAACCCGCCGACCGCGTCGCCGTAGATCGTGGAGTAGCCGACCGCGAGCTCGCTCTTGTTCCCGCAGGCGAGCACGAGGTGCCCGTGCTGGTTCGACAACCCCATCCAGATCACGGCGCGGATCCGTGCCTGCAGGTTCTCCAGCGCCAGCCCGTCGAGGTGCAGCCCGTCCTGGAACGCGTTGACCATCGGGGCGATCGGCACCGTGTCGAAGTTCAGGCCGGTGCGCTTGGCCTGGTCCGCGGCGTCGGTCCGGGAACCCTCGGAGGAGTACTCGCTGGGGTTCGAGACGCCATAGACGTTCTCCGCGCCGATCGCGTCGCAGGCGATCGCGGCGACCAGGGTGGAGTCGATCCCGCCGGACATGCCGAGCAGCACGCTGCGGAACCCGTTCTTGCGGACGTAGTCGCGCAGGCCGGTGACGATCGCCTGGTAGACCTCGGCGTGGTCGGTGATCCGTTCCGCGACCGGGGAGGGGAGAGGGTCGTACGCCGGGAGGGCGTCCGTGCTGATGATCTTGCGGGAGACCTTCAGGCCATGGTGCTCCTCGGACTCCGCGGGCATGTCCGGGGTGGCCGCGGGAAGCTCCAGGTCGACCAGGAGCAGCTCTTCCACGAACTGCGCGGCCCGGGCGACCGTCGTACCTGCCGCGTCCACGACGAGCGAGTCGCCGTCGTAGACCAGCTCGTCCTGGCCGCCGACCATGTTCACGTAGGCCACCGCGCACTCTCCCTCGGAGGCGCGTCGCGCGCACAGCTCCAGCCGGACGTCGTCCTTGTCGGCCTCGTAGGGGGAGCCGTTGACCACCAGCAGCAGGCCGGCGTTGGCTGCCTTCGCGTTCTCGGACGGCCCGTCCTGCCACAGGTCCTCGCAGATGCAGATCGCGATGTCGACCCCGTGCACCTGCACCACCTGGGTTGTGTCGCCCGGCACGAAGTAGCGGGCCTCGTCGAACACCCCGTAGTTCGGCAGGTGGTGCTTGGTGTAGCTCGCCACGATCTCGCCGCCGTGCAGCACCGCGGCACAGTTCTGCGGCGATCCCTTCGGGACCCCGAGCCGGTCCGCGGACGACATCGCCTTGTCGACGTACCCGACCACGCAGACCAGGTCACCGAGCCCGGCGGCGGCGAGGTCACCGGCGAGCTTCGCCATCGCCGCCCGCGAGGCCTCGACGAACGACGCGCGCAGGGCGAGGTCCTCGACCGGGTAGCCGTTGAGCATCAGCTCCGGGAACGCCACGACATGAGCGCCGGCGTCCTGCGCCTTGCGGGCCCAGTCGAGCACGATCTGCGCGTTCCCGTCGATGTCGCCGACGGTCGGATTCACCTGAGCAAGGGCAAGTCGTATCTGAGGCACACCCCGACCCTATCCGCTGAGCGACGGCCGACGGCGGGGCGCGGGCGGACCGGGCGGGGCGCGGGCGGGGCGCGGGCGGACCGACGACGGGGGCCGGGCAGACAGCGTGGCCGGGCGGACCGACGACGGGGGGCCGGGCGTGGATGGGCCTGGCCGCCGAGCGACGAAGGAGCGAGGCTGGATGCCCGGCCCCCCGTTGTCGGGTAGCCCGGACGCGCTCCCTGTGCAGGGAGACCGGGAGCGGAGCCCGGTGCGTGCCGAGCCTGGGAGCCCGGACGCGGACCCGTTAACCGGCGCGAAACATGCCTGGGTCAAAGTGTGATCGGATACGTGTGAGGCAGGCCGACAGTTTCAGGAGGGTCCCCGGGATGGGCAAGCAGGAAGAGTTCGTACTCCGCGCACTCGAGGAGCGCGACGTCCGGTTCGTGCGGCTTTGGTTCACCGACGTGCTCGGCTACCTCAAGTCGGTGGCGATCGCCCCCGCGGAGCTCGAGGGCGCCTTTACCGAGGGCATCGGCTTCGACGGCTCAGCGATCGAAGGGTTCGCGCGGGTCTACGAGGCGGACATGCTCGCCAAGCCCGACCCGTCCACCTTCCAGATCCTGCCGTGGCGCGGTGAGGGGCCGAGTACGGCGCGGATGTTCTGCGACATCGTGATGCCCGACGGCAGCCCGTCGTACGCCGACCCGCGCTACGTGCTGAAGCGGACGCTGTCGAAGGCCGCCGAGAACGGCTTCACGTTCTATACGCACCCCGAGATCGAGTTCTACCTGTTCAAGGACACCCCGGCGCCGGGCGCGGACCCGATCCCGGTGGACCGCAGCGGGTACTTCGACCACACCGCGCAGAGCTCCGGCGCCGACTTCCGTCGCGAGGCGATCACGATGCTGGAGTCGATGGGCATCTCGGTCGAGTTCAGCCACCACGAGGGTGGGCCGGGCCAGCAGGAGATCGACCTCCGCTACGCCGACGCGCTGTCGACGGCCGACAACATCATGACGTTCCGGACCGTGGTGCGGGAGGTGGCCCTGTCGCAGGGCATCTGGGCGACGTTCATGCCCAAGCCGTTCACCACCCACCCCGGGTCCGGGATGCACACCCACGTGTCGCTGTTCGAGGGGGACCGGAACGCGTTCTTCGAGGCGGGCTCGGAGTACCAGCTGTCGAAGACCGGGCGGTCGTTCATCGCCGGTGTGCTGCGGCACGCCTCGGAGATCACCGCCGTCACGAACCAGTGGGTGAACTCCTACAAGAGGCTGCTGGGTGGTGGTGAGGCGCCGTCGTACATCTGCTGGGGTCACAACAACCGGTCGGCGATGATCCGGGTGCCGATGTACAAGCCGAACAAGGGCCAGTCGACGCGCATCGAGCTGCGCACCATCGACTCGGCGTGCAACCCGTACCTCGCGTTCGCGGTGATCCTCGGCGCCGGCATGAAGGGCGTCGAAGAGGGCTACGAGCTGCCACGCGAGGCCGAGGACGATGTGTGGGGGCTCACCGAGCGGGAACGCAAGTCGCTCGGCATCGACCCGCTGCCGAAGAGCCTGTCCGAGGCGATCGCCGTCGCGGAGAACAGCGAGCTGCTCGCGGAGACTCTGGGCGAGCACGTGTACGACTTCTTCCTGCGCAACAAGCGTTCGGAGTGGGAGGAGTACCGCCGCCAGGTCTCCGCGTTCGAGCGCGACCAGATGTTGCCCCTGCTCTGATACGCCGTGCGTACACCGACGTGCACAACTACCGCCGGGATGGCCGCGGCCCGCTTGCGAAGGCGCGGGACCGAGGTTGTGCCCGTTCGTGTACGACGAACGGATCGGGCACGGCGCTGCCCTGTCCGCGAGATAGCCTTCGCGTGTGGACAGCCAACCGATTCTCGTCGTCGAACATGAGGCCCAGTGCCCGCCCGGATGGATGGGTGACTGGCTGCGCGACGCCGGTTGCGAGCTGGACGTACGGCGGCCCTACCTCACCGACTCGTTGCCGGCCGACCTCTCCGAGCACCGGAGCATGGTCGTCCTGGGCGGGGCGATGGATGCCTACGCCGACGCGGACTACCCCTGGTTGACCGACGTGAAGTCGCTGGTCCGCAGCGCGGTCGAGGACGGCACCCCGGTGCTCGGCATCTGCCTCGGGCTGCAGCTGATCACCGTTGCCCTCGGCGGTGAGGTGCACAGGAACCCGCTCGGTCAGCAGATCGGTGTTCCGGCCGTGGGCTGGTTGCCCGCCGCGCACGGCGACGTCCTGTTCGGCCCGTTGACCGGTGCACGGATCGCCGTGCAGTGGAACGACGATGTGGTCCGAAGCCTTCCCGCCCCGTCCGTCGTACTCGCGCAGACCCCGCTCGCGGAGATCCAGGCGGTGCGGTTCGCGCCGGCAATGTGGGGCGTGCAGTGGCACCCCGAGGCGGGCGAGGAGATCATCGCCAGCTGGGCCGAGCACGACCGCGACGACGCGTGGGAGCGCGGGATCGACATCGACGAGTACGTCGCCCACGTGGCTGCCGCAGGCGACGAGCTGCAGGCCACCTGGCGCGAGCTGGCGAACGGCTTCGCGGCGATGTCGCGGGACACGGTTGCCGCATGGTGAAGGGGCAACGTGTCGCCACCGAGAGCGGGACGCTGGCACGGCTCGGCTTCGAGGACGCGGACGCGTCGGTGCGGGCGCTGCACCGGCTCGGCGAGGCGGGTGACCGGCTGGTCGAGGCGATCGCCGCCACCGCCGACCCGGACCAGGCCCTGGGCTACCTCGCCGACCTCGCCGACGAGGTGGCCGACCGTGACGAGCTGCTGTCGACGATGGTCGACGACCCGGGGTTCGCCGGACGGCTGCTGGCCGTGCTCGGGGCGAGCACCGCTCTCGGCGATCACCTGCTGCGGCACCCGGAGCAGTGGCCCGAGCTGACCGACCCGGACCTGGAGACCACCCGGCCGGCGGCGTTCGCGCTGCGTGCGGACCTGCTGCGTGCGGTCGGCGCCGACCCGTCCTCGAGCGTCCCGGCGTCGACGCTGCCGGACGAGGAGGCCGTGGACGCGTTGCGGGTGGACTACCGCCGGCTGCTGATGCGGCTCGCGTCCCGGGACCTCGCCGCGGGCCTCGGAGTCGACGATGCGGCCGCGGAGCTGTCCGACCTCGCCGCCGGGACCCTGGAGGCGGCACTCGCGATCGCACGCACCCGGGTCGGTGAGGCGGCGTCGTCGTGCCGGCTCGCGGTGGTCGCGATGGGCAAGTGCGGCGGCCGGGAGCTGAACTATGTCAGCGACGTCGACGTGATCTTCGTGGCCGAGCCGGTGGACGGGTGCGAGGAGACGCAGGCGATGCGCACCGCGACGCAGCTGGCCTCCCACCTGATCCGGATCTGTTCCGACCACACCGGTGAGGGCACGATCTGGCCGGTCGACGCGGCGCTACGGCCCGAGGGCAAGTCCGGCCCCCTGGTGCGTACCCTGTCCAGCCACCAGGGGTACTACGAGCGGTGGGCCAAGACCTGGGAGTTCCAGGCCCTGCTGAAGGCCAGGCCGGTCGCCGGGGACCTGGCACTGGGGCATGCCTACCAGGACACGATCACCCCGATGGTCTGGTCGGCTGTGGAGCGCGAGGGCTTCGTCACCGACGTGCAGGCGATGCGCCGCCGGGTGCTCGAGCACATCCCCGCCCACCACGCGGGACGTCAGATCAAGCTGGGCTCCGGTGGCCTGCGCGACGTGGAGTTCGCGGTACAGCTGCTGCAGCTCGTGCACGGCCGCACCGACCCGTCGGTCAGGGGTTCCGCGACGCTGAGTGCGTTGGCCCAGCTGACGCGCGGCGGGTACGTCGGACGTGAGGACGGTGCGTCGCTCGACGCCGCCTACAAGTTCTTGCGCACCCTCGAGCACCGGATCCAGCTCGCCCAGCTGCGGCGGACCCACGTCGTGCCGGAGGACGAGGAGTCGCTGCGCCGGCTGGCCCGGTCCATGGGGTACCACAAGGACCCGGTCGCCGAGCTGAACAAGCAGTGGAAGCAGCACCGCAAGGAGGTACGCCGGCTGCACGAGAAGCTGTTCTACCGGCCGCTGCTGGCCGCGGTCGCCAAGCTGCCGAGCGACGAGGCCCGGCTGACCACCGACGCCGCGAAGCAGCGGCTGTTCGCGCTCGGCTACGAGGACCCGGAGGCGGCGCTGAGGAACCTTGAGACGCTCACCAGCGGGGTGTCCCGTTCCGCGGCGATCCAGCGGACCCTGCTGCCGGCGCTGCTCGAGTGGTTCGCCGACGCACCGGACCCGGATGCCGGGCTGCTCGGCTTCCGCCGGATCTCGGAGGCGCTCGGCACCACCCACTGGTACCTGCGGCTGCTCCGCGACGAGGGGCAGGTGGCCCAGCGCATGGCTCTGGTGCTCGCGTCCAGCAGGTACGCGACCGACCTGCTGCAGCGGGCACCCGAGGGTGTCGCGCTCCTCGGCAGGGACGACGGCCTGGTGCCGCTGAGCCGTGAGGCCCTGACCAAGGAGATGGTCTCCGCCGGCTCCCGGCAGTCCGACCCCGGCGAGGCGATCCACGCCGTGCGCGCGATCCGCCGCCGGGAGCTGTTCCGAATCTCGGTTGCGGACCTGGTCGGGCTGCTCGACGTCGCCGAGGTCGGCTACGCGCTCACTGCCGTGACAGCCGCAACCCTCGAGGCAGCCCTCGCGGTAGCGACCGCTGCGGTCGAGAGGGAGCGCGGGTCGCGGCTGCCGGTGCGGATGGCGATCGTGGCGATGGGCCGGTTCGGTGGGCAGGAGCTCGGCTACGGCAGCGACGCCGACGTGATGTTCGTGCACGAGCCGATCGACGGCGAAGGGTCGCAGCAGGCGTCTTCAGCAGCGCAGGCGGTCGCCAACGAGCTGCGCCGGCTGCTCGCCCTGCCGGGGACCGACCCCGCCCTGGAGGTGGATACCGGTCTGCGGCCGGAGGGGAAGCAGGGGCCGCTGGTCCGGTCCCTGGACTCCTACGCGGCCTACTACGCGAGGTGGTCGGCGGTGTGGGAGGCGCAGGCCCTGCTCCGGGCGGACGCGATGGTCGGCGACAAGGACCTGTGCGCGCGGTTCACGGCGATGATCGACCCGCTCCGTTTCCCGGCCGAGGGGATCACCGGCGACGACGTACTCGAGATCCGGCGGATCAAGGCACGCGTCGACTCCGAACGGCTGCCCCGCGGCGCCGACCCGGCCACACACCTCAAGCTCGGCCGGGGTGGGCTCGCCGACGTCGAGTGGACGATCCAGCTGTTGCAGATGCAGCACGCGGGCTCGGTGGCAGGGCTGCGTACGACGCGCACGCTGGACGGGCTGACGGCGGCCGTCGAGGCCGATCTGCTCGCGAAGGAGGACGCGGTTGCGCTGCGCACCGCCTGGTCCATGGCGAGCCGGGTGCGCAACGCGATCACCCAGGTGCGTGGACGGCCGTCCGACTCCCTTCCCCGCGACACCCGCGAGAAGGCGGCCGTGGCGCACGTCTGTGGCTACGGGCCGGGGGAGTCCGACGAGCTGGTCAACGACTACCTGCGGGTCACCCGTCGGGCACGCGCGGTGGTCGACCGGGTGTTCTGGGACTGAGCCGAAACCGGTGGCCCGGACCGAGCGGTCCGGGCCACCGGTGCATGCGTGGAGTCGTCGGTCAGGAGCCGTGGGGCGCCGAGCTCTTCACGCGGGGCTTCAGCACGAACAGGCCCTCCTCGACACCGGTCATCACGACGATGCCCGAGTCGAAGTAGGGGTAGTTGCTCCAGGTGCCCGCGAAGTAGGTGTCGTCGTCCACCGGGTAGGTGTCGAACCAGCCGATCTGCTTCATCCGTCCCTGGTCGAGCTTGTAGCTGTCGAACATCCGCAGCCCGGAGGTGTAGTTCGACTCGTAGATCACCTTGTCCTTGATGAAGATGTTGTGGTCGATCGACTTCAGGCCGCTGCTGCCGGTCCCGATCAGCTGCGGGTCGTCGAGGTCGTTCATGTCGAAGATGTACGTCGTGGTCTCCGCGACCTCACCGGTGAGCTCGTCGAGCTCGTCACCCATCAGGAAGTACTGGTGGTCCTCGGTGAACCATCCCTGGTGCGTGTAGGACGCTGTCTCGTAGGGCACCCGGGCCAGCATCTTCACGTCGCCCGGGTCGGTGGCGTCGAGGACAGTGACGGTGTCCTCGTTGGAGGCGCTGCAGATCTCACGGCCGGTGTAGTCGCTGTCCGGTCCGTGGTAGACGACGCAGTGCACGTCGTGCGTGTAGCCGTCCGCGCCGTAGCAGCCCTCGATGGCCGGGTTCTTCGGGTCGGCCAGGTCGACGATGATCGGTCCGCCGTCCACACCCGGGCAGGCGGTCGTGTCGCGCACGGCACCGACGATGTACGCGTGTCCGGTGTCCTCGTTGAGCGCGAGGTTGTGCGCATGCCCGAAGCCACCGAGCCAGCCGTCCTCGGTCCAGGTCTGCTTCCCGGTGACGCCGCGAAGCCGGGTCAGGTCGAAGACCTGCATGCCGTGTCCGGCCGCCTCGCTGATCACATAGGCGTGGTCGTCGTACACCTTGATGTCGCGCCACACCGAGCCCTTGGTGTGCGAGGGCAGCATGCCGAGCACGGTCGGGTTCGACGGGTTGGTGACGTCCACGAAGCTCGTGCCTTCGTACAGCCCGACCAGCGCGTACTCCCGATCGGTCTGCGGGTCGGTCCAGCCCC
Source organism: uncultured Actinomycetota bacterium (assembly GCA_963831375.1). Lineage (GTDB taxonomy): Bacteria > Actinomycetota > Actinomycetes > Propionibacteriales > Nocardioidaceae > Nocardioides_C. The sequence continues at coordinate 131,066 of CAWHPY010000019.1, read as the reverse complement.
AGATGTCGTTGGACCAGATCGAGTCCATCTCGCCCAGAGGGACGAATGCCTTCAGGTCAGTCTTGTGGCAGGGGAAGATACCCGCCATCTGGTCCTCGCAGCGGATGTCGCTCAACCGCTCCATGGGGACGCCGCCCGGGCTGACGTCCTCCAGGACGAGGTCGAACCCGGCTTCCTTGCCGCTGCCGTCGTGCGTGGGATGCGCGACCACCGGTTGTGTGGACATCGCCACCAGACAACCGACCGCTGCCGCAATAGCCGCGGTCATCCGCCTTCGCTTGTTCATCGTGCCTCCGAGTTGGTAGATGCGTCCCTTTACTTTCGGGACGACCCTCTACCTATCGTGCGAAGCATGTCCGGGACAAGAGGTTTTTCGTGATTGGTCCGATATTGCGAAAAACGTGCGGCAGGGCCGGCACCGCATAGGTGCCGTCCCTGCCGTCCCCTCAAACACTGGTCACGATCGTAGGAAACGACGCGCCGTGCCGGGTCGGAGTTCACGGGATTTGTCCGTTCGGCGCGGGATCGCCCCCCAGGTCGTCGCGCGCAATGGCTAGTCCTAGTGATTGACGAACCCGTATCCGGTGTCCGCCCCCGGTCCCCGAACCCAGAACCCTCCGGCGGTGTCCACCGTGGCGGTGCCGATGACCCGTCCGGGGCAGATGACTAGACCGGGCCATTGCCCGTCGGGTGTGGCGAGGCCAGATTGAGAACCGCTGCGGGCATCAGGCCCGCCGCATCGACGGAAGGGCTTCCATGCGCACCCGGCTCCTGATGCTTCTTTCCTCCCTGCTTCTCGTGCTGTTCGCGGCCGGACCGGCCGATGCGATCATCAACGGGACGCCCGACGGCGACGACCATCCGTACGTCGGACAGCTGCTGTTCTACGTCCCGGACGACGTGGACCCGCGCTTCGCCGACCCGGGCTCCTGGTACAACTGCAGCGGCACCCTGCTCGACGACACGGTCGTGCTGACGGCCGGCCACTGCACCTACGGCGTGGGCCTGAACGGGGAGTCCACGACCACCACCCCGCCTGCGGGCGAGATCATCGGCAGCGGCGGCAACGATGTCTGGATCAACTTCGAAGAGGTTCCCGACTACGGCATCCTGCCGCCGAGCACGGAATTCGTCCCGGACGACAACGCCGGACGCTACGAAGCCTGGTCGGCCGCCCTGGACGAGTCCGACGAGTGGCACCGGGCGACGTCGAACACGCACCCCGACTTCGACCCGAACGCGTTCTTCCAGCACGACCTCGGGGTGCTCGAGCTTGATGACCCGGTCTCCGCCGGATCCGGGGCGTTGCCGACGGCCGGGCTGCTCGACACCCTGGCCAAGGACAGGACGCAGCGGTACACCGCAGTCGGCTACGGCCTCGAGGGATCCGGCCAGCACACCGCGGTCGGTGGCGACACCAGGCGGGCAGCGCAGATGCAGCTGGTCAACCTGAACGGTGTCGCCAGCGCCGGTAAGGGTGTGGCGGCCAAGTTCTCCAACAACAACGGCAAGTCGCACACCGGTGGCACCTGCTTCGGTGACTCAGGCGGTCCGATCTTCCGGAGCGGCACGAACGTGATCGTCGCGGTCACGTCGTTCGGGATCAGCCCGACCTGCAAGGACGGGACCGGCGGCTACCGCGTGGACCAGGCCGACGACCTCGAGTTCCTGGCGACGTTCAGGGCCGTCCCCGGCGCATGACAGCCCGAGGGGCCGCCCGCTGCGTCATGCAGCGATCGGCCCCTCGGCTCGTCGTACCGCTCAGAGGTCGTAGTAGAGCTCGAACTCGTGCGGGTGCGGACGCATCGCGACCGGTGCGATCTCGTGGACGCGCTTGTAGTCGACCCAGGTCTCAATCAGGTCGGGAGTGAACACGCCACCCTCGAGCAGGTAGTCGTGGTCGGCCTCGAGCGCCTCCATCACCGCCGGCAGGGTCCCGGGCACGGTCGGCACCTCGGCGTGCTCGTCCGGCGGAAGCTCGTAGAGGTCCTTGTCGATCGGCTGAGCCGGCTCGATCTTGTTCTTGATGCCGTCGATCCCGGCCAGCAACATTGCCGAGAAGGCGAGGTACGGGTTCGCCGACGGGTCCGGGCAACGGAACTCGACGCGCTTGGCCTTCGGGTGGGCGCCGGTGATCGGGATCCGGATGCAGGCCGAACGGTTGCGCTGGCTGTAGACCAGGTTGACCGGCGCCTCGAAGCCCGGGACCAGCCGGTGGTAGGAGTTCACCGTCGGGTTCGTGAACGCCAACAGTGACGGGGCATGCTTGAGGAGGCCGCCGATGTAGTAGCGCGCCATGTCCGAGAGACCCGCGTAGCCGGCCTCGTCGTAGAACAGCGGCTCGCCGGCGTTCCAGATCGAGGAGTGCACGTGCATGCCGGACCCGTTGTCGCCGAAGATCGGCTTGGGCATGAAGGTCGCGGTCTTGCCGTTGCGCCAGGCCACGTTCTTGACGATGTACTTGAACTTCATCACCGCGTCGGCCGACGTGAGCAGCTCGTCGAAGCGCCAGTTGATCTCGGCCTGACCAGCGGTGCCGACCTCGTGGTGCGCCCGCTCGACGCGGAGACCTGCCCGCTCGAGCTCGACGGTGATCTCGTCGCGCAGCTCGCCGAAGTGGTCGACGGGGGCCACGGGGAAGTAGCCGCCCTTGTACTTGACCTTGTAGCCACGGTTGTCGTCCTCGGAGCCGGTGTTCCAGGCGGCCGCCTCGGAGTCGATGTGGTAGTAGCCCGCGTTCGCCTTGGTCTCGAACCGCACCGAGTCAAAGACGTAGAACTCGGCCTCGGGGGCGAAGTAGGCGGTGTCGCCGATGCCGGTGCTCTTCAGGTACGCCTGCGCCTTGCGCGCGATGTTGCGCGGGTCGCGGCTGTACGCCTCACCGGTGAGCGGGTCGTGGATGAAGAAGTTCACGATCAGCGTCTTGTGGTCGCGGAACGGGTCCAGGTAGGCGGTGGTGGGGTCAGGGAACAGCGACATGTCCGATTCGTGGATCGCCTGGAAGCCGCGGATCGACGAACCGTCGAAGCTCAGGCCGTCATCGAAGACCGACTGGTCGAACGACGACGTGGGAACCGTGAAGTGCTGCATGACGCCGGGAAGGTCACAGAAACGTACGTCGACCATCTCGACGCCCTCGTCCTTGATGTACTTCAGCAACTCGTCGGCGTTTGCGAACATTCGTCCTCCTTGGCCGCGCGATGGCGGGCCGGAAATGGCAGATCAACAGTCGTGATGCGTCGCTGCACCACTTGCCGCAACCTATGCAGGGGCGGTTTCTTGACCGTATCCGGTTTGTTTCGCGCATGTAACAGTCTGGGCCGCGCATCCTCCTCCACGCGGTGCCGGTCCAGACGGCCGGGACAGGTAGCGTTGCGGGTGTGAGTGAGTCCCGCCCTTCCGCAGCCGAAGCCGCCGGCCCGTCGTACCCGGGGGAGCGCCTCGGGCTGCCGGAGCAGGGCACCGGATCGGTGGCCGGCTGGGGCCGGCGGATCCTGGCCCTGGTGATCGACTGGGCGGCCAGCACCCTGGTCGCGATCGCGTTCACCGGAGTCGGTGGATGGCTGGACGGATCCGGTCTCTCGGAGTCGCTGCCGTTGCTGGTGTTCCTGCTCGAGGTGACCTTCCTGACCACGCTGATGGGCGGTTCGTTCGGGCAGCTGGTCTGCCGCGTCGTCGTTGCCCGCATTGACGGGAGGCCGCTGAACCTTCTGCAGGTGCTGGTACGGACGGTGCTGATCTGCCTGGTGATCCCGCCGCTGGTGTTCAACCGCGACCAGCGGGGCCTGCATGACCTGGCCGTCAAGACCGTCACCCTGCAGCGCTGACCCTCAACGGAGAGGGGTCAGCGGGTCAAGCGGATCTGGGCGACGTCGAGGTAGCCGGTCCGGAAGCCGGCCTCGCAGTAGGCCAGGTAGAACTCCCACATCCGGCGGAACGTGTCGTCGAAGCCCAGCTGGTTCACCGTCGGCCAGCTCGCCAGGAACTTCTCCCGCCACAGCCGCAGGGTGTGCGCGTAGTGCTCTCCCATCGGGACGACCTGCGCCACCTGCAGGCTCGTGTGGTCGCGGACCACGGAGCGGATCGCCTCGGCCGAGGGCAGCAGCCCGCCGGGGAAGATGTACTTGTGGATCCACGTGTACGTGTTCCGGGTGGCCAGCATCCGGTGATGCTCGATCAGGATCGCCTGGATCGCGACCCGGCCGCCCGGGGCGAGGAGTGAGTCGATCGTCGAGAAGTACGTCGGCCAGTACTTCTCACCGACCGCCTCGATCATCTCCACGCTGACTATGGCGTCGAACTCGCCGGCCTGGTCGCGGTAGTCGCGCACCGCGACCTCCACCCGGTCCCCGACCCCGGCCTGTGCGACGCGCCGCCGAGCGAGGGCGGCCTGTTCCTGCGAGAGGGTGACACTGGTGACGTGGGCTCCACGCTGGGCGGCGCGGATGGCGAGGGTCCCCCAGCCGGTGCCGATCTCGAGCACCCGGCTGCCCTCGGCCACCGCGGCCTCGTCGAGGATCGCGTCGACCTTGCGCAGCTGCGCCTGCTCGAGCTGGTCGAGCTGCGGGGCCGGGTCAAGGGTGTCGAACAGTGCCGAGGAGTAGGACAGCGACGGGTCGAGGAACTGCTCGAACATGCCGTTGGACAGGTCGTAGTGGGCCTCGATGTTCTTGCGCGCGCCGTGCCTGGTGTTCTCCGGGTTCAGGCCGCGCGGCAGCACGATGTGGCGCAGCCGGTAGAAGGTCGGCCGGATCAGCTCGGTGAGCCGTTCCGCGAACGGGGCAAGGGCATCCGCGAGGTCGGTGCCCGGCGCCGCCCGCCACTCTCCGGCCATGTAGGACTCGCCCAGGCCGATCATCGGGCTCTGTCCGAGTCGGGCGAAGAACCGTTCCGGCCGGGTGATCTCGATCGCCGCAGGATGTGCCTCGCCGTACGCCTCCCCGGTCGTCAGGCGAGCGGAGACCGGCACCTTGCGCAGGATCCGGGCGAGCACATGCTTGGCGACCCGTGCGCGGATGCCGTACGACGGGGGCGCGGGCAGGCCACGCGTCGCGGAGATGTCACGGGTCGCCCGGGACTCCTGGTCCGGGTCCTCGATCATGCGCATGCTCATGCCATCCCCTCCGGCGCATGATGTGGACGCCGCGGGACGACCGGCAGGCGACGCAGCCACAGCCGGATCCCGTGCCAACGGATGAGTGCCGACACACGCTGCGAGGGGAGCGGGTTGCGGGCCACGACTCTCAGCGTAGCCAGGGGTGACGCCGGCGTCAGGTCTCCGTGCACGGATGCTGCGAACACGGTCTCCTCGTTCTGGGACAGGCCGATCGCGACCGCCACCCCGTCGTCGGTGAGCCGCGTGCGGATCTCGTAGCGGCCCTCGACGGTCAGGAACGGCGAGACGTAGAACTCCTTGTCCACGGTCGCCCTGGGACTCTTGGCGACCGGCAACGGATAGCAGTGCCGTTCGCCGTAGGTGTTGTGGACCTCGGCGAGCACACCCTCCAGGTTGCCGTCGACGTCGAGACAGAAGTACGTCGTGAGCGGGTCGAACACGTACCCGAGGGATCGCGCGTTCGCCAGCATCAGCACGCGATGCGCCGTCCACGGGAGCTGCTGGGCGTCGAGGAAGTCGCGGACCTTGAGCGACAGCGGCCGGTCGTCCTCTGTGAAGTGGTCACGGTTCCGGATCGACGCGAGAGGCCGGAGCCATCGCGGGAAGGCGGCGTTCGGCTCCGCCGCGTCGACGAGCCACATCGTCGTACCGTGGCTGAACTCGTAGGTGAACGGCCGGCTGCGCCGGTGGTGGACCTGTGCCCGGACCGACGCCGGGGTGGAGGCGGTCACCAGCTCGCTCCGAGCGCCTCTGCCGCAGCGACCCCGGAACGGCAGCCGTCCTCGTGGAACCCCCAGCCCTGGTAGGCGCCGGCGAACGCCAGCCGGTCGCTGTTCAGCGACGCGAGCCGGGACTGTGCCGCCACGGATGCGCCGGTGTAGGTCGGGTGCTCGTAGGTCATCTTCGCGATCACGTGCTTCGGGTCGGGGCCCTCGGCGGGGTTCAGGGTGACGATCAGCGGGTCGCTCTCGGGATGCCCCTGCAGCCGGTTCATCCAGTAGGAGACCCGGGTGTGGTCGGTGAGCGTGTCGCAGTCCTCGAGGCGGTAGTTCCAGCTTGCGCGGCTGCGCCGATGCTCCGGGAGGACGCGCTCGTCGCGGTGCAGCCAGGCCACGTTGGTGGAGTACCCGAACGCGCCGAGCAGCTCGTGCTCCTCGTCGCCGGCGTCGGTGAGCAGCGCGAGTGCCTCGTTGGCGTGGGTGGCGACGACGACCTTGTCGAACGCGTGGTGCTCGCTGGGTCCCGCATCGTCGGCGACCGTGTCGAGCTCGACGGCCTCGGGCTTGCGGCTGACCGCGGTGACCCGGGTCCCGGCGCGGACGACGTCGAGCTTCCGGGTGATCGCGTCGACGTACGACCGGGAGCCCCCGAGCACGGTGTGCCAGGTCGGCGCGTCGCCGAGGCTCAGGAACCCGTGGTGGCGCAGGAACGCGAACAGGTACGCCGCAGGGTAGGCGAGCGCCTCGTTGTGGCCCATCGACCACACGCACGAGACGACCGGGAGGGCGTAGTGGGTGACGAAGTGCCGGTCGAACCCGTGCTGGGTGAGGAACTCCTCATAGGTGATGCCCTCCGCCGGGCCGTGGTCGAGGAACGCGAGCGCCTCCCGCTGGAACCGGCGGATCTGCAGCAGCAGCCGCCAGAACTGCGGGTCGAGGGAGCGGCGGCGCTGGGAGAAGATCCCGTTGGCCCGGCGTCCTCCGGTGTAGGCCAGCCCGCAGCCGTCGCAGCAGATGCTCATGCTCATCTCGGTAGGGCGGGTTCGCACGCCGACCTCGGCGAACAGCCGCCGCAGCAACGGGTAGGTGCGATCGTTCAGCACGATGAAACCGGAGTCCACGGGAGCCGTGTTTCCGTCGCTGAGCGCTACGTCGTGCGTGTGCGCGTGACCTCCGAGGCGGCCCTCTGCCTCGAACAGGGTCACGTGGTGGGTGCGCTGCAGGAGGTAGGCGGCGGTCAACCCCGAGACACCTGCCCCGATGACCGCGACGGTCGGGCGCCCGTCGTACCCGGTCATCGCGGGGACTCCTGTCGGGCCGCCCACACGCCGGCCGCCGCACACGCCGCGCCCCAGCCGAGGGCGACCGCGCGGACCAGGTTCCGGCGGGCGGGGTCGGCGCTCAGCCTGGAGAGGAACAGCGCGTCGGAGGTGTCCGCGGCCACCCGTGCGGCCACCGCGGTGTTGAGCATGGCCCCCGCGGGTGCCGCGACCATTGCGGCACCGGAGAGCACGTCGCGCACCCCGATCGCCCGGCTCGCCCGGACGGCGGTCCGGGGCCGGTCGGTGTGCAGCTGCCGCGCCACGGATGTTGGGCGGAGGAGGGCATAGGTGCCGTACGCGGCGGTGAGGACACCCAGCGCCCGCGGGAGAAGTGCCTGGTTCATGCCCAGGGTTCGGACTCACCCCGCCGGCGGATTGGTCACCGCGCGAAGATAGTTGATCTTTCAGTCAGCCGGGTCGTGCACCTCGAGCCGGACCCGCTTGTTTCCCTTTCCCTTGGACTCGGTCCCGGTGACCCTTACCCGCCCGACCTCCGCGGTGCTCAGCACATGCGTGCCGCCGTCGGCCTGCTTGTCGAGCCCGACGATGTCGATGACCCGCAGCGGGTCGATCTCGCGGGGGATGAGGTTGGCCGCCGTACGGATCAGCGCGTGGTCCTCGTCGGCGACCTCACGGCCGACGAACGCCACCAGGATCTCGTGCGCCGCGGCGATCTCCTCGTTGATCCGGGCCTCGACCTGCCGCCCGAACTCCGCGGACATCGACGGCAGCGGGAAGTCCAGCCGGCCCTTGCCGGGCTCCATGTTCCCGCCGGTCACCGCCAGCTCGTGGTCGGCCCACATCACGCCGCAGAGGATGTGCAACGCGGTGTGCGTGCGCATGGTGAGGTGCCGGCGGTCCCAGTCCAGCGTGCCCTGCACCTCGGTGCCCTGCGCGGGCAGCTCGCCGCCCTCGAGCCAGTGCCAGATCCGGCCCTGGTCCCGGCCGACCCTGGTGACCTGCGCGCGGCCGTCACCCCAGTGCAGGCTGCCGAGGTCGAACGGCTGGCCTCCGCCGCCCGGGTAGAAGGCAGTACGACGGAGCGCGACCCTGTTCTGCTCGCGGTCCACCTGCTCCACCGTGGCCTCGAACTCGCGGACATACGCGTCGACCGAGAACAGCTCGGTCTCGGCGAGGCCGGGTGGTGCACCGTCGGGGACCTTGTGACCGGGCACGGCCATCGACGTACCTCCTCATCGGCGCCGCGGGTTCCAGACCATCAAAGCACGCACATGGGAGGCCGGCGATGACCGACCACTCGGACGTGCAAACCGGCCAGGAAACCGCGACACCTCGCTGAAACGGCGGCAAGTGCACGTCGTTGTGGTCGCCTGGGGCGAACGGTCAGCGGCCGCGCATGTTCTGGCGGGCGCCCTTGAGGTTGGTGGGGATCGGGCCCTTGGGCAGCGGGATGTTCGAACGGTTCGCGTCCAGCGCCTTGATCCGGGCGAGCACGTCGGTCATCTCGGCGGGCTTGAGGGTGCGCTTGAGCTTGCTCACGTGACGGGTGATCTTGCTGACCGGCACGGCGCCCTCGCTCTCCCCGCAGATGACCTCGTGGATCTTCACCTCGGAGGCGACCCGCTCGTGCTTGCGACGCTCGTTGGACAGCAGGGTCTTGAGCCGGTTCGGGTTCCCCTCACCGACCAGCACGATCCCGGGCGGGCCGACCACCCGGTGCACGATGTCCTGGTTCTTGTTGAACGCGATCGCCGAGTCGACCTTCCAGCCGCGACGCAGCATGCCGAGGGCGGCCGCGGCGGCACCCGGCTTGCCCTCGATCTGGGAGAACGCCGCTTTCTGCGCGCGGCGGCCGAAGACGAACAGGACCCCGATGAGGCCGATCATGATCGCGCCGACCAGGTCGAACGCCCACATGCCGGGGAGCAGCCAGAAGATGCCGAAGCCGATGGCAGCGAAGACGATGAAGACCCCGAGCAGGATCCAACCGATCTTCGGGTCGGCCTGCTTGGTCATCCGGTAGCTTGCCGCGATCTGCTTGAGGCGGCCCTGCTTGCCCGGTGCCTCGGACTTGTCCTTCTTCGCCATGACTCCTGATGCCTTTGCTGGGTTCTGCTCGGGTGAGGATCTGATTCTGTCAGACCCGGGCCTGCTCGCGGGCATCGATCGCCTGCCGGTAGAGCCGGCCCGCACGGTACGACGAACGCACCAGTGGACCGGACATCACACCGGCGAACCCGATCTCGAGCGCCTCGTCCTGAAGCTCCACGAACTCCTCCGGCTTGACCCACCGCTCGATCGGGTGGTGCCGCAGCGAGGGGCGGAGGTACTGGGTGATCGTGATCAGCTCGGTGCCCGCCGCGTGCAGGTCCGTCAGTGCCTGGGAGATCTCCTCACGGGTCTCACCCATGCCGAGGATCAGGTTGGACTTGGTGACCAGGCCGAAGTCGCGCGCCTGGGTGAGCACGTCGAGCGAACGGTCGTAGCGGAACGCGGGACGGATCCGCTTGAAGATCCGCGGCACGGTCTCGACGTTGTGGGCGAGCACCTCGGGACGGGACTCGAAGACCTCGGTGAGCAGCTCAGGTATCCCGTTGAAGTCGGGGATCAGGTTCTCGACGCCGGTGTCCGGGTTCAGCTCGTGGATCTGCTTCACGGTCTCGGCGTACAGCCAGGCACCACCGTCGGGAAGGTCGTCGCGGGCGACCCCGGTGATCGTTGCGTACCGCAGGCCCATCGTCTGCACGCTCTCGGCCACCCGCCGCGGTTCGTCGCGGTCGAGCGCCTCGGGCTTGCCGGTGTCGATCTGGCAGAAGTCACACCGCCGGGTGCACTGGTCTCCGCCGATGAGGAAGGTGGCCTCGCGGTCCTCCCAGCACTCGAAGATGTTCGGGCAGCCGGCTGCCTGGCAGACCGTGTGCAGCCCCTCGTCCTTGACCAGGTTCTGCAGCTCGCGGTACTGCGGGCCCATCTTGGCCGTGGTCTTGATCCACGGGGGCTTCTTCTCGATGGGTGTCTGCGCGTTGCGGACCTCGAGTCGGAGCAGCTTGCGGCCTTCCGGGGTGGCCGATGCCGAGGGCGTGCTGGAGTGCTGGGTGGGCGCTTGAGTCACGGTCGCCACTCTACGCCGGGGCCTCCGGGCACCCCAATCCGCGACAGGCGTACGACGGGCAGGGCGATCGCCCCACCAGCGGGTCAGGGGATGTCGCGGCGCCGGAAGAAGAGCACCGACAGCAGCACCACGACGACCAGCAGCAGGCCGAGATAGCTGACCCCCTGGCCCTGGGTCATCCTCGCCATCTGGTCGCACATCTCCCGCGGCGAGCACGGGAGGCTGTCGTCGTAGTACCTGTGGCCGTCGTACAACCACGCGAACACGTTGTTCGACAGGCTCCACCGGCCGGCGCCGGAGATGGGCAGTGACGCGGTGAGCGCCTCACCACCCACGGCGTAGGCGAACATCACCGCGAGCGTGCCGACGGTGTGCCGGAGCAGCATGCTGAGGGCATAACCGCCCAGCGCACCCAGGGCAGCGAGCAGCACGCCGCGGCCGGCCACCCAGCGGATGTTCTCCTGCACGGTCGCCCCGGTGGAGATGCCGCGCAGCTCCGCGGTGACGTAGATGGTGACCCAGAACGCCGCCACGATCACGGCCGCAGCGATGAGCGTCCCGGCGAACAGGGCGGCGGCCTTGGCCAGCCACACCTTTGCCCGCCGTGGCTCGAACAGGACCTGGTTGCTCATCGACCCCGACGACCAGTCGGCGCCGGCGAAGGTGGCGCCGATGATGATCATCAGCGCGGAGACGATCATCAGCACCGCGATGCCGGTGTCACTTTGCACCTGCCGCAGGGACAGCTCACTGCGGTCGATGAACCAGTCGGCCTGCGGCATCATCTGCTCGCAGTCCTCGGCCGTGGCGCCCGGGCCCATGAACCGCCGGGGGTGCTCCTGGCATCGCTTCATGTCCCGTTGGAACCAGGGCTGCTGGGCCTCGGCCTCGGCCTGCGCCTGCGCGTTGGCCATGTCCTGGGCGCTGACCGGACGGGTCTCCCAGATCGTTGCGGTGGCCAGGACCGCGGTCAGCAGCGCCGCCGCGATCAACATCAAGGCGATCGCGCGGCGCGAGCGGAACCGGCTGAGCTCGACGAGGAAGAGTCTCATGCGGCACCTGCCTTCAACGTCTCGTCCTTGGTCAGCTGCAGAAACACCGACTCCAGGTCGCGACGGACCGGGGTGAGCTCGCTGACGTACATGCCCTGCTCGGCGAGCAGCCGGGTGATCTGCTCGGTGTTGCGCGGCGCCCTCGACATGGAGCGCGCCGTCGCCGTTGGACGCGACGGTGTACCCGGCTCGCTTCAGGTGGTTGGCGGCCGTCGGCTGGTCGGCGACCCGGACACGCGTCGTACTCGTGCTTCCCTCACCGACCAGGTCGTCGACGTCGCCGGAGGCAAGCAGCCGGCCGTTGCCGATGATCGAGACCGAGTGGCACACCTGCTGCACCTCGGCGAGGATGTGCGAGCTGAGCAGGACCGTGACGCCGCTCTCGCCGAGCCCGCGGATCATGTCGCGGATGTCGCGGATACCGGCCGGGTCGAGGCCGTTGGTGGGCTCGTCGAGGATCAGCAGGTCCGGGCTCTTCAGCAGGGTGGCCGCGATCGCGAGCCGCTGCTTCATGCCGAGCGAGTAGCCCTTGAAACGCTCCTTGTCGCGGCCGGTCAGCCCGACCTGCTCCAGGGATGCGTCGACGGTCGTCCGGGGGACGCCGATCGCGCGGGCGAGCAGGGACAGGTTCTTGCGCCCGGTGAACGTCGGCACGAACTTAGGCTGCTCGACGACGGCGCCGACCCGGTCCGCATCACCTGCGGCAGGTGATGGGGGACCGGTTCGCCGAACAGCCGCATCTCGCCCTTGCTGGCGCGGGCCAGGCCGAGCAGCATCCGGATCGTGGTGGTCTTGCCGGACCCGTTGGGTCCGAGGAAGCCGTGCACCCCACCCGCCGGGACGGCGAGGTCGAGGTCGTGCACGGCGACGATGTGCCGGCCGCGGCGTGTGCGGAACTCCTTGCGCAGGCCGGTGGTCTCGATGACCAGTGCGCTCATGTTTCCCCCGTATCTTCGTCGGGGACAAGAATGGCGCAGGGAGCGGTCAGGCCAGCGGATTGAGGACCGGAACGCTCAACGTGTCGGCCCTCTTGCCGGGGTCAGGCCGGGGCTCGTAGTCGGGCGTCGGGTCGTACGGCGCCCAGCCGAGCAGCTCGCGCAGATGCCCCTCGACCACGGGGAGCGACCTCGTGCCACGGTCACGTCGCGGCCGAGCTCGGCCGACAGGGAGGTGACCCCGGCGTCGGCGATGCCGCAGGGCACGAACCTGTCGTACCAGGACAGGTCGACGTCGCAGTTGAGGGCGAAGCCGTGCATGGTGACGCCGCGGCTGACCCGGATCCCGATCGCGGCGATCTTCCGCTCCGGGCCCTTGCTCGTCGGCCCGCAGCCACACGCCGCTGCGGCCGGGGACGCGGGCGGTGGTGACCCCGAGCTCGGTGCAGGTGTGGATCAGCGCCTCCTCGAGCCGGCGGACGTAGTCGACGACGAGGACGTGGTCGGGCAGCCTCACGATCGGGTAGCCGACGAGCTGACCGGGTCCGTGGAAGGTGATCTTGCCGCCCCGGTCGACGTCGATCACCGGGGTCGCCTCGTCGAGGGGGCGCTCGTGCGGCTCGGTGCGCTTGCCCGCGGTGAACACCGGCGGGTGCTCGAGGAGCAGGACGGTGTCCGGGCCGCCGGCGACCACCGAGGTGTGCACCTCGCGCTGGAGGTCCCAGGCGGTGAGGTACTCGACGGCGTGCTCGCCGAAGCCGACGGAGCGGAAGTTCAGGGCGTTCACGGTGACGAGCCTAACCCGGTCCCGGGTGGTGCTCCGGGGCGTGGATGCGCGATTATGTGAACCGGCAAGTCCGACCGCAGCCCGCCCGATCGAAAGGCGCCCCTGATGGCGAGCACCTCCTCCCGTTCCAGGCGCTGGATCCTCCCGGCGGTCGTGGTCCTGCTGTGGCTGGTCGTCGGCGGGTTTCTTGGCTCGTTCGCGGGCAAGCTGGCCGAGGTCCAGGAGAACGACAACGCGGCGTTCCTGCCGAACAACGCGGAGTCGACGCTCGCGCAGGAGGAGTACGCCAGGTTCGTGGGCAACGAGAGTGTGCCGACGATCGTGGTCTTCGAGCGCGAGGGTGGCCTCGCCCCCGAGGACCAGCAGACCGTCGCCGGGTACGCCGAGGAGCTCCGCCGGGTCGAGAACGTGGACGCCGAGGGTGTGGTGGGCCCGATCCCGTCGGAGGACGGGACAGCCGCCCAGCTCGTCGTACCCCTGGCCAGCTCGGACGGCGAGGAGCTGGAGCAGGCGGTGGTCGACATCCGGGAGGTGGTCGAGGACTCACCCGAGGGGCTGACCGCGCTGGTCGGCGGGCCGGGTGGCATCCTCGGCGACTTCATCGAGGCGTTCGGCGGGATCGACGGGATCCTGCTCGGCGTCGCGCTCCTGTTCGTGCTCGTCATCCTGCTGGTGGTCTACCGCAGCCCGGTGCTGCCGTTCGTCGTACTCTTCTCCGCCGTCCTCGCGCTCGGTGTCGCGTCCGCCGCGATCTACGGGCTGGCGAAGAACGACATCCTCGACCTGAACGGGCAGAGCCAGGGCATCCTGTTCATCCTCGCGGTGGGTGCGGCGACCGACTACTCGCTGCTGATCGTGGCGCGGTTCCGGGAGGAGCTGCGGGACACCGAGTCGAAGTACGACGCGATGCGGAAGGCGTACCGGGGCGCCCTCGAGCCGGTCCTGGCCTCCGGTGCCACCGTGATCCTCGGCCTGCTGTGCCTGCTGCTCTCGGACCTGTCCAGCCTGAGGGGGCTCGGGCCGGTCGGCGCCTTCGGGATCGCCGGCGCCGTGTTCGCCGCACTGACCCTGCTGCCGGCCGCGCTGGTGCTGCTGGGCCGGAAGGCGTTCTGGCCGCTGATGCCCCACTACGGCTCGGAGCACCGCGACACGAAGGGGGTCTGGGGCAAGGTGTCGCGGCTGGTCGGCAGGCGGGCCCGGGCGGTGTGGGTGGTCACGTTCGTGCTGCTCGCGGCCTGCGCGGCGTTCGTGCCGACCCTCAACGAGGACCCGGTCCCGCAGACCGAGCTGTTTCTCACCGAGGTCGACTCGGTGGCGGCGCAGGACATCATCGACGCACACTTCCAGTCCGACCAGAGCAGCCCGGCCACCGTGGTCGTCGCCGAGGAGGACCTGCAGGCCGCGATGGAGGTCGCCGCCGGGCACCCCGGGGTGGCCGAGAACGGGGTCGCCTTCCTCCCCGAGGACCCCACGACCTCCGGTGAACCGACCCCGAAGGTCGTGGACGGCACGGCGATCGTGCTCGTCACGCTCGACGCGAACGCGGACTCGGTGCGTGCCACGGACACGTTGCGAGACCTGCGTACGGACCTGGACCAGGTGAGCGAGGACATCGTGGTCGGTGGTCAGACCGCGATCCTGCTCGACACCCGCGACACGGTCGACCGGGACCGGTTGCTGGTGATCCCGGCGATCCTGCTGGTGATCTTCGTGGTCCTCGCGCTGCTGCTGCGGTCCCTGCTCGCGCCGTTCATCCTGATCGTGGCCAACGTGCTGTCGTTCGGTGCCACCATGGGCATCAGCGCCGTTCTGTTCAACCACGTGTTCGGCTTCCCGGCCTCCGACCCGTCCACGCTGCTGATCGGGTTCGTGTTCCTGGTCGCGCTCGGGATCGACTACTCGATCTTCCTGATGACCCGGGTACGTGAGGAGTCCATCAAGCAGGGCACCCATCCCGGCATCCTCAAGGGCCTGTCGGTGACCGGTGGCGTGATCACGTCGGCGGGCGTGGTGCTGGCCGCGACGTTCGCGGCGCTCAGTGTGCTGCCGCTGCTGTTCCTGGCCCAGATCGCGTTCATCGTGGCGTTCGGGGTGCTGCTCGACACGATCGTCGTACGGTCGCTGCTGGTGCCGGCGCTGTCCTACGACATCGGTCCCGCGATCTGGTGGCCGAGCCGGCTGTGGCACACCCCCGACCACGCGGACCGGGTCACCGCGGAGATGCTGCACCTCGGCCGGCCGGACGGCGTCGCCCTGGACGAGGACGAGGCGGGTGCCCGTGCCGGGGCCGGGCCTGTGGACAACGTCGACGAGGTTCGCCCGAACTAGGCCACAGTGGTGGGGTGTCTCGTCATCCCACCACCTGGCTGGTCTGTCTCGTCGCCGTTGCGGCAGGGCTGGCCGGTGCGGTCTGGTGGACCGTCTCCTCCGCCGAGCCACATCCGGCGGTCCCGGTGGCCGAGGCGCCGGGCTTCGAGGCGCGCACGGTCGACGCACCTGGCCGGTCGAGGCCCGCGGTCGACGTACTCCACTCCTGGGACCTCGCCCGTGCCCGCGCCTACGCGACCGGGGACGTGGCGGTGCTGCGGTCGCTGTACGTCGACGGGTCGGCTGCCGGTACGACGGACGTGCGGATGCTGCGGGACTACCGGCGTCGGGGTCTTCGGGTGGAGGGGATGCGGATGCAGCTGCTCGCGGTGGAGGTGCTCGCGCACGCACCGGACCGGTGGCGGCTGCTGGTGACCGACCGGCTGCACGGGGCGGTAGCGGTGGGCCCGTCGGGCACGAGGACGCCGCTGCCGCGCGACCAGGCCTCGACGCGCACGGTCGCCCTGCGCCTGCGCGGTGGCACCTGGCAGGTCACCCACGTCTCCCGTTGAGTTCCGCCTCGCCGTTGAGTTCCGCCTCGTTCGCTGTTGAGTCGCGCCCGAATTCGTGGACCTGGCGAACGAGGCGAGTCTCACCACGAAATCCTCGCGCATCTCAACGTGGGGCCGACGCACCTCAACGAGGGAGCGGCCCACGGGTCGGTCAGTCGGTGAGGGCGGCCGCGATGCGGCGTGTTGAGGGTCGGGTGCTCGAACTCGAACCCGGCCTCGAGCAGGCGCGCGGGCTCGACGCGCACCGAGCTGAGCAGCTCGGGCGAGAGCTCGGGGAACACCTTGCGCAGCGGGGTGGCGGGGACCCGGAACACGGTCGGCCGGTGCAGCATCCGCCCGAGCTCTCGGCTGAACTCCTCGTTGGTCGTCGGGTTCGGGCCGCTCAGGTTGTAGGGACCGGAGGCGTCCTCGTCGTTCGCGAGGAAGGCCACGGCCCGGACCCAGTCGGTGAGCGAGATCGTGGAGAAGTACTGCTCACCGTTGCCGGCCGGGCCGCCCAGGCCCGCCTTGAAGATCAGGTACAGCGGGAAGAACGCGCCGCCGCCCTTGTGCAGCACCGCCCCCGTCCGCATTACGCAGACCCGAGCTCCCGCCGCGGCGGCCGGCTCCGTTGCCGCCTGCCACAGCTTGGTGATTCCGTTCAGGAACGTCCCGTCGTTGCCCTCGGGGGAGTTCTCGGTGAGCACCTCGTCGCCACGGTTGCCGTAGTAGCTGGTCCCGTTCTGGGCCAGGAACGCCGGCTTCTTCCGGGTCCGGGCGATCGCCTCCGCGAGGACGCGGGTGGTGACGACGCGGCTGGCGATGAACTTCTGCTTGTACGCCTCGGTGAGCGGCCACTTCGCGAAGGAGGCACCGGCGAGGTTGACCACTACATCGGCGTTCTCGATCACCTGCTGGTCGAGCACACCGCGGTACGGGTCCCAGTGCGACGTCCTCCTGCCGAGACGGCGTCGCCGCGCACCAGCCTGACCACGTCGTGCCCTCGCGGGCGAGGTGGTCGCGCAGCGCGCTGCCGAGGAACCCGGAAGCGCCGGCAATCACGAATCGCATGAGGTCACTCTGACACGCCTTTCCAAGGGCCATCGACGGGCCACGACAGACGGGCGCCCGCTGCGTGGTGCAGCGGACGCCCGTCGTACGTCGTCCCGAGTGGTACTCGGTGCCGGGTCAGACCTCGAACTGTCCTGCCTCGAGGCGCTCCTTGACGTCGGACAGGAACCGCGCGGCGTCCGCACCGTCGACGAGCCGGTGGTCGTAGGTCAGCGCGAGGTAGACCATCCGGCGTACCGCGATCGTCTCGCCCAGGTTCGCGTCGTCGATCACGACCGGCCGCTTCACCACCGTGCCGGTGCCGAGGATCGCGACCTGCGGCTGGTTGATGATCGGGGTGTCGAACAGGGCGCCCCGGCTGCCGGTGTTGGTCAGCGTGAACGTACCTCCGGCGAGCTCGTCGGGGCCGATCTTGTTGGTGCGGGTGCGGTCAGCGATGTCGGCGATCTTGCGGGCCAGGCCGGCGATCGACAGGTCACCGGCGTCCTTGATGACCGGCGTCAGCAGGCCCTTCTCGGTGTCCACCGCGATCGAGAGGTTCTCGTGGTCGTAGTAGGTGACCTCGCCCTTCTCGGTGTCGATCGCGGCGTTCAGCGACGGGTGCTGCCTTCAGAGCGTCGATCGCGGCCTTGGCGAAGAACGGGAGGAAGGACAGCTTGACGCCCTCGCGGTTGGCGAAGTCCGCCTTGGCCGCGTCCCGCAGCCGGGAGATCGTGGTGACGTCCACCTCGACCACCGTGGTCAGCTGCGCCGAGGTCTGCAGCGACTCGACCATCCGCTTGGCGATCACCTTGCGCAGCCGGGTCAACGGCTCGGTCTTGCCGCGCAGCGGGCTGGGAGGACCCGCGGCCGCCGGGGCCCCGCCACCGGACGTGCTGCCGCGAGGAGCGGCCTCCGCCGGCTTCGCCTCCTTCTGGGCCTTGGCTGCCTCGAGCACGTCCTGCTTCCGGATCCGGCCGCCGACGCCGGTGCCCGTCACCGCGGCCAGGTCCACTCCCTGGTCGGCTGCCATCTTGCGGACAAGTGGCGTGACGTACGCGCCGTCGCCGGAGCCGTCACCGGAGGCCTGCTGCTGGGTGGGCTGCGCCTGCTGCTGGGCGGGCTGCGGTGCAGGCTGCGGAGCCGGCGCCTGTGCCGGCTTCTGCGCGTCTGGTGCCGGTGCCTTGTCGGACTCGGCCCCCGCGTCGGGCTGCACCTGCCGTGCTGCCGCGGGAGCAGGCTCCGGAGACGGAGCGGTCTGCGAGGCGTCCGCCTGCGAACCGGCCGACGGAGCTCCGTCACCGGTAGGAGCCGGTGCCTCGGCGGCCTGCTGGGTCTGGTCCCCGCCACCGGACGGGGCCGACGCTGAGGTCGACGGCGCACCCGAGCCGATCACGGCCAGCTCGGCACCCACCTCGACGGTCTCGTCCTCCTGCACCTTGATGTCGAGCAGCTTGCCCGCGACCGGGGAGGGGATCTCCGTGTCGACCTTGTCGGTCGACACCTCGAGCAGCGGCTCGTCCACCGCCACGTCGTCGCCGACCTGCTTGAGCCAACGGGTCACGGTGCCCTCGGTCACCGACTCTCCGAGAGCGGGCAGGGTCACCGAGGTGCCGCCCATGCCGGTGCCGGCCTGCGAGGACTCGGTTTCCGGTTTGGTGTCCGCGGAACCCGGGGCGGTCTCCTGTGGAGGAGGAGTGGGCTCGGTCTGTGCTGCGGGTACGTCGCCCTGGGGCTCGGTCTGCTTGGGGGCCGCGTCCTCGGAAGGAGCCGCCTCCGACTGCGGCTGGCGCCCGGACTCGCTCGCCCCCTGCTCGGCCGGCTGACCCTCGGCGGGCTGCTGCGCGGCGGGCTGACCCTCCGGGGCCGATTCGCCCTCGTCCGTCGTACCCCCGGACTCACCACCGGACTCACCCTCGTCACCGATGGTGGCGAGCTCGGCGCCCACCTCGATGGTCTCGTCCTCCTGGACCTTGATCTCGAGGAGGGTGCCGGCCACCGGGGACGGGATCTCGGTGTCGACCTTGTCGGTGGACACCTCGAGCAGGGGCTCGTCGACGGCTACTTGGTCGCCTGGCTGCTTCAGCCAGCGGGTGACGGTGCCTTCGGTGACGGACTCACCGAGTGCGGGAAGGGTGACTGAGGTCGCCATTGCGTTCCTTCGCTCCTTTGGCTGAACGGGTGGACTGCGCGCTGCGGGGCTATGAGTGGGCGTGTAGCGGTTTGCCGGCGAGCGCAAGGTGCGCCTCGCCGAGAGCTTCGTTCTGGGTCGGATGGCCGTGCACCAGCGGGGCGACGTCCTCGGGGTGACCCTCCCAGTTGTAGATCAGCTGGGCCTCGCCCACGAGCTCGCCGACGCGGGCGCCGACCATGTGGATGCCGACCACCGGGCCGTCCTTCTGGCGCACCAGCTTCACGAACCCCTGGGTCTTGAGGATCTGGCTCTTGCCGTTGCCGCCGAGGTCGTAGGTCAGCGACTCGACCTGGTCCTCGCCGTACTTCTCCTGGGCGGCCGACTCGTTCAGGCCGACCGAGGCGATCTCCGGGTCGCAGTACGTCACCCGCGGGATGCCGGTCTCGTCGATGACGGTCGGGTCGAGGCCGGCGATGTCCTCGGCGATGAAGATGCCCTGCTGGAAGCCCCGGTGGGCGAGCTGTAGGCCAGGGACGATGTCGCCCACGGCGTACACGTTCTCCACGTTGGTGCGCAGCCGTTCGTCGGTCAGGACGAAGCCGCGGTCCATCTTCACGCCCTGCTCGTCGTACCCGAGACCCTGCGTCGTCGGGCCGCGTCCGACCGCGACCAGGAGCACCTCCGCCTCGATGGTCTCGCCACCCTCGAGGGTGACCCGGACACCGGTGTCGGTGTGCTCGACGCTCTTGAACGGGCTGCCGACCTTGAAGTCGATCTTCCGCTTGCGGAACGCCCGCTCGAGCATCTTCGAGACCGCCTCGTCCTCGGCGGCCACGAGTCGGGGGAGCGCCTCGACGATCGTGACGTCGGCGCCGAACGACTTCCAGACGCTCGCGAACTCGCAGCCGATGACGCCGCCGCCGAGCACGATCACCGACTCCGGAACCCGGTCGAGGGTGAGCGCCTGCTCGGAGGTGATCACCCGCTGCCCGTCGACCTCGAGGCCGGGCAGGGTCTTGGAGTAGGAGCCGGAGGCCAGCACGACCTTCGTGCCGGTGTACTGCTGACCGTCCACCTCGACGGTGGTCGGCGCCACCAGCCGGCCCTCGCCCTCGATCACGGTGATGCCGCGGCCCTTGATCAGCCCTGCGAGGCCCTTGAAGAGCCGGGCGACGACGCCGTCCTTGTACTTGTTGACGCCGGCCATGTCGATGCTCTCGAACGTGGCGTTGACCCCGAACTGCTCGGACTCGCGAGTGGAGTCCGCGACCTCGGCGGCGTGCAGGAGTGCCTTGGTGGGGATGCAGCCGACGTGCAGGCAGGTGCCGCCCAGCTTCCCCTTCTCGACGAGCCCCACGGTGAGCCCGAGCTCCGCGGCGCGAAGGGCACATGCGTAGCCGCCGCTGCCAGCGCCGAGAATGAGTACGTCGAAGTTTTTGCCGGCGTTGTCCGCCACCGTGCCTCCGGTCATGTTCAGCTGTAAGGGTTCGCCTGTCGGGGCCATCTTTCCACCAATTGGTTCCATGTCTACACCGGGCCTCAACAGGCGCCCGGCCGGGTTGAGGCCGCAGGTTCAGCATTTCCTTGGAAACGTAAGCCACACTAGGTGAATGGGTTTGATGGACCGGTTGAGGCGTGGTCATGGGTCGAAGCTGAAGCGACCCCGGGGCAAGGGGCCGACTACGGTGCGCTCCTCGGACAGCGCCGACGAGAAACACCTGGCCGACTTCGCGCGCACGCGTCGTGGTGTCGAAGGGTTCGTCGAGCCGCGTACGGCGGTCACCGATGTCACGCTGATGCTCGTCGCGCACGACGGTGAATGGACCCGCCGCCGGGTGCCCTCGGTCGAGTGGGCGCACAAGTTCGCGAACCGCGCGGGCATCCCGTCCTACGACGCCGGCGTGGTCGGCTACCCGGCCCGGATGCGTGAGTACAACCGGCGCCAGAAGGAGTCCGGCAGCTAGCCGTTCCCGTTCAGATCCGCCTTATTTGGTGTTGAAACGCGCGGTATTCGCGTTGAGATGCGCCTGATTTTCCGTCGAGATGCGTCCCGTTTCCGCGCGGTACGACGGACAAGGCCCGCGCCGTACGACGGACTCCGCGATCGTCGTACGAGGGACGACGGACGACGCGCTCGCCATACCCCAGGCCTCCGGAACGAGACGCGACTCAACACGAAACGAGACGCGACTCAACGCAAAATAAGGCGGATCTCAACAGGGGTGGGGGCTAGCTGTTCGCGGAGAGGTCCTTGGCCAGCTCGACCAGGGTGGAGACGGCGATCCCGGTGCCGCCGCTCGGGATGTACCCGTGCGGGCCTTTCTCGTTGAACGCGGGCCCGGCGATGTCGAGGTGCGCCCACCGGTTGCCGTTCACGAACTCCTGCAGGAACGCGGCCGCGTAGAGCGTGCCGCCCCACCGCTCGGTGTTGTGCTGGGCGAGGTCGGCGATCTTGCTGTTGTTGCGGACCTTGTCGGTCATCTCCTCGGTGATCGGCAGCGGCCAGAACGCCTCGCCGGCCCGGTCGCCGGCGGCCTTGACCTGGTCGACGAGAGACTCGTCGTTGCCGAGCACACCGCTGACCCGGTCACCTAGCGCGACCACGCAGGCCCCGGTCAGTGTGGCCACGTCCACGATCACGTCGGGCTTCTGCTCGGTGGCCTTCACCAGCGCGTCGGCGAGCACCAGCCGGCCCTCGGCGTCGGTGTTGAGCACCTCGACGGTCTTGCCGCCGTACATCGTGAGCACGTCACCGGGCCGGGTCGAGTCGCCGGACACCATGTTCTCGGCCATCGGCGCGTAGGTCGTGACCGCGATCGGCAGACCGAGCTCGGCGATCGCGAACGTGGCGGCCACCACCGCGGCGGCACCGGCCATGTCGCACTTCATCGTCATCATCGACGCGCCGGGCTTGATCGACAGGCCGCCCGAGTCGTAGGTGATGCCCTTGCCGACCAGCGCCAGGTGCGCCTTCGCGCCGCGCGGCTTGTAGGTCAGCTGCACCAGCCGCGGCGGGTTCGAGGACCCCTTGCCGACGCCGATGATGCCGCCGCAGCCGTCGGCCTCGAGCGCGGCCTCGTCGGTGACCTTCACGGTCACCTTCGCGGCCTTGTTGCTCTTCTTCGCAGCCGTGACCGCGTCCGCGAACTTCGACGGGGTGAAGTCGCCCGGGGGAGTGTTCACCCAGTCACGCGCCATCCGGGTCGCTGCGGCGACCACCTGCGCCACCTCGAGCGCGGTGCTCGCGTCCTTGCTGCGCGCCGAGTCGGTCAGGATCACGACCTCGCCGGGGACGTCAGGCGACTTGCTGGTCTTGAACTCGGTGAACGCGTACGAACCGAGCAGGAACCCGTCGGCGACCGCGCGCACATGGTCGGCGTCCAGGGTGGGAAGGGCGAGCGCCACGTTCGCCGCGTTGGAGATAGAGCGCGCTGCGACACCCGCTGCCCGCCGTACGCCTTCGGTGGTCAGCCTGTCGCGGTCGCCGAGCCCGACGAGCATCAGCAGCGGCGACTTGATGGTGCCCCCGGTCGGCACCTTGGTGACCTCGCCAGCCTTGCCCTTGAAGCCGATCGTGGACAGCAGCGGGGTGAACCTGCGGCCGTACGCCGAGGCGACACCTTCACCTCCGGGAGCGACCTGGAGACCCTTGTCGGTCTTGTAGACACCGACGACGACAACGTCGGCCTTGGTCTTGTCGGCTGCGCCCTTGCGGAGGCTGTACGTCGTCACAGGTGTTCGACTCCCTTGTCGTGTTCTCGGCCGCACCGGTCATCTTCTCGGCTGCGTCACCGCATGCTAGCCCCGACCATAGCCAGCAGGCACTGCGATAGGTTCAACCGCATGCATCCTGCCTCGTCCGGTGAAGGTCCGTCGATGAAGAAGTCCCCCCTGCATGAGCGTCATGTCGCACTCGGCGCGAAGTTCGCGGAGTTCGGTGGCTGGGAGATGCCGCTGGAGTACTCCGGTGTCGTCTCCGAGCACAACGCGGTCCGGAACGCGGTGGGCGTGTTCGACGTGAGCCACCTCGGCAAGGCCGTGGTGCGTGGGCCCGGCGCGGCCGCCTACGTGAACGCGACCCTCTCCAACGACCTCGGCAAGATCGCGTCCGGCAAGGCGCAGTACACCCTGTGCTGCGACGCCGACACCGGCGGCATCGTCGACGACCTGATCGCCTACCTGCACAGCGACGAGCTGGTCTTCCTGGTCCCGAACGCCGCGAACACCGCGGAGGTGGTACGTCGGCTGGCGGCGGATGCGCCTGCGGGGGTGGAGGTGGAGAACCACCACACCAGCCACGCGATCCTGGCCGTGCAGGGGACCAGGTCGGACGAGGTTCTCGAGGCGATCGGGATGCCGGTCGGCCATGACTACATGTCGTTCACCGAGACCGACTTCGCCAACGCCCCGGTGATCGTGTGCCGCACCGGCTACACCGGCGAACGTGGCTACGAGCTGGTCATTCCGAACGAGGTCGTCGGCGACCTGTGGGACGCACTGTTCGAGGCCGGCGCAGAGTACGACATCACGCCCTGCGGTCTCGGGTCGCGCGACACCTTGCGCACCGAGATGGGGTACCCACTGCACGGCCAGGACATCAGCCTCTCGGTGACCCCCAACCAGGCCCGCCTCGGCTGGGCGGTCGGCTGGAAGAAGGACGCGTTCTGGGGCAAGGAGGCTCTGGTCGCGGAGAAGGCGGCCGGCGCGAAGCGGATCCTGCGTGGGCTGGTGTCGGCCGGTCGCGGCATCCCTCGGCCCGGGATGCGGGTGCTCCTCGTGGGTGACGTCCCGCTCGGCGAGGTCACCTCCGGCACGTACTCCCCGACCCTGAAGAAGGGGGTCGGTCTGGCCCTGCTCGCGTCGCAGGTGACCGACGGGGCCGAGGTCTCGGTCGATGTGCGCGGCCGGAGGGAGGTCTTCACGGTCACCAAGCCCCCGTTCGTGAACCCGGTCGTGCGGGAGAGCTGACTCCCCGCTCAGACCATGGTCAGTACGACGAGCGCGACGGTGAACGTGACCTCGACGCAGGCGCCCATCACGTCACCGGTGACACCACCGAGTCGTCTCACGCACCACCAGCCCATCGCCGCGCCGGCGGCCAGCGCGACCACCGCGACCATGCCGGCGGTGAGCACGATCCGGGCCAGGTCCGTGCCGGACGAGACGTTCGCGCCGAGGACCACGGCCACGTAGGCCAGCACAGCAACGCATCCGGTGGCTGCGGCGACCGCGAGCTGGACCAGGCTCACCGACCCGGCGACCGCTCGGCCGAGGCCGTCCGCGCGGGCGGCGCGGATCCCACGGGAACAGACCAGTGGGAGCACCAGCCTGCTCACCACCAGGGCGAGCACGATCGCGAAGGGACCGCGGCCGACGGCGACCTGCTGCGCAAGGGCGACGACCTGGACCAGCAGCACGAGCACGAGGGTCACCACCCCGAACGGACCGATGTCGCTCCTGCGCATGATGTCGAGCGCCTGCGCGGCCGGCTTCCCCGACCCGAGCCCGTCGGCGGTGTCGGCGAGCCCGTCGAGGTGGATCGCCCGGGTGAGAATCGCGAGCAGCCCGACCGTCAGGGCGGCCACCAGCAGCGGCGGGGCCGGCCGGGCGAGCACGAGGTCCTGCCGGGCGAGGACGTCGTAGAGGGACGGCACCCCGCCGAACGGGCTCCAGCCGAGCAGCCACTGGAGGACCGTCGCAGCGAGCGCGAGCAGCAGCCCCACCAGCGGCGCGAACGTCATCGCCCAGGAGCCGGTGCTCCGGTCCACGGTGACCGGAGGTCGCGTCGGCAGGACCGTCAGCGTCCCGAGGGCGAGCCGGGCTCCGTCGACGAGGGGGCTCGTCACAGGCGCACCACGCGACCCGCCACGCACCAGCGGACGTCTTCGGTCTCCGCGGCGAGCCGCGCGTTGAGCCGTCCCATCAGGTCGCGGAACCGCCGTCCCGATGCGGTGTCGGGGACCACGCCCTGCCCCACCTCGTTGGTCACCGCGACCACCCTGCGGCCGGTGGTCCGCCAGGCCGCGACAAGGGCGTCCATCTCGGCTCGACCACGGCCTTCTCGCCGGCGGCTCGCCCAGAGCCCGTCGTCCCACGCGTGGTGTGCGTCCATCACCCGGGTCAGCCACAGCGTGAGGCAGTCGACCAGCAGCGGACCGCCGTCCGCGCCGAGGAGATCGACCAGGTCGAGCGTCTCCACGGTCTTCCAGTGCGCGGGTCGGTCGGCCTGGTGCCGGCGGACCCGCTCGGTCCACTCCGGGTCGTCGCCGACGGGGTAGGAGGTGGCCACGTAGGTCACCTCCGGCTCGGCGGCCAGCAGCCGTTCGGCCTCGCGGGACTTGCCCGGAGCGGGCGCCACCGATGACCAGCGTGCGCAGCGTGTCGATAGGGAAGCCGCGCCGGCTCGACGGGTGCTCGAGCGGACGCCGCGTCGACGTCGGCGAGGGTCTCGTCCGTCCACCACACCGACTTCGGCGATGGTGCTGCCGTCGGCGACGGTCCGGGCACCCCAGGCGGACAGCAGCCGGTCCAGCTCGGGCGTCGGCGGGTTGTGGTGGGACAGGTGTATGGCGACCAGGTCGGTGTCGCTCGGTGACCGCTCCGACCATCCGCAGCCGGCGAAGCTGCTCGGGGAACGTCGCCAGGTCGAGGTGGTCGGTGCCGTGCGTCGTGTGGTCGCCGAACGTCTCCTCCATGCAGCACGACGTCGAACGCGGCCCCCGTGACCGCGTCCAGCGTGCGCCTGCGGCAAGGGTCCGGTGTCGGTGGCGTAGAGCAGCCGCGCGTCCGTCGTACTCACGTCGTAGAGCACCGCGTCGCCCTCGTGCTCGGGCGGCGAGCACCCGGACGTCGAAGTCGCCGAGGCTGAGCCGGTCGCCGGCGAGACGGTCACGAACCGCACCGGCGAGTCCGGGGCGACCCACATCCGGGCCTGCTCGATCACATCGGCCGGGCCGACCACGTCCAGCGGCGCGTCGCCGACCCAGGAACGGAACAGCAGGAACGCCGGCGAGCAGTGGTCGGGGTGGGCGTGCGTGATGAGCACGTGCCGGAGGCCGGTCAGGTCGGCGCCGACCCGTTCCGCGGCGCGCGGGACCTCGGAGCCGCAGTCGAGCAGCAGCGTGCCGTCCACGAGCACGGAGGTCTGCCCACGCATCCGCCCGGCCGCGCGCTCCGTCGCTGCAGGAGGCACACCCGCAGAACGGGTTCGGCCACCCGTCGGCGGCCCCGGTGCCCAGCATGAGGATGTCCATCAGCGCTCGAAGACCACGGGTACGTCGAACGCGGCGCGGCGCCCAGCCCGCCGCAGGGCCCGCAGCAGCGCGGACCCGGCGAGGCCGATCACCAGCACCGAGAGGACCGACCGGCCGAGGTCCCACAGCACCGAGGTGGTCACGTAGAACACGGTGTACCGGCCGAGGTTCGCCGCGAACGAGTCGCCGGCGACGAAGCTGGTCTCCGGCCCGTAGGAGGCGAACGGCCAGAACCAGATGTTCATCACCAGGCCGAACAGCAGGCCGGAGACGAAGGCGTACGCCGCCAGCCAGGCCACCTCCGCGCGACCGCCGGCCCGGGGCAGGCATCCCGCACCGAACCCGACCCATCCCGCGGCCATCATCTGGAACGGCAGCCAGGGGCCGACGCCGCCGGTGATCAGGGCGCCGGTGAACACGGTGACTGCTCCGAGCACGAAGCCGAAACCGCGTCCGAACACGCGACCCCCGATGATGATGATCGCGAAGCTGGGCTCGAGGCCGGCAGTGCCAGGGCCGAGCGCACGCAGCGCGCCGCCGACCGCGGAAAGCATGCCGAGCATGGCAACGGACTTTGCGTCCATCCCGCCGGAGGTGAGCTCGGCGAGCACGATCGCGCCGAGCAGCGGCAGGATCGCCACGAACAGGATCGGTGCGTCGCCCGAGTGGGACGTGTCCAGCGCGGTGCCGGGCTGGGTGAAGAACGGCCAGCCGAACGCGACCAGGCCGATGAGGGAGACCGCTGCGAGAGCCAGCGCTGACCGGCCGTGCAGCGGCACCAGGTTGGTGGCTGTCACCCTCATCACTGGGTCACCGTGCATCACCGGGTCACCTTGCATCACCGGGTCACCGTGCTCGCGTCGGCCAGCGCGAGGGCCACGTCGGTCGGCGTCAGCCACCGTTGCGGGGCAAGGATCTTCGCCACCTGCGGCGCGAACGCGGGGGAGGAGACCACGATCGTCGGCGGTCGGCCCGTCGGCGACCAGCTCACCCTCGGCGATCACCATCACCCGGGACGCCACCTCGGCGACCAGCTCCACGTCGTGGGTGGCGAGCAGGACACTGTGCCCATCGGCGGCGAGGTCCCGCAGGATCTCGACCAGCCGGTGCTTGGCGGTGTAGTCGAGCCCACGGGTCGGCTCGTCGAGGAGCACCAGCGGCGGCCGGGCGGCGAGCACGATCGCGAGCGCGAGGGTGAGCCCCTGGCCCTCGGACAGGTCCCGAGGGTGCTGGTCCAACGGCACGCCGGGGGAGAGGCGTTCGAACAGGGCCAGGGTGGTGCCGGAGTCGACGCCGGCGTCCTTGTCGGCCTGGGCGCACTCCTTGGCGACCGTGGACTCGTAGAGCAGGTCGGCCGGGACCTGGGGCACCAGGCCGACGTGGCTCAGCAGCTGTTTGGGCTTGAGGTCGCCGGGCACCTGTCCGTCGACGTGGACCCGACCGCTGGTCGGCCGCTTCATGCCGACCAGGGTCTTGAGCAGGGTGGACTTGCCGGAGCCGTTGCGGCCCATGAGCGCGACCACCTCTCCGGCGGTCAGGGTGGTCGAGATCCCTTTGAGCACAGGGATCTGGCCGTACCCGGCGACCACGTTCTCGGTGGTCGCGACCGAGCCGGCGCGGTGCCCGTTGACGTGCGCGGAGGTGTGTGGAGGTACAGCGAGGTCGGCGAGCTGTGCGCGCAGCGCTGCGGACCTGCGGCGTGCATCGCGGACCGTCAGGGGCATCGGCTGCCATCCGGCGACCCGGCCGAGCTCGACGACCGGCGGTGCGATCGGTGAGTCCTCCAGCACCTCCTGCGGCGTCCCGTCCCGCAGCGGTTGCCCGCTGCCGGGGACCAGGACGACCCGGTCGGCGTACTGCACGACGCGTTCGAGCCGGTGTTCGGCGAGTACGACGGTCAGGCCGAGGTCGTGCACGAGGCGCTGCAATGTCGCGAGCACCTCCTCGGCGGCCAGCGGGTCGAGCGCGGAGGTCGGCTCGTCGAGCACCAGGATCCGTGGATGGGTGGTGAGCACGGACCCGATCGCCACCCGCTGCTGCTGGCCACCGGACAGGTCGGTGAGCGGACGGTTCCGCAGCTCCGCGAGCCCGAGCAGGTCGAGGGTCTCCTCGACCCGCTTCCGCATCACGTCCGGCGGGAGGCCCAGCGACTCCATCCCGTAGGCGAGCTCGTCCTCGACCACGTCGGTGACGAACCCCGACAGCGGGTCCTGGCCCGACGAACCCGACGACGTCGGCGAGGTCGCGGGGCCGGTGGTCGCGGGTGTCGCGGCCGTCGACGAGCACCCGGCCGGACAGGGTGCCGCCGGAGAAGTGCGGGACCAGCCCGTTGATCGCCCGCAGCAGGGTGGTCTTCCCGGACCCGGTGCGGCCGATCACCAGGCACAGCTCGCCCTCGGGGATGGTGAGGTTCACTCCTTGCAGGACAGGGGACTCGGCGTCGGCAAAGGTGACGCTGACCTGCTCGAACGAGATCATGCGGTCACCTCCTGACGCTCCGGACCGACCGGCTCCAGCTGGGAGCTGCGTGGCAGCGGCGGGGCCAGCACGGCCGGCAGCATGGCTGTCAATATGCCCGCACAGGCCAGGACCGGAACCGGCGGGAACACCGTGACCGAGGCGAGGTACAGGGTGGCCGGGTCGGTCTGGACGGTGACGAACATGGTCACCGCAGCAGCCAGCCCGCAGCCCGTGACCAGCCACTCGGGCAGCGCCCACGGATCGGGGCGGTACTTCGTGCGCCCGGTGCGGCGGCCCCCGAAGTACATCCCGGCCACACCCATGCCGCATCCCACCAGCAGCATCGGCAGGCCGAGCCAGGTGGCGCTGGTTCCCGCGAGCAGACCGTAGACCCCGACGCACACGCCGAGCAGTCCTCCGAAGACCAGGGTGCTGGTCAGCCTCCGGGACACCCGGCTGGCGTCCGTCGTACGCCCGTAGCCCCGGGAGTCCATCGCGGCCGCGAGCTCGACGGACCTCTCCAGGGCGCCCTCGAGGACCGGCATCGCGAGGCGCCTCAGGGCGCCGAGGCCGCGCGAGCTCTGGCCACGCAGCCGGTGCGCGGCGCGGACCCGGCCGGCGTCGGTGACGAGCTGGGGCGCGAAGGTGAGCGCGATGACGCAGGCGACACCGATCTCGTACAGGGCGCCCGGCACGTAGCGGAGCAGCCGGCGGGCGCTGCCGAGGGAGTTGGCGGCGCCGATGCAACACAAGATGGTGGCCAGCTGGAGTCCCTCGTAGAACGCGCGCAGCACCGCCTCGAGGCTGATCACGCCGCCCAGCTTGATGCCGGTGCTGCCGGGGACGGGCAGCTCGGGAAGCGTGATCAGCACGGTCGGTCCCTGAGAGCCACTGGAGAGCACGGCCTGGAAGACGATCCGGATCGCGATCACGAGCAGGGCCAGCTTCAGGAACGCACCGTACGACTTGGCCCACGGCGCGTTGCTGCGTCGGGCGGCGACCACGAAGCCGGTGACGACGAGGATCAGCAGCAGCGGCACGGGATTCTGGGTCCGGCTGGCTGCCGCGGCCAGGCCGAGCGCCCACAGCCACCAGGCCCCCGGATGCAGGTTCCGGGGGAAGGTGACCAGGTTTTGTGGACGCATGGCCGGCTACGTCTCAGGCGTTCGCGCGTCGGCGACTCAGCACGAGACCTGCCCCGGCGATGACGACGACCACGGCGCCGACACCGACGAGCGGCCATAGCAGTCCGCTGTCGTCCTGATCGCCGGACACCGCCTCCGTGTCCTCGGACGAGGCGGGCATCTCGAACGTCACGGGCTGCTCCTCGCCGGGAGCCTCGGCGGCCACCGGCTCACCGCAACCCTTGACCGGGTAGCCGTCGAGGGCACAGGTCAGGGCGTCCTCGACGCGGATGTCGGCGACCGACGCGAGCACCTGCTGGCCGTCGGCGCCCGCGGCGACGACCGCGCACTCGGCGCGAGGAGCCGGGGGAGTGGTGCCGTCGGCGTCCGCCTCGGTGCCGTAGTCGATGAGCACCGCGACCCGCTTGTCACCGGCCGGCGCCTCGGTGCCTTCGCAGACCGTGTCGAAGTTGAGCTCGCCGAGGTCGGCGCGCGGGGGAATGCCCTCCGCGGTGAAGGAGGTCCCGAACCGGTAGGCCTCTACGGCCCCGTCCTGCGGGTCGTAGTCGCCGGGACCGACCTGGGAGAACGCCCAGGAGCCGTCCTCGAGGTGGAAGTAGTTCCAGTACCGGTAGCCGTCCGCCGCGTGCGCCGTACCGGCGGAACCGGTGACGACGAGGGCAGCGAACATCAGGGAGGAGAGGACGCCGAGCAGTCGGCGGGCGGAGACAGAGGTGGCCATGGTGGCCCTTTCTTGCGCGGCGGTTCGTAGACGAGACCGGACCGCTGGCCCCCTTCTGCCCGGAGCCGTGATCCGGCTCCGTCCCGTAGACCTCGACGGATAATGGGGAGCCGCTACCTCATCTCGGTGTTCCGGCTCGCCGAGCGTGTTTCTTGGCTCGGCCTACGGTTGCGGGTCAGCGCCGGATTCGGACCGGCTTTCCCGAGGTGGGCAGGTGTTTCAGCGCTAACAGTCCCACGCCGCCCGGGGGGCGTCAAAGGTATCCCAGGACCGGACGGCGTTAGGCTCGCCACATGACCAACTCGCTCGAACCGGCCAACCACTTCCCCAGCGCCTCGACCTCTTCGGCGCCGAGCTGGCGGTGGCGTCTGGAGGACTCGGCCGGCGCCGAGGTGACTGTCGACGACGTCCCGCCCCAGGAGTTCCCGTCGCAGAGCGACGCCGAGTCGTGGGTCGGCGAGGTGTGGAGGGAGCTGCTCGACGGGGGCGCGGACGCGGTGACGCTGTTCGAGGGGGATCGCAAGGTCTACGGCCCGATGAGCCTCCACGCCTAACCCCTCCCGTTGAGATCCGCCCCGTTTTGTGTTGAAACCCGCGCGATTCACCGTTCAGTTGCGTGAGATTCCGCGCCGCCGGAACGGGGCGGATCTCACCCGCGAACGAGGCGCGACTCAACGGTGAACGAGGCGGATCTCAACGTGGTGTATGGGAGTGTGGATACGGAAATGTATGGAGATTGTGATACGGTTGCTGGGATGACCTCACGACTTCGGCCGTTCCCGTTCGAGACACCGATCGCTCCGGACGCGCTGATCGACCGGCGCGCGGAGCTTGCTCGCCTGAGTGAGGCCGCCGCCGAGCGCGTGCATGTCCGGCTGGCCGGGCCCCGTCGGTTCGGGAAGACCTCCCTGCTGCTCGCGCACGCGGCCGGCCTGAAGGGTGCGGGGTGGCGGACCGTGCACGTGGACATGTACGGCGTCACGTCGCTGGCCGAGGTGTGCGTGCGGATCGCCTCGTCGTACGCGAGGCTGCGCGACAACCGGCTCAGGGCCCACCTCGACGCGCTCGGCGCCCGGCTCGGGCTCTCGCTGACGCCGGCCGGACCGGGGGTCACGCTCGGACCCCGCCAGCACGTGCCCACCCCGGAGGCGACCCAGACCGCTGCCGCGGAGCTGCTCGACCTGCCGTTGACGCTGTTCGAGAAGGACAAGATCCCGACCCTGGTGGTGTTCGACGAGTTCCAGGACCTGCTGTCCGCGGGTGCCTCGCTGGACGGGTTGCTGCGTTCCCACGTGCAGTACCACGGCGACGCGGCGGTCTACATCTACGCCGGCTCGCAGCCGTCGTTGATGCGCAAGCTGTTCAGCGACCGGGAACGGCCGCTCTACGGGCAGGCCGAGCCGCTCGAGCTCGGGACGCTGCCGGCCGACGAGGTGCTGATCGAGCTGACCGAGCGGTTCGACGAGCTCGGTGAGGACCCGGCCGGCTCGCTGTCGCCGTTGATGACCACCGCCGCGGGACATCCGCAGCGCACCATGCTCCTGGCGCACCTGCTGCACCGCGAGCTCTCGGCACGGGCGCTGGGCTCGACGACCCTGCCCGAAGGCGACACGGTGGAGGGGATCGCGCTCGCTGACTCCGTCGTACGACGGGCGCTGTCGATGACCAACGAGGCCCACCAAGCCGTCTGGGACCAGATGTCGTCGGGGAAGAAGGCCGTGCTCGCCGCGCTCGCCGACGGTGACTCCCCGACGGGGACGACGACCGCCCGCCGGTTCGAGACCTCGCGGGCCACCTTGCAGAGCGCCCTGCGTGAGCTGGGGAAGGAGGGACAGCACGTCACCCGCGACAAAGAGGGCGGTAGTTCGTGGAGGTACGTCGACCCGCTGCTGGCGCTCTGGGTGCGCGGCCGCGGACAGCCCACAGGGTGACCGACGCACCGAGGGCACCACGCCCGGCTTCGAGGCGTAGCGCGCGGAGCATCCCGACGAAGGCGGCCAGGACGCGGCCTTGCCGTACACGCAGGAGCTCCACGCGGCCGACGGAGACTCACCGCAGTACGTCGTGTGGGATGAGATGGAGGACCTGTCGACGTCGGTCCGCACGGCCCGGGAGTCCGTCGGGAGCTCACGAGTGGCGAAGGGCCCGCGAGCAGCAATGACGTGCCCGCGGACCCTTCAGCCACAGCGGCTCAGCCGAAGTCGCGGGTGCTCGGTGACTTCGTCTTCGTGGCGTCCCGCTCGATGATCGGGTCGAAGATCTCGTCGATCCGCTTCAGGGCCTCGTGGTCGAGCCGCACACCAGCGGCCTTCACGTTGTCGGTCACCTGCTCGGGACGGGACGCGCCGATGATCGCCGCGGAGACGTTCTGGTTCTGCAGCACCCAGGCGACCGCGAGCTGGGCCAGGGTCAGCCCTGCTTCGTCGGCGATCGGCTGGAGCTTCTGGACCCGCTCGAGCACGTCGTCCTGCAGGTACCGCTTGATGAAGTCCGCGCCGCCCTTCTCGTCGGTGGCCCTCGAGCCCTGGGGCGGCGCCTGCCCGGGAAGGTACTTGCCGGTGAGCACACCCTGGGCGATCGGCGAGAACACCACCTGCCCCATGCCCAGCTCCTCGCAGGTCGGCACGACCTCGGTCTCGATGACCCGCCAGATCATGTTGTACTGCGGCTGGTTCGACACCAGCGAGATCTTCAGCTCGCGGGCCAGCTCGTGGCCTTGCCGGATCTGCTCGGACGTCCACTCCGAGACGCCGATGTAGTGCGCCTTGCCCGAGTGCACCACGTCGGCGAACGCCTCCATCGTCTCCTCGAGCGGAGTCTCGAAGTCGTAGCGGTGCGCCTGGTAGACGTCGACGTAGTCCGTGCCGAGCCGCTTCAACGAGCCGGTGATCGACTCCATGATGTGCTTGCGGGACAGGCCGTGGTCGTTGTGGGCGCCGGGGCCGGTCGGCCAGTAGACCTTGGTGAGGATCTCCAGGCCCTCGCGCCGCTCGTCCTTCAGCGCCTTGCCGAGAACCGTCTCGGCTGCGGTGTTCGCGTAGACGTCTGCGGTGTCGAAGGTGGTGATGCCCTCCTCGAGGGCCCGCCGCACACAGGCGAGGGCGGCGTCCTCCTCGACCTGCGAACCGTGGGTGAGCCAGTTGCCGTAGGCGATCTCTGAGATCTTGAGACCGCTCGTTCCGAGATTGCGAAATTCCATGAGCTCGAGCCTAGCCAACCCGCCCCAACGCCCCGGAACCTGCGCTGACGTACGACGGGCAGGGTCAGCGGGTCGCGGCGGAGTACGTCGACGCGAGCACCAGGCCATAGGCCACGTGTGGCAGCAGGTCGCTGAGCCAGTCCTCCTTGCTCCACGTCAGCGGGTCGGTGACGTCGTACCTCGCCATCGTCGTGTTCGACAGCACCATCGCACCGCCGCCGGCGAGCAGCACGCCACCGAGCCCCCGTGGCCTCAGGTGCAGGATGTCGAGCAGGCCGTAGGCCACCCCGACCCCGACGCCGGTCGCGATACCGGAGAGCGCGCCGATGCCCGTCAGCCGGTGCTCGCGTTCGGCACCCTCGCCGGGGATGTCGATGTGCCGGGCGGCAGCCAGCTTCTCCACGGTCAGCTCCGGGGTGCTGCTCGCGGGACGGGCACGGACGGCCATGTCGAGGTAGGTCGCGGCGTGCAGGGCGGTGGTGCCGGCGGCACCGGCGGCGGCACCCAGGAACAGTCGTCGGAACATGTCGTTTCCTCTCAGCCGGACAGCTCTCAGCCGGACAGCTCTCGGCCGGACAGTCGGGGCTCCATGGCCTTCAGCTGCCAGGTCGTCCATCGCTCGAGGCTCTCGGCCTGGCCGGTGGTCAGCCGGTCGCAGGCGAACCCCCAGTGCACGGCGACCTGGTCCCCGACCGCGACGGCGTCGACGAACGCCGCGCCGTCGGCCCGGTAGTCGATGCGGTCCTCCTGCTCGGGGCCGAGGCACAGGAGGTGTCCGTCGTACACCAGGTGACGGGTCCGGACCACCAGCCGGTCGGGCCCGACCCCGGTCACCGTGGCCCAGCCGATCCGGCAGGACTCGAGCACCTCGAGCGGTTCGGGGCGTCCGGTGGAGAGCAGCCGGGACCAGGGGTATACGGCGAGCACGTGGAACGCGTGGGTCGGTGCGGCCTCGGCGAGCAGGTCGTCGGTGAGGTGCGACCAGTACTGCCCCGCCTGGGGCCTGATCCGTCCCATCAGCGCGGCGCCGAATGCTGCCCGGTCGACCTGGTCGGTGAGGTCGTTGCCGGTCCAGTAGCCGCGCACCACCCGGGCGTCGAGCGGGTCGTCCAGGCCGGTGAGGTCGGCGAGCACCTGCTGGTAGGGCCAGGCCCCGGAGAACCGTCGCGCCAGGGCGGCAACATCCACCTGGTCGCCGTGCCCGCAGGCGACTGCGCGCAGCGCCGCTGACCCTTCCGGTCCGCAGTAGCCGAGCGCGTTGGGTGCGTGGGCGTACTGCGCGAAGAGTCGATGCCCTGGGGTCACCTCGTCAGACCCCCGCGCTCTGGCCCACCATCTCGGCGGCCTCGCGGTGCATCCGGCCGAAGTTGTAGTAGGCGGCGCAGGCGCCCTCGGGAGAGACCATGCACGTCCCGATCGGTGTCTCCGGCGTGCAGGCGGTCCCGAAAACCTTGCACTCCCAGGGCTTGATGACGCCCTTGAGCACCTCGCCGCACTGGCATGCCTTGGGGTCGGCGACCCGCATACCCGGCATCGAGAACCGCTCCTCGGCGTCGAACTCGGCATAGTTCGCGTTCACCTTCAGGGCGCTCTGTGAGATGAACCCGAGGCCACGCCACTCGAAGTGCGGGCGGAGCTCGAAGGTCTCGCCGAGCAGCCTGAGGGCCTGCATGTTTCCTTCCTCGCGGACCACGCGGCCGTACTGGTTCTCGACCTCGCAGCGGCCGTCGCGGATCTGCTGCAGCAGCATGTGCACCGTGGCCAGGATGTCCAGCGGCTCGAACCCGGCGACCACCAGCGGCTTGCCGTAGACCTCGGGGACGAACCGGTACGGCCGGGTGCCCACCACCGTGGACACGTGCCCCGGGCCGAGGAAGCCGGACAGCCGCAGGTCGGGCGACTCGAGGATCGCCTTGATCGGCGGGACGATCGTGACGTGGTTGCAGAACACGGTGAAGTTCTCCACGCCCAGCTGCCTGGCGCGGACCAGCGTCACCGCGGTGGACGGCGCCGTCGTCTCGAAGCCGACCGCGAAGAACACCACGTGCTTCTCCGGGTTCTCGACCGCGACCTTGAGCGCATCGAGCGGTGAGTAGACGAAGCGTACGTCGGCCCCGCGTGCCTTGGCGTCGAGCAGACTGCCCCGGGAACCCGGGACCCGCATCATGTCGCCGAAGGTGGTGAAGATGACTCCTGGTTGCTCGGCGAGCCACATCGCGTCGTCCACCCGGCCCATCGGGATCACACACACCGGGCACCCGGGGCCGTGCACCAGCTCGATGCCGCGCGGCAGGATGTGCTCGATGCCGTGCCGGTAGATGGTGTGCGTGTGCCCGCCGCAGACCTCCATGAACTTGAACTCGTCGTCGCCGGTGAGCCTGGTGATGGACCTGACCAGGGCACGTGCGGCCGCCGGGTCCCGGAACTCGTCAACAAACTTCATGGTGATACCTCGCCATCCGTTGCGTGGTGTGCATGCGCGTCACGCGATCTGTGAGGAGTTGAAGGCGTCGATCTCGTTGGTGTAGTCCTCACCCATCTTCTTCACCTGGTCCAGGGTCAGCTGGGCCTCGACCTCGTCGATCTTGGCCATCGCGAAGCCGACGTGGACCAGCACCCAGTCACCCTCGACGAGTCCCTGGTCGGCGAGCAGCCGCACGCTGATCACGCGTTGCACGCCGTTCACGGCGACCTTCGCCAGATGTTGTTCGGCGTCGGTGACCTGGACGACCTGGCCCGGTATCCCTAAGCACATCAGCGTTCCTCCAACTCGTCTCAGCAGATTCTCGGCAGCGGGTCGCCCACGAGCATGTCGACGATCCGGCTTCCGCCGAACGGGGTCTTCAGCGCGACCATGCCCGACGGGGTGGCGACCACCTCGCCGATGACGGCCGCCCGACCACCCAGTGGGTGGGACCGCAGCGCGGCCACCGCGGCCTCGGCCTCCTCGGGTGGCACCACCGCGACGAACTTGCCCTCGTTCGCCACGTAGATCGGGTCGATGCCGAGCATGTCGCAGGCACCGAGCACCTGAGGCTCCACGGGCAGCAGCCGTTCGTCGAGGATCACCCCGACGTCCGCGGTCTGCGCGAGCTCGTTGCAGACCGTGCCGAGTCCTCCGCGGGTGGCGTCCCGCATCCAGCGGGTGCCGGGTGCTGCGGCGAGCAGTCTTTCGACCATCTCGTGCACCGGGGCGGTGTCGGAGACGATGTCGGCCTCGATGGCCAGGTCTCCGCGGGCCAGCATCACGGCCATCCCGTGCTCGCCCAGGCTGCCCGACAGCACCACCCGGTCCCCGGGTTGCACCAGACGGGCTCCCAGCTGCCGGCCGGCCGGGATGACACCGACCCCGGCGGTGGAGATGTACAGGCCGTCGGCGGCGCCCCGTGCGACCACCTTGGTGTCCCCGGTGACGATCAGGACACCCGCCGCATCGGCAGCCGTCTTCATGTCGGCGACGATGGACTTCAGCCGGGCGATCTCGAAGCCTTCCTCGATCACGAAGGCGGCGGAGAGCCACTGCGGGCGGGCTCCGCTGACCGCCAGGTCGTTGACGGTCCCGTGGACGGCCAGGTGCCCGATCGTCCCGCCGGGGAACTCGATCGGCTGCACCACGAACGAGTCGGTGGAGAACGCGATCCGTTCCTCGGAGGGCAGGGTGAGCACCGCGCCGTCGCCGAGCTGCTCCAGCTCGGGGTTGCGGAACGCCTCCACGAACACGGCGTCGGTCAGCGCCGCCGAGGACTTCCCGCCGGCTCCGTGCGCGAGGGTGATCACCTCGTCGATGAGCCGTGGCCGCCGCTTGCGGAACTCCTCGATCTTGAGCAGCATCCGGTCCTCGCGGTTCACATGGGTCGCGGGCTCGCTGGTCATCGGGTACCTCCCGGGTTGGAGACGGTTGTCGCCATCGACTCCGCGACCCGGCGCTGGGTCAGCTCCTGGACCAGCGCCCACAGCTGGTAGCCGACCAGGGCCTGGCTCTCCTGGATCCGGTGGATGCTCTGGGAGCGGATCGTGAAGCAGTAGTCGAGGTCCGGGCTCGTGGCCATCGCGCCGCCGTCGTGCCCGGCGAAGCCGACGGTGAGCAGCCCGCGCTTCTTGGCCTCGGTCAGCGCGGTGATCAGGTCGTCGGAGTTTCCCGAGGTGGACATGGCGATCGCGATGTCGACCGGTCGCGAGTGGGCGATGACCTGCCGGGAGAAGATCAGCTCGAACCCGACGTCGTTGCCGAGGGCTGTGACCACGGCCTGGTCGGCGGCCAGGGACCAGGCGGGTACGGCGCGTCCGCGGGCAGGTCGGCAGAACAGCGTGGCGAGGGTGGCCGCATCGGTCGAGCTGCCGCCGTTGCCGAAGGTGTAGAGCCGCCCGCCACGCGAGAACCGGTCCGCCATCTCGGCGGCTGCGGCCCGGAGAGGTCCGGCGTACTCGTCGAGGGACGCCTGCTGCAGCTGGGCGCTGACCTCCGCCTTGCCGCGGGCTGATGCCGCGAGGTCGACGAGCAGGCTGCCGGCGTCATGCTCGGACCCCTCGATGAACGGGTAGAGGAAGTCGGTGTTCTGGTTCATCTCGCTCACTGGTGCACCTCGTCGATCCGGGTGATGGCGGCACCGGCGTGCACGAGCAGCAGGTCGCCCGGTCCGACCTCGCCGACCAGCGTGACGTCGACCGGCTTCCTCCCCGGTCGCGGTCCGGACCAGTGCGCTCGTGAACCCAGCCTCGGGTGCCACCACGACCTCGCCGAGCCTGCCCTCGTCGCTGCAGGTCACACACACCTCGTCGTCGCAGTCCTCGTCCTTCGCGGTCAGCAGGCCGGGGTGCTCGAAGCAGACATGGGTGAGCTCCCAGAGCAGGTGGTACATCAGCACGAACCGCCCGGTGGCCGGAACCATGGGGTCGTCGGACTCGACCCAGAGCACGTGGTCGGCGCTGCCGGCCTCGGGCCGGGGTCCGAACCCGATCCAGATCGTGTCGGCTCCCCAGGCCGGGGCACGCCGCATCACGTCGCGGACCGCGGGGTCGTCGGCCGAGGCGACGGCGATGATCACGTCTCCGGGGCGGGTGGCGACTCGCGCCTGCGCGACCGGGTCCGGGTCGACCAGTGCCACGGCGGGGAGCGCGCGCTTTCCCATGATCACCGGGTGCACGAACTCGACGGCGACGTGGTGCGCATGCGGCTCCCACTGCGGCGAGATGACCCACAGGGTCGCTCCGGCGTGGAACTTGCGGGCGAGCGCGAGGGACGCGGAGGCGAGGTCGTCGCCGAGGTCCTCGCCGATCAGCTCGACCGGCTGGTGCGTGGTGGTCATCTGTCTCCTCCTGTTCCGGCTGGGTCCGCGCGTGCTGCCTGCGCCCTGGCCACGACGGCCTGACCGAGCGAGAGGCCCCCGTCGTTGGGCGGCACCCGTCGATGGGTGAGCACGGTCAGACCGGCCGATCTCAGCGTCTCGCTCAGCTCGCCGAGCAGCAGCCGGTTCTGGAAGACCCCTCCGGTGAGTCCCACGATGCGCACCCGGTGCTCGTGCGTGAGCGCGACGATCAGGTCGGCGGTGGCGGCGCTCAGGGCCCGGTGGAACCCGAGTGCGAGACCGCCCGCCGGCGCGCCGGACCGGACCGCCTCGACCAGGGCCCGGACCAGCTGTCCCAGCCTCAGCTCACCGTGCGCGACCTCCATAGGCAGGTCCACCGCGGCGGTTGCGGAGCGGGCGAGCGCCTCGAGCTCGATGGCCGCCTGAGCCTCGTAGGTCACGTGGTGGCGGACACCGAGCAGGGACGCGACCCCGTCGAAGAGGCGGCCCATGCTGGTGGTCTCCACGCAGCCGGCGCCGCCGGCCAGCTGCGACCTCACCACCGCCTGCTCCGCGGCCGAGCAGGACGCGGTCAGATCGAGGCCGTCGACGTCCGGGATCCCCGCCGCGTGCAGCAGGGACAGGGCGACCCGGAACGGGTGACGGACCGCACGGTCACCGCCGGGCAGCAGGAACGGCTGAAGGTGACCGACGCGCTGCGCCTGCCCGACATCGGTCCCGACGTAGAGCAGCTCGCCGCCCCACACGGTGCGGTCGCATCCGTAGCCGGTGCCGTCGTACGCGACACCGATGACCGGTGTGCCGACCAGGTTGTGCTCGGCAAGCAGTGACGCCACGTGTGCGTGGTGGTGCTGGACGGTGGTGAGGGGTACGCCGACCGCGTCGGTGTAGTGCTCCGCCCACTGTCTTGTGGCGTAGCCGGGATGGTCGTCGGCGACCACCAGCTCCGGGGTGGCCGAGTGCAGTGCGGTGAGCTGTCGCACCGAGACGTCGAAGGCGTGCCGGCTCTCCAGGCTGCCCATGTCGCCGAGGTGTGCCGAGCAGAACGCCAGGTCCTGCCGGGTCAGGCAGAAGGTGTTCTTCACCTCGCCGCCGACCGCCAGCGTGACCGGACCGGGAGCGGGAAGTGGGACGGGCAGCGGTGCGAAGCCCCGAGACCTCCGCACCGGCAGCTCGGCCCCGTCCCATACCCCCAGCACCGAGTCCTCACAGGGCACCGCAATGTCCCGGTCGTGCATCAGGAACGTGTCGGCGATCCCGGCCAGCCGGTCCCTGGCGCCGTCGTTGGTGTAGCAGAGCGGTTCGTCGGAGAGGTTCCCCGAGGTCATCACGATCACCTGCGGCGAGACGCCGCGGACGCCGGGCACGGGGGAGAGCAGCAGGTGATGCAGCGGGGAGTACGGCAGCATCACGCCGATCTCGTCGAGACCGGGCGCTACGCCGTCGGCGACCGTGCGCCGCCGGGAACACCGCAGCAGCACGACCGGGCGGGCCGGCTGGGTCAGGGCCGCCTCCTCGTCCGGTGACACCTTCGCCAGCCCCGCGGCCACCGTCAGGTTCGCCGCCATCACCGCGAACGGCTTGTCCGGCCGGTGCTTGCGCTCACGCAGCCTGGTCACGGCGCCCGGGTTGGTCGCGTCGCAGGCGAGGTGGAACCCGCCGATGCCTTTGACCGCGACGACCCCGCCGTCGGCCAGCACCTGCTGCACGTGGGCCAGGGCGGAGTCGTTCCCGGGCTCGAGTCGCCGGCCGTCCTCCTCGACCCACATGCGGGGACCACAGGCGTGGCACGAGATCGGCTGGGCGTGGTAGCGACGGTCACCCGGGTCGCCGTACTCCTCCTGGCACCGGGCGCACATCTCGAACGCCGCCATCGTGGTGGCCGGCCGGTCGTAGGGGAGGTCGGTGATGATCGTGAACCGCGGGCCGCAGTTCGTGCAGGTGAGGAACGGGTGCCGGTAGCGCCGGTCGGCGGGGTCGGCCATCTCGCGCAGGCAGTCCGGGCAGGTGGCGACGTCGGGTGGGACCAACGTGCGCGCACCCGGCAGCGCCCGGCTGGGCACGATCCGGAAGTCGGAGTCGCCTTGTACGGCAAGGGTTTCGCAGGACATGTCGACGATCATCGACATCGGAGGAGCCTCGATGCGGATCCGATGGGCGAGCTCGTCGAGCGCGCCGGACGGCCCCTCGGCCTCGATGAAGACGCTCACCTCGTCGTTGCCGCAGTGTCCGCACAGCTGGAGGTCGCGAGCGATCCGGGCCACGAAAGGGCGGAAGCCGACGCCCTGCACGACACCACGGACCACGATCCGTCGGCGTTGGAGCGGGGCCGAGGTCACCGGTTCCTGCGGGGAGATCACTCGCGTGGTCACGACGGGTCACCCGTGACGGTCGGAAAACGCTCGGCGGGGTCGCGGGCCCGGCCCATCATCTCGAGTCCGGACATCGCCTTCTCGGCCTGGGCGCCGTCGATGACCTCCATCGCGAAGCCCATGTGGATCAGGATCCAGCTGCCCGCCTCCGGAGGCGTCTCCAGCATGCCGATGTTCACCCGGCGCTGCGCGCCCTCGACGTCGACAAGCGCGAGCTGGTCGGCGTAGCCGTCGACGATCTCCACGACCCGGCCGGGGATACCGAGGCACATGGTCACCGCCTCCCGGTCTCGACCGGTGTCGACATCGCTCGGGTGACCACTTCCCGGACGGTCTCGAGGGCACCCGGGACCGCGGCGAGCACGGGACCGGACAGCTCGATGCCCTCGTCGACCGACTCCGGCCGGCAGCCGACGACGTAGGTCGGCGGGAGCGTCCCACCGAGCGACCTCAGGCCGGCGAGTACGGCGACCGGGTCCATGCCGTGCGCGTCGAGCTCGCCCTCGCCCACGTCATCGGGCCCGACCTCGAGCACCCGGATCTCACCGGCAGCCCCGTCGAAGGGCAGGGCGTCGACGAGTACCAGCGCGTCGTAACC
The DNA here is from genome assembly GCA_963831375.1 of uncultured Actinomycetota bacterium. Taxonomy (GTDB): domain Bacteria; phylum Actinomycetota; class Actinomycetes; order Propionibacteriales; family Nocardioidaceae; genus Nocardioides_C. Next base: position 88,966 of record CAWHPY010000019.1, on the reverse strand, counting down.
GTCGAGCAGGTCGTAGGCGAGGTGCATGCCGCGGATGCCGTAGTCGACGACGCGCACCCCCTCCGGCAGCGGGTCCTGGCCGGGCATGACCAGCCGACGCACGACCTCGGGGCCGAAGCCGTCGTCGCCCAGGAAGAGGTTGCCGATGCCGGCGACCAGGACACGCCGGGTCACGTCAGGTTCGCTTCTCGTCGCGGTCGATGTCCGCGCTCTCGCGGCGTCCCTCGTACGACTGCACCGCCTTGCCGCTGACGTCCGGGGTCGTCGTTCTCGTTCGGGAAGTCGGGGCTCATCAGCCGCCGCCGGGTTGCAGGTCGGGTGCGTCCGGGTCCTCGGGCTCCGACGGCTTGGCGGAGGTGCCGGACTGGTCGGTGGCCCGTCCGGCCTCCCGGTCCACCGGACCGGAAGCAGGTTCGTCGGACCCCGTGTCCCGCGAACCCTCCGGGCCACGCTCTTCCTGCGGCTCCTCGTCGAGCTGCTCTCCTGGTTTGTCGCTCATCGCTGTTCTTCTCCGTCCTCGATCCGGGGATCACATCTGGCGAATCCTGAGGTACCGCTGGATGTCCGGGATCGACTTGACGCCGACAACTGCGGCCAGGGCCGCACCCGCCAGGAGTACCAACGTGGTGAACCTGCCGATCGCCTTCATGGTCGGCTCTCCTCTCGATGTGCTGTGTGGGCCCGGGCAGCCCGGAGCTCCTGGGTTTCCTCGTCGGACAGCGGGGCGAGCTCGTCCGGGTCGAAGTACCAGTAGCGGCCGGACAGGTCGTAGATGTCGGCCGCGGGGTCGTCGAGAAGGACCAGGGCCACGTGTGTGCCGCCGTCGACGTCGGAGAGCACCGCGGTCACCCGCGCCACCTGGTCCTTGAAGAACAGGTCCTGGGCGTCGGCGCGCCGGCTCGGCTGCACCCGGACCAGGCTGTCCCGCGCGACCCTGACGCCGTCGATGGTGACGGCGTCGACCCCGGGCTGAACGGCCTCCTCGGCCTCCGGGGACCACCAGGGCACGTCGCCGGTATCGAAGGACGGCGGGTCCAGGTTGCGGATGTCGGACCCGGTCGGCCACGGCGGGTCCTGCATCGAGGGGGCCGGGAAGGGAGAGGCCTGCTCCGCGTGCGGGTTCCGCAGGATGCCATGCATCTGCTGCAGCGTCTCCGGGGTCATCTTGTCGCAGCGGTCGATGATCTCCCGGGCCCGGGGGTCGGTGGCGCGGGCCTCCGCCTTCTCCTGGTCGGTCATCGTCATCACCCGAAGGGTCAGGATCTCGTCGATCTCGGTGGCGTCGAACAGGGAGCCCGCGCTCTCGGCCGCGATCTCCGGGTAGTCGTAGAGGATGATCGGCGACCCGAGCACCAGGTCGGTGTCGCCGGGAGCGCCGGTGAGCACCGGCCAGCACCGGTGCTGTGCGCACTCCGCGGCCGCGACGACGGCTTCGTCCGGCGGCTCGAGCAGGGACACGAACCTCGCCCCGCGCGCCTCGACGATCAGGTGCGCCCCGATCAGGGAGGAGCGGATCGCCCAGTCCTTGTCCCGGTCGGCGTGCGCGGTGGAGTCGGTCCGGACGTTGTCGACCCGCAGCTCGAGCCTGGTCAGCCCGTCGACCGGCGTGGCGGTGGCGGTCAGTCGTGCGGACAGCGGCCATCTCCGTCGTACGACGCTGCCGGCCTCGGCGCCCGCCTCGTCGGTGAGGGCCTCGCGTTCCTCGGCGGCCGGGAACAGCACGCGGAGGACCAGCGCCGGGTCCAGCTGCGCCAGGTCGAGGGTGACCGTGACCTCCTGCTCGGTGGCCTCGTCCCACGTGGTCCAGGTCGTGCCCGCGACGTCGAGCTGCTCGGCCGGCTCACCCTGCCCGTCGTACACCTGCCGGTGCTGGAGCTGCAGGCACCGCAGGTGCACGACCACCGACTTGTCAGGCGGTGGTGCCAGGGCAGCCTCCGCGCCTGACAACTCGGTGAGGAGGACCTGCATCGACATCGACGGCTCCTCGCCGAGGCCCGCTTCCGAGGCACCCGGGGGGCCGAGCACGCCGAACTGCCAGCGCATCTGGTTCTTGCTGGAGCTGGCGCGGTAGGGGTAGAGGAGGTAGCCCTCGTAGAGGACCGCGTCGGCGACCGCGCGCGCCAGGTCGAGGTTCACGACAACACCTCGTCCTCGTGCGCGAGCAGCCGCTGCACGGTCTCTTCCCATGTGGTGAGGCCGTGCCGGGCGCGGTAGTCGGCGATCCGCGTGAGCATGTCCCGGTCCATCCGGATCCAGGCGGTGTGCGGGTAGTAGAGGTCGATCATCTGCTTCCACACGTCGACCGGCATCTGGTACCTCGCGTCGCAGTCCCACGGCACCTGCTCCACACCGAACCCGGAGACGCCCTTGGTGAACACGGTTCCGGAGAACATGAACGAGAGCGGGACAAGGTCCTCGCCGACCGCGTGCAGGTAGCGCGAGCCGACCACCTCGAAGTCGTAGGTGCACGGCAGCGGCAGGTCGACCTCGGTCGCGCCGGTGAACCCCTGCACGGTGGTGTTGCACTGCATCCACAGGAACGGCCGGAGGGTGTCGGCCCACCGGTCGCGGTCGCCGAACAGGGCGTGCAGCCCGCTCTCGTCGGACTCGGTGTAGCCGCGCCGCTGAGGCTCGATGCGGACCTGGCTGCGCAGCGCGATCGCGTGCACAACCTGGCCGGTGGTCTCCTCGATCCGCAGCCGCGCGGTCAGCTGCGGAGCGGCGGCATACGGCTCGGCGAACATGTCGAGCACGGTGAACGTGTAGCCGCTCATGGCAGGTCCCGGGCGGGCCTGCTGCGCTGCTCGACGGCGGCGAAGAAGTCAGCCATCGCGGCGCGTGCCTCCTGGCCGCCGTCGAACCCGCGCCAGGTCCTGCGCATGCGTGCCGACCAGCTCGTAGCAGGCGTCGATCGGCACCAGGTGGCAGCTGAACTCTTCCCGGCCGCGGTCCGCGCCGTAGATCAGCAGCGCCTCCACGTCGGGCAGCAGCTGGTCCAGCTGCGGGTTCGCGGTCACGATCGCGTCCCAGGACGCCAGCGGCAGCTCGGACTCGGTGGCGCCGGCGGGGCTCGGGTAGAACGCGACCAGCCGGTCCTGCACCGAGTTGCGGAACACGAACACCAGGCCGACCGGGATCTGCAGGTCATCCCAGTCGGCCCGGGTGAGCGTGAAGTCGCGGAAGGACAGGTAGCGGTCCGGCACCGCCCGGTAGCGCAGCTCGGCCCGCTGGTCGGTGAACAGCAGGTAGCAGCCGCGGCAGGTGCACATCAGGGTGCGGGTCTCCAGACCCACCACGTGCTGGTGCTCCTCGGCGATCGGCTCCGCGCACATCTCGCACCGTTCGCCGGGTACGACTGTGGGGCGGGTGCTGCTGATCCGGCGCAACGTGGCCAGGGGGGAGCCGCTGCGGATCGCCGGGGAGCCGTCGCGGGGAGCGGGTGGGGTGTAGGTCATGCCACCACCGGCGTCGGGACGGCCACCGAGACCACCTGTCCGTCGGCGAGCAGCGGAAGCGGGTCGAGGTGGAGCTCGGGTACGTCGACACAGGCCCCTGCCCGTCGTACGTCGTAGTGCACAGCGCAGGTCGGACAGCGCAGCAACGCGTCGCCGGCCGCACCACCGAGCCGTCGTGCGAGGCCGGCGCCGGCCAGGCCGGACTCGCAGCGGGCGCACCGGTCGGCGAACGCGAACAGGTCGGACCCGATCCGGCACACCAGCACCGGGGTCTGCCCGGTGAGGACCGTGGTGACCTGACCGGACGCGAGGTCGGTGAGATCGGGGACGACGTGCCACGAGGCGCCGGTGTCCGACGACTGCAGCCGGGATCGCAGCGACTCCACCGGGATGAGTCCACCCCCGTTGGTCGAGCCGGTCGAGACCGTGGCCTCCTCCACCTCGATCACGGACACCTCGGGCGCCGCGGCCTCGATCGCTCCCTCGACCGCGAGCTTCAGGGTCACCGACGAGGACGGGCACCCGTCGCAGCTGCCGAGCAGCCGCAGCCGCACGGTGCCGTCGTCGGTGACCGCGAGCAGCTCGACGTCACCGCCGTGCGAGCCCAGGTAGGGGCGGACCGACTCCAGGGCCTGCTCGACGCGGGTCTCCACCCCGTAGGGATGCAGCCCGTGCACCAGCAGCAGGCTGGCCAGCAGGTCGTCGTCGGCCAGCTGGGCAAGCAGGTCGTCGTCGAGACGGCCGGACTCGTGCAGCAGGTCCAGCAACCGCTCGAGTCCGGCCCCGTACAGGTCGGTGACCAGCCGGACCAGCTCCTCGGCCCGTTCGCGTGCCACCGTGCCGCCGGAGGCGCTGGCGTCGAGAAGCGTGTCGATCCGTTCGCCCGTGGCACGAAGGTCGGGCGAACGCAGCGGCGGCTCCGGCTCCGGCATGCTCCTGGCCCTTACTCGGTGCCGGCGGACTGGGTGGGGGAGTGCAGCTTCTCGAGCGTCTTTCCCTCACCGAGGTACATGTGCACCCCGCACGGCAGGCACGGGTCGAAGCTGCGCACCGTGCGCATGATGTCGATGCCCTTGAAGTTCTCCCGGTCGTTCTCCTCGAAGATCGGCTGACCCTGGACCGCGTCCTCGTAGGGCCCCGGCGTCCCGTAGCTGTCCCGCGGGCTCGCGTTCCACGGGGTCGGCGGGTAGGGGTGGTAGTTCGCGATCTTGCCGTCGCGGATCACCATGTGGTGCGACAGCACGCCGCGCACCGCCTCGGTGAAGCCGCAGCCAATGCCCTTCCTCGGGCACCTCGAACTTCTCCCACGTCTTGGTGTTCCCGGCCCGGATCTCCTCGAGGGCCTTCTCCGCGAAGTGCAGCGCGGCCGCCGCGGCGTAGGCCTGGAAGTAGGTGCGTGCCCGGTTCCGCTCGATGGTGTTGCTCCACTGCGGGATCTTCCACTCGAGCTCCACCGGGCCCTTGAGCGCGGTCTTCGGCAGGTTGATCTGCACGCTGTTGCCGGTCGCCTTGATGTAGCCGATGTCGACCAGGCCGGCGAGGGCGGTGGACCAGAGTCGGGCCAGCGGGCCGCCTCCGGTGTCGAGGGCGAGGTAGTCCTTGCCGTCGTACCACCGTGGCGACATCACCCACGAGTACTTGTCGTCCAGGTCACGCTTCTGCGGCCTGGGGTTCGTGTGCTGGTTCCAGGGGTGCCGCCGGTCGACGGGGTTTCCGAGCGGGTCGTGGGTCACGAACATCTCCTGGTCCTCCCAGTCGCCGTAGTACGACGAGCCGAGCAGGATCCGGATGCCGAGGTTGATGTCGACGAGGTCGGTGGTGACCAGCTTGCCGTCGACGACGACGCCAGGGGTGACGTACATCTTCCGGCCCCAGTTGGTCATGTCCTTGTACTCGAAGTTGCAGTGCTCGGGGTCCTGGAAGGAGCCCCAGCAGCCGAGCAGGATCCGCCGGTTGCCGACCTCCTCGTAGCCGGGCAGCGCTTCGTAGAAGAAGTCGAAGAGGTCGTCGTGCATCGGGACGACCTTCTTCATGAACTCGACGTAGCGCATCAGCCGGGTCAGGTAGTCGGTCATCAGCTGAATCGTGGCGACCGTGCCGACGCCACCGGGGTACAGCGTCGAGGGGTGGACGTGGCGGCCCTCCATCAGGCAGAACATCTCGCGGGTCCAGCGGCTGACCTGGAGTGCTTCGCGGTAGAACTCGCCGGTGAACGGGTTCAGCGAGCGCATGATGTCGCCGATGGTCCTGTAGCCATGGGCCTCGGCCTGCGGCGCCTCCGTGGCGTTGGCGCGGTCGAGGACGCCGGGGTTGGTCTCGGCGACCATCTTCTCGCAGTAGTCCACCCCGACCAGGTTCTCCTGGAAGATGTTGTGGTCGAACATGTACTCCGCGGCCTCGCCGAGGTTCACGATCCACTCACCGAGGTGCGGCGGCTTCACGCCGTACGCCATGTTCTGCGCGTAGCAGGAGCAGGTGGCGTGGTTGTCGCCGCAGATGCCGCAGATCCGGCTGGTGATGAAGTGCGCGTCGCGCGGGTCCTTGCCCTTCATGAAGATCGAGTAGCCACGGAAGATGGAGCTGGTGCTGTGGCACTCGGCGACCTTCATGTTGCCGAAGTCGATCTTGGTGTAGATCCCGAGGCTGCCGACGATCCGGGTGATCGGGTCCCACGCCATCTCGGTCAGGCCCTTGGCGTCCGTGGAGACACTCGAGGGACTGGGAATCGTCGACGTCATCGCGTCGCCTTTCTGTCTCCCACTACCAGGTGCGCTTGGCCCCGGTCGTGAGCTTCGTCCCCCGGGTACGCCACTTCGGCTCCTTGTCCAGGGTCTGGGTAGTTACGCCGCGGAGGCGTTTGATGGTCTTGCCGTAGAGGCCGACCGCATTGGTGGAGAGCTTGCCGCCGGGCGGCTCGTCCATGAACGGCATGAACTTGTCGGGGAAGCCGGGCATCGTGCAGCCGATGCAGATGCCACCGACGTTGGGGCAGCCGCCGATGCCGTTCATCCAGCCCCGCTTGGGGACGTTGCACTTCACCGCAGGTCCCCAGCAGCCGAGCTTGACGATGCACTTCGGGGAGCCGTACTCGGTGGCGAAGTCGGCCTGCTCGTAGTAGCCGGCCCGGTCGCACCCCTCGTGCACGGTCTGTCCGAACAGCCAGGTCGGGCGCAGCGCGTCGTCGAGCGGGATCATCGGTGCCTGGCCGGTGGCCATGTAGAGCAGGTAGGTCAGCGTCTCGGACAGGTTGTCCGGCTGGATCGGGCACCCCGGGACGCACACGATCGGGATGCCGGCCTTGGACTTCCAGTCCCAGCCCAGGTAGTCCGGCACACCCATCGCGCCGGTCGGGTTGCCGGCCATCGCGTGGATCCCGCCGTACGTCGCACAGGTGCCTGCCGCGACGATGGCGGTCGCCTTGGGGGCCAGCCGGTCCAGCCACTCGCTGGTGGTCATCGGCTGGCCGGTGTCGGGGTTGTTGCCGAACCCGCACCAGTAGCCCTCGTCGTGCAGCTGCTCGTTGGGGATGGACCCCTCGACCACGAGCACGAACGGCTCCAGCTCGCCGCGGTCGGCCTTGAAGAACCATTCGAGGAAGTCGTCGGCGCCGCCGTTGGGCCCGCACTCGAAGTCGATCAGCGGCCAGTGCACCGCGATCTGGGGGAGACCGGGCAGCGCACCGAGCGCGATCTCCTCGATGCTCGGCTGGGTGGCCGCGGTCAGCGCGACGGAGTCGCCGTCACAGCTGAGGCCTGCATTGATCCACAGAACGTGGATGAGTGTCTCTTCCGCCTTCACTGCTTCGGCTGTGGGCATCGCCGCCACGCTCTCCGGGGGCGGGAGTCATGCCCCCATCAGTTGCCGGGGCCGAACCTTACGGCTCACTTGCGCAACGCTCCGTCCATCTAGTACACGAGCCAGAAAATGTGTCAAGAGTCACACTTGCGATGGGTGACGGGCGGGCCGAGGTTTTAACTCGGACGTCTCAGGAGGGCGCGAAGCCAGTCGTACCAGGCGTCGAGGTTCTCCCCGCTTCGCACGGAAACGGGGAGAATCTCCAAGTCTTGTTGGAGTTTCCGCGCGTCGGCAGTGAGCCTGGCCAGATCGAAGTCGACGTAGGGCAACAGGTCGACCTTGTTCACCACCACCAGGTCGGCGGCGGCGAACATGTGGGGATACTTCAACGGCTTGTCGTCGCCCTCGGTCACCGAGATCACCACGACCTTCCGGTTCTCGCCGAGGTCGAACAGCGCCGGACACACGAGATTGCCGACGTTCTCGATGAACACCAGCCCGTCCTGGTCCGGCTGCAGCTCTTCCAGGGCGCGTTGCACCATCGTCGCGTCGAGGTGGCAGCCGGCGCCGGTGTTGACCTGCACCGCACGGGCGCCGGTGGCCCGGATCCGCTCGGCGTCGAACAGGGTCTCCTGGTCGCCCTCGATCACTGTGATCGTCGCGTCGGACTCGGTGATCGTGCGTTCGAGCAGCGACGTCTTGCCGGCGCCGGGGGAGCTCATCAGGTTCACCGCCCGGATGTTGCGTCGGGCCAGCCACTGCCGGTTGTCGTCGGCGAGCCGGTCGTTCTTGGCGAGGATCCGCTGCTCGAGGTCGATGGTGTGCGTGCGCAGCTCGGCATCCGGCGGTCGAGCTCGGTCATGCGGGTGCGGATGTGCGTGGTCGTGGTCGTGCGGGTGTGGGTCGTGGTCGTGGTCGTGATCCGGTGGTCGAGCCTGTCGAGACCGGGACGCGTCCGTCGTACCCATCGCCGTCACCCGGGCCTCGTCGGTGCCGCAGCCGCACGTCGCGCACATGGCTACGCCACCTCCACCGAGGTCACCGAGAGCTCGCGGCCGGCGACCACCTCGACGTCGGCGCTGCCGCAGGCACACAGCAGGACCAGGTCCTCGACCTCGAAGTCGCTGTCGCAGTCGCGGCAGCGGGCACGTCCGGTCGGTGCCTCGATCTGTAGCTCGGCACCCTCGAGGGCGGTGCCGGCGGTGGCCAGCTCGAAGCAGAACATCAGCGCGTCCGGGACCACCCCGGAGAGCCGTCCGACCTGGAGCCGGACGGTGGTGACGTGCCGGTCACCGGTGCGCTCGAGCACCGCGTCGACGACGCTCTCCGCGATCGACAGTTCATGCATGGGCATCCCGCCTTCGCTCTCACCATAGGTGCGGGCGCGGGACGCGGGGAAGGGTCAGTACCGGTCGGGGAGCTTCTGGCCGAGCTTGACCTGGGGCTTCGGCATCCGCAGGAACCGCAGCTGCAGCGACCGGAGGATGGCGTAGAACGTGGCGCCCTTGGTGGACTCGTCGGGGAACCGCTGCTTCAGGTCCCGCTTGAGCCGCCAGACCAGGAAGATCGTGTCGACCAGCACCAGCAGGATCGTCGCGCTCCACAGTCCGTTGCTGAAATTCTGCATGCCCGGGTTCCCGGAGTACTGCAGCACCATGATGATCAGCAGCAGTGGCAGCAGGAACTCCGCCATGCACAGCCGCGAGTCGATCCGGTCGCGGACGAAGTGTCGTACCTTGCCCTGGTCGCGGGCGGGCAGGAACCGCTCCTCGCCGGTGCGCATCCCTTGGCGGATCTTCGCGTTCTGCTCGGACCGGCGCTCGCGGAGCAGCTTCGCGGCTTCCTTCTTGTTCTTCGCAGCCTTGGCTCGGGCCTTCGCGGCGGCCTCGGCGTCACGACGGGTCGGCGTGGGACGGCCCTTGCCACCCTCCTTGACGACGGTGGTCTCGGTGGTGGTCTCGGTGGACTTGGTACGACGGAACACGGGATGGGCCTTCGGAAAGAGAGGGTTGTTTTCGCCCCAAGAGTACCTGCGGGAACTGGCTACTCCCGCCGCGCGTTGCACCGTAGGGTGGACAGGACACTCCAGCCACGAACAAACGAAGGGGGCCCGCACTCCATGAGCCTCATGAAGCGGATCAGTCTGATCTTCCGGTCCAAGGCCAGCAAAGCGCTCGACCGTGCCGAGGACCCGCGCGAGACGCTCGACTACAGCTACCAGAAGCAGATCGAGCTGCTCTCGAAAGTGCGCCGGGGCGTCGCTGACGTAGCCACCAGCCGCAAGCGTGTGGAGCTGCAGGCCAACCAGCTCGAGCAGCAGTCCCAGAAGCTGCACGACCAGGCGCAGAAGGCGCTCGGGATGGGCCGCGAGGACCTCGCCCGGGAGGCACTGACCCGCAAGTCCGGGCTGACCGGCCAGATCAACGACCTGAAGATGCAGCAGGCCCAGCTCCAGGGCGAGGAGGAGAAGCTGACCCTCGCCTCCCAGCGGCTGCAGGCCAAGGTCGAGTCCTTCCGCACCAAGAAGGAGACCATCAAGGCCACCTACACCGCCGCGGAGGCACAGACCCGGATCAACGAGGCCTTCTCGGGCATTTCCGAGGAGATGGGCGACGTGGGCATGGCCGTGCAGCGTGCCGAGGACAAGACCGCGCAGATGCAGGCCCGCGCCGGTGCGATCGACGAGCTGATCTCGTCCGGTGCCCTCGACGACGTTAGCGCGGTCGGGCAGGGCGACGACATCGCCCGCGAGCTCGACGCGATGTCCTCGACGTCCGACGTGGAGGCCGAGCTCGCTGCGTTGAAGGCCGGCAGCTCACCGGAGGCCATCGAGGGGAGCCGTGAGCCCACCCCGCAGGCGCAGCCGCGGACGGAGCCGCAGAAGGAGGAGGGGCAGGCATGATCGTGCGCATTCTCGGTGAGGGCCAGTGGGAACTCGACGACGAGCACATCACCGCCCTGAACAATCTCGACGACGAGGTCGAGGCCGCCGTCGAGGCCGGTGACGAGATCACCTTCGCCAGCACGCTCGCGGCGCTGCTGGACGGCGTCCGCAAGTCCGGCACCGTGCTCGCCGACGACTCGCTGGAGGACTCGGACCTGATCCTGCCGCCGTCCGACGCGACCCTGGACGAGGTCCGTCGGCTGCTCGCTGACGACGGGTTGATCCCAGGCTGATGGCAAGCACCCGCTTCATCAAGGACACCGGGTTGACCGCCCGGATGACCCTCGTGATGTTCCTTCTCGGGGGACTGTTCGTCGCGCTCATCGTGGTGCTGATGTACGCGTTCCCGCAGTGGTACATCCTGATCGGGCTCGCCGGCATCGGCATCGCCTTCTTCCAGTGGTACAACTCCGACAAGATGGCGCTGCGCGCGATGCGGGCCCGCGAGGTGACACCCGAGGAGGCGCCCGAGCTGCACGGCATGATCGATCGGCTGTGCGCGATGGCGGACATGCCGAAGCCGCGGGTCGCGATCTCCTACAGCGACATGCCGAACGCGTTCGCCACCGGCCGGTCGCCGAGCCACTCCGCGGTGTGTGTCACCACCGGGATCATGGACCGGCTCACCGCCGAGGAGCTCGAGGGCGTGCTCGCACACGAGCTGTCCCACGTGGCGCACCGCGACGTACTCGTCATGACGCTGGCCTCCTCGGCGGGCATCATCGCCGGGATGATCACCCGCGGCGCCCAGTTCGGCGGGCTCGGGATGATGGGTGGCCGCGGCCGCAACAACGACAACAACGGCGGCGGCGCGTTCGCCCTGATCATCGCCCTGGTCGTCAGTCTGGTCGTCTACGCGATCAGCTTCCTGCTGATCCGGCTGCTCTCGCGCTACCGGGAGCTGTGTGCGGACCGGTCCGGCGCGTACCTCACCCAGAAACCGTCCGCGCTGGCCAGCGCCCTGCAGAAGATCACCGGCGAGATCGCCGCGATCCCGAACAAGGACCTGCGTTCGGCGCAGACCATGAACGCGTTCTTCATCGCTCCCGCGATCAGCGGCGCCTCGTTGAAGACGATCACCTCGACGCACCCCTCGCTGGAGGAACGGCTCGAGCAGCTGGCCAAGGTCTCGGCCGAGCTCGGCCGGCCGATGGACGGTGGCTTCCCGAACCCGGGCCTCGGACAGTGATCGCCCCGGTGGTCGCCCCGGTGGTCGCCCCGATGCTCGCCCCGGTGGTCGCACGGTGAAGATCTGGGACTCGTTGATGGGCCGTCACAAACCCATCAAGGCCAACCTGGACGCCCTGTTCGCGCTGCCCAGCGCCTCGATCACCCTGCAGACGGCAGCCGGATTCAACCCGACCGGCGTCGGCTCGGTGTGCTACCGGCAGGCCGAGGGTGCCGCGTTCGCGCAGACCCAGACCGACGTGGTCGCGCTGCTCAACGCCGACGAGGGTCCGGACGTCGAGAAGAGCGTCGACTCCTACGGGTACACCTGGATCGTCAGCCGACAGGACCCCTCCGACATGTCCGCGCTGGTCACCGACCTGCATGCGGTGAACACCACCCTCGAGGACCAGGGCTTCGGCCCCGGCCTGCTCTGCTCGCTGGTCGGCTTCACCGACGCGTCGGGCCGTGCGCTCGGGCTGGTGTACCTCTACAAGCAGGGCACCTTCTACCCGTTTGCGCCGAAGGGGCCTCAGCAGCGCGACAACATCCTCGAGATCCAGATCCGCGACCTGGTGAGCAACGACCTGCCGATCGAGCCCCAGCTGAACCGGTGGATGCCGGTCTGGGGAGCTCCCGGCCTGTGACCGGGTCCGACGGCGGTACGACGGACGAGCCCGCGTCCGCGGCCGATGCGGACGAGTCATCCGTCGCGGAGCTCACCCGGCAGGTCGCCGGGCTGCGCCGCGAGCTGTCCGCGACGCAGGACGAGCTGCGGCGGTCGCAGGAGCGGCTCGAGACCTTCGGCGGCCAGGTCGGCCACGACCTGCGCAACCCGCTGACCTCGGTGTCCATGTCGCTGCAGATGCTGGCGGAGCAGCCGTCGGTGGCCGGGGACGACGAGACCCGGTGGATGGTGGACCGTGCACTCAGCGGCGCGGAGCGGTTGAACGGCCTGATCGAGGAGATGCTGCAGTACGCCACGCTCAGCGCCCGGCTGAACCGGATCGAGCTGGACCTGTCCCGGCTCGTCGCCGACGTCGCGGCAGAGCTTTCCGAGGCCCTGGAGGACGTGTCGCTGGAGTTCGGACAGCTGCCGGTCGTGTGCGGCGATCGCCACCAGGTGTCCGCCGTACTCCATCATCTGATCGCGAACGCCGCCGCGGTCACCCACGCGGACGGGCCGGTCGCGATCACGGTGACCGGGCAACGGACCGAGTCCGGCTGGCGGGTCGAGGTGGCCGACAACGGCCCCGGCGTACCCCCCGAGGACCGCAGGTCGGTCTTCGAGCCACGCCCGGACGAGGAGCCACGTGACCTGGTCACCTGCCGGCGGATCGTGAAGGCTCACGGCGGCCGGATCGGCATGACCGAGTCCGCCGCCGGTGGCAGCCTGGTCTGGTTCGAGCTCCCGGACCGTTCCTAGCCGATCAGACGCCGGGCAGGTCCAGCATCCGCTGAAGGGCGACCAGGGCCTGCTTCTCGGTCTCGGGGTCGACCTCGATCACGTTCACCACGTTCCCGGCGACCAGGTTCTCCATCGCCCACACGAAGTGCGGCAGGTCGATCCGGTTCATCGTCGAGCAGTAGCAGACGGTCTTGTCGAGGAACACGATGTTCTTGTCAGGGTGCGCGTTCGCGAGCCGCTGCACCAGGTTGAGCTCGGTGCCGATCGCCCAGGACGTGCCGGGCTCGGCAGCCTCGATCGTCTTGATGATGAACTCGGTGGACCCGACCAGGTCGGCCTTGGTGACCACCTCGTGGGTGCACTCGGGGTGCACCAGGATGTTCACGCCCGGAAGGGTCGCGCGCAGCTGGTCGACGACCTCCGCGGAGAACCGGCCGTGCACGGAGCAGTGCCCCTTCCACAGGATCATCTTCGCGTCGCGTAGCTGCTCGACGGTCAGCCCGCCGTTCGGCAGGTGCGGGTTCCACACCACGCAGTCCTCGAGGGACAGCCCCAGCTGGAGGACGGCGGTGTTGCGGCCCAGGTGCTGGTCGGGCAGGAACAGCACCTTGGTGTCCTCACCGTGCTGCGCGTACGCCCACTCCAGCGCCCTTTGCGCGTTCGACGAGGTGCACACCGCGCCGCCGTTGCGGCCGCAGAACGCCTTGATGTCGGCCGAGGAGTTCATGTAGGTGACCGGTACGACGGACGCGGCGACGCCGGCCTCGACCATCGCGTCCCATGCGTCCTCGACCTGTCCGAGCCGCGCCATGTCCGCCATCGAGCAGCCGGCCGCAAGGTCGGGGAGGATCACCCGCTGGTTCGGGGCGGTGAGGATGTCCGCCGACTCGGCCATGAAGTGGACGCCACAGAAGACGATGAACTCGGCCTCGGGACGGGCCGCCGCATCCTTGGCGAGCTTGAACGAGTCACCGGTGACGTCGGCGAACGCGATGACCTCGTCGCGCTGGTAGTGGTGGCCGAGCACGAACACCCGGTCTCCCAGCGCCGCCTTGGCGGCCTGGGCACGCGCGACCAGGTCGGGGTCGGACGCAGGGGGCAGTCCGCCGGGGCAGTCGACACCTCGCTCGGAGTCGGGATCCGTGCCACGACCGAGCACCAGCAGGGGGAGGTCTGTTGTTGTCACACCGACATCATTTCACACGCGCACAAGGACAGACGTTCATGCCCGGATAAGGACAGCCTCATCCACGGTTCACGATTGCCTCATTCCGGTCCGGGATGGTCCGGGTATGCGATGGACAGCAGCGGTGACTCTCACTCTTCTCGCGCTCCTGGGGGAGACGTTCCTCCCGACGCACCTCGAGGCATACAGGGCACACGGCGGCCCGCTTCCCATGGACACCGTGGCCAGGGTCCGGCCCGCGCCGGGTCCGGTGAGCACCCTCTCGGTCGCCGTGGCCAACATCCGCGAGGGATCGGTGGTCCGGCACCGTTTCGACATGTCAGACGGCAAGGACCGCTCCGCAGTGGCGCGTCGCATGCTGGGGGCCGTCAAACGGGTCCCCGATGTGGTCCTGCTCCAGGAGGCGCTGGGCAGTGCGGGCAAGGTCGCCAGGACGCTCACCCAGCACCCGCGAGCTCGAAGGAGCAACGTCCGCTATGCCGTAGCCATGGCACCCCGGATCGTCACCCGCCGTACGGCGTGTGCCGGCCCGAGGCCGGGCAGGTACACCGCGCTGCGGGACTCGGCCATCCTGGTCAACACCCGGAGCGTGCGGAAGATCTCCGCGCGCGGGGTGGTGCGGACCTGGGGGCGCTGGACCACCGAGGCGGCGGGCCGGGTGGGTCGTGGCGGCCTCGGCTGCAGCGAGCACCCGTGGGTGCGGGTGACCGTTCAGCAGCCGGGAAAGCAGGCACGCACCGCGATGGTCATGGCGGCCCACGTCGCGCCGGTCGGCACCCGGCTCAAGACCGCGGCGATCCGGCGGCTGACCCTGCGGATGCAGCAGCTGCAGCGCAGGTCACCGGGGGACCTTGCCGTGCTCGGCGGAGACCTCAACCAGGCCCGGTGCGCGGGACCGGCGACCAGGCCCGAGACAGCCGGCTGCGCGGTGCGCGCCGGTCACCGCAGCCTGGCCCGGGCGGGCTTCCAGGACGCCGTACGCACCAGGAACCTCGCCGGCCCGCACGGTGTGGTCGGCGTGCAGCGGCGGATCGACTTCGTCTACACGACGGGTGCGGTGCGCAGCTCGGGCTTCGACCGTTGCTACCTGGCGTACTTCGTCAAGGCCCACCGGTGCGGCGCCCGCCGCGCGGTGTTCGCGAACGAGACCGCGTTCTACGGGTGCCAGGCGCGGTCCCTCTACGGCACCAGGGCCGGGTCCTGCGCCGACGCACGCCAGCGCCGCTACTACTCGGACCACCCGGTGATCCGGGCGACCCTGGGCTGAGCAGGAGCCGCCGCAGGTCGCTGCCGCCGCACTCAGCCGATCGCCAGCCACCCGCCCAGCGAGAACATCACGCAGGCGATCGCTGCGTCGAGAACCCGCCACGCCCGCGGGCGGGCGAACAGCGGTGCGAGCCTCCGAGCGCCGAAGCCCAGGCCGAGGAACCACACGAGGCTTGCCGACACGGCCCCCGCTCCGTACCCCCAGCGGCCGGCGGGTCCGTGCTGGTTGGCCAGGGCGCCGAGCATGACCACGGTGTCGAGGTATACGTGCGGGTTGAGGTAGGTCAGACCGAGACAGGTCAGGAGCACCCCGCCCAGTGCCGACGGTGCGCGATCGGCGGGAGCCATGCCACGCGGTCGCAGGGCTCGCCGGGCCGCCAGCAGCCCGTAGCAGAGCAGGAATGCCGCACCGCCGAGGCGCACGACGCTCAGCGCGCCGGGACTCGCGGTGAGCACCACGCCGAGACCGGCGATTCCCGCCCCGATCAGCAGGGCGTCCGAGACGGCGCAGACCAGGGCCACCGGGAGCACATGTTCCCGTCGGATCCCTTGCCGGAGGACGAAGGCGTTCTGGGCGCCGATGGCGACGATCAGGGACAGCGAGGTGACGAACCCGATCGGGAAGCTGGCGATCATGGGCGACCTGTCGATGGCTTGTGCATGACTCGACGCTAGGACCCTGGGCGGGTGTGATCCAGCTAAACTTTCTTAGGTTCGATTAGTCTGGCTTAAGCATGAATATCGACTCCGCCCAGCTGACCACCTTCGCCGCCGTCATCGACGAGGGCAGTTTCGAGGCGGCGGCACGCCAGCTGCACGTCACGCCCTCCGCGGTGAGCCAGCGGGTCAAGGCCCTCGAGCAACAGCTGGGCCAGGTGCTGGTACGACGGACGAAACCAGCACGAGCTACGGACGCGGGCCAGGGGTTGATGCGCCTTGCCCGCCAGGTGACCCTGCTCGAGAGCGAGGCGCTCGTCGCACTGAGCGGTACGGCCGGAGGAGAGCACGCGCCGATCCGGATCCCGATCGTGGTCAACGCCGACTCGTTGTCGACCTGGTTCCTCGACGCGGTGGCCGGTCTCGGAGTCCGCCAACAGCTGCTGTTCGACCTGCAGCAGGAGGACCAGGACTACTCCGCTGCGATGTTGCGAGAGGGGTCGGTGATGGCTGCGGTCACCAGCGACCCCCGGCCGGTCCAGGGCTGCGCGGTGCAGAAGCTCGGGGCACTGCGGTACCTACCCATGGCCTCGCCGTCGTACCTGGAGCGATGGTTCCCGGACGGCCCGACACCGGATGCCCTGGCGGAGGCGCCGGTGGTGGTGTTCAACCGCAAGGATGCGCTGCAGCACCGGCTGCTCCGCAAGCTCACCCGGCGGCGGCTCGCGCCACCGGTGCACTACATCCCCTCGTCAGCCGCATGCGTCGAGGCGGTGCGCCTCGGTCTGGGCTGGGGAATGGTGCCGGAGCAGGACGCGGCCGCCGACCACGAGACCGGCAGGCTGATCGAGCTCTCGCCGGGCAGGCATCTCGATGTCACGCTTTACTGGCAGCACTGGAAGCTCGACTCGCCGGCCCTCCGGAGTCTCACGGAGACGGTAGTCGCTGCCGCTGCCGGGTCGCTGCGCTGAGCGAGCGGGCGTGCGACCGGTCAGTCGCGGGTGTCGATCACAGGAAATGGCCGCTCGGCAGGTAGGGCATCGGCGGCTTCATCCCGCGCAGCGCGAGGTATCCGCTGGTGCCCAGGTCCATCCGCGCATCGATCCCGACGTCGATCGCCCACTCGTTCTGCGCCGACACGTGGCCGATCGTGCACGGCTCGTCGGGGGAGGAGGCGGCGAGCGTCTCCCACACCAGGTCGATCGCCGTACGCCGGTTCGTCGCCGCGAGCAGGTAGGGCCCGCCACCCGGTTCGACGTACGCATAGCCCGACCCGGTCGAACGGTCGACGACCACCAGCCGGTACATCGAGGTGAGGATCTCGTGGTCGACGCCGTGCGCCGCGTCGCGGACCTGGCGGTCGACGGAGTTCATCAGGTCGATGTCGCCGGCGCTTCCCTCCCGGACCCGTTCGATGACCGGCAGCAGGTCGCGGCCCACCCTGCCGGTGAGGAACATGGTCGGGTGCATGGTGAAGCCGGCCAACCGGTAGCGCCGGGCAGCCTTCGGGTCCTCGGAGGCCGCCAGCATCGCGCGCAGGCACCCGTCGCCGTACGCGAGCGACGCCTCGAGGAGCTGCTTGCCGACGCCGCGGCCCTGGACGGCGGGACGGACGGCGAACGTGGACAGGATCCAGGTGAGGTCGCGTCTCAGGCCGACGGAGACGCCGATCAGCCCGGATCCGTCCTCGGCCACCCAGCACCCGCCCGCGTCGTGCGCCAGCGCGTGGTCCATCCGTCGCCGCCAGTTGCCTGCCTTGGCATCCGAGCGCATGGTCGGCTCCGGCCAGCTGCGCGGCGACATGCGCAGCTCGAGCTCGTAGTACCCCTCGGCGGTCAGCCGTTCGACGGCCGGAACGTCCTCGGGTCGCATCGGGCGGATGTAGTAGTCGGCGGCCACGCGCGCCAACCTACCGAGTGCGCCGTGCCGCAGGCCGCAGGGCAGGATGTGGCCATGCGCGTACTCATCGCCCCCGACAAGTTCGCCGGCACCCTGTCCGCGGTCGAGGCCGCGGAGGCGATCGCGCAGGGATGGCTGCGTCGTGCCCCGCAGGACGTGCTCGAGCTGGCCCCGATGGCGGACGGCGGCCCCGGCTTCTGCGACGTCCTGCACGCCACCCTCGGTGGTGACCTGCTCGCGCTCACGGTCAGCGGGCCGTACGGCGAGAAGGTCCCCGCGACGGTCCTGGTGCACGACGGCACGGCGTACGTGGAGAGCGCCCAGGCCTGCGGGTTGCACCTGACCCCGGAGAGCCGGCGCGATCCCGAGCGGGCCACCACCCGGGGCGTGGGGGAGATGGTCGCCGCCGCGGTCGAGGCGGGCGCGACGACGATCGTGGTCGGTCTCGGCGGTTCCGGCAGCAACGACGGGGGAGCCGGTCTGCTCGCCGCGCTCGGAGCCGAGGCCACCCCTGCCGGGGCCCTCGACCGCGGGCCCAGCAGCCTCGCCACCCTCGAAAGCGTCGATCTGACCAAGCCGCGGGCACGGCTGAAAGACGTGACCGTCGTCGCCGCCAGCGACGTGGACAACCCGCTGCTCGGCCTGATCGGCGCGACCAACGTGTACGGCCCCCAGAAGGGGGTCGCGGAGGATCGGAAGCAGGCCGTCGACGCCACCCTCGAGACCCTGGCATCGGCCACCGACAAAAAGCTCGCCCTGGCCAAAGGAGCCGGCGCGGCCGGTGGCCTCGGGTTCGCGCTGCTGCTGCTCGGCGCCACCCGCGCGCCCGGGATCGACCTGGTCGCCGACGCCGTCGGGCTGCTCGAGAAGGCACGTCGCGCGGACCTGGTGGTCACCGGGGAGGGCGCCTTTGACTTCTCCTCCCGGTCCGGGAAGGTGCCCTACGGCGTGGCCGCAGTCGCCGCGAACGCGCTCCAGCCATGCATCGCCCTTGCCGGTCAGGTGCTGATCGGCTCCCGGGAGATGCGGGCGGTGGGGATCGAGTCGGCGTACGCGATGGTCGAACTGGTCGGCGAGGAGGCCTCCTTCGCGGACCCTGCGGGCAGCCTGGCCGCGCTGGCGGAGCGTACGGCGCGCACCTGGTCCCGCTGAGCAGGTCCCGGCCGGCCCGGCCCTGCGGATGCCGAGGGTGACGTGTCCGACAGCCAAGAAAGTCACGGTGAGGTCTTGGGAATAAGCCGGGATATGCAACCATTGAGTTCAGCAGAATCTTTGTCCAGCTTTTGGGAGCCGCACGATGACCGAGCAGGTCGAGACCACCGACACGCAGATCCGCACCGACGGCATCAACCTGAGCGACACCGCCGCATCGAAGGTGAAGACCCTCCTCGACCAGGAAGGCCGAGACGACCTCGCGCTGCGCATCGCGGTTCAGCCCGGCGGCTGCTCCGGCCTGCGCTACCAGCTGTTCTTCGACGAGCGCACCCTCGACGGTGACGTCGTCAGCGACTTCGGCGGCGTGTCCGTGGTGGTGGACCGGATGAGCCTTCCGTACCTCAACGGCGCGGTCATCGACTTCGTCGACACCATCGAGAAGCAGGGCTTCACGATCGACAACCCGAACGCCGGCGGCTCCTGCGCCTGCGGCGACTCGTTCCACTGATCTTCTAGGTCTTCCCAAGGGAGAAGCCCCCGTCCGGTTTGCCGGACGGGGGCTTCTCGCGTCCCGCGCGCCGATCGCCGCGCACCTCCCACGATGGACCTGCACTTCCCTCGGCGAGTTCGCCATGGGGAGTGCTGCTTCACCATGGTGCCCTGGTGAAGCCTGTTGGTACGACGGGCAGGGCGGATGTCGCCGCTGGGTCAGCGGCTGTTCAACGGGGGACCCGCCGGACCTCCGGAGCTCACCGGCCGGCCGGACGAACCGTCGAGCACCGGCCGGTCGCCGAGCTGCCGGTCGAGCCGGATGTCCACCGTCTTCAGCAGGGCGATGTCGATGCAGGCGACGTCGCCGGTGTTCTTCGCGGGGATCCGGGTGAGTGTCACGGTCACCGCCCGCGCCGTCTGCTCGACCTTCGGCTCCGCGATCGTCCCGTAGCACTCGGGGACGCCGATCGTGTAGTTGACCGACAGCCGACGCGGGTCCCCGTCCAGGTGGTAGCTGTCGATCACCACGGCCATCGGGTCGCTCGGCGAGTCGCCCGACCCTGAACCGGGATCCTCGGCGGGCCCCGAACCGGACGCGTCCCCGGGCGGAACGGTTCCCGGGTCCGCCGTACCAGGGTCTCCCGGCTCGGCCGACCCGGAAGAGCCCGGGGATCCGGCACCCACGTCCGAGCCGCCGCCGGCGAAGGAGTCGTCCCCGCTGTTCGAGCCGGGGCCCGCGAAGAACCACACCCCGCCGAGCAGCAGGATCACCGCGACAGCAGCCGCGAGGGGAACCAGCCAACGCCTCATGGATCTACGACGCGCGGCGTCCTCCGCCGGTTCCGGTGCCCGGTCGGATACGAGACTTCCCGGTACCGTGCAGGATCGCAAAACGATGGGGTTTGTCCGACTTGCCGAGAAACATACGGTTTGGGATGGCTAGGTCGGACCTGCGCACTAGCCCGTTCTGCCCATTGTCGGGCGAACCCGCCCACTGGTTGCGTTGGAGTACCGCCCGGAACAGACTCCGGGCGGCTCTTACGCGTAGAGGGGTGAATCGCTTTCATGAAGCGTGTCTGGACATCTCGGAAGAAGTCGAAGACGTTGCTCGCCGTCACGGTGAGCGGAGTTGTGGCCGGGGCCATGATGGCGACGCCGCCGGCCGCCTCGGGCATGGCTGCGGGGGAGGCCTTCCGCGGTCTCGATGGACCGCGTGGCGTGGCCTCCGGGCCGGGCGGCGGCAAGCTCGTCGTCACCGAGGCCGACGGCACGGTCAGCAGGATCGTTCGCAAAGGCCCGGACCGGGGCGACATCGTCAAGATCGGGAAGGTGCCGAACACCGGGCTTGCTCCGGCGGTCGACATCAACATCCGCGGCCGGATCTTCGTGGTCACGACGGGCGGCGCGAACAAGGGCGCCGGCACGCTGTACCGCTTCACGCCCGGCAAGGGTCGCGCGACGATCGCCAACATCAAGAAGTACCAGAAGAGCGACCCGGACCGGTTCGACCTCGAGGACAACCCGACAGAGAGCAACCCGTACGGCGTCGCGGCGCTCAACGACGGCAGCGTGCTGGTCGCGGACGCGGCCGGCAACGACCTGCTCCGGGTGATGCCGAACGGCAAGATCGTCACCGTGGCACGCGTCAAGCCGCGCACGGTGAAGTCCCCCGACATGGGCCCGGATGGTCCGCCGGCGGGCACGAGAATGCCGGCCGAGGCCGTGATCACCTCGGTCACCGTGGGCAACGATGGTTCCTACTACATCGGTGAGCTGCGCGGGTTCCCGGGCACCCCGGGCACGTCGCAGATCTGGCGGATCACGCCCGGTGCGAAGAACGCCGTGTGTGACCCGGCCAAGCCGAACAAGGGCCCGTGCAAGCGGCACGCAGGCGGGCTGACCTCGGTGGTCGACCTGGCCGCCGGCCCGCTCGGGTCGGTCTACGCGGTCGAGCTGTCGAAGAAGAGCTGGCTGGCCCTGGAGGCGGAGCCTCCGGTGCCGGGTGCCGAGGTCGGCGCGCTGATCAAGGTCGCGCACGACACGTCGGTCAAGCGCGAGATCGCCAAGGGGAAGCTGATCATCCCCGGCGGTGTCGAGTTCACGCGTGGTGGTGCCCTCTTCGTCAGCACGCCGATGTTCGGCCCGGGCGGCGTGAAGCGGGTCAAGTAACCATCCCGCGCACCGCGACACAAAACAGGAGGCTTCCGCGTTGCTGCGGGAGCCTCCTGTGGCGTGATGAGACGTGTGTGGCCCAATGCCCGATTTGCATGACCCGATCTCGTCATTGATCCGCTTTGTCGCTCATGGTGCAGTAGTGACAAGCCAGGTGAACATCACTGGCTTCAACTCTCCCAGGGTTGAGAATGCCGCACCAAGCGGATCATCGACTGATCCGGCCCTATTCCCTCCCCACGGGCGGGGTCGGGTCAGTCGAGGTGCAGGTGCACAGCCGCCCCGAGCCGAGCGGCGGCCTCCGGAACAGCGATGTCGGGCTTCTTCGCGTCCTGCGGGTAGTCCTCGAACAGGATGCTCGGCGGGGCCTTCACCGTGGCCCGCGTCATCCGCTCGCCCGTCGTACGCCTTGTCGGCAGCCGCAGTGCCGCCTCGACCGCATGGCAGTCGACGGTCATCTCGGTGGAGCTGGCGGCGTCGTCGTAGGCGAGTCGCTGGTAGGTCATGGTTCCACCGTAGGAGCGATCCGTGGGGGTGGACAGGAGTACCGGCGGGTAGTGTTCGCGGTGTCTCCGACCTCACACAGAACTCTCGAGGAACCACTGTGTCGCTTCTCGTAACCGGCTCCATCGCCACCGACCACCTGATGTCGTACGCAGGCAAGTTCTCCGACTCGCTCGTGGTCGACCAGCTCGACAAGATCTCGCTCTCGTTCCTGGTCGACGACCTGGAGGTACGACGGGGCGGGTGCGCCGCCAACATCTCCTTCGGGCTCGGATGTCTCGGGCTGCGTCCGGTGCTCGTCGGCGCGGTCGGCGAGGACTTCGTCGACTACCGCTCCTGGCTCGAGCGGCATCACGTGGACTGCGACTCGGTGCACGTCTCGGAGTCGAAGCACACCGCGCGGTTCGTCTGCACCAACGACGAGACGATGGCGCAGATCGCCTCCTTCTACCCCGGCGCGATGACCGAGGCCCGGGACATCGAGCTCGGGCCCGTGGAGAAGCGGGTCGGTAGCGTGGACTACGTGCTGGTCGGCCCGAACGACCCCGAGGCGATGCTGCGGCACACCGAGGAGTGCCGCGAGCGCGGGTACCCGTTCATCGCCGACCCCTCCCAGCAGCTCGCGTTCGGTGACGGCGACATGATCCGGCAGCTCATCGACGGTGCGGCGATCCTGTTCAGCAACGAGTACGAGTCGGCCCTCATCGAGAAGAAGACCGGCTGGTCCGCCGACGAGATTCGCTCCAGGGTCGGGACCTGGGTGGTGACCCTCGGCGCCCAGGGCGTGCGCGTCGAGCGCAAGGGCGAGGAGCCGATCTCCGTGGCCGCGGTCCCCGAGATCAAGAAGGTCGAGCCGACCGGTGTCGGTGACGCGTTCCGGGCCGGGTTCATGGCCGCGCTGGAGTGGAACCTCTCGTTCGAGCGGGCGGCTCAGCTCGGCTGCCTGCTGGCGGTGTACGTCGTGGAGCAGGTCGGCACGCAGGAGTACGTCCTGTCGCAGAAGGCATTCGTGTCGCGGTTCGCGTCGACCTACGGCGAGGACGCGGCCGCCGAGGTCGCCGCGCACGTGAAGACCCCCCGCCCCTGAGGTTGTGACGGCCGAGAGCCCTGTCGCTGGGTCGCCGACGGTCAGGACAGCCGTCGTACGACGAAACGGGGGACCCCGTCCGCAGCGACATCCTCACCTACGTACTCCTGGGCCCGCATCCGGCACCACGCCGGCACATCCGCCCGCGCCGCGGGATCCGTAGCGACGACCGCCATGGTCTGGCCCACGGCGATGTCCCCGATGTTGTTCGCCAGCCGGATGATCGGCAGTGGACAGCGCATGTCGCGGCAGTCCAGCTCCACGTCGGCATCCATGCGACAACTCTGGCACGCGCAGAACATGACGGGTCGGCGGGCACGGACGCGCAGAACATGACGGGTCGACGCGCATGGACGCGCAGAACATGACGGGTCGGCGGGCACGGACGCGGTCAGGGGCGGAGGCGCGCGACCACCGAGGGGAGTACGGCGAGGAAGCGGTCCACGTCCTCGGCGGTGGTGTCGCGATGCAGCGAGACCCGCACGTTGCCGTGGGTGAGCACCCCCATCGCCTCGAGCACGTGCGACGGGGTCAGCGTGCTCGCCGTGCAGGCCGACCCCGACGCCACCCCGAAACCCAGCCGGTCCAGCTCGGTCACCAGCGCCTCTCCCTCGACGTAGAGGCAGGAGAACGTCACCACATGCGGCAGCCGCGAGGTGGGGGAGCCGACCACCTCGACGTCCGGGATCTCGGCCGAGACGACCGCGCGGATCCGGTCCACCAGCGCGGACACCCGGGCGTTCTCCGCGTCCCGTGAGGCGATGACCGCCTGCAGCGCGGCCGCCGCGGCGAGGGCAGCAGGGACGTTCTCGAAGCCGGCCACCCGCGGGTCGACCCGGTCGTCGGTGGGGAACGGAGCGCGCCACCGGGCGCCCTTGCGTACGAGGAGCACGCCGACCCCCGCGGGACCGCCCCACTTGTGCGCGGATGCCGCGGCAGCGGCCCATCCGGCGGGAAGGTCGAGCCGCCCGGCGGAGGCGGCGACGTCGACGAAGAGGGGTACGTCGGACGTGGCGGCCGCCTCGGCCACGGGGGTGAGGTCCTGCACCGTGCCGGTCTCGTGGTTGGCCGACTGCACGGCGAGCACACCGACGGGGTCACGCAGGGCGGCGACCACCTCGTCGCACGACACCTCGCCGGTGCGCGAGACACCGACCGCGTCCGTCGTACCGTCGAAGTGCCGGCACCACCACGATCCCGCGCCGAACACCGACGAGTGCTCGACCGCCGAGTGCACCAGGCGACGGGACACGCGGGTGCGGCCCATCAGCAGCCCGAGCACGCCCAGGTGGACCGCCGACGTCCCGGAGGAGGTGAAGGTGACCTCGTCCGGCCGGACCCGGAAGCAGGAGGCCACCACCGACCGCGCGTTGTCGAGCAGCAACCGGGCGTTCCGGCCGCTGCCGTGCAGCCGCAGCGGGTCCGCGAAGCCGGCGTCGAGGGCGGCGACCAGTGTCTCGCGGGCGGCCGGGTGGAGGGGGTCGGCGGACGCGGAGTCGAGGTACCCGGCGAGCGCCTGGGAGGGGCCCTGCGCGGGGGCCTGCGAGCGGTCTCCGGACGAATTGGTCACAACGCGAAACCTACCGGCCGACCTAGGCGACAAACCCGGCTACCTCAGTAGTAATGTTCGGTCACGACCGTCGTTACTGAGAGAGAGGCTCGTTCGTGAGTCTGCAACTCCCTAAGCGTGCCCGCAGGATCGGCACGTTGACCGCAGGGTCTGTCGGCCTCCTGCTGCTCGGCGCATGCTCCAGCGCAGATCAGGACCAGATCAAGCGACTCGCGATGCCCGAGCCGGCCACCGACCGCGCTCCGATGATCCAGGACCTCTGGGAAGGCGCCTGGCTCGCGGCCATGCTCACCGGCGTCATCGTCGTGGGGCCTGATCATCTACGCCGCGTTCCGGTTCCGCCGCCGCAGTGACGACGAGATCCCCGTGCAGACCCGTTACAACCTGCCGATCGAGATCCTCTACACCGTCGCGCCGGTGATCATGGTCCTGGTGCTGTTCTTCTTCACAGTGCAGACGCAGAACGACGTGCTCGCGACCGCGTCCGACACCGGTGGCGAGCCCGACCATGTCATCGAGGTCGTCGGCCAGCAGTGGTCGTGGACCTTCAACTACATGAACGAGGAGTCCCTGGGCTCCGACGACAGCACCGACGACGTGTACGTCGTCGGCACGACCGCCGAGCCGCCGACCCTGGTGCTCCCGGTCGGCGAGACGGTGCGGGTCAACCTGAACTCACCCGACGTCATCCACTCGTTCTGGGTCCCCGCGTTCCTGATGAAGATGGACGTTATTCCGGGCCGCCACAACGGCTTCGAGTTCACGCCGACCCGGGAGGGCACCTACGCCGGTCGCTGCGCCGAGCTCTGCGGCGTCTACCACTCGCGGATGCTGTTCAACCTCGACGTGGTCAGCCCCACGGAGTACGAGGAGTACCTCCAGACGCTCGCGGACAAGGGCGACGTCGGCACCGTCCTCGGCGGGGTGGACGCCGACACACAGGCCGGTCTCGACGAGGCTCAGAACGAGCAGGTCCAGCAAGACGACACCGCAGAGAAGGAGATGCTGAGTGACTGCCACACTCGACGCGCCGCGCACCACCGCGCGGAAGCCGCTCGGACAGCAGGTCGTCCGGGTGCTCACCACGACCGACCACAAGCTGATCGGCGAAGCTCTACCTCGCGACGTCGTTCATCTGGTTCATGGTCGGCGGCATCATGGCGATGCTGATCCGCTCCGAGCTCGCGTTCCCGGGCAGCCAGGTCGTCAACGACGAGGTCTACAACCAGCTGTTCACGATGCACGGCACGATCATGCTGCTGCTGTTCGCGACGCCGCTGTTCTTCGGGTTCGCGAACGTGATCATGCCGCTCCAGATCGGCGCGCCCGACGTCGCGTTCCCGCGGCTGAACATGTTCAGCTACTGGCTGTTCCTGTTCGGTGGCCTGATCGCGGCCTCCGGCTTCCTCACCCCGCAGGGCGCTGCCGACTTCGGCTGGACGGGCTACACGCCGCTGTCGAGCGCGGTCCGCTCGCCCAGCGTCGGCGGTGACCTGTGGATCATGGGTCTCTACATCGCCGGTCTGGGCACCATCCTCGGTGCGGTCAACTTCATCACCACGATCATCTGCATGCGCGCACCCGGGATGACCATGTTCCGGATGCCGATCTTCGTGTGGAACACGCTGGTCACCAGCCTGCTGGTGCTGATCGCGTTCCCGATCCTCGGTGGCGCGCTGCTCTCGCTCGAGGCCGACCGACTGCTCGGCGCGCACATCTTCGACTCCGCGGTCGGCGGACCGATTCTGTGGCAACACCTGTTCTGGTTCTTCGGGCATCCCGAGGTGTACATCATCGCGTTGCCGTTCTTCGGCATCGTGACCGAGATCTTCCCGGTGTTCAGCCGCAAGCCGATCTTCGGCTACGTCGGCCTGGTCGCCGCGACGCTCGGCCATCGCTGCCCTGTCCGTGGCCGTGTGGGCGCACCACATGTTCGTCACCGGCGCAGTCGACCTGCCGTTCTTCTCCGGCATGACGTTCCTGATCGCGGTGCCCACCGGCGTGAAGTTCTTCAACTGGATCGGCACGATGTGGGGCGGGTCCCTGTCCTTCGACACCCCGATGCTGTGGTCGGTCGGCTTCCTGGTCACCTTCCTGTTCGGTGGTCTGACCGGCGTCATCCTGGCCTCCCCGCCGCTGGACTTCCAGGTCTCGGACTCCTACTTCGTGGTCGCGCACTTCCACTACGTGGTGTTCGGCACCGTGGTGTTCGCGATGTTCGCCGGCTTCTACTTCTGGTGGCCGAAGATGACCGGCCGGATGCTCGACGAGCGGCTCGGCAAGATGCACTTCTGGCTGCTGTTCATCGGCTTCCACACCACCTTCCTGGTGCAGCACTGGCTGGGCGTCGAGGGCATGCCGCGTCGCTACGCCGACTACCTGCCCGGTGACGGTTTCACCACGCTGAACCAGGTCTCCACCGTGGGCGCGTTCCTGCTCGCCGCCTCCACGCTGCCGTTCCTGTTCAACGTGTACAAGTCCGCCAGGTCGCCGCTGGTCAACGTCGACGACCCGTGGGGCTGGGGCCGCTCGCTGGAGTGGGCGACCTCCTCGCCGCCGCCGCGGCACAACTTCGTGTCCCTGCCGCGGATCCGCTCGGAGTCCCCGGCCTTCGACCTGCACCACCCCGAGGTCGCTGCGCTGGAGATGGTCGAGAGCGGTGACGCGCTGCGCCAGGAGAGCGACTCTCGCCGACGCGCCGGACGTCACCGGTCGCCGGGAGCACCTGAGGAAGAGATGGGCGGCCGTGACGTCGAGGACGTCGCCGACGACGTCAGGACAAGCACGCGTGCGAGGATGGTCGCTGATGAAGTCTGAGACCTGGATCTTCGGGATCAACGCGGTCTTCTTCGGCCTGGTCGCGCCCGCGTACTGGTTCCTGTCCTACGACCCCACCGGCACCGCCGCGCTGATCATGACCGCGCTGCTGGCCACCCTGGTCGCGTTCTACCTGGGCTTCCACGCCTCGAAGATGGAACCGCGTCCGGAGGACCGCAAGGAGGCCGAGATCGCGGACGGAGCCGGCGAGCTGGGCTTCTTCCCGCCGTACAGCTGGTGGCCGCTGTGGTGCGCGCGACCGTGGCGATCATGGTGCTCGGCGTCGTGTTCGGCTGGTGGCTGTTCATCATCGGCGCCGGGCTGGGCACCATCGCGCTCAGTGGCTGGATCTTCGAGTACTACATCGGGGAGCACGCGCACTGACCCACTGGTGACGGGCGCCACCGTCTCGTCGATTCGTTGCACCCCTCAACCGTTGTTACCCTGGTGTGGCAACGCTTACTCACGAGGGGTCTCCATGTCAGTTCGTCACGCGTACTTGTCGCGCGCTCTTGCTCGCCGCAGCACTGTTGCTGTGGCCTGCATCGTCGCGCTCTCGGCCGCTGTTGCGGGCTGCACCGCGACCGCCGGTGAGGATGTCCCGTCGGCGTCCGACCAGGCGAGCTCCCCGGCCCCCTCGTCGAGTGCCCCACCGGTTTCCGAGGCCTCGATCTCCTCTAACATCGCCGACCGTGCCAAGGACGTTCGCGTCGACGAGACCGTCACGCTCACTGCGGAGAACGGCACCTTCGACGAGGTCACCGTAGCCATCGGCAGGGGCAAGAAGAACCTCGAGGGCGAGCTGTCGTCGGACAGGGCCACCTGGACCTCCACGCAGGCTCTCGAGCCCGGTCTGCGCTACACCGTCGACGCCGTTGCCGTGGACGCCGAGGGGTTGGAGGCCGAGTCGACCACGCAGTTCCGCACCGAGCGGCTCACGCTCGACGACCAGACCTTCCCGAGCATTGCGCCCCTGAACGGTGAGACGGTCGGTGTCGGTATGCCGGTCATCGTGCAGTTCGACGTCCCCGTCGCCGACCACGAGGCCTTCGAGAAGCACCTGTCGGTGGAGTCCACCCCGAAGCAGGTCGGCAGCTGGCACTGGGTCAACGACAACGAGGTGCACTGGCGCCCGAAGACGTACTGGCAGCCCGGCACCGACGTCACCGTCCACGCCGACATCAACTCGGTGCACGCCGGCAACGGCGTCTTCGGCCAGATGGACCGGACCACGTCTTTCCAGGTCGGCGACTCCATCGTGAGCAGGGTCGACATCCCCAGCCACACGATGAAGGTCTTCATCAACGGCGACCTGGCGCGGAGCATGCCGGTCAGCGCCGGCAAGCCAGGCTTCATCACCCGATCCGGCACCAAGGTGATCATCGAGAAGGTCCGGCACAAGACCATGGACGCCGCGACCATCGGCATCTCCAAGGACGACCCGGAGTACTACAACCTCGAGGTCGAGTACGCCATGCGTGTCACGTACTCCGGCGAGTTCCTGCACGCCGCACCCTGGTCGGCCGGGCTCGCAGGGTGTCGCGAACGTCAGCCACGGCTGCGTGGGCATGAGCATGGAGAACGCCGCCTGGCTGTTCGACCTCACCAAGCGCGGTGACGTGGTCGAGGTGACCGGCAGCGACCGGCACATGGACCCTCTACAACGGGTACGGCGACTGGAACGCCTCGTTCAGCGAGTACAAGCAGGGCTCCGCTCTCTGAGCGCTGAGAGCCCGGCGTGTCGAGCCGCCATAGTCTGATCGACGGACTTTACAAGTCGGGCGAATCCGTATGCGCGTGGGCACGCTGTACGCCGTGCTCGACCGCCTCGCCACGGAGGGCCTGGTCGAGGTCGAGTCGGAGGAGGTCGTCAACGGTCGACTGCGCCGCACCTACCGGATCACCGGCGCCGGCGCCACGTCCCTGGCCGGGGAGGTGGACCGACTGAGCGCACTCGCGACGAAGGCTCGAGCCCGCCTGTCCCAGGCTTCGCTGGTGCCCGCGGATCCAGGCTGGGTGTTGCGTGATGAGTCTGGAGTCGAGCTACCGCAGGTTCCTGCTCGCCTACCCGCCCGGCCATCGGGCGTCGCGTGGGGAGGAGATGCTCGCCGTCCTTCTGGAGAGCAGCCCCGAGTCGCAGCGCAGACCGTCGGCCCGGGAGGCATGGTCCCTGCTTCACAACGGGCTCGCCATGCGGTTCTCCGGCGCGGCGCGGTCGGGCGTGTGGCGGCGGCCGGCCGCGGCCGCTGCGGTGGTGGTGCCGACCTTGCTGATGGTTCTGACCATCACCGCCGCCGCTGAGCTCGCGAACGGCTGGTCCCGGACGTTGAGTGTGCAGCGGAACCCGTGGTCCCTCTGGGTCGACCCGGTCTGGCCCGTCCACGTCGCCTCGGCCGTGACCTTCGGAGCGGTCTGCTGGAGGCGGGCCGGGCTCGCGATGCTGGCGGCCTGGGGAGCCACCGCTGTGCACGGCTACTACCTGCTGCTGACCGCGCCCGGACGCCTGCGAACCGGGATCGAGATGGTCACCCGTCGGACCTTGCTCCTGGCCTGGGCCCTCATGCGCGAACGCGTGCTGCTCCGCGGCGGGCTGCTCGTGGGTATCGCGTTCTCCTACACCGTGTTGGTCCGGCTCGGCGACGCCTCCGGGTCGCGCTCTCCAAGCTCAGACCCCGGATGGTTCGTCGTGACCGGGTTGTTCCCGGCGCTCGCCTTCGTCGCGGCGGTGCTGCTGGTCAGGCACCTCGAGAACCACGGCCACCGCCACGCCTGACGCCGGTTACGGAACCCCTCAGCGGGGCAGCGCGTCATACTCCTGTCCTGACACGTACACGGGAGCAGCCATGAGCCGGAGACTCTGGATCGGTTGGGTGTTCACCTGTGTCCTGTTTGTGGCCGGATGCGGTCAGCCGACCGAACCGGATGTGGCCGACAACCAGCCTCGCGCAATGCCCGTGAAGGACGTGCCGGTGCTGCCCGAGGGATGGCGGTGGGAGTCGTACGGCGGCGTCGAGGTGGGTGTTCCGGCCGACTGGGGCTGGGGCATCGGCGGCCAGCGGATCAACCAATGGTGTGCGGAGACGCCCCACGCGAGGCGCGATCCGATCGTCGGCCGACCAGGTCCGCAGACCCTGGTCGGCTGTCCCAGGCCGGAGCGCGGGCCCGACCCGGAGACCCTGCTGGAGAACACCGGCACCGTCGTCGCCTTCAGCAACCCGTTCCCCCCGGGCGAGGAACCGGACGGTGGCCCGGTCCGCAGCGAGGAGGGTGACCGTCTGAGGATCACGTTGAACGGGGTGGTCGTCGATATCCACGCCGAGCAGGCGCTCGCCGCACGGATCGCGGCCACAGTGCACGCTGTCGACGTCGACAGCTATGGCTGCGCCACGACACATCCGGTCAGCCAGAACCCCGGCAGGCGTCCGCCCGACCCGGTCGACGTCACCGGCATCACCGTGGTGACCGCTGTGTCGGCCTGCAAGTACGCGATCGCGCGGGGCGGCACGAACGCCCCGGCCGCACTGATCTCGTCGCTGCGGCTCGAAGGACAGGCGGCGCAGGACGCGATCGACGCGGTCGCCGCCGCCCCGGACGGGGGAGGGCCCGACGACCCGTCCTCCTGCATGGTCGACGTCTCCTACGGCGACGAGCTCATCGTGCTGCGGCTGACCTCGGAGCATGGTGAGCCGGAGGTGTACTTCCGCTACGCCGGCTGCGACCACAACGGGTTCGACGACGGTACGACGGTCAGGGCGATGACCTCGGCGGCGGTACGACCGTTCGTCGCGGGACCGAACCAGGTCAGCGTCGCCAGCGGGCCGAGGTCCAAGGTCCGGATGCTCCGCCCGGACCTGCGGTAGCCGGGCTGGCTCACCATCGGCCCGTCATGGGGTCTCCAGGTCGAGTGCGTCGGCGCACCACCCCCACAGCCGGTCGCGCTGCTCAGCGGTGACCCTGGTCCGCGGCAGCAGGTCCGTGGGCCGTGGCCGGCGGTCGTGCCAGAACAGCCCGGAGGCCGGAGGTGGCTGAGCCGCAGCCAGCCAGACGATGGTGTCCGCGCCCTCCGCGCTGTCTCGCAGGGTCCGCTCGGTGAGGCGGTGGAAGCCGGGCAGCGACTCGCGGATGCCGGGGGTGTCGACCCAGCCCGGGTGCATGGCGTGCACGTCGATCCGGTCGGCGGCCCACCGTGTGGCCAGCACCGGCAGCAGCGCGACCTGCATGCGTTTGGTGCGGGCATAGGCCACCGCGCCCCGGTAGTCACCGCGCCGGTACTCGGGATCGTCGTCCGGCAGCGGCTGGGCATACATGCCGCCCGAGGACACCGCGATCACCCGCCCGCGGTCGGCCCGCGCGAGCAGCGGCCGCAGGGACTCGGTCATGAGCAGCGGCCCCAGCACGTGCGTGGCGACGGCGATCTCGTGACCCTGCTTGGTCTCGCCGCGCTTCGGCGGCATCGCGCCGGCGTTGTGCACGACCACGTCCAGGGTCTCTTCCGCCGCGAACGAGGCGCAGAAGCTTCGTACGTCGTCGAGGTCGGACACGTCGCAACGCCAGAGTCGGAACTCGGCCGCGGGGTCGGCGGCGGCGAGCGATGCGCGCACCCGCTCTCCCTTGTCAGGGTTGCGCACCACGAGATGTACCCGGGCGCCGAGCCGGGCCAGTGCCGCGGCGGCGGCGGTGCCGATGCCCGAGGTGGCTCCGGTGACGATCACGGAGCGGCCGTGCAGTGCCCCCGGCGCGGGGTCGGCCGGCCAGCCGGGCAGCCGGCGACGCAGGGCGAGCCCCCAGCGCGTGTAGCCGACCGCGACGGTGCGGTCGAGTGTGGTGTCGATGAGGCGGGTGGCCGATGTCATGACGGCTCCTGGGTCCCGGTCGCGTCGTCGAGGTAACCGACCATCCGGGCGAACAGGCTCTGGGCCCGTCGCAGGTCGGGTGAGGCCTGGGCCGGTGTGCCCGCCAGCCGCTCACCCAGCCGCTCAGTTCTTGCCGGGTCGGCGGAGAACCGGTCGGCGGAGAACCGGTCGGCCAGTCCGGCGCAGATCCTGGCCGCGTCGCGGACCTCTACCGGGTCCACCGTCCAGAGCGTCTCGAAACGGCGCGCGGCATCGGGGACACCCTCCTGGCCGGGCAGCTCCCAGCCGGTCACGCAGGCCGGGTAGTCGGGTGAGTCGCAGACCAGCAGCCACTCCCGCCGCAGCGGTGCGTCGTCCGGCAGCTGCACCCGCAGCGGGCGACCCGTCCTGGCCGGCTGGTGGCCCGGACCATTGAAGTCGGCGAATACGACCACCTGCTCGGCGGTGCGTGCCAGGTCCTCCCAGCGTGCCCGGGACTCCAGGAAGAACCGTTCCCGCTGGAAGCAGGCGAACAACAGCGGGTGTTCCGCCCGGGCGCAGCACTCGTCCTCCATCGCCCGGGTGAGGGCGAGCAGGGTGGGCTTGTGCAGCGTTCGCGATGCCAGGTGGGGGTGCCGGCGCCTGAGCCCGGCGAACACCGACGGGTCGGTTCCGGCGCCTGAGGTGGCCGTGGCTGCCGCCCGGGCGATCGCCGTCGGCAGGCCGAGGCCGGAGTCACGGAGCCGGAGCACCTCGGCGACGAGATCCACGTCCTGCTCGCGGTACCGCCGGTGGCCCCCGGGCAGCCGGCGGGGACTGGGTGCGCCGTACCGGGCCTCCCAGGTCCGCAGGGTGGCCGACGCGACGCCGGTGCGCTCGGCCAGCTCACGGATCGTCAGGCCGCGCTCGTCGTTCACCATGAAGAAGAAATATTAGACATGCTGTTGAACTTACCGCATGACGGCCCTACAGTCGAGGAAGCCAACGACAAGGAGCATGTGATGAGCAGCGGCAGCGACCACCGGGGGCCAAGCCCCGCCCCGCACAACCAGGACCGCGAGATCGTCGACTGGGCCGACCTGGGCCAGGAGATGTGGTCCTACCTCACCGGCCGGGAGGCCGCGGTCAACTACAGCTTCGTGGACATGACGGTCGAGGTGCCCCGGGACACCGGCCCGCAGGCACCGCGCGCGACCTGGAAGCTGAACGGCACGCTCCGGGTCACCACCGCCGACCGGGAGACCGAGAGCCCGGGACAGCGGTGAACCATGAGCACCCTCCAGCTAGCCGCTGACCTCAGCTTCTCGGTCACGGTCCCCGACGCCCCCGTGGTGGAGGGCACGCTCCGCGGCGACGGCTCCACGCTCGAGCTCCGGCTGAGCGACCCGACCGCGCTTGCCGGCCAGGCGGGAGTCCAGCTCGCGCGCGGGGTCGCCGACGCCCTGGCGCCCACCGGGCTCACCCTCACCGTGGTCGACCCGAACGGCACGGTCGCGACCCTGGGCGCGGTCCGGTCGTCGTGGACGCAGCGGCGGCTGACCGGTTCCCGGTACGTGCGGATGGGTCGGCTGCGCGCCGTACTCCCGATGCTGCGGTCCAGGCGCCGCGCGGGGCGACCGGCTCTCGCCGCGATCCCGCTGCCGGCGCCGACCCTGTTCCCGCTGGCCCCGACGTTCCGGCGCCCGCGCCGGCGGCCCGTCAGCACCACGCACGACCCGGAGGGCGGTGGTCGGCCGCGGCTGGTGTTCGCGCCCGGCCCGTCGCCGTGGCCGGGGGAGCAGCAGCGGGTGTTCGGGCTGCGCCCGACCGTGACCACGATCGGGAGCGCGCCGACCGCCGACCTTCGTCTCGAGGGCCTCGCTCCCGAGCACGCAGAGATCCGGCGGACCGCCGACGACGAGTTCGTGTTCGTCCAGCGCAGCCGGACCGAGGAGAGCCTGCTCAACGGGGCGAGAGTCCAACCGGGACACGCCGACGGCGACCCGCCGCACCAGCACCTGCTGCGCACCGGAACCCGGCTGCAGATGGGACGGTGGACGATGTCCTACTACCGTGAGGAGTACGCCGACCACGGCCGGCCTCACGGGGGCAGGGTCGGCGGCGAGATCGGTCATCAGCGGCCGCAACCGCCACGGCCGCGCAGCAGCTCGCCCTCGTTCTGAGGGACCCGACTCACGATAGGAAACCCATGCGCGTTCTGGTCGCCGGTGCCTCCGGCTTCGTCGGGAGACGCCTCTGCCCTGAGCTGGTCGAACGGGGGCACGAGGTGGTCGCGATGACCCGGAACCCCGACGGATACTCCGGTGCCGGCGCTCCCGTCCACGGTGATGTGCACGAGCCCGAGACCCTCGCCGGGGCGCTCGAGGGGTGCGAGGCGGCCTACTACCTGGTGCACTCGCTCAGCGCCAAGGACTTCGAGCGGCTGGACGCCGAGGCGGCGGGTGCCTTCGCTGCGGCGGCCGCGCGGGCCGGCGTACGACGCATCATCTACCTCGGCGGGCTCGGTCGGGACAAGGACGACCTGTCGGCGCACCTACGCAGCCGCCGCGAGGTCGAGGCGCTGCTGGGATCCACCGGAGTTCCGGTGACGACGCTGCGCGCCGGGATCATCGTCGGACACGGGGGAGTGTCGTGGGAGATCACCCGCCAGCTCGTCGAGCACCTGCCCGCCATGATCACCCCGCGTTGGGTCAGGACGCGGACGCAGCCGATCGCTGTCGGCGACGTGGTTCGCTACCTCGTCGGCGTGCTCGAGTCGGCCGACGTCGAGGACCGCGTGTTCGAGATCGGTGGGCCGGAGGTGCTGGCCTACGCCGCCATGCTGCGCAGGGTCGCCGCGATCCAGAAACGGCCCCTGCTGGTGGCGCCGGTGCCGCTCCTCTCCCCGGGGCTCTCGTCCCGCTGGTTGTCCCTGATCACCGACGTGGACACCCGCACCGGCCGGACCCTCGTGGACTCGATGACCAACGAGGTGGTCGTCGAGGACGACAGCATCCGCCGGGTGGTCCCGTTCGAGCCGATGGGGTACGACGACGCCGTCCGCGAGGCTCTGTCGGAACGGGCACGGGAAACGCGTAGCTACCGGTGAGCCTCCTGCGTGGGGCCCGCGCCCACCTGTCGGGGCGGTTGCCCAAGCCGCTGTCGCACCAGTCCCCGGTGAGGTCCCACGAGACCGACGTCGCCCGCGCCCGTCGCCGGCGCGTCGTCGCGGGCGTGTCGATGCTGGGCGCCGGCCTGCTGGGCAGGTCGCTGTCGACCCAGCCGGGCTCGCAGGAGTTCTACACGAGGACGTTGGCCGTCGCGGCGACCTGGACCGCCGGGGGCCTTCTGTCGGGGCCGCTGCACCTGGGCTGGATCCAGGGGCGGGACGAGCAGGTGCGCCGCCCGGTGCTGACGCCGGTGGCGACCGGGGGTGCGGCGTTCGGGTTCTTCTACGCCTGCGCCCTGGTCGCCCGACGGGTGCCGTTCCTCGACGACGCGCTGATCCGGGTGCTGCGGTTCGCCGACGAGGGAGCCACCCCGATGGTCGCCCTCACCGCCTGTGCGAACGGCATCGCCGAGGAGGTCTTCTTCCGGGGGGCGTTGTACTCCGCGATCGACGAGCGGCTCGCGGTGGCGACGTCCACCGCGGTGTACACGCTGGCCACGGTCCCTACCCGCAACCCCGCCCTGGTCCTCGCGGCCGGGGTGATGGGCACGCTGTTCGGTCTCCAGCGTCGCGCCTCGGGCGGTATCCAGGCACCGGCACTGACCCACCTGACCTGGTCCCTGCTCATGCTGCGCTACCTGCCGCCGCTGTTCCGCGAGCCGGACCCGCCCCGCGGAATATGACCCGGCTGGCCCATGGTCGTAGGGCGCTGCCTGGACGACACTCGAGAGAGGGGCCTATCGGGGAGGCGCGACATGGACTTGCCACGCAGGACGCGGATGGTCGCGTTCGTGGTACTCCTTGTGCTCGCCGGCTGCGGCTTGGTGACCCAGTCCGACCGGGAGGCCGCTCCGCAGCCCGGTGAGGCGACTCCGGTCGGCACGGCGCTGAAGGGGATACCGGAGCCGGGACAGTGTCGCAACACGCTGAAGGAGAACGTCGACGACAACGAGGACTGGCTGGACGACGCGCCCGTCGTCCCGTGCGGCAAGAAGCACGTCACCGAGACGGTCACCGTCTTTGAGCTGCCCGACCCGACGCCCCAAGCGGCGTTGGCGTTCGCCGAACTGTGCCAGCGGGAGGTGGTCGACTACATCGGCCTCCCGAGCGGTACGCCGGTGTCGTTCGACGCCCACATGTACCTGCCCAGCCAGAAACAGGTGGCCGCCGGGCACTCCTGGGTGCGCTGCGACGTGTTGATGTGGGCTGACTCGGGTTCCAACCGGCCGGCCGTCCGGACCAGCTCCATGAAGGACGGGGTCGCAAAGGATCCCGCGGCGTACTGGACCTGTGCAAAATGGATCCCGAAACCCAACGGCGGCACGAGCCTCGTCTCATGCAAGCTCCCGCACCGCGCGGAGCTCACACCGACCCAGCTGGTGCTCACGGACCTGAAGGACTTCCCGACCCCGGACATCCTGGCCGGCGAGGGGACCCGGCAGTGTCGGGCCGGGATGACCGACCGGTGGGCGTCCCCGGGACTGACGGTGGAGGCACGCTGGGACGACAAGCTGTCCGAGAACGAGCTGACCGGCAAATGCTGGGTGACCCGCCTCGACGGCAAGGCCATCCCCCCGATGAGCTGACCTGCGAAACGCAGGAACCGCCGCGGTACGTCGCACGGCCGGGGAGAAACAGAGAGCACTGGTCAAAGACACCACGGACGACCGAGCAGAAGGCCCCGGGTCCGTGATCGGATCCGGGGCCCTCGAGCGGGTGCCCGGGCGTTGCCTCAGTGCTGGCGGAGCTCTTCGCCGTCGATCGGGTGGCGGCCGTCGAACTGGTGGCCGTCGGCCGCGGTGCCGTCGAGCTCGTACTCACCGCTGTAGTCGCCGCCCGACAGGTGCTGGTGACCGTCCGGGTGTACGGCGAGCTCGTGCTCGGCGTGGTGCCGGGCCTCCTCGAGCTCCTCGCGCGTCGGCTTCTGGATGTTCGAGCCGTAGAAGTAGCCCGACAGCTTCGCACGTAGCTTGTTCTTGCGGGTGCCCGGTGCCACGACACCGTTCTCGTCCGTGCCCGAGTCGAGCGTGTAGACGTCGTCACGGTCGCGCGCGGTGAGCGTGTAGGCGGCCGCCGGGTTGATCGGCAGGTGCCGCTCGGCGTACGCACCCTCGGGGGAGCGCATGATGACGCCGGTCTCGTACCCGTGCAACAGCTTGCCTTCGTCGTGCCGCTGCAGCGAGATGCACCAGCGGCGGGTGATCAGGAACGCGATCAGCGGACCGACGAAGATCGCGACCCGCATGAACCAGGTGATGTAGTTCAGGTTCAGGTCGAACAGCACCGCGAGGATGTCGTTGCCGCCGGCGGCCCAGAGCAGACCGTAGAGCGTCATCATCGAGACCAGGAACGCGGTGCGCGTCGGAGCGTTGCGCGGACGCTGGAGCAGGTGGTGCTCCCGCTTGTCGCCGGTGATCCAGGCCTCGATGAACGGGTACATCAGCACCGCACCGAAGATGATTCCGGGCGCGACGACGCCGGGGATGAAGACGTTCCAGCTGAGCGTGTAGCCGAATATCTCGGTCTCCCAGCCGGGCATGATCCGCAGCAACCCTTCGGCGACGCCCATGTACCAGTCGGGCTGGGAGCCCGCGGTGACCTTGGACGGGTCGTACGGGCCGTACATCCACACCGGGTTGATCGACATCAGGCCACCCATGAGGGCGGTGACGCCGAAGACGATGAAGAAGAAGCCACCGGCCTTGGCGGCGTACACCGGGAGCATCGGGAAGCCGACGACGTTCTTCTCGGTGCGTCCGGGCCCGGGCCACTGGGTGTGCTTGTGGTAGACGAGCAGCAGCATGTGCAGGCCGATCAGCGCGAGCAGCAGGCCCGGGATCAGCAGCACGTGGACGGTGAACAGGCGCGGCACGATGTCCTCGCCCGGGAACTCGCCGCCGAAGGCGAAGAACGACACGTAGGTGCCGAGGACCGGGACGGACTTCATCAGGCCGTCCGCGATCCGCAGGCCCGTGCCGGACAGCAGGTCGTCGGGGAGGGAGTAGCCGGTGAAACCGTTCAGGATGCCGAGCATCAGCAGCAGGCCGCCGATGACGAAGTTCAGCTCACGTGGCTTGCGGAACGCGCCGGTGAAGAAGACGCGCATCATGTGCACGAACATCGCGGCGATGAACAGCATCGCGGACCAGTGGTGCATCTGCCGCATCAGCAGGCCACCACGGACGTCGAACGAGATGTCCAGGGTCGACGCGAAGGCCTCGGACATGTGCAGCCCGCGGAGCTGGTCGTAGGAACCCATGTAGGTGACCTCGGCCATGCTCGGCTTGAACCAGAGCGTGAGGAAGGTACCGGTCAGCAGCAGGATGACGAAGCTCCACAGGGCGATCTCGCCCAGCATGAACGACCAGTGGTCAGGGAAGACCTTCCGGATCTGCTTCTTCGCCACCGTGGCGAGACCGAGACGGTCGTCTGCCCACTGGGCGGCACCGCCCAGCTTCGACGGCTTCTCCGCCTTGGCGGCGGTCCTGCCGTTACTTGATGCAGTTGAATGACTCATCAGTTGTCACCGCGTTCCCAGAAGCTCGGGCCGACCGGCTCCTTGAAGTCGCTCATCGCTACCAAGTATCCCTCGGAGTCAATGCCCATCGGAAGCTGCGGCAACGAACGGGCGGCCGGACCGAAGATCACCTTGGCGCCGTCTGCGAGGTCGAAGGTGGACTGGTGGCAGGGGCACAGCAGGTGGTGCGTCTGCTGTTCCCACAGCGAGATCGGGCACCCCACGTGGGTGCAGATCTTGGAGAAGCAGAGGATGCCTTCGACGCCCCAGTTCTCACGTCCCGCAGGGGGAGTGATGTCCTTGGGCTCCATCCGGACCAGGATCACCGCCGCCTTGGCCTTCGCAGCCTGCAGCGCGTGGCCCTCGACGAGCGGCTCGCCCTCCTCGTCGGTCTCGAAGAAGACCGCCGGCTCGGCGTTGACCAGCTGGCCGATGTTCACCTCTTCGGGCCTGATCGGGGTGCCGGCGACGTCGTTGACGATCCGCATCCCCTTCCGCCACACCGTCGTCTCGAGCGCGGTGCCGGGCAGCGGGCCCAGGTCACGCAACGCGACGATGGCCGGCAGACCGAGCATCGCCATCGCGCCGAGCAGCGAGTTGCGGATCAGCGGGCGCCGGGCGATGGAGGAGTCGGCGATGCCGTCGTTGAGGGCGGTCAGGGAGACCTTGCGGTCCTCGTCGGAGGAGGCCACCGCGTGCCGCATCTCGACGATCTCGTGGTCGCTCATCAGCTTGCGGGCCCACTGGATCGCGCCGATACCGATCAGCAGCAGCGCCAGACCCAGGGTGAGGCCGAGGAACAGGTTGGAGGCACCCAGACCCATGAAGGTGTCGACGTCCTCGCCGATGTCGAAGACGAAGTAGGCGACGCAGAACAGCAGCGCGAAGATCGTGGACAGGCCGAACATCGTGGCGACCTGGCGCTCGGCGCGCTTGTCGGCGGCCTCGTCGACGTCGGTCGGGCGCGGCTCGTGGGCCGGAAGGCCGGGGTCGTCGATCGGGTCACCGTGGTGGTGGTCACGGCCGACGGCGGCGTGGTCGTCCTGCCTCGCGACGGCCTCGTCGTTGCCGGGCACGACCATCTCGTTGTCAGGCTTGTCGGTCACGCTTTGGTCCCCTTCTTGGAGCGCGTGGAGTTGGCGGCGATCCAGACGGCGAACCCGACCAGGCTGCCGATGCCGACGACCCACGCGAACATGCCCTCGCTGACCGGTCCGAGCCCACCGAGGTCGAAGCCGCTGTAGCTGGGCGCCTCCTCGAGGCTCTTCAGGTAGGCGATGATGTCGCGCTTCTCCTCAGGCTTGAGCACATCCTCGGAGAACACCGGCATCTGCTGCGGACCGGTGAGCATGGCTTCGTAGATGTGCTTGGCGTCGACACCCATCAGCGACGGGGCGTACTTGCCTTCCGGCAGCGCACCACCGGTGCCGGCGAAGTTGTGGCAGGCGGTGCAGTTGGTCAGGAAGAACTGGCCACCTCGAACGATCGACTCGTTGTCGACGTCCTCGATGCTGTACTTCGACTCCTCGGGGATCGCCGGGCCGGGGCCGAGCGAGGCGACGTACGCCGCGAGCGCGCGGGTCTCTTCCTCGTTGTAGAGCCGCTCCTTGCGGGGCGCCTGGACACCGGGCTGGGCCATCGGCATCCGGCCGGTGCTGACCTGGAAGTCCACCGCCGCGGCGCCGACACCGACCAGCGACGGGCCGTACTGGCCGCCGCCCTTGGTGGAGATGCCCTCCGCGTTCCTGCCGTGGCAGGAGGAGCAGCCGACCAGGAACAGCTCGCGGCCCTGGTCGACCAGTGCCTGGTCGGAGGCCAGGTCGTCCTGGGCAGAGGCGGGAGTGAGCACCGCGTAGGCACTACCGGTGAGCAGGAGCCCCATCAGCAGCACGACCAGCCCCGCCATCGGGCTGCGACGCTTGGCTGAGAGGTGGCCTGAAACTCGTCTAGTGAGGAGTCGCACGAAGAGTCCTAGTCTCGATGTCTCGGGTCACTGAATCAGGTAGATGGTCGCGAACAGGGCGATCCACACGATATCGACGAAGTGCCAGTAGTAGGACACGACGATCGCGCTCACGGCTTGCTCGTGGGTGAACTTGCGAGCCATGTAGGTGCGGCCCAGAACAAAGAGGAAGGCGATCAGACCTCCGGTCACGTGGATTCCGTGGAAGCCGGTGGTCAGGTAGAAGACCGAGCCGTACGCCGACGACGGGATCGTCACACCTTCGTGCATGAGCTCGGCGTACTCCAGGGCCTGACCGCCGATGAAGAAGGCGCCCATCACGTAGGTGAGCATGAACCACTCACGCAGGCCCCAGCCCTTGACGTTGAGCACGCCGCCGGTGCGGCCGACCTGGCCACGCTCCGCGGCGAACACGCCGAGCTGGCAGGTCAGCGACGACAGCACCAGCACGGTGGTGTTCAGGGACGAGAACGGCACGTTGAGCTTCGCGGTCTCCTGTGTCCACAGCTCGGGGCTGACCGCGCGGATCGTGAAGTAGCACGCGAACAGCGCGGCGAAGAACATCAGCTCGCTTGCGAGCCAGACGATCGTGCCAACGCTGACCATGCTCGGCCGGTCATGGTGCCCGTGTAGACGGGATGCAGGAATCACAGTAGTTGCTGTCGCCACGCGGCCATTATGTCGTTAAGCGGCCTGGGCGACACCCCGACCCCCTGAGTTTCGCCGTCATCTTCTTCACATTTGCCGATACCACCGCGGGAACGGGCTCAAACGGGCGCCTAATCTGGTCCTGTGCAGGTCTTCGCAGGTGCCGGATCGCTGTCCGATCTCGCTCCCTTCTCGGTGTCCCGGGTGTTCACCGAGTGGGGGATCGACCCGTTCCTGTTCGTGGTCACGGTGTGGGTCACCGGCCTCTACCTGTACGGCGTCCATGTGCTCCGTTCACGGGGGGACTCATGGCCCCTGGGCCGGACCCTGTCCTTCGTGGTGCTCGGCATGGGCAGCTTCGCGTTCGCGACGATGTCGGGGCTCGGGGCCTACGACACCAGCCTGCTGAGCGTGCACATGGTGCAGCACATGATCCTGTCGATGATGGTGCCGCTGTTCCTGGCGCTCGGCGCCCCCGTGACGCTGATGCTGCGCACGCTGCCGGCCCGCCCCCGCGGCTGGCTGCTGGCCCTGCTGCACTCCCGGCTGGCGAAGGTGCTCACGTTCGCGCCGCTGACCTTCCTGCTGTTCGTGATCAGCCCGTGGGCGTTGTACTTCACCGGCTGGTACGACGCGTCGCTGAGCTCGGCGTTCGTGCACGAGATGATGCACGTCCACCTGGTCCTGGTCGGCTCACTGTTCTTCTGGCCACTGGTCGGCATCGACCCGGTGCCCGGACGCGTGGCCTACCCGTTCCGGCTGCTGCTGATCTTCCTCACCCTCCCGTTCCACGCCTTCCTGGGTGTGACGATCATGAGCCAGGAGGAGCTGATCGGCGGGGAGTGGTACCGGTCGCTGCCGATGACCTGGCTCCCCGACCCCGCCGCTGACCAGCACGTGGCCGGCGGGATCCTCTGGGGGGCCGGTGACCTGATCGGGCTCACCTTCTTCGGGGTGCTGTTCGTCCAGTGGGTGCGGGCGTCGATGCGGGAGGCCGCCCGCGAGGACCGGAGGCTGGACCGCCTCGAGCGCATCGACGACGCCGGCTGACGGCGGGACGCGCGGTTGCCACGCCCAGGGCCGGAGCGCGGCCCGCTGCCCGGTAGCATCGTCGCCGTGACAGATACGACCGCCCCGCGCCTGAAGGTGCTCGTCTACAGCGACGACGTCAACGTCCGCAACCAGGTGATGCTGGCCCTGGGCAAGCGCCCGCACCCGGACCTGCCGGCCCTGGAGTACGTCGAGGTCGCCACCGAGCCCGTCTGCATCGAGCAGATGGACACCGGCACGATCGACCTGGCCATCCTGGACGGCGAGGCGGTCCCCGCCGGCGGCATGGGCATCGCGAAGCAGCTGAAGGACGAGATCTACCGGTGCCCGCCGGTGCTGGTGCTCACCGGCCGCCCGCAGGACGCGTGGCTGGCGACCTGGTCGCGTGCCGAGGCAGCCGTACCGCACCCGATCGACCCGATCCAGCTCGCGGAGG
Source organism: uncultured Actinomycetota bacterium (assembly GCA_963831375.1). GTDB lineage: Bacteria > Actinomycetota > Actinomycetes > Propionibacteriales > Nocardioidaceae > Nocardioides_C. Next base: position 45,798 of record CAWHPY010000019.1, on the reverse strand, counting down.
CCGTCACCCGGCTGCTCCGTCCCCGCGTGCCGGCCGACCACCCGCTGATTGCCCTGTGGTGAACGACGTCCACTCCTGGCCTGAGGTCCTGTCCGCCCTGATCGCGGGCACCGACCTGACCGCGGACCAGACGGCGTGGGCGATGGGGGAGATCCTCGCCGGTGAGGCCACCCCCGCGCAGATCGCCGGCTTCGCGGTCGCGCTGCGCGCCAAGGGCGAGACCGTCGCCGAGGTCGAGGGCCTCGTCGAACGGGATGTACGAGCACTCCACCCCGCTGGTTCTCCCCGGCCGGATGCTCGACGTGGTCGGCACCGGCGGGGACCGGTCGATGTCGGTGAACATCTCCACGATGGCCTCGATCGTCGCCGCCGGCGCGGGTGCACCCGTGGTCAAGCACGGCAACCGGTCCGCCTCCTCCAAGTCCGGCAGCGCCGACGTGCTCGAGGCGCTCGGCATCCGGCTCGACCTGCCGGCGGCCGCGGTGGCCCGGATGGTCGGCGAGGTCGGGATCACCTTCTGCTTCGCGGCCGCCTTCCACCCGGCCCTGCGGCACGCGGCGGTGCCCCGTCGTGAGCTCGGGGTGGGGACCACCTTCAACTTCCTCGGCCCGCTGGCCAACCCCGCCAAGGTCGAGGCCCAGGCGATCGGCTGCGCGGACCCGCGGATGGCCCCGGTGATGGCCGGCGTGTTCGCCCGTCGCGGAGTCGACGCATGGGTGTTCCGCGGCGACGACGGCCTGGACGAGCTCACCACGACCACCACCTCCCGGGTCTGGGCGGTCACCGGCGGCGAGGTCACCGAGCACACCATCGACTCGTCCGACTACGGCTTCGACCGGGGGACTCCGGAGTCGTTGCGCGGGGACACCGCCGAGTTCAACGCCGCCGTCGTACGCCGGCTCGTCGCGGGTGAACCGGGTGCGGTGCGTGACGCAGTGATCCTGAACGCCGGCGCCGCGCTGGCGATCCACGCCGCCGAGCCCGGGTCCCTCGAGGAGCGGCTGGCGGCTGGTGTGGCCCGGGCGCACGAGGCCGTCGACTCCGGGAAGGCTCAGCAGGTCCTCGACCGCTGGGTCGAGGTCAGCTCCTCGCTCTGACCGGCGGCTGAGTGCTGCGTTGCTCGTCGGCCGGGATGTCCAGCTATCGGTGGTCGGGGGAGCGAGTGAAGTAAGCGTCTCGCACCCACCCCAGACCTCGCACGTGCGCAGTTTGCGTTGTTGACCGCCTCCGGTGCTCGACAGGCCGACCGTTCCGGTCTGCCGACCGGCCGGACTTTCACAGCGCAAAGTGCACCTGTGCGCAGTTTGCGTCGCAAAAGTCGTCGAGATGGCCGCACAAAGTGCACCTGTGCGCAGTTTGCGTTGTTGAGCTCGCGGTTCCGGTGCGGGTGCTCGACCGCTGGGTCGAGGTCAGCGGCTCGCTCTGACCGGCGCAGTCACCCGCCGGGACCGAACATCACGTCCGCGCTGTGACGTTCACCGACCGAGAGGTCGTACTGCACCAGCCGGTAGTCGTGCAGCAGCCGCTCCGCCCGGTCCGAGAGGTGGCTCCGCCGCAGCAACGAGTCCTCGGCATCGACCAGCATCCCGCGGTCCATGGCCGGAATCTCCCTGCGCAGCTGGTCGAGCAGGGCGTAGTACGGCGGCACCGCGGCGCCCGCACGTTCGAGCATCAGGTCCATGAAATGGGTCGGGCTCGTCGTCGGCTGCCTGTCGTCGGGGCCGGGGAAGTTGGCCCAGACGAAGAACGGCGTCGCATGCCGGACCCGGGCACTGTTCGCCTCGAAGACCGCGTCGGGATACGTGCCGGGAAGGTGGTCGCCGTAGAAGACCACGACGGTCTCCTCCTCGGAACGCTCGAGCTCGCCGATGAGGTGTTCCAGCGCCCGGTCGGTGTGGGTCAGGCCACGGGCGTACTGCCCCATGTCCGTCAGCGGTCGGCCGTCGGGACCCGTGACAGTCGCGGGGTCGTCGTACCTGCCCGGGAAGGGGACGTGGTTCTGCATCGTCACCAGGTGCACGAACAGCGGCTGGCGCTCCGACGTCGAGCTGCCACAGCACCTCGTCGAACGCGGCCGCGTCGGAGATGTACCCGTCGTCCCCGATCCGGCGCCTGTCGTGCATCTTCTGGTCGTAGACGAACTCGTCGAACCCGAGGGTGCGGTAGACCTCTCGGCGCCGGTACATCTCGGTGGTGAACGGGTGGATCGCGACCGCGCCGGTGACCGTTCGCCGTGAACCAGCCGACGGCGGAGGGGAACGTGTCGTAGTCCGGGACCAGCCGTCTGGTAGGGCACCCGGAGCTGGGGCGGGAACTGCGACATCGACATGCCGGTCAGCGCCTCGAACTCCATGTTGGCGGTGCCGCCGCCGATGTTCTGCGCCAGCATCCGGCCCGACGTCGTGGAGCCCATCAGCCGGCGGGTGAACGGGATCGGGTCCTCGGCGACGTCGACGCCGTCGAGCGCCGTGGGGTCGCTGAACGACTCGCTGAGCACCATCACGACGTTGACGTCGTCCAGCGCCGCGGGATCCCGCTTCCGGTTGATCCGCCCGGCGGCCGCGACGTACCGCGCTGCGATCCGCGCCATCGCCGCGGCGCTGTAGCCGTCCGGCTCGGCGCATGCGGGGGCACGTCCAGGTTGTAGAGGAACCCGCCGACGAACCCGTTGCCGAGGTAGTTCTGCTGCTGGCTCCACGGAGTCCAGGCGCCCCGAGCGCCTCGTACGCGCCGCGGCGCAGCGTTGCCGGGGGAGTTGAAGTTCGTCAGGTAACCCACGCTCAGCAGGCACAGGCCACCGGAGATGACCCGCAGCAGCACCCGGCCGGCGTCGAGCCTGGCGAGACCCCAGCCGGTTGCTCACCAGCCGGACCCCCGCGAGTGCGAGGGCGGCCAGGACGAGAACGCCCAGCGCGAGAAGGACAACGGTCCGGACGCCGACCATGCCCATCAGGAATCCGGTGTTCTCGACGAAGACCCAGTCGCTCGGGTACAACGGCTCGCGCCGCAGGCGCACCTTCTCGAACTCCACGACAGCGACCACGGTGGTCGCCGTAGCGGTCAGCACCGCGGTCACCCAGAGCCGGCCGACCAGCTGCATGCACGATCCCGATCAGCAGCCAGACGACCACGGAGCCGAGCAGGAACAGGCCGACGAAGGCCGGAGTCTTGTTGTCCCACAGGTTGTTGTCGACGCCGGTCAGCTGGGTCAGCTCGAGGACGAGGTTGCAGAGCACGGCCAGCAGGGCCGTCGCCGCGAGACCAGGCACGAACGGACCAACCCACTCTCTCCACCGGCTCAGCATCGGCTTGGTCAACGTGGTCTCCGGCTGCTGGGTCGCGTGCGCTCGATCACCAAGGGTCCCATTGAAGAGCTCTGCGCCGGGTAGTGAATGATGTGACGGTGTCAGAACTGAGCAGGGAACTCGTCGATCTTGCCGCGGCCTACGGCGTCGCCACCGAGTACGCCGACTGGCGCGGCAAACACGTCCAGGTGTCCCAGAAGACGATCACCGCCATCCTCGCGGCGATGGACGTCGACGCATCGACGCCCGAGTCGGCAGCAGCGGCACTGCAGTCGCATCGTGAGTCGCGGTGGCGGCGGATGCTGCCGGCGTGCGTGGTCCACACCACGGGGTCGACCACGGAGTTCTGGGCGCACGTACCGCACGGCGACCCGGTCGAGGCCTGGGTGGAGCTCGAGAACGGGGGTGAGCGGCGCGACCTTCGCCAGGTCGACAAACACGTCGAGCCGGCCGAGCTGGACGGTGCCCTGGTCGGTGAGGCGACGTTCGAGCTTCCCGACGACCTCCCGCTGGGCTACCACGTGCTGCATGCCCGTTCCGGCGAGACCACGGCCTCGACCACGCTGATCGCCACCCCACCCTGGGTCGGGCTGCCGGAACGGATGGGGACCCGGCCGGCCTGGGGCCTCGCGACTCAGTTGTACAGCGTGCGTTCGAGCCGGTCCTGGGGTGTGGGCGACCTGGTCGACCTGACCGACCTCGCCGTCTGGTCGGGCGCCTCGCTCGGCGCCGACTACGTGCTGATCAACCCGCTGCACGCGGCCGAGCCGGTGGCGCCGATGGAGCCGTCGCCGTACCTCCCGTCCTCCCGCCGGTTCTTCAACCCGCTGCTACGTCCGCGCCGAGCGGATCCCGGAGTACGTCGACCTGCCCCGGGGCGAACGGAGCCGGGTGGAGAAGCTCGCCAAGGGAGTACGCCGGACGCCTCGACGGCCTGGACGCGATCGACCGCAACACGTCGTGGACGGCGAAGCGGGAGGCGCTGCGTCTGGTGCATGCCGTGCCGCGGACGGCGGGCCGCGAGGCCGACCTGCAGGCGTTCCTGTCCCGCGAGGGGTCGGGGCTGCGTGACTTCGCGCTGTGGAGCGCGCTCGCCGAGGAGCACGGGAACGACTTCCACGGTTGGCCGCCGGCGTTGCAGGACCCGTCATCGACCGAGGTCGCCGCGTTCGCCGCCGGGCACGCGCAGCAGATCGAGTTCCACATGTGGCTGCAGTGGGTCATCGACGAGCAGCTGCAGACCGCGCAGGCGAAGGCGCTCGGGGCCGGCATGGCGTTGGGCGTCATGCATGACCTCGCGGTCGGCGTACATCCCGGGGGAGCCGATGCGTGGGCGCTGCGTCCGACGTACGCCCAGCACATGCAGGTCGGCGCACCGCCGGACGACTACAACCAGATCGGCCAGGACTGGAGCCAGCCGCCCTGGCGCCCGGACCGGCTCGCCGAGGACGGCTACCGGCCGTTCCGTGAGCTCCTCGCGACCGTGCTGCGGCACGCGGGCGGGGTGCGGGTCGACCACATCATCGGCCTCTTCCGGCTGTGGTGGATCCCGTCCGGGCAGCCGCCGGGGGCGGGGACCTACGTGCGCTACGACCACGAGGCGCTGATCGGCGTGCTCGCCCTGGAGGCGCACCGCGCGGGTGCCGTCGTGGTCGGCGAGGACCTCGGCACGGTCGAGCCGTCGGCGCGGTCGTACCTGCGTGAGCGCGGCATCCTCGGCACCTCGATCCTGTGGTTCGAGTCGGACGACAACGGTGGGCCGCTGCCCGCGGAGCGCTGGCGCGAGTACTCGATGGCCTCCGTCACCACCCACGACCTACCGCCGAGTGCGGGCTACCTGACGGGCGCTCACGTGCGGCTCCGGGATGAGCTCGGGCTGCTCACCCGGTCCGCGGAGGAGGAGACCGCCGCGGACGAGAAGGACCGCGCCGCCTGGCTCGCGGAGCTTCGCGACCGTGGGCTGCTGGCGCCGGAGGCCTCGGTGGAGGACACCGTGCAGGCGCTCCACCGGTATCTCACGCTGAGCCCCGCACGGTTGCTGTGCGTCGCGCTGGTGGATGCGGTCGGGGACGTCCGTGCCCAGAACCAACCCGGTACGACGGACGAGTACCCGAACTGGCGGGTGCCCCTGTCCGACCCGGACGGGAAGCCCATGCAGCTGGAGGACGTGATGATGTCCTCGCGTGCGGCAGCGCTTGCCGCCGCGGTGAGCGACCGGTAGTCCGGCCTCGCCGGGCTCGCCTGCTCCTACTGCGGAACGGGCGACATGTACTCCGGCAGGTAGTCCGCCTCGATAGCGGGGATGACGCGCACTTCGGGCGGGTCGCCGCGGCGGCCGATCCAGGCCGGAACCATCAGCTTCTCGTCCTTACCGGTCCACCGCGCCAGGCCGAAGTCGGCGGGACCCAGGTCGACCGGTGCCTTGCTCACCGGGTAGCTGGCCGCGCGGGAGGCCGTGCCGAGCCATCCGGCCGCCGACAGGATCCCGTGCTTGTCGACGACGACTCCGGTCCCGAGCCCAACGGTCCGTAGCCCGTCGATCGTCGGTTCGACGCTGACCAGCGTCGTGCCCCAACCGGTGGTGATGTCGGCGGCTGCAGGGTCCATCCCGAGGACCTCGAACACCGGGGCTGCCGCCGTCCTGGCCTGGTCGGGGGACAGCGGTGTCCGGCGCGGGTCCTCCGGGTCCCAGTCGTCGCCGGTTGCGATCGGTGCGCAGGCCGACAGGATGCCGGCGTCGCTGGGTCCGACGTCGGTGCACCGGACGCCGTCGCGGGTGTAGGCCCACTGCAGCCCGGGCTCGTGATCGATCACCAGGACCTGCGTGTGCCCGTCGCCGTACGCGCGCCCCCCTTCGCTGGTCGAGGCTGAGCCGCTGAAGCCCAGCGTCTCCGCGAGCCGGTCGGCGGTGGCCTTGAGGTCGTGGACGGCAGGGTCCGTGGTCAGCTGGAAGGTGTCCGCCTTGGCCGGGCTCGGCTGGCTGCCGGCGTCCGACGGGAGCTGAGCTTCTCGCGAGCTGACCATCCTGCTGACCAGGTCCCGGGAACCGAACGGATCTGGCAGACGCGTCGGAGGTCCTGCAGCGCCGGGCTGCACCGGGAACGTCGGTGTGACGGGCGGTGGCGCCGCGATGACCGAGGGTTCCTCGGCCACAACCGACGGTTCCGAACGCCGTGAACGCGATGATGAGAAGGCCGGCGCATCGCCGTACCCGTCGCCTGTGCAGCATCTGCCCCCCGTGTTCCGCTCGTGTCCGGAAGTATGCAGCAGTAGGCGACTGGGCTGCTAGGTTTCCCGGATGAGCCAAGGAGTACCCCTCACCGGTGGTGAGAAGGAGAGCCTGCACATCGCACTCGACCGGCATCGTGACGTGGTGCTGTGGAAAGTGCAGGGTCTTGATGACGAGCAGCTACGCCGCCCGATGACCCCGTCCGGGACGAGCTTGTTGGGGCTGGTCAAGCACATGGCGGCCGTCGAGTACAGCTGGTTCTGCGAGACCTTCGGACGGGAGACCGAGGCGCTGCCGTTCGACGACGACGACGAGAACGCCGACCTGCGTGTGGACCCGGACGAGACCACCGCGGACATCCTGGCGTTCTACGGGCGGGCGCGAGCAGCGGCCGACAAGGTGATCGACGAGCTCGGCGTGGACGATCTCGGCAAGGCGTGGTGGGGTGAGACCGTCTCGATGCGCTGGGTGCTGATCCACATGCTCGAGGAGACGGCCCGTCACGCGGGTCATATGGACATCGTCCGTGAACTCATCGACGGGTCGACTGGCGACCACAACCGCCCCGACTGAGTGGCCTATTGGCGTCTGCGGAAACGGACTTTGCCGTTGTCCAGGCGTCTCATCGTGTAGCCGGTGTCGTGGGCGAGGTGGTGGTGCCACCAGCAGAGCATCCGGCCTTTCTCGACGCTGGTCTCGCCGCCCTCGGACCACGGTTCCTCGTGATGACATTCGCACCAGCCGGGTGGACGGTCGCAGTTCTCGGCGGTGCAGCCCTTGTCCCGGATAGCGATGCAGGTGCGTTGGTGCTTGGTGTGAAACCGCTTCTCGCGGCCCACGTCAAGGGGCATGGAGTCCCCGTCAAGCACGACGGGAATGATGCCTGCGCTGCAGGAGAGTCGGCGCATCTCGCCGATGGAGATCTTGCCGCCGGTATCCAGGCTGGCGGCTCCGACGCCTGAGCGGATCGCCGCTTCGCTGAGCGTGACGACGATGGTGGCGTTGTTGCCTCCACAGTTGGGAAGTTTGTCGGTCGGAAGGTGCTCGATGAGCTCCATGAAACCGTGACCAAGGAGGGTGGGGTAGGGGATCTTGTTCCCCTCGGCATCGGTGCGGCCCTCGCGGCCGATCCGGCGTGGTGCGGTGAGTGCTTGAAGCGCCTTCTTCAACATCTCGCCGTGCAGTGTCGGCACCTTGAAGCTGCCGGAGTATGACCCGTCGCCGTTGTCACGGATCTTGAAGGAGGCCTTGCGACGGGCTTCCTCCTCTTCCTTCCGGAGCTGCTCACCCTCACGTTCGTCGGCGGCATCAGGATCTATGACCTCGAACAGTCGACGTCCGATGACGCGGAGCGTCTTGGCGTCCCACTTCGCTGCTTCCTCGATCAGGTGCGCCTCACAACGGCCCCGGTCGAAGGCGGTCACGGTGTCGGGCAGGTCGTTGATGGCGTGGATGATCACGCGAGCCTGCTCCTCGTTGACGCGGCCTTCGGCGAGTGCAACCCGAGTTGCCTCGAACGCCGTGTCGAGTTCCTTCGCCATGCGAACGTCAGCATTCGCGACGGCTCGGACCTGCTTGGTCGCGTCCGCGAGCCAGGCACCGGTGGAAGAGGCGCCGGTGTCCTTGCCGACCTGGTTGTTGTCGGCGCCGGCGAGGACTCTGAGTCGTAGCTCGGTTATCCGGGCCTGCAGTTGAGTGAGGCTGATCAGCGTAGATCGTTGCTCGTCGGGAGTCATCGACCATGTCGGTGTCGAGGACACCTCGGCTAGGGCACTCAGCACCTGGCCGGCGCAACGCGAGATCGCGTGTCCTGCCTGGTAGGTGCCTTCGGTCGAGCTCATGAAACCAAACTAGAGCGATTCCACGACCAATTTCCGACAGACTTTCGAGGCGGTGGACAACCGACTCATGTGCTGGGTTGTGGACAGTTTCTGGCCGAGTCAGCACTCCGATATGTGCCTTCAAGCCGGTGCGCAACACTGAAGCATGGACGCCACACAGCTCCGTGAGATCCAGACCCCGCTGAAACAGCAGTACAAGACCGATCCCGAGTCGGCGCGGACCCCGCTCGGCGCCCATGGCGAGTTCGCTGACGTCGGGATCACCGCGACAGTGCAGAGCTGGCCCGGCCCGGTACGTGCCGGCCTGCACCGGGCGACCGGGGGAGACGGGCGGGACGCCTGTTCCGGCGACATGCTGATGGAGGCCCTTCTCGCCTGCGCCGGGGTGACTTTGCGCAGCGTGGCCACGGCCATGGGAGTCGAGATACGCGGGGCTAGGCAGAGCCTCCAGCAGCCCCCTCGAATCTGCGTGACGCGGCGGCCCAGACCTAGACCGAACCGGAGTCACCGGGTCCCCCGGGGTGTCCATGTCGCGACCGGTGGCCAGGGGATCGGATCCACCTTCGTTGAGCTGCTCGTAACCCACCTCGGCGAGGTCGCCCTCGACCAGGGCCTGCGGGAGCAGCCAGGACTCGTAGCTCGGGAGTACCCGGTCCGTCGTCGTCGTCGCCGCCACCTACCGGCCGTCCACCACGACGTCGCCGCGTCGCTCGCCGACCTGCACCGAACGGGCCAGCGTCGCGTTAGTTGAACCTCCTCCATCCGAACGGCTCCCGTTCGCACTCGAACTGACGCCGTCCCCGGGGAGGTCGGAGCAGCTCAGGGTATCGAGCCGCGCGTGACGACCGTTCGGGTTCACGTGGACGGCAACGGTCGCGGTTTCGGCAGATTCACTACCGTTCGGGTTCACGTGGCCGGGAACGGTCGCGGGTCCGCGGGTCAGCGGGTCAGCGGATTTCCAGCACTCCGTACGACGGGCGTCTACTGGTCCTCGCTCGATGTCGGCTTCGACCAGTGCTCGGTCATGGCGGCTATCGCCTCGTCCAGGGTCATCGTGGACACCTGCTCCTCGGGGACCCCGACGACCTTGATGAGCCGGTACACGAGATCCGCTGGGAGAGCCTTCTCCGGAGGACCTGGAGCAGCAGCGCCGCGGTCGGGAGGCTGGCCGTCATTGACGCAAGTCCAGAACTCGGCCTCGCTCACGCGCAGCTGGTCGGGTCCAAGGATGGCGTCCCAGAGATTGGGGCCGTACGTGTCCTTGTTGACCGGACGAGAGATCCGTGCCCGCAGAATCTGCCCGTCCGGAAGCTCAAGCTCGTAGGTGACGTGGTGGCCGTCCGCCTTTCCACGAGCGTTGCGGACCAAGCTCCAGCCTTCGATCTCGCAGAACCGGTTGTGGTCGCGACGGCTGCCGGGATTTCCGCTCACGCGTTCGCGAGGGCCGGGCGATCCTCGGCATCGCCGTTGGTGCCGGCGAGGATCCAGTCGCGTAGCTGCTCGTCGTCAGAGAGTTCCACCAGTCCGACCACGGCACGGTTGCCGCGGTGGTTGGGCGCCCGGTACAGCCGCGCGTTCGAGTCCTCGGAATACTCGCGCAGCGCGAGGATGAGGTCGTCGATGGCATCGGCGAAGGTCTCACCGTCGCCGTGGACGGGCAGGCCGGGCAGTACGGCGGACCAGCCGCCGCCTTCGGCCGCCACCAATGCCTCAGCGGGGCGGAGTTCGGCCAGGTCACGGCGCAGGTTGGCGGCGCTGATCACGACGAACCGCTCCTGGTCGCGATCGACGTGGTGACCAGGCCCTCGCGAGCGGCGTCAAGGACCGACGGCAGCTGTGTACGTGCCTCAATGAAGCTGCCGAAGTGTCGCGGGGCGCCGGCCATCGGTGTCTCCTTCATCCCGGTGCAAGTACGTCAAGTACTTAGCGTCCCCCGGGGGTCAGGCAACAGCTTGGTAGATGGCGTTCAGGCCCATGATCACCGCGACGGTCAGACCGAACAGGACGACGACCGCCAGGCTCAGGATCGCGAGCGACAGCGACAGGAGGCCTGCTGCCATCCAGCGCCGAGTTGATTCGATCTCGCTCACGTCACAACGATGGCACCAAAACGGCCCGTTTGTGATGCAAACGGTCCAGAATCCCGTCCACGGCTCAACGCCCCGAAGCCCAGGAATCGATCAGAGTTCCAGCACGAAGTGGTCGCTCTCCCGATGGAAGCCGAGCCGGTCGTAGTACGGCGCCACCATGCCCTTCGGCGTGACGACCTTGCGGAACCCCTCGTCCTTGAGCAGCCCGCTGCGCCGCCATACGAACTCGCCGGGGGAGAAGTCCCGGAACCGCTGGGTCACGTAGTCCAGCTCGACCCGGGCTACGCCGTCCCCGTCGTCCCGGATAAGGACGACGCCGACAGTCTCGTCCCCGTGCTGGACGAGGTACGCCGAACGGCCGGTTGCCGCACCATCCCAGACGAGGTTCGGCTGGAACTTCAAGATGTCCGCGCCGTGCACCCGCAACACGTGTCGGAGGTACTCATCGTTGGCACCGACCTCGAGCACCTGGAACGCCTTCTCGTCGTGACGCTCGGAGACCAGCTTGCGGATGAACCAGATGTTGATGGCGGCCAGGGCGACGTTCATGCCCACCATCGGCCAAATCTCGAGGAGGCCGTTGAAGACAGTGAGGACCACGCACGCGGTCAGGTTGAGCACCCGGAACCGGAGGACACGGGCCTGCATGACGGAGTACACCAACAGCGCGGAGCCGGCCCAGCCAAGGGCGTCGAGCCAAGTCATGAGAGGAGACTACGTGCGCGACCCCCGATCGGAGAGTCGCACTACCGGGCGGCGGACGGCAGCACCTGACGAACGCGGAGGACGATTCCGCTGCACGTGGTCGCGACGTACGGTGCCGGCGTCCCGCGCACCTTCACGGTGTCGCCTGGGCGCAGTCCCGAGGCGGGACCGCCTACCAACGCATAGAGGACGCGCTTGTCGGTGACCAGCTGCACGCAGCCAGGCTCGACTGCCTCGATGGTGCCGAAGACGGTGACCAGCTTGATCTGGTCCGTGGGCGTGCTCGGCGGTGCGGTGGGCGGAGTGATCGTGGGGAAGTCGGTCGAGCTCAGCGGGGGAGACGTGGACGCAGTGGGCGTCGGCGACTGATCGGAGGCCGAGTCGTCGGGCTCCCCTGTGGAGGAGGTCCCACAGCCGACACACCCGAGCAGGACCAGCAGCAGGATGGCCCGCGGCAGCATCGAGGCTCCCTTCCCGGTCATGAGGGTCTGACGCACCAGCGCGCAACATGGTTTCCCGGACAAGGAAAGCGGCCGGGAGAACAGGTCTCCCGGCCGCCGCCCCACCCCGGCTTGCTAGATGAACAGCGCCATCACCGCTGGCTGACGCGGATGTCCATCGTGGTGCCCTTCTGCTTGGTCACCTGGATCTGCACCCCGTTGTCCGGCAGCTGTACGCCGACCGTGGGTGTCTCCGGGTACCAGTACGGGTCGCTGTCCCGGAACCGCGGCTGTGCCTTCTGCCCACGGATGTAGCTGGACTTCGAGTCGTAGTGCAGCGTCAACGAGTCCGACTTCTCCAGCGAGAACGGGGCGTCGTACCCAGCGACGCGCGGCCGCCAGAACGTCCCGTCGAGCCGGACGATCGGACGCGGGTTGGCGTCGATCGGCAGGATCATCCCCTCACCCGGGTGGGTGATCGTGTTGTTGTCGGTGTGGGAGGTGTCCCAGTAGCTGATCAGCAGCCCGTCCTGGTAGGGGAAGTGCTCCACCCAGTCCGGCCTGGAGTCGTTGAACCCGAAGTTGTACGGCCCCGACTGGAGGTACTTGTCGAACGACACGTAGTCGCGGTGCGAGGCGAGGTAGTAGTTGTCGTACTCCTGCGTGAACGACGCGGCAGCGGCGCTGAAGCCGTCGAGCGTCCAGCCCTCGTCGCCGTCCTCGGCTCCGGAGCGGAACAGCTCAGTGCCGCCCGAGGTCACCGCGACGTCGTCGGCGAAGAACCCCTTGCCGCCGGCGGCGCCGTCTGTCTGGTAGCGGAACCGCAGACCGATGGTGCTTCCGGCGTACGTCGACAGGTCGAATGTCGCAGGAACCCAGCCATCGCTCGTTCCGTCGATGCCGTTGCCCTCGCCGGCCTTGGTGATCGACCCGGGGATCGCCTTCCAGCCGGCGCCGTCGTTGACCTCGACGAACGCGTAGTCACACGCGGTGGTCGGACCACAGTCCTCGATGTCCCACTGCGCCTGCATGCTGAGCTGGGCATCGCCGGCGCCGAGCGTGACCTCGCGCGACATGGTGTTCGACAGGTCGTCGCCCGCGCCGCTCCACCAGGACTTCGTGCCGGCGTACGGCTCGACGAGCTGGGTGGTCTTCTCCTTCTTCGGGAGCACGACCACCGCCGCCTGCGCGTTCTTGCTGTTGTACTCGTGAGGGCCGAGCTTCAGCTTGCGATTCTGTGCGGGGACGACGGCCTCGTAGTCGAGCCAGCCGAGCTGCAGCTTCTCCCAGGCGCCGAGGTCGGTGCCGCGGGTGCCGATGCCCTGGTCGTCGGGTCCGGTCTGACGGCTCTGGGCCATCATCGACCACCAGTCGACGCCGTTCTGGCCGCCGGCGGTGTCGTAGAGGTCGGGCAGGCCGAGGTCGTGGCCGTACTCGTGCGCGAACACGCTCATCCCGCCGTTCTCGGGCTGCATGGTGTAGTCGCCGACCCAGACGCCGGTGTCACCGATCTCGGTTCCACCGAACGGGTTGCCGGCGGGTCCGCCGCCACCGATGGGTGTGGTCTGGACGTACCAGCGGTGCGACCAGATGGCATCCTCGCCCTGCTGCGGGTCACCGTCGGCCTCGTCGCCGCCGGCGTGCACGATCTGGAAGTGGTCGATGTAGCCGTCGGCCTCGTTGAAGTCGCCGTCACTGTCGTGGTCGTAGCGGTCCCACTGGTCGAACGACTTGAGGTCCGCCGCGATCTGATCCGCGGTGCGGCCCATCGCCTTCTGCTCGTCGACCCACGCGTTGACCGCGTCCTTGACCAGGAACCAGGTGTTGTTGCAGACGTGGCCGGAGCACACCGCCGGGTCGTTGCCGTTGGTGTTGGGGTTGTCGCTCGACCGGCCGTAGCGGGCCTCGTTGTAGGGCACCTTGACCCAGTCGGTGACGGTGCCGTCGATGCTGTAGCGGCCCGAGGACTGGCGCTCGTAGTAGGTCTTGACCGACTCGATGTCCTTGCCGGCGCCCGGCTTGGCGCCCTCACCGAAGTAGATGTCCTGGTAGTGCTGCTGGCTGTAGTCGGGCTGCCAGATCGTGGAGTTGTCCTCGGCTCCGGTCCGGCTCCGGGATCTCGTTGCGCAGCGGCCCGTCGAACGTCGCCGGCCCCTCGATGGACGGCTCGAGGTCCTTGTCGGGGAAGCTGGGGTGGCGCTCGTTGCCGAACTCGGCGAGTACGACGAAGATCCGGTCGGTCTTCTCGCGGGACAGCTCGACGAACTGGTCCTCGCTGACCTGACCACCCTTGCGGGCGTTGCCGTTCTTGTTCACGGCCTTGGCGTCGGCGGTCTCGCCGATCTTCATCACGGTGCTCGGTCCTCGTCGTTCGACCGTGCCCGTGCCGTTGAGCAGCTGCGTGATGGCTTCCTCGCGCAGTGCCCGTCGCTTGTCCTCGAGCGGGTTGGGCAGTTCGTGCCCGAAAGCTTGCTGCGGTTCCTCAGCAGAGGTCTTCTTCAGGGGAACCGATGGAGCGGCGGAGACCGTGGTTGTCCCGAGGGACGTCCCGAGCCCTGCCGCAAGGGCCAGGCTCAGTAGCCCGATAGATGTCTTGCGCACATTTCCTCCGTTGCGACTGGTGAGTCGCCTATGGCGCAGAACACTCGGGCGGAGGCACCTGCCCTGCGGGCGGGTGGATCAGGGTGGTGCGAGGTCGATACGTCATAAGGCGGCGCATCAGTGCGAGGGGACTAGTGCTGCTCCCGAGAAGTCCTTGCGCATGCATTTAACAAACGGATATACCGTCACAGTTTGTGACTCGCGCCACAAGCGTCACACTCCGCCGTTACCGTTTCGTGACCTCGGCTGCGGCGGCTTTATCGGACGCGCACCGGAAATGGCCCGGCGAGGGGAACTGGCAAGGCACACTGAGCCGCATGCGCGGAATCATCCTGGCGGGCGGTAGCGGCACCCGGCTGCACCCGATCACGATGGGGATCAGCAAGCAGCTGGTGCCGGTCTATGACAAGCCGATGATCTACTACCCGCTGTCCACCCTGATGCTGGCGGGCATCCGCGAAATCCTGGTGATCACCACCCCGCACGACGCGGAGCAGTTCCAGCGTCTGCTCGGCGACGGCTCGGAGTACGGCATCAACCTCACCTTCGCTCAGCAGCCATCGCCCGACGGGCTGGCTCAGGCGTTCATGATCGGCGCCGAGTTCATCGGCAACGAGAACTGCGCGCTGGTGCTCGGCGACAACCTCTTCTACGGCCCCGGGTTCGGCCGGAAGCTGCAACGTTTCAGCGACCTCGACGGCGCTGCGGTCTTCGCCTATCACGTCAGCGACCCGTCGGCGTACGGCGTGGTCGAGTTCGACGACAGCGGCACTGTCATCTCCCTCGACGAGAAGCCCGAAAATCCCCGCAGCAGTTTCGCGATCCCCGGGCTGTACTTCTACGACAACGGCGTCGTCGACATCGCCGCCGACCTCAAGCCGTCCGCCCGTGGCGAGTACGAGATCACCGACATCAACCGCGCCTACCTCGAGCAGGGGCGCCTCCACGTCGAGCTCCTCGAGCGCGGAACCGCGTGGCTCGACACCGGTACGTTCGACTCACTCAACGACGCCAGCAACTTCATCCGCACGGTCGAGCACCGACAGGGTCTCAAGATCGGCTCACCGGAGGAGATCGCCTGGCGCCAGGGCTTCCTCTCCGACGACGAGCTGCGCGACAGGGCAGAGCGGCTGTCGAAGTCTGGCTACGGCGGTTATCTCCTCAGCCTGCTCGAGCGCGGTCGCGACCGCTGAGGCTCACTGCTCGGCCAGCACTTGGTCCGCGGCCACGAGCCAGCGTTGTCGCCAGTCCCCGATAGGTGCAACCCCCAGCTCCTGCAGGGCCGCATGGCCCAGCACGGAGTACGACGGGCGGGGCGCCGGTCGTGGGAACCGGTCGCTTGTTACCGGCTGCACCACGGACCTGTCGAACCCCGCGGCGGCCACCACTTCCTGGGCGAACTCGAACCAGCTGGTCTGACCTGACGCGGTGGCGTGGTAGGTGCCCGCTGGGGCAGCAGCCTCCACCAGACGCACAACGAGCTCGGCCACGTCGCGGGTCCAAGTCGGCTGGCCAACCTGGTCGTCGACCACCTCCGCGCGTCCTCGTTCGCGAGCGAGCCGGGCGATGGTTTTCGGGAAACATCGGCCGTGTGCGCCGTATAGCCACGCTCCGCGCACGATGAGATGGGCGTCGGGCAGCGCATCACGCACGGCCTTTTCGCCGGCTGCCTTGCTCCGGCCGTAGGCAGAGACGGGTTGAACTGGGTCGGACTCTGCGTATGGCGAGGCGGCACTGCCGGAAAACACGTAGTCGGTGCTGACCTGGACCAGCCGCGCTCCGTGGCCGGCGGTGGCTCTCGCCAGCAGGCGAGGGCCGACCGCGTTGACCGCGAAGGCCGCATCTTCATCGTCCTCAGCATCGTCGACTGCGGTCCACGCGGCGCAGTTGAACACGACGTCGTGGTCGGCGACCGCGGCAGCGACTGCATCCTCGTCGGTGATGTCCAGGTCCGACCGGCCAAGCGCCGAGACTCGGTAGCCACGCTCCTCGAGCAGGATGCGGGCATCCGTCCCGAGCATCCCCAGCGCACCGGTCAGCAGCCAACGCACGGAGAGCCTTTCGTCGATGGGCAACGGTCGGTTCGTACCCTAGGGCAATGCAGATCCGTGAGCTGTCGATCCCTGATGCCTTTGAGCTGACCCCCGTCATCCACGAGGACGATCGGGGTGCGTTTTTCGAATGGTTCCGCTCGGACATGTTCGCGGAGATGACCGGGCACCGGTTTGGCCTCGCACAGGCCAACTGTTCTGTGTCGTCGGCGGGAACTCTGCGTGGCATCCACTTTGCGCAGCTGCCGCCGAGCCAGGCGAAGTACGTCACCTGCCTGCGCGGTGCGATCTTCGACGTGGTCGTCGACATCCGCGTCGGCTCCCCGACGTACGGCAGGTGGGACGCTGTCCGCCTGGACGACGAGAACCACAAGGCGGTGTACCTCAGCGCCGGCCTCGGGCATGCATTCCTTGCGCTCGAGGACGACACCGTCGTCAGCTACCTCTGCGATGCGCCCTACGCACCAGGCCGCGAATACGCGATCCACCCGCTAGACCCGTCACTCAGCATCGACTGGCCGAACACTCAGCGCGGCGGCGACCCGGTGTCACTCATGCTCTCCGAGAAGGACGACGCAGCCCCGCTCCTGGCAGACATCCGCGCGTCCGGTCTGTTGCCGACGTACAACGACACTCGTGCCTTCATCGACGGGCAGAGGACCCCGCAGGTGAGCCCTTGAGCGGCTCCCACCACTCTCGGTGCGTGCGGTACCACTCGACCGTCTCGGCGAGTCCCTGCTCGAACGGCACCAGCGGTCGATAGCCGAGCTCGCCGGCGATCTTGGTGATGTCGACGGAGTACCTCAGGTCGTGCCCGAGCCGGTCGGTGACCTGGCGTACCTGCTCCCAGCCGGCTCCGGTCGCCTCGAGCAGCAGACCGGTCAGCTCCTTGTTGGACAGCTCGGTGCCACCGCCGATGTTGTAGACCTCGCCGGGCCGGCCGCCGTCGAGCACCAGGTGGATACCGCGACAGTGGTCGTCGACGTGGAGCCAGTCCCGCACGTTCGCGCCCTCGCCGTACAACGGCACCTCCGCGCCGTCGATGAGGTTGGTCACGAACAGCGGGACCACCTTCTCGGGGAACTGGTACGGCCCGTAATTGTTCGAGCACCGAGTCACGCAGACCGGAAGTCCGTGGGTGCGGAAGTAGGCGCGCGCCATCAGGTCGCTCCCGGCCTTCGACGCGGAGTACGGCGAGTTCGGCTGCAGCGGCTCGCTCCTCGTCCCAGCTCCCCTCGTCGATGGAGCCGTACACCTCGTCGGTGGAGACGTGCACGAACTTCGCGATCCCGTGGCGCAGAGCGGAGTCGAGAAGGGTCTGGGTGCCGACAACGTTGGTCAACACGAAGTCGGCTGCGCCAACGATCGATCGGTCGACGTGGGACTCGGCCGCGAAGTGGAGCACGGCATCCACTTGAGCCATCAGGTCGTCGACGAGTCCGCCGTTGAGGATGTCGCCCTTAACAACCCGGAGCCGCTGGTCCTCCACGGACCGACTCAAGGTTCTCCAGGTTGCCGGCGTAGGTGAGCTTGTCGAGCACCACCACCGACTCTGGACGGCTGCCGCCCCAAGCGTCACCCAGCACGGACCGTACATAGTGGCTGCCGATGAACCCGGCGCCACCGGTGACAAGTAGCCTCATGACGGTATTCAAGCATCTCGAGGCGATCCCCATGTCCGATTTGGTTTTGCCCCGGCGAGCGGATGCAGTACTGGTTGTAGTGGCCGGAATCGGATCGTGGTGAAGGTGTTCAGGGACCCTTTGCGGGCTCAGAAACCATGGGACCGGTTGCGAGTCGGCGTCTGCGCGGACGATCCTCGGCCGTGGGCTTCGATTCTCTCGGCCGTGCAGTCATACTGACGTGTTCGGTGCCTGAGGTCGGTTGTGGCAACTGTTGCTCACGTGGACGTCTTCTTCTACATCACGGTGCTGTGATGAATTCCCGATCAGATGTTTTCTGCAGATGAACGGCGGCGAAACCGCGGCCATGGCACTCGCGCTCTGGCAAACTCTGCCGAATGAGTCATCCAGAGCAATCAGGTTTCTTCGCCGCAGTCGCCGCAGCCAATGGTGACCTGATCCAAGGCGCCCGTGTGCTGGAGGTCGGCTCCTACGATGTGAATGGGACCGTGCGCGGCCACTTCCCAGGCGCCCACAAGTACGTGGGTGTCGATCTCGACGAGGGGCCAGGCGTTGACCTGGTTGTCTGCGGCCACGAGGTTGACCATCCGGATGGCTCCTACGACGTAACGCTGTCGGGTGAGTGCTTCGAGCATGATCCGCACTGGCAAGCAACGTTCACGAACATGGTCCGTATGACCCGGCCTAGCGGACTGGTCGCATTCACTTGCGCGTCGTGGAGGCGGCCGGAGCACGGCACGGCGCGCACGCTCGTGGCTGACAGTCCGGGTACGCAAGCGAAAGGCCTGGACTACTACCGGAACCTGACCGCTCGCGACTTCGAAGATCGGCTGCCGTTGAGGTCGATGTTCTCGGAGTACCGCTTTTGGTACCTGCCAAGCACGTTCGACCTGTACTTCGCAGGCGTCCGTGCCGGACAGTCAGCATCCGGGGAGTGCGCAGCCACTCTCCCTGAGGATGCTGCGATCGAGCGACTGCGGTCGCTGATGTCGTTGCCTCATAGGCTCATGCGGGTACCACTCAGGGCGGCCTCCCGATTGACATCGAACGAGGAGCGCTATCAGTCGTTGATCCTGCCGTACTGGCTGGGTTTGATCCGAGTTCAGCGGGGCCTCGCAACGAGAGGCAGGGTTTCGACCGAACCTGAACACTGACTCTATTCGGCACCTGCGCTCTCTCATGTGTCTCGCTAGAGGTCAGTTTCCCTTGCCGTTGAGTGACGTCCGGCAGAGTGGTGTACGGATCCCGGTGAGCGTGTCGCTGCTGATGTAGGCGACGGCCACCGGGTGATCCTTCGAGTGATCTCCGACAACCGACTCGAAGAAGGACACCACGATGACCGTCACCCCCAGTATCGACCCTGCCCGCCTGCTTCGAGGAACAGCTCGCCCAGGCGTCCCCGGACCTGCTGCGCGAGCTGCTCGGCACGTTCATCAACACGCTGCTCTCGGCCGAGGCCGATGCGGTCTGCGGCGCGGAGTACGGCGCGACCAGCCCGGAGCGGACCAACCGTCGCAACGGCTACCGGCACCGCGACTTCGACACCCGCGCCGGCACCGTCGACGTCGCGATCCCCAAGCTGCGCCAAGGCTCCTACTTCCCGAGTGGCTGCTCGAGCGGCGCAAGCGCGCCGAACGGGCACTCACCTCGGTGGTCGCGACCTGCTACCTGCTCGGGGTCTCCACCCGGCGGATGGACAAGCTCGTCGCCTCGCCTGGGCATCACCTCGCTGTCCAAGACGTCAGGTCTCCGAGATGGCCAAGGAGCTCGACGCCCACGTCGAGGAGTTCCGCACCCGCCGCCTCGAGGACGCCGGCCCGTTCACGTTCGTGGCCGCCGACGCCCTGGTCCTCAAGGTCCGCGAGGGCGGCCGGGTCGTGCCGGTCCATGCGCTGGTGGCGACCGGGGTCAACGCCGATGGGCACCGCGAGATCCTCGGCATCCAGGTCACCACCAGCGAGGACGGCGCCGGCTGGCTGGCGTTCTTCCGCGACCTGACCGCCCGCGGCCTGTCCGGGGTCAAGCTCGTCACCTCCGACGCCCACGCCGGACTGACCGCGGCGATCGCCGCGACCCTGCCCGGCGCCAGTCTGGCAGCGGTGCCGCACCCACTACGCCGCGAACCTGATGTCGGCGACCCCGAAGAGCTCCTGGGGTTGGGTCAAGGCGCTGCTGCACTCGATCTACGACCAGCCCGACACCGAAGCGGTGCACGCCCAGTTCGACCGGGTCGTCGACGCCCTGGCCGAGAAGCTCCCCACCGTGGCCGACCACCTCGAGCAAGCCCGCGCCGACATCCTCGCGTTCACCGCGTTCCCCAAGGAGATCTGGCGCCAGATCTGGTCCAACAACCCCATATCTGTTAACCGGCCCTCAGACGACACGTTGCCAGCTCGCGGCCTGAGGTCCCGAGCACCGGCTGGATCGAAGGTCGATCCTGGCTGTGAGGGAGAGGAGCCCGCGATGGCGGTGACGGTCCAGGTCGAGGACTGCGGCGAGCATCGGCTGGTGGGTGACTGGCCCGGCCTCGACCTTGGCAACGAGTTCCTGGGGCATCTACGGGCGCGAGCGTTCTCGCCGGCAACGGTCCGGGCCTATGCCTTCGACATCGCCAACCTCGCCCGGTTCCTGGAGGAGCACAAGATCGGCCTGGCGGCCGTGGAACCGATGGACGTGTTCGCCTGGGTGGACTGGCAGGGCGCGCGGACACCGGCGACGAGCGGGAAGGTGGTCCGGCTCGCACCGCGGAGTGCGGCGCCGGCCACGATCAACCGCAGGGTCGCCGCGGTCCGGGTCGTTCTTCGAGTTCCTGGTGATGAGCAGGGTCCGGGAGGCGAACCCGGTGCCCGCGCCACGTCGCGGGCAGGGGCTGCGTCCCACCGCCCGGGGCATGCTCGGCCATCTCGGTCCGGGTCGTGCTCGCGGCGGCGGGCGGCTGGTCCGCGAACAACGCCGACTCCCCGAATCACTGGACCTGGCCGACGTCCAGGCCTTCCTTGCCGGGCTGCGGACCCATCGGGACCGGGCGATGGTGCTGGCCATGCTGCTCGGCGGACTCCGTTCGGCCGAGGTCCGCGGCCTCCTCCTTGCCGACGTCGACCAGGGGCGACGGCGGCTGCGGGTGATCGGCAAGGGCGGCCGAGAGCGGGTGGTCCCGGTCGACGCCGCATTCTTCGCCGAGCTCGCCGCCTACCTGCGCCACGAACGGCCACCGCGGCTCGGCACGCCGGAGTGCTTCGTGGTGCTGCGCGGACCGACCACCGGGGCGCCGGTGAGCGAGGCCGGCCTCCGCGCACTGTTCCGCCGGCACCGGAGCGCCTCGGGCGCGGTCCGGGTCCGACCACACCGGCTGCGGCACACCTACGGCACCGAGCTCGCCGCGGCCGGGATCGACCTGCTCGCGCTGCGCGAGCTGATGGGGCACGCCAGCCCGGAGACCACCAGCAGGTATGTGCACCTGTCCACCGAGCACCTGGCGGCCGAGTACGCCGCCGCCCGCGCCACCCTGACGGGCCCGTGATGAGCGCGGCCGTCGCCCGGACCGCGACCAGCGAGCGACCATGCCTGGTTCGCCGCCTACGTCGCTCACTGCCAGCGGCTCGGATGCAGCGACCGGGCCCTGCGAGACCGCCTCCGCTCGGCCCGGGCGCTCCTTGCTGCGCACCCGGATCTGCAGGCATGGATGAGCCAGCCGACCCGAGCCCGGGTTGCCGACCTGCGGCGCACCCGTGCATGGCCGCTGCTGGTGTTCCTGATCGGCACCGGACACCTCCAGTCTGGATCTGGAGCTGGCCGGCGCCAAGCACCTCACCGGACTCGGCGACATCGTGGAGCACCAGCATGCCGAGGACTTCGCCACCGCCCGCGCCGCCGGACTGCGGCTGGGATGGACTCCCGACTGGGTGAACACCGTGCTGCACGAGTGCCTCGCGGTCCTGCTCGCCTGGCACGGCGGCACCGTCGCCGACCTGGACGAGCAGGTGATCGAGGAGTTCGATCACCAGCTGGCACAGAGCATGCAGCTGTCCCAGTCCTCGCTGCGGGCCTACCGAGCCAGGTTGGCCAGCCTGCGCCAGCTGCTGTTCGAGATCGGCGTCCACGACCAGCCACCACGGCGGCGCCCCTGGTCCCGGACCCTGGAGCAGCGCTTCGCCGAGGTGACGATGGCCGACCCGATCCGCGCCGTCGCTGCTGCGCTACGTCGCAGACCCGCGCCAGCGTGCTGCGTCCTCGCTCCGTGGAGTCCCTGGTCAACGACCTCGCTGCCGTTCGCGGAGTTCCTCACCGCCCAGCACCCCGACGTCACCAGCCTGCGCGGCCTGCAACGCAGCCACGTCGAGGAGTTCCTGGTCTGGAACCGCGACCCGACCCTGGCGCGGCCGCAAGGCACGACCCCGCCCGATCTCGGTCGCGGTCGCCCAGTCAACGGTGCTCAGCCTGCGGAACCTGCTCGAGGACATCGCCGCCTGGGGCTGGGCCGAGGCACCCACCGCGCCGGTTGGTGTTCGCCGCCGACGTCCCCAAGCTCGACCGTGCCCTGCCACGAG
Source organism: uncultured Actinomycetota bacterium (assembly GCA_963831375.1). Classification (GTDB taxonomy): domain Bacteria; phylum Actinomycetota; class Actinomycetes; order Propionibacteriales; family Nocardioidaceae; genus Nocardioides_C. Next base: position 23,346 of record CAWHPY010000019.1, on the reverse strand, counting down.
CCCTGACCCCGGACGTCGACGCCCGGCTGATGGCCGCCGTCGTCGACCTCGCCGACCCGTTCGCCCGGGCCGGGCTTCAGGTGCTGCGCGGCACCGGCCTACGGGTCGGTGAGCTGCTCGACCTCGAGCTCGGCGCCGTCGTGGACTACGGACCGGCCGGCACCTGGCTGCGGGTCCCGCTCGGCAAGCTCGCCACCGAACGCACCGTCCCGCTCGACGAGCCAACCCTGGCAGCCCTCGACGAATGGGCACGCCGGCGCGGCGGACATCGCCCGATCCCACATCCACGCACCGGCAGACCCACCGACTTCCTGTTCACCGAACACGGCCGCCGGCTCGGCGCGACCCGGCTCCGCAACGGACTCCTGGCCGCGGTCGCCGCAGCCGGTCTCTGCGACGCCGCCGGCCAGCCGCTGACGGTCACCCCGCACCAGCTGCGCCACACCTACGCCACCACGCTTGGCCAACGCCGGAATGTCCCTGCAGGCGCTTGATGGCGCTGCTCGGTCACGTCACCCCGGAGATGACCATCCGCTACGCCACCCTCGCATCGCCCACGCTGCGCGGCGCCTACGACGAGGCGATGGGCAAGATGCGCCGCCAGCTCACCCTCACCCCGGTCGGACGACCGATCGTGCCCGACAAGGTCGCCTGGCTGGCCAGCGAGATGCTCAAGACCCGCGTCGCGCACGGCTACTGCTCCCGCCACGAGTCCCAAGGGCCCTGCCCCTACGCCAACATCTGCGAGACCTGCGACAACTACACCCCGGCCCCGAGTTCGCGCCCGCCCTGACCGACCAGCTCGCCGACGTCCAAGCTCTGCAAGCCGACGCCGAACAGCGCGGCTGGACCGGCGAAGAACAACGACACCGCCACGTCGCCGCAGCCCTCGAAGCCCACCTCGCCAGCATCCGACCAAGGTGACCCGAACGACGGACTGCTTGACCCGACCACGAGGGCCGGATAAACGAGCGGCTCAACAACGAGGTCCACCGCCGCACCGACGTCGTCGGGATCTTCCCCAACCCCGCAGCCCTGCTCCGCCTCGCCGGCGCCGTCCTGGTCGAGGCGCACGACGAGTGGCAAGTCAGCGCCGAACGGCGCTACCTCTCCGAACGCTCCATGGCCCTCGTCGCCGGAACCAAGACAAGTCCGAGGAGGAGGTGGCCAAGCCCGAACTCATGACGGCATGATCAGAACCACTGACCCGCACGGTGTCGAGAAACTCCACCACTCAGCGGGACGTCACCTTGGTCGGGTGATGTGGTGAGCACGCCGCGCCCAGGCCGTGCACGTGCGGAGCACGGCGGACCAGCGGTTGGCGGCTACCGGTTTGCCGACATGATCAGGAACGATAGGTCATGGCCGCTTAGATGGCGGGGTGGGTGCCGACTGTGCGGGCCGTACGGCGCCCGAGGGCCGACGAACCACCGGCCAGACCGCGGCCGCCTGCATCAGCCCGCCGGCGATGCTGATCGCCCCGGGGAACTCACCGCTGGCGAGCACGAAACCGGCCAGGTACGCCGGGCCCGTCCATACCGGGATGTCGCGCCGGCACCGGAACATCACGAGCGCGGTCAGCAGGGTCGCGAGGACGACCGCGATCAGGGCGGGGGCGAGGACCAGGAACGGTGCACCGTCCTGCACCCGGGTCCAGGCATGGGTCGATCCGCTGATGGGAGCACCGTTCTCGGTGAGCGCTACGGCGGTGAGCCGGAGGCCCGCGAACCCCGCACCCGCGACGGCACCGAGCACCAGCAGCACGGCGGTTGCGGTGGACAGGATCGGGGCGCGTCGACGGCCGGCGAGCGCGAGCACCGCGGCCCAGCCGATCATGGTCACGATGCCCAGAAGGTAGACCAGGGTCGCGGCGACGTACCGGCCGGGCGACTCGGCCACTGCGGCGAGCAGGGCACCGGCGTCGTCACGCGGAGCATCCCGGTTGGGTCGACGGCGTACTGTGCGCCGAACGCCACCGGCGAGATCAACGCGGCGGCGCCGAGGAACCGGGCCAGTAGGCGGGCGGGCGGCAGTTCTTCGGTTTCGGTTACCGCCGAAGACGGCGCGGTCAGGTCGTGGCTCATCGTTCCTCCTGGGTAGCTGTCCCTGGATGTTGGTGCACGCGGCGTCCCGCGCGCATCGGGTCGTTGTCCCGAGTTGGGGTCGGGACCGGCGAACTCTGCCCGCCGGGACAGGAAGTCCGCCATGATCGTCGGCGTGACGACACACCGTTCCGGCTTCGCGGCGGTTGCCTTGGCCGGGCTATGCCTCGGCTGCGCTGCCCTGATCGTGCTGATCGCCGCCGACCAGCCGGTTCGACCGGAGAACACGGACCTGCTCGCCCGGGGCGTCACCTCCGGCGTCGCGTACGGCGTGCTCGGCGGCGCGGTGGCGCTGAGCACGCCGCGGCTGGTGGTGGGTTGGCTGATGCTGGTGATCGGCGTGGCCAACGCGGTCTCGGCGCTCTGCCTGGCTCTGGTCGATGTCGCGCTGCGTGCCGACCCGGGGTCGCTCGAAGTATCGCTCTCCTACTGGCTCGCGAGCTGGATCTGGGTGCCCGGCTACGTCCTGGTACCGACGGTGCTGTTGCTGGTGCTGCCCAACGGCCGCCCGCCGTCGCCGCGGTGGAGGGGAGTGCTCGTCGGGGCGTACGCCGTCGTCACGGTCGCCTCGCTGGTGTGGGCGGTGACGCCGTACGACGAGCAGGACCTCCCGGTCCCCGCGCAGTACGCGCACCTGCGCAACCCGGTGGGGATCGAGGGCATCGGGCCGCTGCTGCCGGTCGCGCTGCTCACGGTCGTCATGGTCGCTGTGCTGGCGGTGGTGTCGCTGTTCGTGCGCGCGCACCGGGCCCACGGCCGGGAGCGTGAGCAGGTCGGCTGGGTGCTGGCCGGGCGCGGTTACCGCGCTGCTGCTGTTCGCGGTCGGGCTGCTGCTGCCCGCGGTCTCCGACGCGGTCGTCGCGATGGGCCTAGTGGTGCTACCGGCCGTGATCGCCTGGGCCACCCTGCGCGCCAAGCTCTGGGACATCGACACGGTGCTCGGTCGGCTGCTGGTCACCGCCGGGCTCGGCGCCGCCGCGATGCTGGTCTTCGCCGCCGGCACGAAGCTGACCGGAAACCCCGACGGTGGACTTCCGACCCTGCTGCTGGTCGCGCGTCTCCGTCGGCGCGGTCCAGGCGGTTCGCGGGCACTTGCAGCGGGCGGTGAACCGTCTGCTCTACGACGGCCCCGACGAGCCGGCCGTGGTCGTGGCCCGCCTCGGCAAGCAAGTCGGGTCGGCGAGCTCCCCGGACGAGGCGCTTACCGAGGTCGCCCGCGTGGTCGCCACCACGCTCGGTGCGGACACGGTGGTGCTGCAGGTGGCTGACGGTCGCGAGTTCGGGCACGGTGACGGCGCCCGCCCGACCCGGTCGGTAAGACTGGTCCATCACGGCAGGAACGTCGGATCACTGCGCCTGACCGACCCGCCCGGCGGGTTGGGTCGGCGCGGCGAGCAGCTGCTGGTCGAGCTGGCGCGAGCACGCGGCGGTGGCAGTGCACGCGGTCGTGGTGCAGTCCCAGCTCCAGGACTCGCGCGAGCAGATCGTACTGTCCCGCGAGGAGGAGCGCCGCCGGCTGCGCAACGACCTGCACGACGACCTCGGTCCCACGCTCGCGGCGACCGCGCTGCAGCTGGAAGCCACGTCCGACCTCGTCGCATCGGACCCAGACCGCGCAGTCGTCGGCCTGCAGCGGGCGGCCACAAGCCTGCGCGATTCCGTCGGTGCGGTCCGCCGGATCGTGGACGACCTGCGCCCCACCACGCTGGACGAGCTGGGGCTGGTCGGCGCGACCCGGGAGCAGGCGGACGGCTTGCCGGCTCGGGGCTGCAGGCTCGGGTGGAGGCCAGCGGCGACCTCACCTCGCTGCCTGCGGCGGTCGAGGTGGCGGCATACCGGATCGTCCGGGAAGCAATGACGAACGTGGCCCGGCACGCCGACGCCCGGATGATGGTGGTCCGGTTCGTCCGCGGAGAGAGTCAGCTGACGCTCGAGGTCGCCGACGATGGTGTCGGCATCCGGGACGGGTCGGCGCCCGGGGTGGGCATCGAGTCGATGCGACAGCGGGCTGCAGAGCTCGGTGGCCTGTGCGAGATAACTCCTCGACGGCGCCGGGACGCAGGTCCAGGCCCAGATCCCGTTGCAACACAGGCGGCTGCCGTGATCCGTGTCGTCGTCGTCGACGACCACCCAATGTTTCGGGAGGGGCTGGCGGCGGTGATCGACGGACTGCCCTGGGCGGAGGTGGTCGGCCAGGCCGGTGACGGGGAGGCCGCGCTCGTCGAGGTCGCCCGGACCGGGTGCGACATAGTGCTGATGGACCTGCAGATGCCCGTCCTCAACGGGTTGGAGGCCACCCGCCGCGTCGTGGCCGAGCACCCGAGGACCGCCGTACTGGTGCTGACCATGGTGGAGAACGAGGAGGCGGTCGCCTCGGCGCTGCGGGCCGGCGCCCGCGGGTATCTGGTCAAGGGCGCCAGCAAGGAACAGATCACCCGGTCGCTGCAGGCCGTCTCCCAAGGGGACGTGGTGCTCGGGGTCGGCGCCGCGGACGTGCTGGCCCGGTTGACGAAGCGCTCCGACGGTCTCGGCCCACTGCCCCAGCTGACCGTCCGGGAGCGCGAGCTGCTCGACCTGATGGCACGCGGGATGTCGAACGACGAGATCGCGGCACGGTTGGTGCTATCCCCGAAGACGGTGCGCAACGTCGTGTCGAGCGTGTTCGGCAAGCTACCCGCGTCGTCTCGCGCTGAGGCCGTCGCGCGGGCCCGGGACGCGGGACTGGGCGGACCCGAGGTCTGAACTGCACGAGCGAATCGCTGACACGGCCTGCGACCAAAGCCGACAATGATTTTCCGCTTTGGTTTGGGCGCAGCTTCCTTTCAAGGCCACAGGAGGTTCCGCTGCCAGCGCGACTCGGTCCGGGCGTACCGGAGCCGGGTGTGCAAGCGGTGGGCGGGATCGGTGCTGGCCAATAGAACGTGAACGCTGCAGCCGGTTGCTGTTCAAGCTGCCTGCCCCTCGCGCTCGCCGAGCTTGTGGCGAACCAGCAGCCCTCATCGTCGAGGGCGGCTCTGAACCAGTCGAGGAACAGGGCAGGGGGAGTGTCAGGTGCTTCATTTTGAGCGAGTACTCCGATGCGATCGCGCGCCCCTGACAGGATGCCGATGGGCGAACCGGCGATCCGTAGGATCTAGCTGTGGCGATCCTTCACCGTGCCGACATCCGTCCGTCGAAGCTCGAGCTGTTGAACGGCTGGCTCCCGAACCAGCCCTGGTACTCCGGTGCGGCAGATCCGCAGCTGGTCGCCGTGGGCGCCTACCGATTCGACGATCCCGAGGGAGAGGTCGGCATCGAGACGCACCTTCTCCGGACCGACGCCGGGCACCTGCTCCAGGTGCCATTGACCTATCGCGGGACGCCACTTCCAGGCGGCCAACACCGGTTGATCGGGACGATGCAGCATTCGGTTCTCGGTCAGCGCTGGGTGTATGACGCGTGCGGAGATCCCGTCTACGTGACTGTCCTGTCCGCCGCCATCTTGGGGGACGGCACGCAGGCAGAGGAGCTCGTCGAGGCCGGCGGACGCCGGGAGCATCGCACGCCAACGGTCTCGGTGGCGGGCACGCACCTAGCTGGCGCCGAGCCCGCGGTGGTCGAGTCAGCAGAGCTGATCTCCTGCCAATCAGACCATCTCCAGACGGTCATCATCGCGGCCGGGCTGGAGCTGGTGGTACGTCGCGTCATCGACCCCGCTGCCCACGCATTTGACGGCCACGCACTCACCGGTACCTGGGCCGGCCGGAACGAGGCCGCGCTGTTGGCGACAGTGCGTGAACGCGACCTCTGAGTACGACGCACGCACACCTCGGGTTCACCAGCCGAGCCAATGGCCACTGACACGCTGGCGTGGGTGTGCTGGCGACCGGGTACGTACACGTGGAGCAGACTTGAGCCATGCTGATGATGAAGCCCTCCTGCGAGTGTTGCGACGTGGACCTGCCGCCAGACTCAACGTCGGCTTGGGTCTGCAGTTTCGAGTGCACCTGGTGCGACGACTGTGTCAAGCGCTGCCTGGCCGAGGTCTGCCCCAACTGTGGCGGAGACCTGCGGCCTCGGCCCACACGTGCTGAGGCTCAACTTTCCCAACATCCGGCCTCCTCTCAACGAGTGCAACAGCCCGGCCTCCACAAGTTGTGACGCCGGCTCCAGAGACAACCACCGTTGGAGGAGACCTGCAGGATGTCCCCGTGAGCCACGCCCGAAGTGACATGGAAGTTGCCCTGGCTGCCGCACAGGCTGGTGCCCGGATAGTGCGGGCCGCCTACGGCTCCCAGGTGACTCGCCACGCCAAGTCTGACTCCGACTTCGCTACCGACGCCGACCTCAACGCTGAGCGCGCAATCCTCGGGGTCATCGAAGCGGCCCGTCCCAACGACACTCGTATCGGCGAGGAGTCAGGCAGGACCGGAGAGTCCAACGGCAGACGATGGCTGGTTGACCCTCTGTGCGGAACCCTCAACTTCGCGGTGCAGACGCCCCTCGTCGCGGTGAACGTGGCTCTCGTCAATGACACGTCAAGCATCGCCTGTGTCTCCGCCGACCCAATCGCCGACGAGTTCTTCTGGACTGATGGCCGCGGCGCGTTCCTAGGTCGAGATGGATCCGACGAGCCCCTCGTGCCAGCAGCCGAGTCGCGCCTGGTCGACGTCAACTGCGACGGGCCGATCGACAGACCCTTTCTTGGACCGCAGCTGGTGGCGGACCCTGCTTTCCGGGCAGCGTTCGGTCCTCGGGTGATGTCCACGACGCTGGCAGTCGCGTGGGTCGCGGCAGGGCGACGCGCCGCCTACGTCAGCGATGGAGTCTTCAACGACAACGTTCACTTCGCCGCCGGAATAGCCCTTTGCCGCAGTGCGGGATGCGTCATCACCGACCTCGCTGGGGATGCGCTGGGAGCTGGACGCGGCCTCATCATTACTGCGGACGTTGAAACCCACGGGCGTCTGGTCGAGATCATCCGTCCCCATCTCGCGGATGTTGTCGCTCAATAGCTGAGCAGCAGGGCGTCCACGGCCGACAGACCTGTCATCGGTCTGACCGCGCGCTCGCGGCGAATCCGGTAACACCTCGCGGCCAGGCGTCAGTTCCAGGTCGACAAGGTCTCCGGGCAGACGCTGATCATCGAGCGGCTGATCACCCCGAAGGCCTTCGAGCCCGACGACTGCCTCGCCACCGCGACGCAGAGCTCGGAGTGCGCCGTGCCGGTGCCGGTGGACACCACTCCGAGCGACGGCTACTACATCGCCGCGTCGGCGGAGCGCGAGAACATCTTCACAGTGAACCTCAACCCCGCGTTGTGCCCATCGGCGCCGAGCTGCCAGGCAGAGGTCGACGGCGATGTCGTGTGGCGCGACAAGGACCACCTCGTCGCGGAGTACGCCGCCAACCGCCGCCACCGGAAATGGGAGCTGATCGAGCAGACCGGCGTCCTGGACGGGGCCACGTAGGCCAGGCGCCACGTCGAGCCTGGCTCAGGCCAGGGTGAAGTAGCGGAGGTAGACGTAGATCCAGGCGACGGCGAGCGAGGTCACGGTCACCACGACGCCGTACTTCGTGAAGTCCCAGAAGCTGATCGGCTCCCCGGCCTTGGCTGCGATGCCCAGCACCACGACGTTGGCGCCGGCGGCGACGGCGGTGGCGTTCCCACCGAGGTCGGCGCCGAAGACGAACGCCCACCACAGAGGGCTCTCGGCGCCGGAGGTCGGGGTCGTGGCGACCATGTCTTCTACGATCGGCACCATTGCGGTGGTGTAGGGGATGTTGTCGACGAAGGCGCCGATCACGCCTGACCCGAAGAGCAGGGCGGAGGCCCCGAGCAGTTCGCGGTCACCCATGGCCTCTGCGGCCAGCTTGCCGAGCTCGCCGATGACGCCGACCTCGACCAGCGACCCGACGAGGACGAACAGCGCCATGAAGAAGGCCAGGGTTCCCCACTCGACCTCCTCGAGGAACTCCTCCGGGGTGGTCCGGGAGACGAGCACGGTCACCCCGGCGCCCATCATCGCGACCATCGACGGGTCGAGGTGGAGCACGGTGTGCAGCCCGAAGGCGACCATGACGAGTGCCAGCACGACCAGGCAGCGCACCAGCAGCCGCATGTTGGTGATGGCGTCACGCGGGCGCAGGTCGCCGAGCCGGCCGTCGATGTCGACCGGGGTCGACAGCTGGTGGCGGAACAGCAGCCGCGCCAGCAGCACGAACCCGGCCAGCAGGACGATGGTGAGCGGAAGCGAGTGGACCAGGAAGTCGTCGAAGCTCAGTCCGGCTCGGCTGCCGATGATGATGTTTGGCGGGTCGCCGATGAGTGTCGCCGTACCGCCGATGTTGGAGGCCAGGATCAGGGAGATGAGGTATGGCGCCGGCGGCAGCTCCGAGCCGGCGGCAGACCGACAGTGTGACCGGCGCGACGAGCAGTACGCAGGTGACGTTGTCGAGGATCGGGGAGACGGTGGCGGTGACCAGCACCAGCAGGACGAGCAGCCGGTAAGGATGCCCGCCCGACTTCTGGGCCGCCCACAGTGCCAGAAACTCGAAGAGCCCGGTCTGTTTGAGGACACCGACGATCACCATCATCCCGAAAAGCAGGAAGATGACGTTCCAGTCGATGCCCGTCTCGTGGTCGAAGAACGCCGTCTCGGCGTCGACCAGGCCGATCACGATCATCGCGCCGACGCCGCCGAGGGCGGCGGCGACCCGGTGGACCCGCTCGGTCGCGATGAGTGCGTAGCTGACGATGAAGATGGAGAGGGCGGCGGAAGTGACGATCACGCCCGTGTCCTCCGCACGCCGAGGGCTTCGGCGGAGTTTGTGGGCTCCAGCCCGGCGTACCAGCGGGCCAGCCGGCCGAAGCGGCTCACCAAGCGCAGCCGGTCTTCCACTGGGCCGACCTGATCACGGGCAGCCACGGCGAGTACCTGGTCGCCGGCGCGCAGCACGGTGCGTCCGCTGGGCACGAGGACACGGGAGCCGCGAGTGATCAGTGAGACGGCCGATCCGGTGGGCAGCCGGAGCTCGTCGACCTCCACACCGGCCAGCCGCGACCCCGGCTCGACCTCGAAGCGGAGCAGCACGGCGTCGAGCCGGTCAAGGGTGGCGAACCCGATGGAGACCTTGTGGACGAAGCTCCCCTTTTCCTCCCAGCGGGGTTGTCGGCCGCGGCCGATCGCCAGCCCCACGGTGAACCCTACGGCCGCGCAGAGCATCCCAACGGAGACGGCCAGCTCGAGCTCAGCCGATCCCATCGGCACTTCCACCGGGTGGGTGCAGCTCGAGTCCCACCTCGTCGAGCCTGGGCGTTGCGATCACGGCGGACCGGGCGTCGTCGGGCAGGCACCCTGGCCTCGGCCCCGGCGAGTGTCATCGACCGGCGGCACCGCGTCCATTGGCGGCAGCCGCCAACACCTAACAGGCCGTCCCTCAGAAGTCCTGGACAGCCCTGGCCACATGCCTCCAGTCAACGGGCTCTGGGACTGTGACTAAATGGGGGCTGTCACCCATCTTCGCGCTCGTCATGCATGGCCGGCGCCGTGCAGAGCGGGTGCCCGCTTTTACTTCGCCGGTTTGACCCAGGTCGCCACGCTGCAGACGGAATTCCATCCTTTCACCGTCGTAGAACGCCGCGGGTGCGAACCGTGGAAGCCAGCCCCCTATTTCCTGTGCGTGTCGTCTCTGGGACGCTGGAACCATGAGCCGGGAGCTGTCGTTACCGCTGTTCTGGCGGGTCTGCCTGACCAACGGCGTCGTGTTCGTCCTCGGCACGCTGGTCCTGGTGCTGTCACCGGCGACGGTCTCAGCACGGCCGCTCTGGTCCGAGGTCGTCGTGCTGTTGATCGGTCTGGCCGTCATCGTTCTGCTGAATGGCCTCCTGCTCCGCTCGGTGTTACGACCACTGGACCGGCTGACCACCCTGATGGCGGCGATCGACCTGCGCCGTCCCGGCCTACGCCTGGACGACGCGGACTCGGGCCCAGCCAGGCCGCTGGTGCAAAGCTTCAACGCGATGCTCGAGCGGCTCGAGGCAGAGCGCGGCGCCAGCACCACGCGCGCACTTCACGCCCAAGAGGCAGAACGACAGCGGATAGCCCAGGAACTGCATGACGAAGTAGGCCAGAGCCTCACGGCGGTACTGCTCGGCCTCAAGCAGGCCATCGACATCGCTGCCCCGCAGGTGGCCGAGGAGCTGCAACTGGTGCGGGAAACGACACGAGCCAGCCTGGAGGAGGTACGACGTATCTCCCAACGACTCCGTCCCGGAGTGTTGGCCGATCTCGGACTGCTCGACTCGCTGTCCAGCCTCGCCAGCGATCTCACGACGCGCAGTGGCGTGCCGGTGCACCGCGGGTTCCTGCCCGGGCTGCCGGCCCTGACCCCCGAGACCGAGCTCGTGGTCTACCGCGTGGCCCAGGAGGCCTTGACCAACGTGGCCCGGCACGCGCAACGCCCGAGAGGTTCAGTTCGGGTTGGGTCGCCGCGGTGATGCGTTGGTTCTCCGGGTCGCCGACGACGGCGTCGGCAGCTGCCAACGCGGCACCCGGTACGGGCATCCAAGGTATGCAGGAACGAGCACAGATGGTCGGCGGGCGGCTGGAGGTGCGGCCCCGCGAGGGGGGCGGCACCGAGGTCCTCCTCGAAGTCCCCGTCGCCCTGGAGCCGGCATGACGATCCGACTCCTGCTCGCTGACGACCACGCCCTGGTGCGCGCTGGGGTGCGGCGCATCCTGGACGCCGAACCGGACCTCACCGTGGTGGCCGAGGCCTCCGATGGCGCCGAAGCCGTCGAACAGGCTCGCACGACCAGCCCGGATCTTGCCGTGCTGGACATCTCGATGCCGCGGATGACCGGACTGCAGGCCGCCCGCGAGATCAAGCGCCGCGCCCCCTCGGTGCAGACCCTCATGCTCTCCATGCACGACAACGAGCAGTACTTCTTCTCCGCACTCAAGGCCGGCGCTTGCGGCTACGTCCTCAAGTCAGCCGCCGACGAAGACCTGGTCTCCGCGTGCCGCGCAGCGATGCGCGGAGAGTCGTTCCTCTACGCCGGCGTAGCCAGCACACTGGTTCGCGACTTCCTGGACCGGATGCGTCGCGGCGAGCGCATGCCACGAGCCGTCCTCACCGCCCGCGAAGAAGAGGTGGTCAAGCTCATCGCCGAAGGGCATTCCTCGAAGGAGATCGCGTCTACGCTGGTCATCAGCTACAAGACGGTGGAACGACACCGCGCCAACGTCCTGGCCAAGCTCGGCATGCGGGACCGCACCGAACTCACCAGATACGCAATCCGAGCAGGGCTCGTCGAGCCCTGACCGTGGTGGGACAGTGGCGTGGCGCCTCCGCCACATCTCGGCATCGTCACGCACATAGCAACTGCGTCAGAGCGGCACGCGTCGTACCCCTTCTGCCGCCAATGTGGGCCACTCGGACCGGGTTTGGTGGACGGCACGGACAACCAGCCCTAGGGTCGAAGGCATTGTATGGATTCTGCGCGGCTGGGTATCTAGATGGCCGGCGACGGCACACCAGGAGGCCTGATGTTGGAGAAGAGGTCGTTCCTCCCCTGGCCGGTGCTGCGCCAGCTCGCCGATCGGGACCTGCTCGGCCGTGGGAAGGCCGTGCGTTCCCGGCGGACCGAGGAGGTCCAGCCGCGCACCTCGACGGCCGATCGCGTCGCCCGCAGCGTGTGCCCCTACTGCGCGGTCGGATGTGCCCAGCGGATCTTCGTCAAGGACGAGCAGATCGTGCAGATCGAGGGCGACCCTGACAGCCCGGTCAACCGCGGCCGGCTCTGCCCGAAGGGCTCGGCCAGCAAGAACCTCGTCACCAGTGACCTGCGCGAGACCCGCGTGCGCTACCGCCGGCCCTACGGCACCGAGTGGGAGGACCTGGACCTCGGCACCGCCATGGAGATGGTCGCCGACCGGGTAGTGAAGACCAGGCGCGACAGCTGGCAGGAGCTCGACGAGAAGGGCCGCCGCGTACGCCGCACGCATGGGCATCGCCAGCCTCGGTGGCGCGACGCTCGACAACGAGGAGAACTACCTCATCAAGAAGCTGTTCACGGCGATGGGCGCCATCCAGATCGAGAACCAGGCGCGTATATGACACTCCGCCACCGTCCCCGGTCTGGGGACCAGCTTCGGACGCGGCGGCGCCACCGGCTTCCGGCAGGACCTGGCGAACGCTGACTGCATCGTCATCCAGGGCTCCAACATGGCCGAGGCCCACCCGGTGGGCTTCCAGTGGGTGATGGAGGCGCAAGAAGCGCGGCGCCCGGGTCATCCACGTCGACCCGCGGTTCACCCGCACCAGCGCGGTGGCCGACAAGCACGTCCCCATCCGGGCCGGCAGCGACATCGCCTTCCTCGGCGGGATCATCAACTACGTCCTGCAGAACGAGCTGGACTTCCGCGAGTACGTCGTCACCTACACCAACGCCGCCGACGATCGTCAGCGAGGACGTTCCGCGACACCGACGACCTCGACGGGCTGTTCTCCGGCTTCGACGCCGAGACGCGGCACCTACGACCCGACCAGCTGGCAGTACGACGGCGAGGACGGCCGAGCGAGCTGCACGAGTCGCAGGCCGACGACCCGAGGAGCACGAGGCCACCGGGACACCGCGGCCGGCTGCAGCACGAGGCGCACGGCATGCAGGTCGCGAGCCAGCCGAGGCGCGACGAGACGCTGCAGCACCCGCGCTGCGTCTACCAGGTGCTCAAGCGGCACTTCGCCCGCTACACCCCGGAGATGGTCGAGCAGGTCTGCGGCGTCTCGCAGGAGGACTTCCTCGAGGTCTGCCGAGGCGTGGACGGAGAACTCCGGCCGCGAGCGGACGACCGCGCTGGTCTACAGCGTCGGCTGGACCCAGCACAGCGTGGGCGTGCAGTACATCCGCACCGGCGCGATCATCCAGCTGCTGCTGGGCAACATGGGCCGGCCCGGCGGCGGCATCATGGCGCTGCGCGGCCACGCCAGCATCCAGGGCTCCACCGACATCCCGACGCTGTTCAACCTCCTGCCCGGCTACCTGCCGATGCCGAACGCCGAGCGAGCACGACACGCTTGACGACTGGGTCGACAGCATCAGCAACCCCGGCAGAAGGGCTTCTGGGCCAACGCCGACGCCTACGCGGTCAACCTGCTCAAGGCCTACTGGGGCGACGCGGCCACGCCGGAGAACGACTTCTGCTTCGACTACCTGCCCAAGATCACCGGCGACCACGGCACCTACCGCACCGTGCTCGACATGATCGACGGCAAGGTCAAGGGCTACTTCCTGCTCGGCCAGAACCCGGCCGTCGGCTCGGCGCACGGCCGGGCGCAGCGGCTCGGCATGGCCAACCTCGACTGGCTGGTGGTCCGCGACCTGTTCGTGATCGAGAGCGCCACGTTCTGGAAGGACGCGCCGGAGATCGAGACCGGCGAGATCGTGCCGGAGGAGTGCCGCACCGAGGTGTTCTTCTTGCCCGCCGCCTCCCACGTGGAGAAGGAGGGCACCTTCACCCAGACCCAGCGGATGCTGCAGTGGCGCGAGAAGGCGGTCGAGCCGCCGGGCGACTGCCGCTCCGAGCTGTGGTTCTTCTACCACCTCGGCCGGATGATCCGGGAGCGGCTGGCCGGCTCCACCGACGAGCGGGACCGCGCCGCTGCTCGACCTGACCTGGGACTACCCGGTGCACGGCGAGCACGACGAGCCCGACGCCGAGGCCGTGCTCAAGGAGATCAACGGCTACGAGGTGGCGACGCGGCCGGCCGCTGTCGACGTTCACCGAGATGAAGGCCGACGGCTCCACGCTGGGCGGCTGCTGGATCTACACCGGCGTGTACGCGGACGGCGTCAACCAGGCCGCCCGCCGCAAGCCCGGCAGCGAGCAGTCGCTGGGTGGCGCCGGAGTGGGGCTGGGCCTGGCCGGCGAACCGCCGCATCCTCTACAACCGCGCCTCGGCCGACCCCGACGGCAAGCCGTGGAGCGAGCGCAAGGCCTACGTCTGGTGGGACGCCGGACGGCGAGCGGCGAGTGGACCGGCCACGACGTGCCGGACTTCGAGAAGACCAAGCCGCCGTCGTACCGCGCCGCCCGAGGGCGCCGACGGCGTCGCAGGCGATCGCGGGCGACGACCCGTTCATCATGCAGGGCGACGGCAAGGGCTCGCTCTACGCGCCGCAGGGGCTGCATCGACGGGCCGCTGCCGACGCACTACGAGCCGGTCGAGTCGCCGTTCCGCAACCCGCTGTACGGCCAGCAGGCCAACCCGACCCGCAAGGAGTACCGACCGCGACGACAACCGGATGAACCCCAGCCCGCCGGAGCGAGCACGGCGAGGTCTTCCCCTACGTCTTCACGACCAGCCGGCTCACCGAGCACCACACCGCCGGCGGGATGAGCCGCTACCTGGAGCACCTCGCCGAGCTGCAGCCGGAGATGTTCGTCGAGGTCTCGCCCGAGCTGGCCGCCGAGCGCGGGCCTGGAGCACATCGGCTGGTGCCACGTGGTCACCGCCCGCGCCGGCGATCGAGGGGCGGGTGCTGGTCACCGACCGGCTGCGCCCGCTGCGGGTCGGAGGGCCGGACCGTCCACCAGGTCTGGCTGCCCTACCACTGGGGCGGCGGCGGCCTGGTCACCGGCGACTCGGCCAACGACCTGTTCGGCATCACGCTGGACCCGAACGTGCTGATCCAGGAGAGCAAGGTCGGCACCTGCGACGTACGGCCCGGCCGCCGGCCGACCGGCGCGGCCCTGCGGGAGTACGTCGAGGCTACGCGCAGCGGGCCGGGTGGCCGACGATGCCTACCCGCCGATCGTCACGGCGTCCGCCGACGCGCAGGCGGAGTCGGCCAGGCAGGTCGACACCGGACGACGAGACCAGCAGGAGGACGACGCGTGATGGGCCGCAACAGCCTCTTCGGGCCGCTCGACCCGGCGCCGGACGCCGGCTACGACGACGCCCCGCCGCGGATGGGGTTCTTCACCGACACCAGCGTCTGCATCGGCTGCAAGGCGTGCGAGGTGGCCTGCAAGGAGTGGAACGACGTCCCCGACGACGGCTTCGACATGCTCGGGATGTCCTACGACAACACCGGCTCGCTCAACGCCAACACTGGCGGCACGTCGCCTTCATCGAGCAGCCCCGCGAGCGACCGGCAGGCCGAGCCGCCGTGTCGAGCTCGGGCATGCCCGCGGTGCGACGCCGACGCCGAGCGACGTGAGCCCGACGACGGGGCCGAAGCGCCGGACTTCCGCTGGCTGATGTCCTCCGACGTGTGCAAGCACTGCACCCACGCCGCCTGCCTCGACGTCTGCCCGACCGGCTCGCTGTTCCGCACCGAGTTCGGCACCGTGGTCGTGCAGGAGGACATCTGCAACGGCTGCGGCTACTGCGTCCCGGCCTGCCCGTACGGCGTCATCGACCGGCGGAGGGGCCCGGAGGGCGACCAAGAACGTCGGCATCGCCCAGAAGTGCACGCTCTGCTACGACCGGCTCACCGACGGCCAGACGCCCGCCTGCGCGCAGGCCTGCCCCACCGAGTCGATCCAGTTCGGCGACGTCGACGAGCTGCGGCGAGCGGGCCGACGAGCGGGTGGCGACGCTGCACGAGCGGGGCGTCATGGACGCCCGGCTCTACGGCAACGACCCCGACGACGGCGTCGGCGGCACCGGCGCGTTCTTCCTGCTGCTCGACGAGCCGGAGGTCTACGGCCTGCCGCCGGACCCGGTGGTGACCACCAAGGACCTGCCGCGATGTTCAACCGGGCCGGCGCTCGCGGCGGCCGCGATGCTGCGCGGGCGCGGCGCTGTCGTTCCTGCGGGAGGACGCCGATGACGCAGCGACCGCAGCACGGGCGGGCAGTCCGGCGAGCCCGCGCCGGTCGCGGCAAGCGCGGCGGCGGCGGCGGCGAGCAGGTCGATGGTGCCGGAGGCCGAGTTCACCTCCTACTACGGCCGCCCCATCGTCAAGCCGTCGCCCGTGGGAGGCACGACATCGCCGGCTACCTGTTCACCGGCGGCGTGGCCGCCGGGTCGTCGCTGCTCGCCGCCGGCGCCGACCTCACCGGCCGGCCGGCGCTGCGCCGCACCGGCCGGCTCGGCGCGCTCGGCGGCCTGGCGTTCAGCATGGTCGCCCTGGTCCACGACCTCGGGCAGGCCCGAGCCGGTTCCTCAACATGCTGCGGGTGGCCAAGCTGACCTCGCCGATGTCGGTCGGCACCTGGATCCTGTCCATCTACGGCCCGTTCGCCGGCGCTCGCCGGCCGCGGCCGAGCTGGCCGGGCTGCTGCCCGCCGGCTGGCAGCGCGGGACCGGTCGGCGCGCTGCCTGCTCGGCCTGCGGGTCGGCCGGCCGGGCTGGTGGCCGCGCGTCACCGCGCCGCCGGTGGCGGCGTACACCGCGGTGCTGCTCGCCGACACCGCGACCCCGTCCTGGCACGCGGCGCTACCAGGAGCTGCCGTTCGTCTTCTGCGGCGTCCGCGGCTGCCGCCTCCGGCGGGCTCGGCATGATCGGCGCCCCGGTCGCCCAGGCCGGGCCCGCGCGCCGGCTGGCGGTCGGCGGAGCCGTCGTCGAGCTGGCGGCGGAGCACCGGATGGAGCGGTCGATGGGGATCACCGCCGAGCCGCTGCACCACGGCAAGGCCGGCCGGCTGATGCGGCCGGCAAGGTGCTCACCGTCGGCCGGCGCCGCTGGGCGCGCTGCTGGCCGGCCGCAGCCGGACGCGTCGCCGTGCTCTCCGGAGCGGCGCTGATGGCCGGGTCGGCTTGCACCCGGTTCGGGGTCTTCGAGGCCGGGCAGGCCTCGGCGAAGGACCCCAAGTACACCGTCGTCCCGCAGCGGGAACGGCTCGACCGAGGGGACCCAGGTGCGGTACCGAGAGCTGAGGGCCTGGTCCGCGGCAGCTCGAGGAGACGCGGCATGGAGCTCGGAGATGAGCACGCACGATCGAGCCGACAGCGGTTCGACCGGCCGGAGCAGGACCCCGACGAAGGGCCGCTGGCTGCTGGTCGGCCGCCGCCCTGCTGCTGCAGTTCTCGATCGGCGCGGTCTACGCCTGGAGCGTCTTCTCCGAGGCGCTGCCAAGGACGCCGACTCCTTCGGCAGCTGAGCAAGGTCGAGGCGTCGCTGCCGTTCACGGTCACCATCGGCGATGATCTTCATCGGCACCTACATCGGCGGCCGGATCCAGGACCGCAAGGGCCCGCGCATCGTCGCCCTGGTCGGCGGTGTCATCTACGCCGTCGGCATCCTGCTGGCCTCGTTCGCCGACGGCGCGGACCAGCTGTGGCTGCTGATCCTCGGCTACGGCGTGATCAGCGGCTTCGGGCTCGGCTTCGCCTACATCGTGCCGATCGCCATGCTGCAGAAGTGGTTCCCCGACAAGACGGGGCCTCATCACCGGCCTGGCGGTCGGCGGCTTCGGGTTCGGCGCGGTGCTCACCGCGCCGGTCGCCCAGTGGCTGATCGACCGGAACCCCGACGATGCCGACGCAGCGCGTTCCTCCCGCTGGGCATCGCCTACCTGGTGATGTCGCTGGTCGGCGCGTCCTTCTTCCGCAACCCGCCCGCAGGGCTACACGGTGCCGGGCTTCGAGCCGCCGGCGACGCCGGCAGACGGCCAGCAGCGGCAAGCGACTACACCCAGGGCGAGGCGCTGCGCACCCCGCAGTGGTACCTCCTCACCGCGATCCTCACCCTCAACGTCAGCGCCGGCATCGCGCTGATCTCCCAGGCCAAGGGCAGCGCCACCGACATCGCGGGCTACAGCGCCGCCGCGGCGGCGACGCTCGTCGGCGTGCTGGCGGTCTTCAACGGCGCCGGCCGGATCGTCTGGGCCGCGGCCTCCGACTACATCGGCCGGATGCCGACCTTCGCCGCGATGCTGGGCCTCCAGGGCGTCTGCCTGATGCTGCTGCCCGCACGCCGAGCAACGCGGTCCTCTTCTTCGTCCTCGCCGCGATCATCTACCTCTGCTACGGCGGCGGCTTCGGCACCATGCCGGCGACCGCGGGCGACTTCTTCGGCGTCAAGCAACGCCGGCGCCATCTACGGCCTGATGCTCGATCGGCTGGAGCCTCGGCGGCGTCATCGGGCCGATCATCGCCTCGGCGCTGATCGGCGAGGACCAGGCCTACACGCTCGCCTACACGACGATCGGCATCATCGCGCTGGTCGCGGTGGCGCTGACGTTCATCACCAAGGTGCCCGCGGCACGCCGGAGTTCCGTCAACACCTAGACCACGCCCCCTGGTTGAACGCCGAGCGCAGCGTGCCAGCAACTCGGCGTGGGTGCCCTATCGTTAGCCTGTGCCCGAACAAGACACGGACGGCTCGGCGATCTCGCGGCTGCTTGAGGAAGTACGTCGAGGCTCCGAACGGGTGACAGTGCAGGATCTCGCCGCTGAAGTCGCGGCGGGGGCGATGATGGTGGACATCCGCCCAAGCGAGCAACGCAGGGTCGAGGGCGACCTGCCGGGGGCGGTGGTGATCGACCGTAACGTGGTTGAGTGGCGGCTCGACCCCACTAGTCCTCATCGGCTGGAGCAGGCCGACGACCCGCACCGTCGGATCATCCTGGTCTGCAGCCAGGGGTACAGCTCCAGTCTCGCGGCCCACACCTTGCGGCGACTCGGGCTCAGCAATGCGACCGATCTTGTCGGCGGGTTCCAGGAGTACATCGCATCGTGCTCGGCCGCCCGCGCCGACTGATCCACAACCTCGGGCGATGGACCGATGGCGCATTCCGGCCCTACAGTGTCCGCAAGGAGCGAGGAGGACCCATGGAGGCACGACCACCCGTCCCGCCGTTCACCCGCGAGGACGCGGTCAAGAAGGTGCGCGCCGCCGAGGACGGCGTGGAACACCCGCGACCCGCAGCGGGTCGCCCTCGCCTACACCCCGGACAGTCAGTGGCGGAACCGCTCGGAGTTCTTACCAGGGCCGCGAGGCGATCGTCGAGTTCCTGACGCGCAAGTGGGCCAAGGAGCTGGACTACCGGCTGATCAAGGAGATGTGGGCGTTCGACGACGACCGGATCGCGGTCCGGTTCGCCTACGAGTGGCACGACGACCAGGGCCTTGGTTCCGCTCCTACGGCAACGAGAACTGGCTCTTTGACGAGAACGGCCTGATGGCACGGCGCCACGCGAGCATCAACGACGTCGCGATCGACGAGGCCGACCGGAAATACCGTTGGGACCTCGAACGGACCCCGCCCCACCGATCACCCGGGGCTCAGCGACCTCGACCTATGACGATCACGGCTCCCTGATCGGTGCGTCTGCCCGGCCTGCGCGAGCGGACCACTGCCTCCTGTCGTTTGCATCCCACCAGGCTGCGACGGGCTTAGCCGCGCGGAAGGTTGCGCATGTTGCTGCGGGCCATGCTGACGACCTCGCCGGCGCCCTTGTTGAGCACGATCTTCGACATGGCCGTGGCGAAGCCGAAGACCTGCTCGCTGGTGATCTTCGGTGGCAGCGAGAGCGCCTGCGGGTCGGTGATGACCTCCACGAGCGCGGGCCCGGGGTGGGTGAACGCCGTGCGGTAGGCCGTCTCGAGGTCACGTGGGCTTCGACGACGCGCTGCGCGTGGAAGCCGATCGCCTCGGCGATGGCGGCGTAGTTGGTGTCAGGTACGTCGACGCCGAAGTCGGGCAGTCCGTCGACGAGCATCTCGAGCTTCGACCATGCCCAGGGTGGAGTTGTTGAACACCACCATCTTCACCGGCAGGTCGCAGCGGCGACGACCGTGATGAGCTCGCCGAGCAGCATCGACAGACCGCCGTCGCCGGAGACCGAGACGACCTGGCGGTCCGGGAAGGCGAGCTGGGCGCCGATCGCCTGCGGGAGCGCGTTCGCCATCGACCCGTGCAGGAACGAGCCGATCAGCCGGCGGCGGCCGATGGGCGTGATGTAGCGGGCGGTCCAGACGTTGCACATGCCGGTGTCGCGGTGAACACCGCGTCGTCGGCGGCCACCTCGTCGAGGAGCGACGGCGGCGTACTCGGGGTGGATCGGCACGCGCGTGCTCGACGCCTTGCGCGTGTACGCGCCGACCGCCTTGCTCATCAGCGCGGTCGTGCTTCTTCAGCATCCGGTCGAGGAACCGGTCGGCTCTTCTTCTGCTTCGACCAGCGGCAGCAGGGCCGCGAGCGTCGCGCAGACGTCGCCGTGGACGGCGAGTGTCGACGCTCGGTGCGCCGGCCGAGCCGTTCGGCGGCCCGGTCCACCTGCGCGGTGCGGGTGTCGCGGCAGGAACTGGTCGTAGGGGAAGTCGGTGCCGAGCAGGATGCAGCAGGTCGGCGTCCTCGATCGCCGTCAGCTGGCGGCGCCGTAGCCGAGCAGCCCGGTCATGCCGACGTCGTAGGGGTTGTCGAACTGGATGAACTCCTTGCCGCGCAGCGCAGTGCCCGACCGGCGCCTTGATCTTCTCGGCGAGCTCGATCACCTCGGTCGTGCGCGCCCTGTGCGCCCGCCCCGCCGAAGATCGTCACCTTGCCCGCCGCGTTGATGGCTTCGGCGAGCCGCCGCACGCTCGCAGGCGCTGGTCGCAGTGACCCGCACGGCAGATGCGGGCGGCAGTGGCACGTGAGTCGGCGTCGGTCGCCTCCAGGTCGGCGATGTCGCCCGGCAGGGTCACGACCGCCACGCCCTGCTCGCCGACCGCGTGCTGGATGCGCGTCGTGCACCACGCGCGGCGCCTGCGTCGGGGTGCTAGATCAGCTCGGAGTAGACCGAGCACTCGGTGAACAGCCGGTCGGGGTGGGTCTCCTGGAAGTAGCTGCTGCCGATCTGCCGGCTCGGGATGTGCGAGGCCAGGGCGAGGACCGGCGCCCCGGAGCGGTTGGCGTCGTACAGACCGTTGATGAGGTGCAGGTTGCCCGGGCCCGCACGAGCCGGCGCAGACCGCGAGCCGCCCGGTGAGCTGCGCTTCCGCGGAGGCCGCGAACGCCGCGGCCTCCTCGTGCCGCACGTGCACCCAGTCGATCCCGCCACGACTGGCGCCGCCCGTCCGCCGGACGGCGTCGACGACCGGGTTGAGGCTGTCCCCGACGATCCCGTAGACGCGCTGCACCCCCGCGGACTGCAGCTGGTCCACGAGCTGGCTTGCGAACTTCTTGGCCACGGCCGATCCTCCCGGTGGTGGGCAGCTGGTCCTTCGAGTATGCCGTGCAGTCCGCCGCCGTTTTAGGTTCGGTCGCGAGCAGGGATGGGACTCCACCTATGACGCGGAATACCTTGCCATCACCAAACTGCAGGCCGACGCTCTGTCACGATCGACCCTGCGTTGGCGACCGAGGCCAAGAACGTCGTGCCGCTGGCGTCGCTGGGGGACTTGACCGCCTCCTAGTCGCCAGGACACCAGACGGGCAACGGCGGCTGCGTCGATTGCGCCTTCGCAGGCAGAAGTCTCACCGGTGTTGGGTTCCCACGTCCGCGTCTGGCAGGGTCGGAGCGTCGGTCGGGTAGAGCCCGGCGACGAAGCCGTAGACCTGGTCCCCCGACCGCGGGATCTGAGCGAACCGACGGGCGACCGCCTGGACCTCCGCCCAGAAGGTGCGCACGTCCTCGATCGGGATGCGGGCGTGCACGAGCGTGCATCGCAGGTCGTCGGCGGCGTGCGCCGGTGCAGCCTCAGCGGCCGCTTCGGCGAGCCCGTTGACTGCGGCCACCACGTGCTTGTCCTCTGGCCGGTCGAGCGCGCCGATGTAGATCGTGCGGGCGACCCGGCCGTAGTACCGCTCCTCGATGGCCCGCACCCGCCGGGTGCGCACGACCCGTAGCAGCCCGACGTCGACGAGGAGGTTCACGTGGTAGGCAACGGTGCTCTTCGGGCGGTCGACGGCGCGCGCCAGCTCGGTGACCGTGGCCGCCCGCTCGAGGAGCAGCTCGAGGAGGGTGCCGCGCAGCGGGTCGGCCAACGCGCGCAGCTGCTCGGACGCGGTGATGACCACCATCTCGTCGAGCTCGTAGTCCGGGATCTGTTCATTGACCGACATCTCTGGACCATTCTAGAGTTATGGATCATTCGATTATCGTCGTCCGTTGACTAGGAGTGTAGAGATGGCCGAGGTCGTGCTGTTCCACCACGTGCAAGGACTCACCGACGGCGTGCGCGCGTTCGCCGACGAGCTGCGCGCCGGCGGGCACACCGTGCACACGCCGGACCTGTTCGAGGGCGAGCTGCCGGTGAGCCGTCGACGACGGCATCGCCTTCACGCAAGAGCCTCGGCGACGAGGTCGACGCAGCGCGCCGACCAGGCGGTGGCCGACCTGCCCGCGGGCCTGGTCTACGCCGGGCTTCTCCTCGGGCGGCTGCACGGCGCAGCGGCTCGCCCAGACCCGGGCCGGCGCCCGCGGGCGCGCTGCTCTACGAGTCGTGCATCCCGATCACCGGCGAGTGGGCCTTCGGGCCGTGGCCCGACGGCGTGCCGGTGCAGATCCACGGCATGGACCAGGACCCGTTCTTCGCGCTCGGAGGGCGACATCGACGCCGCCCGCGAGCTGGTCGAGACGGTCGGGCCCGAGCTGGCCGAGCTGTTCGTCTACTCCGGCGACCGGCACCTGTTCACCGACAGCTCGCTGCCGTCGTACGACGCGGACGCCACGGCCCTCGTCGTCCAGCGCTCCCTCGAGCTTCTCAGCCGGGTGTCCTGATCTGTTCCATACCGCGCCCTACGCCGGAAACCTGCGGACGGCCCGCGGTGTCACCGACGCCCAGTAGGTTTGGCCGATGACCGTCACTGCCGGAAGTCAGCTCCCCGACCGTGCCCGCGTCGTCATCATCGGCGGGGGCGTGATCGGCTGCTCCGTCGCGTACCACCTCGCCCACGCCGGCTGGACCGACGTGGTCCTGCTCGAGCGTGACCGCCTCACCTCCGGCACCACGTGGCACGCCGCGGGCCTGATGACCTGCTTCGGGTCGACCTCGGAGACTTCAACCGCGATCCGGCTGTACTCACGTGACCTCTACGCGCGGCTCGAGGAGGAGACCGGCCAGGCCACCGGTTTCAAGCCGGTCGGGCTCATCGAGGCTGCCGCTGACGAGGCCCGCCTGGAGGAGTACCGCCGGGTCGCCGCGTTCCAGCGGCACCTCGGGCTCGACGTCGAGGAGATCTCGCCGCGGGAGATGGCCGACCTGTTCCCCTGGGCGAAGACGGACGACCTGCTTGCCGGCTTCCACGTCCCCGGCGACGGCCGGGTGAACCCGGTCGACGTCACCACCGCCCTGGCCAAGGGCGCCCGACGGCTCGGGGTGC
>CAWHPY010000018.1:0-11314 GCA_963831375.1 uncultured Actinomycetota bacterium | reverse complement strand
AAGTCCTATGCCGACCTTGGAACTATGCCGATGTTCGTCGGTAATCGCGCCTCGTTGGCGGGGCTTCGGGGTCGAGTGGTCGGCATAGTCACAGCGACGTGAGCCAGGCCAGGATGTCGGGGTCGGGCTGGTAGGTGCCGGGTCTGACGTCGGGTGGCCTGGTTCGGTCGATGGCGGCTTGCTTGATCGCCATGTCGGCGTGGAGGTAGGCGTCGGTGCTGTGGGTGTCGGCGTGTCCGAGCCAGAGCGCGATGACGGAGACGTCGACGCCGGCGGCGAGGAGGTTCATCGCCGCGGTGTGCCGCAGGGTGTGCATCGTGACGTGCTTGGCGGCGAGGCTCGGGCAGGTGGTGGTCGGCGGTGGCGAGGTGTTTGGCGAGGCGGTGCTCGAGCGCGTCGCGGGACAGGGGCTGCCCTTGTGGGGCCGCAGAACAGCGCCGTGCCTGGGCGGGTGGCTCGTTCGGCGAGGTAGGTCGTCATGATGGCCACGGTGGCCCGGGTCAACGGGGTGATGCGTTGGCGTCGTCCTTTGCCGGTGCAGGCGATGTGGGGGCCGGTGCCGAGGTGGATGTCGTTGTGGGTCAGCGAGCAGATCTCGCTGACGCGAAGCCCGGTCTGCACGGTCAGGGCCAGCAGGGCGTGGTCGCGTCGCCCGGTCCAGGTGGTGGGGTCGGGTGCGGCGAGGAGCGCGTCGACCTCGTCGGGGGTGAGGAACTCGATGACGGGCCTGATGGTGCGTTTGGGCGGGATCGCGAGGACCTGGGTGATCGTGGCGGCGTGTTCGGGATGGTCGGGCAGGGCTCGGCCGAGCACGGAGCGGATCGCGGTCAGCCGCGCGTTGCGGGTCCTGGCGCTGTTGCCGCGCTCGTGTTCGAGGTGGTCGAGGAACCCGGTGACGTTCGCCGCGGTGACGGCGTCGAAGTCGATGCGCGTCCGCCGGAATCGCCGAGCGTCGCGGCCAGGTACTTCAGCAGCATCCGCCAGGTGTCGCGGTAGGAGGTGATCGTGTGGGCGGACAGGTCGCGCTGGGTGTGGGCGAAGGTGGTGAAGTAGGTCTGCAGGCTGGTGGCCAGGGCGTTCATGACGGTGTCTCCTTCGGGGATGGGTTCGAGCATTCCGGCGGCCAGGGCCATGAGTTCCCCGGTCGCGGTCAGGTACCAGTAGGTGTGGGCGGCGTCGGAGTGCCCCAGCCAGGTGGCCAGCAGCGACAGCACCCGGTCGGGGTCGCCGCCGCGGGCGTAGGCCGCGGTCATGTGCGCGGTGGCGAAGGTGTGCCGCAGGTCGTGCAGGCGGGGGCGTGCCCTGCCGCGCGGGGTGAGCCCGGCAGCCTCCCGGACTCGTTTGAACAGGGACTGGAACGACACGTAGGCGTACCCGGTCCCCTTGGCGGTCACGAAGACCGGGCCGTGGGGGTCGGGGTGGGTGGCCGTCCGGGCAGGCAGCGCGATGTAGTGCCTGCAGCGCGGCCGTGGTCGACGGGTGGACCGGGACGAGCCGCTCGTGCGACTTCGCGGCCTTGATCACCAGCACGTCGTTGGCGGGGTCGATGTCGTCGACTCCCAGGTTCAGCGCTTCGCCGATCCGCAGGCCCGTGGCGGCGAGCAGCCCGATGACGGTGCGCACCGTGTCGCAGCGACCCGCTCGTCGGCGAACTCGGTGTCGCAGGCGGCGAGCAGCGCGTCGATGTCGTCTTGGCTGTAGATGAACGGCACCGCCCGGGGCTTCCTGGCTGGCAGCAAGCCGCTGGGGATCGACCGGGACGTCGACACCGTTGGCGTTGAGGTAGCCGGCGAAGCGGCGCACCAACGACAGCCGGGTCGCCCACCACGACGGGTGCGCGTCGGGGTTGAGCCGCGCCCACGTCCACCGCGTCGTCGATGGTGAAGGTCTGTGTCTGGCCGCGGGCTTCCAGCCAGGCGCAGAACAGGCCGACCTGCCGTTCGAGGTCGTCGAGCTGGAACCCCAGTGCCCGGCGCATCGCCAGGTACTCGTCCAGCCGCTCGCGCAGCGTCGCCGGCGTCGTCATCGCGGCACCTGCCCGAACGGGACGACCAGCTCGCGCAGCGAGACGAGGTCGACCTTCGCGTAGGCCATCGTGGTGACGGCGTAGGCGTGACCCAGGAGCTCCTTGGCCTCGGTCAAGGTGCCACCCGCGGCCAGGACGTCCATCGCGGCGGTGTGCCGCAGCCGGTGCGCGTGGATCGGGTCGATCCCCGCCAGGTCCGACAGCCGGGCGATGATCCCCGAGATCCCCGAGGTCGTCATCATCTGGCGAGGCGCGTTCATCCGCACGAACACGGCCCTGTCCAGGGCGGGTGGTCGAAGCCGCAGCCACGCCTCCAACGCCTGGCCCACGTCGACCGGGAGCGGCAGCAGCGTGCTCGCGGCCCTTGCCGGTGACCTTGACCTGGCCATTGGCCCAGTCGACGTCGTCGAGCCTCAGGCCGGCGGCCTCGCCGGCGCGCAGGCCCAGCCGCACCAGTACCAGGACGAGAGCCCGGTCCCTGGCCCCGATCGCCGAGGCCGGATCGCAAACGCCCAACAATGCCGCGACCTCGCCGGCGCCCACCCCACGCGGCAAGGACCGCTTGCGTCCCGGCAGGCTTGAGGATCCCGGGGACAGGTCCCGGTCGATGCGACCGGTGCTCAACGCCCACCGCAGCAGGCACCGGACCGAGCCGTACGATGTGAGCACGCGCGACGACTCCGTAGTCGCGTCCACGTTCGGCGACGTAGGCGTTGACGATCGACGCCTCGAGCCGGCCCAATCCACCAGGCCCCGTCGGCGTCGGCGGACAGCGCGTCCAGGAGGCCTGCCGTGTAGCGGACGCGGGCCGCGATGGTCTTCTCGCTCAGGCCGCGTTGGTCGCGCATCCAAGAACGCCACTCCGCCAGCTCGGCCGCCGCCGGCGTCGAGCTGGTCGCTTTCGGCCATGGCCGCGTCGAGATAGCCGTCGGCCATCAGGAACCTGCGCGCCGTCCCCAGCGTCCTCATCGCGGTGACGCACACGACGTCTCGCGATCGCTCCTCGGCCACGAACCTGGCCAGAAGGTCCTCGTCGATGTCCTCGACCCCGGCGCCGACCGTCTGCATCCACAAGCTGAGTCGCCCCACCACGTTCACGACCCCGGCCGCGGTGCCCGGCGAGTAGCCCTTCATGCTCAGCCAGGCCGAGCACTCGCCCAGCACCGCCGGCGCCAAAGGGCCCACCGGAACGCGCGGAACCCGATCCGGATACGACCGGGCCGTCGGCGATCTCTTCGTCACGTACCTCACCTCCAGACACCCCGTGCCTGAAAGCGTGACCACGACCACGCGACTATGCCGACCTTCCGAACCTCAGTACCGCTATTGACCTGCACGATCACTGGAAGGGTCGGCATAGTTCCAAGGTCGGCATAGGACATTACCGAGATCCCGACCGGATCGGGGAAGCTGTATCTGGCCACCGTGATCGACCTCTACTCCCGGCGGCTGCTCGCCGCCGCGACCTCGCTGCATCCCGACGCCGAACTGGCGTGCGAGGCGATCCGGATGGCCGCGATCGGTGCGCGGGTGCCGCGAGGCGATCGAGGGCGTCATCTTCCACACCGACCGCGGCTCGACCTACACCGCGACGGACTTCACCCGGCTATGTGGCGACAAGCTCGGCGTCCGCCAGTCGATGGGCCGAGTCGGGTCGTGCTTCGATAACGCGGCCGCCGAGGCGTTCTTCTCCACCCTGGAGTGGGAGGTCCTGTCCCGCCATAAGTTCACCGACACCGACCAGGCCCGCGCCGTCGTGCTCGACTGGTGTCACGACTTCTACAACCAGACCCGCCGGCACAGCGCTGCGGCGATGATGAGTCCCATCAACTACGAGAACGCTCGCGTCCAACCGGACGCGGCATAAGGAGTCCTCCACGATCTCGGGGGAAGCCCAGTCGCGACGTTCGGACCACCCGACCGACTGTTGACTGTTCTGCAGTAGGCCCGCCCCGGCGTACATGGGTCAGCCGAAGTCCATCCCGTCCAAGGAGGACGAGGGCTTCTGGTCGGGTAGCCGCAGCATCCGGAACGAGTTCCCGAACCCGAGCAGGGCGGCGAGCAGGGGCACCAGCAGAGCTATCTGCAGCGAGCGGTTGCGGGCATCGTTGTTGATGGACACGACTGCCGCCTCCACCTCCGGCGGCTGACCGGTGATCTGCTGCTCCAGCTGGGTGTTGCTCATGACCTCTGCGTCGTCCTCGAGGGCAGTGGCGATCTGCTCTTGCTGCGCCGGCGGGATGGCCTCGCTGTTCGCCGCCAGCTGGGTGAAGCTGAACGAGAGGGCGGCCAGCATCAGTCCTCCGGACATCGCCAGCCCGAACGAGAGCCCGAACGAGCCCGCGGCCGAGTTAACGCCGGCGGCCTCGCTGACCCGCTCCTCCTCGACCGGCGCAAGGGTGTAGTTGTTGAGCTGCGACACCAACAGGCCCAGACCGGCGCCTGAGATCGCGAGCGGAATGACTAGATACCAACCGCTGCCCACCCGCGGCACGAACGGGATGATGATCGCGATCCCGACGCTGGCCAGCAGGAACCCGGCGCGGATGATCGCCGCCGGACGCCGACGACCGGCCCGCTTCCCGGCGATCAGTGCCGCAGCAAACATGGTCAAGGACAGCGGCGCCAACGAGAGCCCAGCCTCCAGCGCGTTGTACTCGAGGGTCATCTGGAAGAACAGCGGCAGGGCGATCATCGCCCCGCCGAGCGTCACCTGCTGCAGCATCTGGCCGGAGACCCCGGCCGTGAAGTTCGGGTGCCGGAACAGGTCCGGGTCGAGCAAGGTCACCCGGCCTTCGCGCTTGCGTCTGATCAGCCACCGGGCGAACAGCACCAGCGCCACGGCTCCCACGATCATCAGCAGACCGACGTACTCACCGCCCTCCTGCCAGACCAGGATCCCGAGGACCACGCCGCCCATGCCGATCACCGACAGGATCGCGCCAACGACATCGACCTGTCGCGAGCCGGTGTAGGGGACATCGCGCACCAACCCGATCTGGCTCAGCACGATGGCGATGATGAGCACCTCCAACCCGAAACCGACCCGCCACGAAAGGTAGGTCGTCACGAACCCGCCGAGCAGTGGACCGATAGCTGCGGCGATGGCGGCCGCGGCACCGACCAGCGCATACGCCTGCTTCTGGGCAGCGCCGGCGAAGTTGCCGTGGATCAGCGACTGCATCGCCGGCAGCAGCAACGACGCACCGAGCCCGCCGATGATTGCCCAAAAAATCACGATAGCGGTGAGGCTCTGGGCCAGCGTCATGGCCAGCGCTCCGAGGGCATAGGCCAGCAGGCCAAGCACGTAGGCCCGCTTCCGACCGATCAGGTCACCTACCTTGCTGTTGATCAGAATGAAGGCTGCCGAGACCAGCGCCTCGAGGGCGATGGCGGACTGCACACCGCTGGCCGTCGTGTCCAAGTCGGTGATGACCGCGGAGATCGACACGTTCATCAGCGACGTGTCGACCACCAAGACGAACATCGCCGCCGCGAGCAGCAGCATCAGTCGCCGGCTCCCGGACCGCCCGGCCTCGATACCTTCGTCTGGTCCGGTACTCATGCCGCCCCTCTCGACTCATGGTGACCCGTCCGACCCGCCTCGAGCTAGATACAGGGCACCGTCCACGCGGCGAGGCAGGTCGCGCTCCGTGGCACCGGTGGGCCAACCCGTCGCTCAGCCAGGATTCTATCGAAACTGACGGCGGTGCTTGCCCCAACGACGCTGACGGCCACACACGCGGGCATCCCGCGCCGCTTGCTGGGCATGGGCATCAGCGCGTCCGAACATCGGCCCCGCACAACCAGAGTGCGATGTGAACCGCACCCGACGACCCAGTCGGAGGCGTCGGTGTCCGTCCCACGCGCACGCAATGCGTCCGGACTCAGGCTCGCCCGCGATTTGGGGACGCCTATCTTCACATCGTCCCGCCAAGCTGAACGGCACTCACCCCTGCTACAGCGACGGTGCGCCGTCAACGAGGACCCGCGAAGCAGCAACGAGGCTGCATCGCGAACGCTGGAGACCGCGCCACACCGGCGCACGATCACCTAGGACGACGCGGGCCTGCCTCTGCAGCTGCTATGGCGCGTGAGAGCCCAGCGCGTCAAAGCCGTAGAGCTTCGCCCTCAGCCCACGTAGCTCTGCTGGTACCTGAGCTGGGGGAGAGAGTCGATCGTCAAGTAACCCGGCTCCGCTGCGAGAAGCTGAGGAATGCGGTTCAGGAGCGTGCCGCAGGTCGTGTAGTGCGTCGGCGTAGACCTTGCCCGTCATCTCCAGACGCAGCCGGATGCCCTCGTGTGTTGTCACCTCGTCGACGTCAGTGAACCCGATGACCTTCCCGGCCGGGATCTCGCAGTCGAGCGCCTTGCAGTAGAGGGGCGCCTCAGCGATGTCGGGTCGGCTGCTGGTCATCGAGTCGACGACTTCCAGGCCCGCCATCGCGGCTAGGACGTACAGCGAGGTGCGACCGAACGTGGGCGGACGATGTGCAGTGCTGGCCCACTCCTTGAAGCTCTCGGGAGACGTTCCCACTTGCTGGTCCTGAGCAAGCTCCGCGCCGAAGTCGTCCACGTTCCAGGTGCACTGGCCAAGCACTTCGTCGACCTTGAAACAGGTGCCCATGAGAACCGACACCAACGAGACCCAGTAGCCATCCTGATGCCCCGTACAAAGCACGCGCACGCCGTGTTCCTTGGCAAGGGCGTCCAGCTCAGCGGTCTCCTTGGCAGACGTGTTCCAGCTGTACAACAGCTCCTCGGCAAGGGAGATGACGTTGGCCCCAGCCCTGATGCATCGCTGCATCGGCTCGTACATGTCTTCCATGTAGCTGGCAATGCTCATCACGACCAGGTCTGGCTGAAGTGCCAAGCCTTCGTCGGGATCCGTGTAGACCCGAGCGCCCAGTTGCGTGTCGAGCCCGACGAGCTCACCCACGTCCTTCCCGTTCTTCTCCTGGCTCGCAGCGACCGCGCCTACGATCGTGGCCCCTCGCTCCAGGAGCATCCGGGCCATGGTGGATCCCACCGAGCCGATTCCATACATCAGTACTCGCATGACTCGTCCCCTCCCCAGTACTTTCTGGTGAGTTCCACAAGAAGAGGTTGTCCCGGGTCTCGTAGAACCTGAGGTGGCGGCCCCCGCTCGACGCCTTCCTTACGGTAGGTGTTGGGCGTCCGCCAAGACAACCCGCAAGAAGGGACCGTCGTGACCAAGAAGTATCAGACAACGAGTTCGACACGAGTGCGCTCGCCGTGCCCGAGCAGGTGAGCGTGGCGATGACCGAGATCGCCGCCGACATGCGCCAGCGGGCCCCTCGCCCTCGCCGTGGGCGCTGCAGTTCGACCAGCTGCCGCCCATCGATCGAGCACTCGCGGATCGCTCCGTTTACCACCTCTTCGCTGGCTCCCGCGCGGCTGCCTCGGATGGTTCACCGAGTCACGCTGGTGTGAGGCGCAAGTCTCGCGATCGGACACAGAGCTCACAACGCCAGCATCGTGTCGGGCTACCTGGACCACCGCGCGCTGGCCGAGTCCGAGGCGCACCCCGAGTGGTTCTTCCTCAACCTGATACTGGTCCGGGTCCTCTTCGCGCACGCCCTCGTCGCCGCACCCCGACTGGCGCTGGGCCGGCTGTGGTGGCCCGTCGGCCCCGTCCTGGGCGACCCGCGATTCACGATCACGGGAATCTTCGTCTCGCTCTCGCGACTCCTGGTCCGCGGCTAAACTATCGATTCCTGAGCTCTCCACCCTGGTCCAGGACGGTGTTCCCACCTACGCCTGGGACCCCACGGACGTCGAGCCGTGGCACCCGGCGGCAGGGAGGTTGGCTCCGGCGGCGCGCGCGGCGCTTCCCGCATCAGTCCATCGACGTTGAGTTGGGCGAGGAGCGCACTCTTTCATCCGCAGCAGCCGCACCCTTTCGCGATAGACGAAGCGCGTCTTTCCGGCACTTCTGACTGATCCGTGGGTCATCGCCGGCCGGTGTCGATCGGTGTCTCACCGGCGGGGCAGTTGGCGTGCGGTTGGTCAGCCTCCGGCCATTGCACCCACGACCATGAACGGTTCCTCACCGGCGACGACTCGCTCTGGCAGCGGTGTATCGGGCTCGTAGTGGGACAGGTCTTCCTCGCACGCGAAGAACCGGACGAACGCACGCCGGCGGGCGGTGGCACGATCACGGATGGTGCCGAGGAGCATCGGGTACTTCGCCTCGAGGGCGTTGAGCACCGACCGCTGGGTGACCTCGCCCGGGACCTCGAGGAGCACCTCGCCGTGGACCTGGGCCATCGCCCGCAGGTTCGGCGGCAGCGTGACGCGTACCGAGTGGCTCATCACGACCTCACGACAGGGTCTGGACCTCGACGGACAGGACCGCCGGCAGGTCACGGACGATGGGTGACCAGGTGTCCCCGGAGTCGCTGGAGGCGTACACCTGTCCCCCTGTGGTGCCGAAGTAGACACCGCACGACTCGTGCTGGTCAACGGCCATCGCGTCACGCAGCACGTTGACGTAGCAGTCGTTCTGCGGAAGCCCCTTGGTCAGCGGCTCCCAGTCGTCGCCGCCCGTGCGGCTGCGGTAGACACGCAGTTTGCCGTCCACCGGGAAGTGATGCGAGTCGCTGGTGATTGGCACGACGTAGACGGTCTCCGGTTCGTGGGCGTGCACGACGATGGGGAACCCGAAGTCGCTCGGCAGGTCCCCACTGACCTCGTGCCAGAGGTCGCCGGCGTCGTCGCTGCGCATGACGTCCCAGTGCTTCTGCATGTAGAGCACGTCGGGGTTGCTCGGGTGCATGTCGAGGCGGTGCACGCAATGGCCGACCTCGGAGTCCTGGTCGGGGATCTCACCCGAACGCAGGCCCTTGTTGATCGGCTGCCACGTGGCGCCGCGGTCGGTGGTGCGGAATGCACCCGCGGCCGAGATCGCAACGTAGAGCCTGTCTGCGTCGGTCGGGTGCTGGAGGATGGTGTGCAGACACATGCCGCCCGCGCCGGGTTGCCACTGGGGGCCGGTGCCGTGCTGGCGCAATCCTGACAGCTCCGCCCATGACGCTCCACCGTCGGTGGACTTGAACAGTGCGGCGTCCTCGACGCCGGCGTACACCGTCTCGGCGTCGTGCAACGAAGGCTCGAGGTGCCAGACCCGGTGGAACTCCCACGGCCGCAACGACCCGTCGTACCACTGATGCTCGCCGGGGACGCCGTCGTAGCCGAAGTCGTTGCCGACCGTCTCCCAGGACACACCACCGTCATCCGACCGCTGGATCACCTGACCGAACCACCCACTGGTCTGCGAGGCGTAGACCCGGTCAGGGTTCATCGGCGACGCCTTGAGGTGGTAGACCTCCCACCCGGGGAAGTACGGGCCGCCGACCTTCCAGTCCGTGCGCCCCTCGTCCGAGGTGAGGACGAAGGCACCCTTGCGAGTCCCAACGAGAACACGTGTGCCACCCATCGGCTGTCCCTTTCGCAGTCCGGTCGGCCAGGACGATACCCGCCCGGCCCGACAAAGAGACTCCTGTTTCCCCGAAAACTCATCGGTGGGCCCGACGGTCCATGCTCCCGCCACCAGCATGTCTCGATCGGCGCCAACGCGTCGCCCGTCTTGTGCTGACCGGACCCGATAGCGGCATGCCCGCTGGCCTTGTGGCGTGCCCGCTTGGCAGAGCCGTCGTAATCGGGCATAACCGCCGCTCACGTGTCTGTCGGCGAGGCGGCACCCCAGTGCGGCCAGATCGATGGTCGGGCCACGGTCGACGTTAGCGTGCGAGCGGGGCCTCCTCCTTGAGCCGGCTCAGCTTGTGCGGGTTGCGGACTGCGTACAGCCGGGAGATCCGGCCGTCCTCGACGACGAAGCTCATGACCGTGTTGAGCTCGCCGTCCAGCACGATTCGGCCGCCCAGGGCGCCGTTGAGCCAGAGTGTGTCCACGACCGCAGCGGGCGCGAGGGTCGAGAACTTCGACAGGAATGCCACGACCTTGTCCGCACCGACGACGGGGTGCCGGGCGGCCGCCACCAGTCCGCCGCCGTCGGCGACCACCACGACGTCCGGGGCCAACACCTCCATGAGCCCCTGCACGTCACCACTGGTCAGCGCGGCCAGGAACCGCTCGACGACCCGTTGCTGCTCGGACCGGTCGACCTTCATCCGCGGCCGACGAGCGGACACGTGCTCACGGGCGCGGTGCGCCACCTGGCGGACCGCAGCGGTCGTCTTGTCGAGGGCCGCCGCGATCTCCTCGTACGGCAGCTCGAAGACCTCGCGGAGCACGAACACCGCGCGCTCGGTCGGCGTGAGCATCTCGAGCACGGTGAGCATCGCCATCGAGACGCTCTCGGCGAGCAGGATGTCCTCGGCGACGTCGGGAGTGGTGAGAAGCGGTTCGGGGAGCCACTCGCCTACGTAGTCCTCGCGGCGGCGCGCGAGCGTCCGGAGCCGGTTGAGCGCCTGCCGGGTGGCGATGCGCACCAGGTAGGCACGTGGGTCATGCACCCCGGACTGGTCGGCGTCGGCCCACCGCAGCCAGGTTTCCTGCACCACGTCCTCGGCGTCGGCCGCGGAGCCGAGCAACTCGTAGGCAACGGTGAAGAGCAGGCTGCGGTGGATGACGAACGGGTCGGTCATGACCGTGAGGCTACGCCCGGCTGGGCCAGCTCGAACTCGCACGCGGACGAGAACCCCTGCGACTCGATGCCCATCGCGACGTTCGAACGCGTGTACAGGTTGGCGAGGGCGATCTGGGTGGTGAGCTCGACCATCGCTGGCTCGCCGAGCTGCTCCAGCAGCCTGGCGAACTGGTTGTCGGTGACGGTCGGCGGCGTTGCGGTCATCGCCTCGGCGAATGCCAAGACGTCCCGCTCGAGCGGCGTGAAGACCTCCGAGGTGCGCCACACCGGCACCTGGCTGGCCTTCCGCTCGTCCAGGCCCTCGTTGTGGGCGTGGAAGTAGCCGAAGTCCAGGCACCACGAGCAGCCGACCTGTGCGGCGACGGCCATGTGCGCGAACGACTTCAGGTTCTCGTCGCAGGCGCTCCACTTCTGTGCCTTGCCGCTGACCGCGAGAAAGGTCTTCAGCACGGGCCGGTTGTGGAAGTAGACGCCCAGCGGCTCAGGCACCTCGCCGAGCAGCTTCCTGCTGAAGCGCTTCACGATCGCGCCGAACACACCAGTGATCGGAGCGGGCTGGATACGTGTGGACCCGGTCATGTCGTCCTCCTGAGTTCGGTGGGTACGACATACAGACACCGGCCGCGGCCGCCGTGTGACACGCGGCCGGGTACCTG
>CAWHPY010000017.1:0-13397 GCA_963831375.1 uncultured Actinomycetota bacterium | reverse complement strand
AGCGGATGCTTCGCCACGAGGCGGCACCGCATTGCCGGCTGCGCATGAATCCGCACGCTAGCGGGTGAGCCGACGCACCAGGTTCACAACAGAGCGAGGACAACGACCGCGACTGCAACGGCTCCTACGGTTACCGCGAGAAGCACGTGTGCGCGGGATTCGGGCATCGGACGATCATGTGCGATGGCCTCCTCGACGCGCCGCCAACGGATCCACGCAAGGCAGGCGGAGATCCCGGCCACGACCGCGAGAAGACTGGCTATGCCCTGCACCGCGAACTCCGGCCAGGACAGGTCAATGGCGAGGAGACCGGCTGCCGCAGCGAGCAGGCCCAAGGCAGTGCGGATCCAGGCCAGGAAGGTTCGCTCGTTCGCCAGGGTGTAGCGCGGGTCAACGCCATGACCGGTCACACCCCAGGAGTCTGCCATCTGACCGCACCGATTCTGGCGACTAGCCCCCTGCGTCCGCTCATCGGCAAAACAAGCATGACCGCGCGGATCGCGGCGGATGAGTGCGTTTCGCCCGGTGAGCTGCTGGTGCCGTCACATATGCCGGCCTGGGCGCGTTTTCGTCCGTCACCGGATGACGGCGTCCAGGATCATCCGCGCCAGCCACCTCTCGTAGCGCTGCGGGGACCAGCCGTAGTCGCCCATGAGCATGTCGGCGACCTGGGGGCTGTAGAGCACGTAGAGGGTCGCGGCGGCCTCCTCCTGGCTCACGCGCAGCCCGTCGGGGCCGGCGACGATCCTCGCCGAGGCGATCATCTCCTTGCGTCGGGCTGCCTTGACCGCCGCCATCATGGCGGCCAGCTCGGGATCGGAGGCCGCAGCCTCTTCCGCGACCTGCACGATGGGCGCCACGCGTTCGGTGATCGACCGGCTCAAGGCGGCGTCGAGCTCGGCCCGCCGACGGGCGTCGGGTTCGGCGGCGACCGCCTGCGCCTCGGTCCGCTCCGTGATCGGCAGGGAATCGTCGTCGCCGGTGATCGTGCTCTCGATCAGCTGCCGCAGAAGTTCGCGCTTGGTGCCGAACACGGCGTACACCGTCTGGACGGCGACGCCGGCCCGCTCGGCGATCGCCTGGATCGTGGTGGCGGCGTACCCGGTGGCGACGAAGAGCTCGTGGGCCGCGTCGAGGATCGAGCGGCGGGTCTCCCGGGCCTGGGCTTCGCGTTTGGCGGACGAGTATGACCTCTTGACAGACACGTGGTTAGAGTAGCACTCTAATGAATAGAGTAAGACTCTAAGGAAAGGATAGGGCCATGGCGTATGCGGTGCTTATGGAGTTCGACGTCGATCTCGACACCCACATCAAGATCGGTGAGGCCGTCGGGGATGCGCCCGTGAAGGGACTGATCCTGCACGCGGGCGGCCCGAGCGAACGCGGCGTGCACAGCCTCGATGTGTGGGAGAGCAAGGAGGACTCCGAGCGGTTCTTCACCGAGCGGATGGTGCCGGCGCTGCAGCAGCTGGGCATCCAGGGCGGGCCGCCGCTGAGCTATCAGGAGTTCGAGCTGCCGTACCTGTTGCGGGGGTAGCTCACTGCCCATGCGACGGAGCTGGGTGGCGCACGGCAGATGGTTGGTTACGCGCGCGGAATGCGGCAGAAGAGTGCGTTTGCGACGACCGCGTGTGGCAGTCGGCTCCCGCGTCACTGGCGGTATGACGCACCGGCACTGGCCAGTGCCTCTTCCGCTCTGACATAGCCGAAGAGCGGGCACCGCGGGGCTCGCCCTGATTGACTGAACAGCATGAGTCAGGATCCGCCGCTTGCTGTTCGCGCCTGGGTTGCTGGCGCGCTCTCCGACCTGAGATCGGAAAGCTTCGCGCAGATCGATATCGATGAACTACTCGATCCGCCTCCGGATTACGGCGCTCGTGTTGCCCTCGATCAGTTGCACTTGCCGTAAAGATCGCTCGGCGGACCGCCCCAGAGATCGGCGATACCTCTGCCCTGGTCACTCTCTGACTTGGAGATAGCCTCGCCGAGGCTTCGAGAGGTCTTGCATGCGCCGTCGACCTACGGGCTCGGACTTGAAGTGCCCGGCCTGTGTCTACTGCGTCTGCTCAATGACGGGAACAGAGACCGGCTTGTTCCGAGCGGTCGAACTCCGTCTGGCTCGGTCATGGGCAGTGGGCCCCGCCCGGGCGAGGGGAGCCCACCCGAACGAGCGACTGCGTGGTGGTGAGTTACCCGCTCGGAATCTGGATCTGCATCCCGTAGCGTTCGCCGACCTCTGCGATCAGCGCCAGGTCCGGAGGGGTGTCTGACGGCGGCGGCAACTCCCGCCGCGGGGCAGCTTCGCCCACCTCGGCGAAGAAGCGGTCGATACCGCCCGGCTCGTAGACGACGAGCACTTCGACCGTCGAGGTCGGCTCATACGTCTCCACCGTGCCGGCGGGGAAGTAGAAGAACGATCCCGGTCCAGCGTCGTACGTCTCGTCGCCCACATGGAAGCGAGCCGTTCCGCTGAGAACGTAGACAGATTCCGATCCGGGGTGGGTGTGTGGGGGCGGCCCCGACCCGATTGGGACTGTCATTTTCATGATCGTTGAAGCACCGGTGGTTTCCTCACCAGTGGTGAGTGCCTCGTAAAGGCCGCCGAGCACCCAGTAGGCATCACCACCCTCACCAGGCTGCCGGACGATTGTCTTAGCCATAGCTCGCTACTCCTTACACGGGTCTCCGGGAACGATCATTCCACCCTGCTCGCCTCCAGGAGAGCGGTCAACCCCCTTCCCTCGACCGCGTCCTCAAAGCACTGGCACCGCTGCCAAACCCGTGCAAACCCGTGGTCCAGCGAGACGGGAGGCGCTGGCCTGCATCGCTGCGCCGAGCAGCTCGGCAGAGAAATCGGACGGCCAAGGAGACGGGCGGCACGGAGAGGCGTCACCGCGTGGTCGAGTTGAGCATTGACGATCTGGCCGACCGGCCGCCTCGACCGTTGGATGACGGGGAAGTCGTCGACCTCGGCCGGCACCGGTTGCGCTATTTCGCGACGCCGCACGTTCCGCACGGCTGGGATTCCGGCGTCTACTTCGACGAGGCCACGGACGTCCTGCTGTGCGGTGACCTGTTCACCGCGGTTGGTCAAAGCCGCCCCCTAGTGGCGAGCGAGATGGTTGGCCCGGCCATGCAGGCCGAGGACCTGTTCGCAGCGACCTGCCTCACGCCACGAACTGGAGCGACGATGCGCCGGCTGGCCGATCTGGCGCCAGGCACCCTTGCGTTGATGCACGGGCCTTCCTTCACCGGTGATGGAAGCGCTCAGCTGTCTGGCCTCGCGGACGCGTACGACGACAGGCTTCGTCGCGAGGGCGAGGCGTTCCGGGTGCCCCTTCAGAGACCAGGGGCCGCCGCAGTCGTTCGCGAGTGCGGAAGCGCCGCCCTCTTCTCGTCGCGAGTCGGTCTGGCGAACTGTCCCGACTCCATCGGCACCGACCGAGCAGACAATCGTGCAGCGATCCGGTGACCGGCAATGTCTACTCGCTGTCTGCGGAGTTGCGACGTTTGGCGATTCCTGTCCCCACCTCAGGGATGGTCATCCAAGCGCCGCCGTTCGGCGCCATCTTTGGTTTCGTCGAGCCGGCTAGCGAGCCCTGGATTCGTCGTACGCGGTGATCGCCTTCTTGGTGGCGGTCATTCTCCAGGCCTCCTCCAGGAGCTCGAGCACTTCCTCGGCGTCGGCGAGCTCGAGGTGGATGGTGACCCATGCGGACGAATTGGTTGCCCAACCCGCCTCGTAGACGTCGGGTGCGGTCGCGAGGAGGGCGTCCCGCTCGTCGTGGTGGCCCTTGACCATCGCGCGGTTCTCCTGGTGGTTGACCCAGGCGAAGCCTTTCCCCCTAAACGTGATGTTGGTCCAGTTGACGCTCTCCTTGAGCACCACATCCGGAAGCGCCGATGCCATGTCGACCACCTGCACGGAGGAGAGCGGACCGGCGTAACCCACGGAGTCGATCCTGCACCATCCGCTCCGAAGTTGCTCCTCATTAACGCGGCGTCACACGCAGGAACGCGCACTGCGCGGCATGAGCGGAAGCCCTCGGGGAGTTCGCTACTGTCCTCGTGTGGCCAACATGCTCCTGGCCGCGCCAGCGCCACATCACCCGCAAGAGTCCGGCTGCTCAACGACTCAGAATGGGCGTGGCGTCAGCGAGGTCCGACTACCCAAGCGGTACGTGCGTTCGGCGTTCGCGAGCACGCGCTATGCCGCCTTCCCGGCGGGGTAGGGCACGCCTGGACCGACGGACACCTGGTGCTCAAGCCGGTGGGTTGCGTTCCGGAACACGCCTGGGTGTGCCAGACGTACGCAGCCTGGGACAGCGAGGACGTGAGGGTGCCACAGCCGGTCGCACCTAAGGGCGTCGACCAAGGGGGCTGGTCGACTGACGGATGGGGCGCACATGTCTTCCTCCCGGGCCGGGACCTCGACCTGGTGCGCGAACTGGGTCAGGTCAAGGAGGCGAGCGACGCGTTCCACGACCGCATCAAGGACCTGCCGCGCCCCGACTTCATCGACGTCCGCGACGACCCGTGGGCCTTTGGCCACCGTCTGGCATGGGAGGCCGCCGAGGCCGAGGGGGACGAGGAGACCCTCGAGGTGATCCAGCGGTTGGAGGGCCACCCGGCTCCGGTAAGAACCGCCGATCAGGTGATCCACGGTGACATCCTCCCCAACGTGCTGGTGGCAGGCGGACTGGCGCCTGCAGTGATCGACTGGCCTCCGTACTTCAGGCCAGCCGGGACGGCCAATGCCGTGGCAGTGACCGACGCTGTGACGTTCCGCGGCGCGCCTCTGTCCCTGCTCGAGGAGTGGGAGACGGGCGAGGACTGGAACCAGCTGCTGGTGCGCGCCCTGCTGTACCGACTCGGGCCGACCGGACTCTTCGCGGCCCGAAACCGACTGATGGGAAGCCTCGTGGCGCACGTCGAACGCGTGCGGCCCGTCGTGGAAGCAGTCCTGTCCCGGCAATGATCCGGGGCGACCTAGCGATCAGCGGCGAGGCTGGCGAGCCATCGACGTCACGACCGCTCACGGCACGATCGCGTTTCACCGTCCGCGGCAGATGACTGCGTATCGCACCGTCGGGGCACGGCGAGCGTGGGGCGGGCTGGTGCGCGAGCTTCGTTCGGGGGCTTGCGGTGCCGACCTTGCGATGGCAATGCCCCTGCTGGGGCTCGGTGCCGCCGCAGCTGCCAGTCGCAGGGTCGGCAGCAACGCAACCCCCCGCGGCACGGTCGATGAGCACGAGGTCGACGCCCTGTGCCGAGCGCGCCGGCGCTGTCCGGTGCCGTCAGCCGGTCAGGGTCTCGCGTACCCGGTCCAGCATGGATCGCTCCCGGTCACTGACCCGCGTAGCGCCGATCCCCATGAAGCCACCTTCCTTGGCCGCATCGGCTGCCGCTTGGGCCACGTCGACCACCCACCGGCTGAATGCGGTCGCCTCGGCTGGCGTCGCCTTGGACTCGATGACGGCGCGGGTAGCGTGAAGTTCCTCCAGCAGCTCCTCGCGAGGGTCGCCGCCGCCGGCCGGGCGGTAGCCCTTGAGTGGATGTTCTCGCTGCTGGGTCATGCCCTGTACGTCGAGGGCGACATCGGTCAGCAGCTCTTCGCGGCTCGGCGGGTTCATGGCGCCGCGAATCGCGGCCATCTGCTCCTTGCCGGCCTCGATCGGACCGCCGGGGTCAGAGAGGGAGACCGCAAGGCCGGCCACGAACGGCGCGCGCACGACGTGAGCCCACTCGTCCTCGGAAAAGTCGTTCTTCGAGGTCATGTCGCAACGCAACCCCTCAATCCGCACGCTGTCAATGGCCCTCGACTTCGAAGACGGGTACGTCGGGGCCGCGGTCGAGCGGGCGGTTCGGAATCTTGTCCGACAGGCGGCGGATGACGCGCCTTGTCTGCGGCAAATCCGGACGCCGCAGCGAGGGCCGATACCGGCGCACTTCTTGCAGCCAGCGGACGTAGAGCTCGATGGGACCGGGCCGCTGCGAGCGGGTCGAGGTCGCGTGATTCACACCAGACCAGGTAGCCCCTCAGGTCGGACCCGGTGTGGATGCGTGACTGGCCCTTGAAACGCGCGAGGTGGGCGGCAACGGCCAACCGCAGCATCTGGGGCATAGTGACGACGACACCGGAGACGGCCGGGCTCGATTGCGAGTTCTCCATGCACACAGTGCCCAACGACAGAGCGGACACGCCAACTAAGCCTCGTGAGTCCGCCATGTGCGCATGTGCGGACGTTCGGACTCATGGCATTCACTACCACGGATCAGCTTGATGGGCTCCGTTTCCGAGGATCGTGCCGTTCGAACACTTCGGTCCCGCTTCTCGAAAGTGCCGAAACGCGCAATGTCGCAGTGACACCGGCGGCGCCCGCGCCCGTGACGGTGTCGACGGGGTCGTACCTAGCGCCCGCGAGGCCACGCTCGTGTCCATGCCTTCGCGGATGCTTTGCGACTGTGTCGATAGCGGCTCAACGGGTACGACGAGACGGAGGATGGGAGCGTTATGAATTCAACCGCAACGTCCACGACCCGCGGGGTTCGTGCTGATCACAGTCCTGCCGGCGCCTTCACCTCGGTACTCAACGCCGCCGTGGGGAGCGCGGCAGCCAAGCTGGAGCAAAAAGTTGTCATGTGGGCTGACAAGCTCAATGGCGTCGCAGGCGGAGGCGATTCCTTGGGAGGGCTGGCTGCGCTGGCAGACGAGGGACTCGATGAACTGGCCGAGGGCGGTGGCGCAAAGGAGAAGGCAGGTGCCGAGGGGGTCAAGGCAGGCATGCACGGTAAGAACCCGATCTGGGCAGCCATCAAGGGGGCATGGCAGGCGGGCACGCCCGTTGTGAGGGCTGCGATCATTGCCGCGGTAGCATCCGCGATCCTGCTACTGCTGTTGTCCCCTGTCCTCTTGGTTGTCTTCTTGTTGAGCCTGCTCATCGTTGCCGCCGTCCACCGGGCCCGTGCAGCCAAGACGTAGCCGCACGCCGAGGCCCCGCTGCGGGCTGGGAGCACCGGGAGAACAAACGGATCCGGCAGGAGAGATCCGTCAAGGGCCGCGATGGATCGGACAGCTTCAAGGGCGAGCGTTGCGACCGCGACCAGCCGCCGTCACGCTGCCGAGCGCGAGACGATGGGACGCTCACAGTCGCAGACCTATGCACACCGTCTGAGGGCCGGCGATCTCGGCGGGAAATCAACGCGCTGACATCGACACTTCCGCCCGCCCGACCGGCGGCAGATGGGGTCGTTGGCGACACGACAACTGTGCGTCGAACAGGTGACACGAAGCGCTAAGTCAGGCGCATGCCATCAGGTCGGGCAGTGGATCCCATCGAAAGATCAGCAACTGACACTGCGAAGAACTGGACACCGTGGCCCGAGACCTGCCAGGAGCCGGGAAGGGCGGCTGTGACCTGATCCGGTAGCGGCGCGGTCGCGACTCTTGGGTCATCCGCGAGCCCCCGAAGCGCGTTCGTCAGCATCGCCCGATCCGTCTCGGTCATGGGGTCAGGGTGCCACGGCTCGCGCTATCACCGGCACAACAAGCACCAGGAACGTGATCCGCACTGCGCTCTTCGCGGCGCGTCAGCACGCTTGACGTGGCGTGGATCGCCCAGGGGCATCGGACCAAGCGCACCGCCGGCCCGCCCCTCGGGCGATCCGGCGTCAGGCGCGCTCGACAGGCTGCCAGAGGTCACAGGTTGCGGTCGTGAAGTCCGCGTTGTGCTCGAGGACGGCCACGATCGACGGTCCGGGTCGCAGCCGCCACGCGTTCGACGGGAACCACTCGGCTGCGGTCGCCGCCCACCTTTCCTGCAGCGCCTGCGGGTGGGGTCCCTCGGTAGTGAACACCGCCCAGCTCCCGGCGGGTACGGCGATGCTCTCCAGATCGTCCGGAGCCGGCGTGTCGTCCGTGATCGCCACTCCGTGCATGTAGGTCAGCCCGCTGCCCTCCGACCCCTCCGGATCCAGCTCGTCGCTGATCTGGAGCAGGCCGCCCGGGGACGCGTTGCTGAGCCCCCTGAGCCGCAGGTGCTCCGCCATGGGGATCGCCGCGACGTGGGCCTGGATGTGCGGGTTGACGCCTTCGTAGATCAGCGGCACCCGGGTCGCGTGGCCCACCAGACGAAAGGCTGGTTGGTCGATGATGCGGACGTGCATGGGGGTGTTCCCTTCGACGGTCAGGCGGAACCTGAGTAGCTGTTGACTGCGGAAGGGCCCCCCGTTTCGGCGTGCGTCAGTCAGGCCGACGCCGTGCACGGCGCGGAACGCGCGGCCGAACGCCTCGGTCGAGCCGTAGCCGTGTCTGACGGCGATCGTCAACAGGTCGTCGGACGACTTCGCGACATCGGCCGCTGCGAGCGACATCCGGCGCCGGCGTACGTACTCCGACACCGGCATGCCCGCCAGCGACGAGAACATCCGTCGCAGGTGGTGCTCAGTAGTGCCGTGCTCCGCCGCCACCGCGGCGACGTCGACCTGCTCGGCGGCGGCATCCTCGACGGCGTCCACCAAATGGTTCAGTGCGGCGAGCATCGAGCCTCCTTCCGCGTACCAGTCTCCGGCGTCCGGCTCGTCCCCGCCCGATAGTTGCGGACCAGTCCGATCAGCCGCGAACGAATGCACGCTATTCACCGCGCCGTGTGAGCACTCATCGGCATTGTGTGGGTGGAGGATCACGTGCATAAGTCGGATGAGCGGACGTCCCCACATCCGCAGTTCCGCGCTTCCACTATCTGCCAGATCCGGTAGAGCCGCAGCGCACGCTGTCTGCGGCATTTGCGTGCGTTCGAGCAAGGTCGGGGATGGCCGATCGCGCTCGGATGGCATTGCGGGGCATCCGGTCGGGCCATTTCCTTGCCGCGCCGTCGAGCGCATGCTCGATGGGCGGGGGTGCGCGTAGACCTAGCAAGGCGAGGTGGCCGTCATGCGCTTGAAAAGCGAGACTGGTCCCACGAGCGGCGACCAGGTCGCGCCCGCCGTCCCGGGGCCACGGCGCTCGCACGTTGGCGGAGTCGTGGCCGGATCGCTGGCCGCGGGCTTCGCTGCGGCGGTGATCCTCCCGTTCCTCCCAGTCGGCACGGTGGATGAGGACTTCTCCACCGCCATGGTGCTGATCGGCTTCGCCCTCGGGTGGGCGCTCATGGCAGTTCTGTCCACTCGGTTCACCGACCAACCACAACGCTGGGCCGTGGCGCCGGCGATCTTCATGGTGCTGTCCGGGGTGCTAGTGCTCGTGGCCCCGGACGCCATGGTGGACGCGCTGGGGTGGGTCTGGCCGCCGGCCCTGTTGGTCTTGGTGGTCTGGGTCTGGACCCGCGCCAGGCGCGAGCTGCACAGCCGGACCAGGGTGTGGCTGCTGAACCCAGTGTTGGTCATCCTGGTGCTCTTCGCCCTCGGCGGAGGGTACGAGACGATCAGCCAGTCGACCGAACCCGCGGTCGCCATGCGCGGTCAGCTCGTCGACGTGGGACCGTACCGACTCCACCTGGAGTGCACTGGCTCACGCGGTCCGACCGTGATTCTTGAGCCCGGTGGCGGCGGCTCCGCGGCGTCGATGGGGTTGATCACACCCGCTGTAGCCCGCGACAGCAGAGTTTGCGTGTACGACCGGGCGGGGCGCGGCTGGAGTGATCCTGCCGCGAGTCCGCCCGATGGTGCGCAGATCGCGACCGATCTCCACAGGCTGCTAGATCGCGCACTCGTTCCAGGTCCGTACGTGCTGGCCGGGCATTCCTTTGGCGGCCTGTACGTGAGGACGTACGCCGCGAAGTATCCCGAGGAGGTCGCCGGCCTCGTCCTGGTCGACTCCACCGCCGCCAAGAGCACCCCCGTGTCCCCGCAGAAGGCAAGTTCTTACAGCATCTTGAAGCACCTGTCCTCGTTGGTCGCAACGACCTCTCGGCTGGGG
The DNA here is from genome assembly GCA_963831375.1 of uncultured Actinomycetota bacterium. GTDB lineage: Bacteria > Actinomycetota > Actinomycetes > Propionibacteriales > Nocardioidaceae > Nocardioides_C. The sequence continues at coordinate 3,481 of CAWHPY010000017.1, read as the reverse complement.
GTCGGGCGCCTTATCGCCGACACCAGTTTCTCGGATCTACCGCCTAAGTACCGAGACGATGCGCGTACAACTGCCGCCACCGGGAAGGAAATGGGCGGCTTCCTCGATGAGTTCGGCGTCGCGAACCGGTCCGAGGCCGAGGCCGGCGAGACTCCGCAGCCTCGACGCGAAGCCACTGATCGTCCTGACCGCCGATCGCGAAAACTCCAAGGGATGGATGGCCGCTCAGAACGAGATGGCCACGCTGTCGACCAACAGCCTTCATCGCGTCGAGTCGGGGGCGACCCACGCTGCCTTCGTGGAAAACCCAGATCACGCCGCCGCGGTCACCCGGGCGATCCACGACGTGGTCGTCTCGGTGCGGACCGGGGAACCGCTGAAGGGTCCCTGACGCGGAATTCGCCGTCCGCACATCGGCAGACCCGGTAAACGGCTGCTTGATCCACTCCGGTCCGAATAAGGACACCCAGTTAGTCCGCAGATCTCGATCACGATGCGATCCACCCACGCCGAGGTTCCGCCTGCACAGACAGCTGCGCACCGACGGCGACCTGGTGGGTCAACTGGTCGGGCCCGTGACAGCGATGGCCTGAGGCCCTCGACGGTGGCTATTGAGGGCCCACCCGACACTGACTGAACTACGGGGGCAGGGCCCCCCAGAACGCTGCCGGCGCACGGATGCCCGAACTGTGTCGGGCATACTAGGGGCCGGACGGGACCAAAATCGGTCTAGAACTTCACAGATGTAATCCCGATGTTTAATCCGATGGTAGTTCCTACCCCCCGCCCCCGGCCCCCGTAGCTCAGCTGGATAGAGCGACAGACTTCTAATCTGTTGGCCGCAGGTTCGAATCCTGCCGGGGGCGCCGAACGACGAAGGTCAACGGGCCGACGCGACGTAGGCGTCGATCTCCGCGTGGAGCGCGGCCTGTTCGCGGGCCGGCAGGAACGATGCGGTGACGGCGTTCTTGGCCAGCTCCCCGATGCCCGCCTCGTCGAGGTCGAGCAGCCGGGCCGCGATCTGGTACTCCCGGTTCAGGGTCGTCCCGAACATCGGCGGGTCGTCGCTGTTGATCGTCACCAGGACACCGGCGTCGACCATCTGCCGGATCGGGTGCTGGTCGAGGGCGGCGACGGCCCGGGTCGCGATGTTGGAGGTGGGGCAGACCTCGAGCGCGATACCGGTGGCGGCAAGGTGCTGCAGCAGCGCTTGGTCCTGGACAGAGGAGGTGCCGTGGCCGATCCGCTCGGCGCCGAGGTGGTTGAGCGCGTCCCACACCGTCTCCGGGCCGGTCGTCTCGCCTGCGTGCGGCACGCTGCGCAGGCCTGCCGCGCGGGCCCGGTCGAACGCCGGCTTGAACTGGGGGCGCCCGACGCCGATCTCCGGGCCGCCGAGGCCGAACCCGACCAGCGAGCTCGGGCCGTGGTCGACCGCGAACCCGGCCGTCGCCTCTCCGGCGGGAACCCCGTCCTCCCCCGGGATGTCGAAGATCCACCGCAGCACGATCCCCCGGTCCCGTTCCACCGCAACCCGGGCGTCCTCGATGGCCTCCACGAAGGCCTCGATCGCAATGCCGCGCATCACCGAGGTGTACGGCGTGACCGTGAGCTCGGCGTACCGGATGTTCTGGTCGGCCATCTCGCCGGCGACCTCGTAGGTCAGCAGCCGGACGTCCTCGGGGGTCCGGATCAGGTCGACCACCGAGAGGTAGAGCTCGATGAAGTGGGCGAAGTCGCGGAAGGTGAAGTACTCGGCCAGCGCGGTCGGATCGGTCGGCACGGTCCCGGGGTGACGCGCTGCCAGCTCCGCGACGGCGTGCGGGGACGCCGACCCGACGTGGTGGACATGGAGCTCTGCCTTGGGCAGCCCTGCGATGAAGTCGGCGTACGGCGAGGGCTCGTGGGGTGTCGACACGCGAACAGTGTGCACCAGCCCCGGCCCACGAAACCGGTCCGGGTAGCGCGCCGACACCCGCGGCCCGGCCGACCCGGATCCTGTGAGCCCGGCCACAGAGCGAGAAGGGTTACCTGAGAGAAAGGCTTAGGGTAGCCTTACCTTTGTGATTGTCTGCCACTGCCGCGTCGTCTCCGACCGCGACGTCGACGCCGCCCTCCGCCAGGGCGCCCGGAACGTGTCCGAGGTGTGCCGGCGCACGGGCGCGGGTCAGAACTGCGGGACGTGCATCTTCTCGGTCAAGCAGCTCGTGTGCCAGCATGGGGAGGCCGCGGCATCAGTTGTCCTGGCGGCGCCCCTAGCAGTGGAGGCAGAACGTGCAGCCAGTTAGCCCTCGTGTCGTCGAGCTGTTGAACGATGCACTCACCTTCGAGCTCACCGTCACGAACACCTACTTCCTGCACGCCAGGATGCTCGACAACTGGGGACTGCCCCGGCTGGGGAAGGTGTTCTACGACCTGTCCATCGACGAGATGCGCGACGCCGACGCGCTGATCAACCGGATCCTGCTCTTCGACGGCCACCCCAACCTGCAGAAGCTGGGCGCGATCAAGGTGGGCGAAACGGCCGAGGAGATGCTGCGGCTCGCGTTCGACAGCGAGAAGCAGGCGGTCGCCCAGTTCAACGCGTCGGCCAAGGTGTGCCACGACCTCGGTGACCACGGCACCGCCGCGGTGTTCGAGGAGATGGTGCATGACGAGGAGAAGCACGCCGACTGGTTCGAGAGCCAGCTCGACGCGATGTCGCTGGTCGGGGTCGGGCAGTATCTCGCCCAGCAGATCGACGCCGGAGACTCCCCCACCTGAGCCCGAGCGTTCGGCGCCTCGGGGTCAGACAACGCCGACCGCGATCACTATCGGCGGCGGGCCGCACAAGAAGTAGTCGTGCTGGCGTGGGTGGTCGGGTAGGCAACGGTCGAGCAGGTCGGCGCTGATCCGGCGGCTCTCCCCCGACCACTGCGCCGGAGGTGACTCCACCACGTCGATCACGGTCAGGTCCAGTTTGGCGCAGATTCGCTCGATCTCCGGACGCATGATCATGTCGCAAACGGTCCGCGCCCCCGATCAGCAGCTTGTGGTGACGGGAGTCGCAACGGTCGCTGAGTGTCCGCAGAATGCTGAGCATCGGGGTGACTCCCGCGCCGCCCCGATCGCAGACCGGTGGGCAGCTCGGTGAAGTCGCCAAGCGCCTTGACCGTGAACTCCTTGCGGCGCGGAGTCTCCGCCGTGGACGCGATCGTGAACGGATGCTCCTCGAACGGGAACGAGGAGGAGCCGATCTTCAACCACGAGAACTGGCCGGGCCCGAAGTTCAGCCCCCGGTGTCCGTGGGCCTTCACCACGACCGTCACCGCGTCCCCAGGGACCGGCATGACCTCGTGGGTGCGCGCTCAGGTTGCTCAGCCACCAGACGTGTCACCACGCGCCGAGGAAGACCGTGGCCGCCAGGACGACGTGGAGCAGGCGCCACCCCTCGCAGTGGGGCTGGCGACGTTGCGGCGCAGCGCGTACCCGACGACCGTGGCTA
>CAWHPY010000016.1:0-9775 GCA_963831375.1 uncultured Actinomycetota bacterium | reverse complement strand
CTGATCGAGAACGGTTCGGCAAGCTCCGAGACTGTGGCGTCGCCCTCCGAGAGGCGGGCGAGAATTGCTCGCCTGGTGGGGTCGGCCAGTGCCGCGAAGATGATGCTGAGTCGGTCGGTCGCCATCGTGTTTAACCCATTCATTAATTAACGAATACGTTAAACATACTCGCTCCTTCGGAGCTGTCAAGGCCTTCGGGGACTTTCTTTGGGGAGACCAATCCGGTCCCGCGCTGGCGGCGAACTAGAGTCACTAACACGGCTGGATAGTTGGCTGTCCGCGATGCCCTTGGAGGTCTGGATGTCGTCCGAGCCCGGACTGAGGCTCGTGCACTCGCACGAGGGCGCCGACATCGACGCGCTCGTAGGCAGAGTGGCACGCGGAGACTCACATGCGTTCGACCAGCTGTATGACGAGGTCTCCTCGGCCGTCTACGGCCTGTCGAGACGGGTCGTGCGTGATCCAGCCCGTGCCGAGGACGTCACCCAGGAGGTCTTCCTCGAGGTGTGGCGCAAGGCGGCCCGGTTCGACCGGAAGCTCGGCAAGGGCAAGACCTGGATCATGACCATCGCGCATCGTCGAGCGGTGGACGCCGTACGCCGGAGCGAGTCGCAGAAACGGCAGGACCATCACGGTGCGCCCGACGAGGTCAACCATGACGAGCCGGCCGATGCGGTGATCGCGGCCGAGGAGCACGGTGCGGTCCGGAAGTGTCTGGACACGCTCACGGCGCTGCAGCTGGAGGCGGTACGACTGGCCTACTTCAACGGATACACGTACGGCGAGGTGGCGACCCTGCTCGACAAGCCGCTACCGACCATCAAGACAAGGATGAGAGACGGGCTGATCCGTCTCCGCGACTGCCTGGAGGGGGCACGATGAGCAACGACCTGCACACCCTCTCCGGTGCCTACGCCGTCGACGCGCTGAGCCCGGAAGAGGCCGAGGCCTTCCGTGAGCACCTGGACGCATGCCCGGCCTGCCGGGACGAGGTCCGCGAGCTTCAGGAGGCCGCCGCCCTGATGGGTGCGAGTGAGGCGACCGCCGCGCCGGCACACCTGAAGGCGAAGGTGCTGCACGCCGCGGACCGGATGCCCCAGCTTCCGCCGAAAACCCGGCACATCAGCACCGCCCGGTCGAAGCGGTGGACTCCGCGGATCGTCGCCGCAGCCGCAGCCGTGGTGATGACCGTCGCCGCCGGGATCGGCATCAGCCAGATGCAGCAGGAACCCGATTCCGTGATAGCGGCCTCGGTCGCCCAGGTGTTCGACGCACCTGACGCGCACAAGGCCACGATGGAGACCAGCAACGGCGGCAAGATCTCCGTGGCCACGTCACCGTCGCTGAACAAGATGGCGGTGGACACCCACGAGCTGCCGGACCTCGAGCCCGGACAGATCTACCAGCTGTGGGCGGTCGCCGACGGCACACCGGCCTCGGCCGGCCTGCTCGACGACCCGGACGCCGGTGCGGCGATGGAGATGCCTGCGCAGGGCATCGAGGTGGCGATCACCATCGAACCCTCCGGAGGCTCCGAGCGGCCCACCACGGAACCGATCATGTCGGTGGTCCCGAGCGAGGTGTGAGCACGAGCGGGTCAGCGGCCGCGCGCCTCCAGCACGGCCTGCGCAGCGTTGTGACCGCCGAGGCCGCTGACCGCGCCACCGCGTCGGGCGCCGGAGCCGCAAAGCAGCACGTTCGGAAGATCCGTCGCGACACCCCACTTCTGCGCAGGGGTGTCCATGCGGGCGCGGTTAGGCGCCCACGGCCAGGCCAGGTCACCGTGGAAGATGTGTCCGCCCGGCATCGCCAGCGCGGAGTCCACGTCCTGTGGTGCCTTCGCCTCGAGGCAGGGGACGCCGTTCACATCCACCGCCAGGCAGCCCTCGATCGGCTCCTCGAGGTGCTCGTTGATCGCGTCCAGCGCCCGCCCGACCGCCTCGTCACGCTGCGCCTCGACGTCGCCCTCGAACAGCGCCGCCGGGGTGTGCACGCCGAAGTACGTGAGCGTGTGCATGCCCTGCCCGGCCAGGTCCCCGAGGATCGACGGGTCGGTGAGCGAGTGGCAGTACAGCTCACCGGGCTGCGTGGTCGGCAGCTTGCCGGCCGCGGCCTCGGCGTACGCGGTCTGCAGCTGGCTGTAGTCCTCGGCGACATGGAAGGTCCCGGCGAACGCGACCTCGGGATCGACACCCGAACGCAACCGGGGCAGCCGGTCGAGCAGGAAGTTGACCTTCAGCTGTGCACCCTCGGGGCGTTCCCCGGGCTCCTCGCCGAGCAGCACCTGCAGCACCCACGGCGCCACGTTCGACAGCACCCAGTCGGCCCGTGCGGTGTGGAAGGACTGCCCGTCGTGCCACGAGACCTCGGCGGTCGTGCCGTCGGACTCGATCCGGCTGACTCCCGCCCCGGTGACGATCTCGGCCCCGGCGTTTCGGGCGGCCGCGGCCAGGGCGTCGGTGACCGCGCCCATCCCGCCGACCGGCACCCGCCACTCGCCGGTGCCGTTGCCGATCAGGTGGTAGAGGAAGCAGCGGTTCTGCGCCAGTGACGTGTCGTTCATGTCCGCGAACGTCCCGATCAACGCGTCGGTGGCCACCACGCCCCTGACGGTGTCGTCCGCGAACCGCTCCTCGATGGTCTTGCCGAGAGGTTGCTCGACCAGGGCGTCCCAGACCTCCGGCTTGGCCTGGCTGCGGATGTCACGGGCGGTCTGCAGCGGTGACAGCAGCGTGGGTGCGACGATCTGCGCGAAGTCCGAGACCTCCCCGTAGAACTTCTGCCACGCGGCGTACTCCTCGTTCGAACCCGTCAGGCTGCGAAACGACTCGGCGGTCAGCGTGCCCTCCGGGCGCTCGACGAGCAGGCCGGTGTGGGTGCCGTTGCGATTCACCGGGGTGTACGACGCGGTGGTGCGTGACTCGAGCCGCAGGTCGAGGCCGAGGTCCGTGATGATCTGCTCGGGCATCAGGCTGACGAGGTACGAGTACCGCGACAGGCGGGCGTCGAGTCCGTCGAACGCCTGCGCGCTGACCGCGGCGCCGCCGGTGTGCGGGAGCCGCTCCAGCACCAGTGTCGCGACCCCTGCCTTCGCGAGGTAGGTCGCGGCGACGAGGCCGTTGTGGCCTCCGCCGACGATGACGACGTCGTACTTGTTCTTCTGGCTCGCTGGGTTCACGCCTGCACGCTACCGGCCGGCTGTCTGCACCGGTGTAGCACTCGCGGAATGTTTAACATTCAACTAGTGTTGGAGCGGTACGACCTGTTGAAGGAGAGTGGATGCCATGCCAGCTGTCACCGTTGAGGACCTCACCGTTCTGCCGCGGATCAAGGGCCTCGGTCTCGGGGACACCGTGCGCCCGGTGGCGAGCGTGACCACTGCGCCGCAGGGCTACGAGGGGGAGGGCTTCCCGGTACGACGAGCGTTCCACGGCGTGGACATGTCCGTGCTCGACCCCTTCATCCACATGGACCAGATGGGGGAGGTGGAGTACGCACCGGGCGAGCCCAAGGGCACACCGTGGCACCCGCACCGCGGCTTCGAGACGGTGACCTACATGCTCGACGGCGTGATGGACCACCAGGACAGTCACGGTGGTGGTGGCTCGATCACCAACGGCGACACCCAGTGGATGACCGCCGGCTCGGGCCTGCTCCACATCGAGTCGCCACCGGAGTGGCTGGTGACCTCGGGCGGCCTGTTCCACGGTGTCCAGCTGTGGGTGAACCTGCCCCGGTCGCAGAAGCTGGTCGCGCCCCGCTACCAGGACCTCCAGTCCAGCCAGGTCCGTCTCGTCGCGACCTCCGACGCCGGCGCGCTGGTGCGAATCATCGCCGGCGACGTCGACGGGCACCAGGGGCCCGGGTCGACGTACACGCCGATGACCATGGTCCACGCGACCCTGGCGCCGAGCGCCCAGCTCGAGCTGCCCTGGGACGCCGCGTTCAACGCCTTGGTCTACGTGCTCGCCGGAGACGGCACGGTCGGCACCGAAAAGCGGCCGATCGGCAAGGGCCAGCTGGCGGTGCTCGGCCGCGGTGACTTCGTGACCGTCACCGCCAACGCCGGTCAGCGGGGCAGCACCCCGGCGATGGAGGTGCTCGTGATCGGTGGTCGCCCGATCCGGGAGCCGCTGGCCTGGGCCGGGCCATTCGTGATGAACACCAAGGCCGAGGTGATGCAGGCCTATGAAGACTTCCAAAAGGGGCGGATGGGCCAGATCCCTGCTGTGCATGGCGCCCCGAGCCGGATTGTCTCCACCGATGGGGACAGCGCCGGCTGAACACCTGCAGGTTCGTGCAAACTCTTCAAGCGCTCAACGTCGCTCTATTGCGCCGACCCTCCTAACGTGATCGAGTTCATAGTGTGGCCTGATCGGCCGCGAACTTACCGTTGAGAGGAATCAACCCGATGCACTCTCGCTCGTTTCTCGCGGCCTCGGCCGCAGCCGTGCTCGCTGCCACGACAACCGTCGTAGCTGCCGGCACGTCATCGGCGGGCGCACCGTCCGACGTCAAACAGCAAGGTCTCGTGAGCGCACCGTCCGGCTCGTTCGCGTTCAGCGGCAAGAATGCCGAGCGGTTCACGCTGCCCACAGACATGACGATGCTGCACAGCACCACGTTCCCCGACGGCCGTACCCAGACCCGCTACCAGCAGGTCGTCGAGGGAGCATCCGTGCTCGGTGGGCAGATCACGGTGATCGAGAGCCGCGCCGGACAGGCGCAGTCGGTCATCGGCGCCTACTTCCCGCAGCTCCGGCCCGAGAACCCGATCAGCGTCTCCAAGCGGGAGGCCAGGCAGCAGTACGCCAGGGTCTCCGGCGCCCGCGGAGACTTCGACAACGTCCTGCGGCTCGACCCACGCACCGGACGGCTGTTCTACGAGGTGCAAAGCATCCGGAGCGACGAGCGCCCGGTCCGCTGGATCGATGCCTCCTCAGGAGAGACGATCAAGCAGTACGACGGACTCACCGAAGGCGAGGGGATCGGCGTCAAGGGGGACACCAAGACCATCGACACCACGCAAAACACCACGAACGACCTGTACCGCCTGGTGTCCGCGGACGGTCGTCAGCTCACCGCTGACGTTCAGAATGAGCTGGTCGAACCGGTTGTGATGACCGACGAGGATGACCTGTGGGACCTTTCGGCCAATGCCAGCCCCGGCCAGGCCGCCGGCGTGGACGCCCACTACTACGCGAACCTGGTCGACGACTTCTACAGTGATGTCTTCGCCCGGAACAGCATCGACGACCAGGGCATGCAGATCCAGTCCTTCGTCCACTTCGGTGAGAACTACTGCAACGCATTCTGGAACGGCGCCTACATGACGTACGGCGACGGCGACGGCGACACCTGCAAGTCCCTCTCCGGCGGCCTCGACGTGGACGGCCACGAGCTCACCCACGGCGTCACCGACTTCACCTCGAACCTGATCTACGAGAACGAGTCGGGTGCGCTCAACGAGGCGTTCAGCGACATGATGGCCAACACCATCGAGTTCTACGCGGAGGCCAACGGCCTCGACCCCGAGGTCGAGCCGGACTGGCTGATCGGTGAGGACGTTGTCGACACACCCAGCGACCCGACACCCGGCTTCCGCAACATGGCCGACCCGCAGCAGGACGGTGACCCGAGCCACGTCTCGCAGGCATACACCGGCGACGAGGACAACGGGGGCGTGCACACGAACAGTGGCATTCCCAACCACGCCTACTACCTGACGGTCAACGGCGGCCAGAACGCCAGCTGCACATCGAACGACTACCACGACGTTCTGCTGACCGGCAAGGACTGCGCCGTCAATGTCCCGGCGATCCGTCTCGACACGGCGAGACAGGTCTACTACGAGGCGTTCACGGGCCTCACGGAGTACGCGAACTTCTGCGATGCGCGCAACGCGACCATCGCCACCGCGAAGAGCGTCTCCAAGTCCTGGAGGGCCGTAGGGGCTGCCTGGAACGCCGTCGGTGTCCACAAGGGCTGCAGCGGCGGCACCCCGCCACCCCCACCCTGCGTCAGCAACCCGAACGCGACGCTGCCGATCGAGTCTCCGCACCCCTACGGGAACAACGGGGACTGCACCTGGACCTACGACAACGGCGAGCCGGGCTTCGCGTTCCACTTCAGCCTGCTCAACACCGAGGCCGGCTACGACTACGTCTACATCAAGGATGCCGATGGCAACGTGCTCGCGACCTACGACGGCGACAACACGAGCGCCGGCGGGGTGAGCACGCCGTGCATCCCGACATCGAGCGGAACGATCCAGCTGGTGTCTGACGGGGGAGTGACCGCACCCGGGTTCACCGTGGATGCCGTGGAACCCTGCTAGCCAGGACCACATGACACAGGAAGGGCCCCGTCGCACTGACGGGGCCCTTCTCGTCTGGGGTGAACGACGGGACTTGAACCCGCGACATCCGCGACCACAACGCGGCGCTCTACCAGCTGAGCTACGCCCACCATGCCTGTGACTGCTGACAGCCACGTCGGCCCCTCACGACCGGACAGTCAGAGAAGCCGAAGCAGCGAACAGTGTACCTGTTTCTACGGAGTGGTCGGACCCGGGTCCGGGGTCGGTGGCGGGGAAGTGGCAGTGTCCGGAGCGACGCCGGTCAGCGATCCGCCGTGCCTCTTGGCCAGTGCCTTGGCGGCGTCCGAGTCCGGTCCGGGCGTAGGCACGAACACCGCCTCCCGGTAGTAGCGCAGCTCCTCGATGCTCTCCTGGATGTCGGCAAGTGCACGATGGTTGCCGGACTTGGCCGGGGAGTTGAAGTACGCCCGCGGGTACCACCGCCGGGAGAGCTCCTTGATCGAGGACACATCGACGATCCGGTAGTGGAGGAACCCCTCCAGCGTGGGCATGTCCCGCACCAGGAACAGCCGGTCGGTGGCCACCGTGTTGCCGGCGAGCGGCGGCCGGGACCCGTCGGGGCAGTGCTTGCGGATGTAGGCCAGAACCTGCTCCTCGGCCTCCTGCATCGTCACGCCGTTGTCGAGCTCGGTGAGCAGGCCGGAGACCGTGTGCATGTTGCGGACGAAGTCGTCCATCTGCTCGATCGCCTCCTGGGGAGGTTTGATGACGACATCGATGCCCTCGCCGAGCACATTGAGCTCGAAGTCGGTCACCAATGCCGCCACCTCGATCAGCGCATCTGCGCGGATGTCGAGGCCGGTCATCTCACAGTCGATCCACACCAGTCGGTCATTCACGCCTAGCACCCTACTCAACGCCTGCATCCGGGCCGCCCTAGAGTTGCTGTGGAAGGTCCGAAGACGAACGAGGTCGCACCCCGTGGTTACAACAGAGGCCCGGTCCACCGGGGACACGATCAGGCCGTGGGTCGGCGTTGTCGCCCGCCTCGTCGTCGGTGGCGTGTGGGTCGCGGCGGGCCTGCTCAAGATCCCCGACCCCGCCGAGAACGTCCGGGCGGTCAGGGCGTACCAGGTCCTGCCCGAGTCCGTCGTACCCACGGTCGGCTACGCGCTCCCGATCATCGAGATACTCGTCGGAACCTGCCTGATCCTCGGCCTGCTGACCCGCGTCAACGCTGTTCTGTCGGGCGTGCTGCTCGTCGCGTTCATCGGCGGTATCTCCTGGGCCTGGGCCCGTGGGCTGGAGATCGAGTGCGGCTGCTTCGGCGGAGGCGGCGGACCGGCCGAGAACGCGAGCGCGAAGTACCCGTGGGAGCTGGCACGGGACTTTGGTCTCCTCTTTCTGTCCGGGTGGCTGGTTTGGCGGCCTCGGACACCGTGGGCGTTGGACAATCGTGTCCTCCTGTAGCGGACCACCAGAAAGCACAACCTGATGAGCAAGAAGCAGTCCAAGGCCACCAAGCAGGCCAACGTCCAGCGCGCCGCCGAACGAGCAGCCGCCATCCGCCGCGAGCAGGAGAGCCGGGAGCGACGTCGGCGCACCCTGTGGATCAGCCTCGCGGTGGTCGGCGTGTTGGCCGTGGTGGTTGCGATCGCAGTCGGCATCCAGGCCGGCCGGGACACCACCGGCCAGGCGTCGACGCCGCCCGCCGGGGCCGTCGACGAGTACGCCATCCCGTTCGGCGAGGACAGCGCGCCGGTCACGGTCGCCGTCTACGAGGACTTCATGTGCCCCTTCTGCGGCCAGTTCGAGGCCGCCAGCGGCGAGATGCTCGAGGAGTACGTCGACCAGGGCGATGTCCAGGTGCAGTACCACGTGATCTCGTTCCTCGACCGTGCCTCGAACGGGACCGACTACTCGACCCGCGCCATGAGCGCGGTCGGGGTCGTGCTCGACAGCGCCGGACCGGAGGCCGCAAAGAAGTTTCACGACCTGCTGTTCGCGAACCAGCCCGAAGAGGGGACGGACGGCCCGTCCGACGACCAGCTGGTCGACCTCGCGGTGCAGGCCGGCGCGCAGGAGTCCGTAGTCCGCCCGGCGATCGTTGACCGCAAGTTCGAGCAGTGGGTCAAGAACGCCTCCGATGCCGCATCCAAGGGCGGGGTCAACCAGACGCCTACCGTGCTGGTGGACGGGACCAAGGTGGAGTTCGAGACGACCGACGACCTCCTGGCCAACACCAAGGCCGCCATCGACGAAGCCCTCGCCGGCTGACCCTCCCCGCCGGCGTGAGGAGGGCCGGCCTTTGGGAAACTGGGGATAACCGTGGGGACAACTTCGTGAAAACCGGCGTGTCCTCAAGGACACGCCGAATCAAGGAAAGTCGTCGAGAAACTTGTCCGGAAACGCTTGCGACACCTGGCCTCCGGGCGATAGAACTTCTCTCACGCAGCCGGGTCTCCCGGAAGCATATCGGCCGGAAAGGCTCGGTCAGACCGGAAGGGAAACCTTCCGGGGCGGCCCGCGATGGGGTCCGCCGACCGAGGGATTCGACCGGTGACCAGCAGCATCGCACGTTGGTCGAACCGAAGGCCCCGCAAACTCATACTTTGCGGGGCCTTCACCCATTTCCGGGGGAATCTGTCGCGCACGGCATCGCGTCGGGCGCAGTGCCTGGGGCATAGTCGGAGGATGGACCTCACCGACAGCCCGTCAGACGGACCCGCCGTGGAGGTCTGGCGCTGGATGCGGTCCGATCCCAGGAACACGATCGCGGTCCTGACCCTGCCTTATGTCGTCTTCGAGGTTGCGAGCGAAGCGCGTTGGCGCCGGGCGCACGGCATGAAGATGACATCGGCGGAGGGCTTCGTCGCCTACGTCAAGGCCCGGCCGCTCCGGTTTGCGTTGAGCCTTGTGGTCTCGCTGGCCCCCGAGATCGTCGGGCTGGTCAACAAAGCCCGACGCGAGTCGGCCGGTTGAGTGCAGGGGACAGGCTGTCGAGATCCGGCGCCACTGGCCGTGTAAAGACGTCGGCCCCGCAAACTCATACTTCGCGGGGCCGGTTCTCTTTGTATCCCGATCTCGCACGGCCATTCGCGACCGACACGCGGGGCGGCTCACCGGTCCGCAATCCATTTCGACCGAAACCTCGCATATGACCCTGTCACCTCTCGCCGGGGGAACGGGGTCATGTATGCACGGAGGTCTGCGCATGCCGCACGCGCCGCCTGGACCGCGGGCTACTTGCTGCTGATCGTCGTCCTGTTGGCGCTCGTGTGTGTCTTCGCCCGTGACCCGGCATCGAGCGCCGTCGGAACCGCGGCGACCGACAGCGGGCTGCTCGCGTTCTCCTTGCTCGTGGTGGTCGTGGCCAGCGACCCACGCGGCATCGCTATCTTCGACCTCCGCGACACCAGCCGCCCCGCGTGGGCGGCTGGTGTCCACACTCGCCCT
>CAWHPY010000015.1:0-10004 GCA_963831375.1 uncultured Actinomycetota bacterium | reverse complement strand
CGGCTCACGGCCACGCTACGGCGTCGGACGGTGGCCTGCTGAGTTGCCCGCTCGTCACCGGTAGCCGATCCTCATCGGGACAACACGGCTCCGAACCTGAGAAGTGCGCCTGTTTCCGGAAAGGCTGCACTGTCGTGCACACGTGGCTGCCGGCGCATCAAGGCCTGCCGGCGGCTACAGTCACACCAACATGCTGAAGTTCTCGGCCTCTTTGGATGCACGTGACCTGCTCAGCTCGGTGACCGGCGCACGCCATAGCGCAGGTGAAGCACGCGGTTGCCCTGGATCATCACGTCGGGATCCTCCAACAGGTGCTGCGCGTCGACCGAACCGAAGAAGCGCTTGCCGGAGCCGAACACGACGGGGGCGACGTCCATCCGCACCTCGTCGACGAAGCCCGCCGGCGAGCAACTGGCCGCCGACGTCTCCGGCCGCGACCTCGACGGTGCGACCACCCGCGAGCTCCCGCGCCTTGGCCACCGCTGCCTCGATGCCGTCGACGAAGTGGAACGGCGCCTCGGGGTCCCAGCCCTCGGGCGGCGGTCGGTGGCTGACGACGACGACGTGGTCCACCCCAGCCGGAGGCGTCCCGTCCCAGCCGTCGGTGATGTCGAAGACGTGGCGCCCGGCGATGGTCACCCCGATCTCGTCCCAGTACGGCCGGACGTAGTCGAAGGACGCCTGCGACACCTTCAACACGCCGCTCTCGTCCAACGCGACGTCACCGCTGATCAGCCACTCGAACACCGGCCCGGGCTCGTCGTCCCCGTCTGAGATGAAGCCGTCGACCGACACCGACGCGTACATGACCACCTTGCTCATGCGACTCCTTCGTGGGGTTGTGTCCCCGGAGTCTGCGGCGCGGCAGCTGCCCGCTCTTGTACGGAATCACTCAGCCGGCAACGGCCAGCCTTCGAGCACGCTGGCCGGGATGCTCGCGCAGGAAACGTCTCCTGGCCTCGACGTACCGGGTTGGCGTGAAACCGGTGAACTCCCGGAAGTCGCGACTGAAGTGCGCTTGGTCGAAGTAGCCGGCCCCAGCGGCGAGGTCCGCCCAGTCGACCGGTTCGGCGGGGTCGATGGAGAGCACGGTCGTCGCGAAGCGGTGCGAACGGGCCAGTCGCTTCGGTGTGACGCCGATGATCTGCTTGAAGCTTCGCGCCAAGGAGGTGCTGCTGACACCTCCCCCCGCGATCAGGTCGCCGATCGGCACCGTGCCAGCGGTCGCCGCGATGGCGGTGCTGACGTGGCGGACGAGGTCCAGGCCCTGCACCTCATGCAGCTGTCGCAGCAGCGCCTCCTCGAGCAGCGTCAGCAGCTGCTCTGGTGCGGCCACCGCGGCCATCTGAGCTTGCAGCTCAGCGATCGCCGGCCGGCCCCACACCTGTTCGATGGTCGCCGGCCGGTCACACAGGTCGACCGCGGCCATCGGCAGGAACGGTGCCAGTCCCCACGGCGTGAAGTGCACGCCGACGGATCGGCTCGGAACCGGGTACCCGAACTGCCACGCGCGGGTGGGCGTGCTGACCACGCAGCCGTCGGCGTACGCGGCGGCTTCGACGTCGTCGCCCGCGCGGATGTGGAAGGGCGCCCCGAGATTGACGATGAGGAGCGGTGCCGGCGCCGCCGGCAGCGTCAGCCGGCGGTAAGGCGGCGTGCCCGCCAGGTAGTAGACGTCGTGGACCAGGACGTCGAGTGGTGGCCGCGGCGGCCTGGACACGTGCTCCATGCGCACAGCATTGCCGACGACATGGCCGCGGGGCCGCGAATTGCAGCAGCGACCCAGGGCTTACCCGACCCATTGCTTCCCCGTATGACGATCCGCTTGCGGGACGGAATCGATCACAGCGTCGAGCGCAGGGGCGGCCCGCGCTTGACAGTCGTACGCGGCGAAAGGACTGGCCTCCGCGAGGGCACCGATCGCGGTGCGGCTGATCCGGACGCTTCCTGCACGCCGACAGGGCGGCGGAAAGCAGCGACACCGGATGGCGAGGATCGCGGAAGCGGGAGCGGAAGGTCGGCCGATGAGTTCCCGCGTCGAGGACGGTCGACCAGGCATGAGCCAATACCTACTGTCCGTTCCGCACGACTCCGACGAGGAGCCGACCATGGAGACCATGGACCCGGCCGAGCTCGAGGCGGCCATGGCTGCCACCGGTGCGATCATCGAGGAGCTGACGTCGACCGGCGCCTTCGTCTTCGCGGGCGGGCTGATGCCGCCCTCGAGCGCGATCACCGTCGACAACACCGGCGAGTCGCTGAGCACCGTCAACGGCCCCTTCGTCGAGGCTCCCGAGTACCTCGGAGGTTTCTGGGTGATCGATGTCGCTGACGAGGAGGCCGCCCTTGGCTGGGCCGCCCGCGCGTCGAAGGCCCTCGGCGGCCGGATCGAGGTCCGCGCCTTCCAGGTGCCGCCGGGCGAGTGAGTTCGGGGTGTAGTGACTCACCTGCGGAGTGCGCCACCACGGATGGTCGGGCTCCGACCCTAGGCTGCAGTCATGACAGCAATGGGACCGTTCGTGGCCGGACCACCCGCTGACCGTTCCTCGCCGTGGCGAGTGGTCGTTGATGGCAGCCGCAGCAACGGGATGGCGCTGGGGGATGCTCGGATCCCGCCTGGAGCGCCGGGGCCTGGCCGTCACGTCCACACGCACGAGGACGAGGGCATCTACGTCGTCTCCGGGGTCCTCACGGTCGAGGTGGGTGATGAGCGCTACGAGGTCGGCGCCGAGAGCTTCGTATGGTTGCCCCGCGAAGTCCCGCATGTGTTCGCCAACCTCGGCACGGAGGAAGTCTGGACGGTCGGCCTCCTCAGCTCACCGGGCCTCACTGGGATGTTTCGTGAGCAGGCCGAGTACTTTGCGTCCCTTCAAGGTCCCCCCGATCCCGAGGTGTTGCTCGAGATCAGCCTCCGGTATGGAGTCCGCCCGGCCGAGGGACCACCGCTCGTCTGAGACCGCAACTTGTTGACACCCACGACCCGCCCCGCGCCGTGGTTACAACTGACCAACGAGCGGGTGCGGGCGGTGCTGCCATCGCGTGCGCCTCACCCGGCGGAAGGACGCGCCGAGGGGGACGCTCGTCGTGGGACGTACCAAACAGGTGGATAGCGCGATGCGTCCGTGGCGCAGAGGGGTTGGTCGTGCCAATTGGGACGTCTGAATACGACGCAGATGCCAGGGTGTGCCACGCGCCCATAGTGGGCGGGAGGGCGCGTTCTCGGTCACCCCGCGTCGCACCATCCCGTCAAGGCGAACCATGACTGGCCGCCCTCGCCGTGTCGACGACAAGAAAGCCGACGTCTCGCTGAGGTGTCGGATGCGGGACAGCCGCCCGGCAAGCGGATCCCGTTGCGGGCCGGCTGCGCCCTTGCAGCCGCAGAGTGGGGAGCGTCTTGCTGTGGAGTCGGGCGCTGCCCGATGCTCGAGTCGGCCGCGTCCCGCGGCACGACCGGGCCCAGCTCTGGAGGTGCGCCATGAGCGCGCTGCTTGTCGGGTACGCCCGATGCTCCACCGATCAACAAGACCTGACCGCTCAACGCGACGCCCTGCTCGGCCTGGGCGTCGAGGCCGAGCGGATCTACGTCGACCACGGCCTGACCGGCACCAACCGCGAGCGTCCCGGGCTCCGCGAGGCACTGGCCGCCTGCCGGGCCGGTGACACCCTGGTGGTGACCAAGCTCGACCGCCTGGCCAGGTCCCTGCCCGACGCCCGCGCGATCGCCGACGAGCTCACCACCCGGCAGATCAGCCTGAGCCTGGGCGGGTCGGTCTACGACCCCACCGACGCGGTCGGCCGGCTGCTGTTCAACGTCCTCGCGATGGTCGCCGAGTTCGAGTCCGACCTGATCCGGCTCCGCACCCGCGAGGGCATGAAGGTCGCCAAGGCCAAGGGCCGGCTGCGCGGCAAGCAGCCCAAGCTCAACCGCCGCCAGGAAGCGCACCTCGTCTCGCTGGTGCACAGCGGCGAGTACAGCACCGCTCGAGGTCGCCGAACTCTTCGGCGTCGGCCGCTCCACCGTCTACCGCGCCATCGAACGCCAACGCGTCGAAGCAAGAGCCGGCCTCGCGGAGGCGACATCGAGGCGCTGACACCAGCTCACGGCGCCGGCTGTCCCGTATCCGACACCCCAGCGGGACGCCGGCGCCACGTCGGCCCCGCGCCTCGCCTGCGCGCCGCGCAAGGTTCCCCTGCCGCCAACCGGGTGAGGATGTGGTCATGCATGCGGTGACCTGGGCCGACATGCAGCCAAGCAGCACGCCGTCACCACCAACGGGGCCGAAACCGTTGCCGAGTCAGGAAGGGCTGATTTCGAGGTGGAGTCGGTGGGGATGTGTTGACACAGGCCGCCTGACCGATGACACTTCCCGCATTTTCGCAGGTCAAAGGACTCTTTTGGCAGCACCCCCAACGGGATTCGAACGCGCCGATCACCACGCTTGAGGACCAATCTGAGCGTCACCCGCGGTGGCTCATGGCCCCTCATGGCCCCCAAATGAACCCTGAGGTGTTGACACGTCAACACCTCAGCGCGCCGCTCGCGCCGAGCGTCGCGATGCAAGCGACAGAGCGCTCACCGTCATTCATGGCAGTGGTCATGAACGCGCTCAGCCGCAAGATCCGCAGGCACGGCCAAGGCCCTGGCGCCCGCTACGAGTTCTTCCTCATGCATGCCAGCAGCTCCCAGCTGCGCAAGCTCGCTGCCCCAAACGAGAGCGGGCAGCGCCGTCCCGTCGTCTCCTGCGTGCTCCAGCGCGCCTCGCTCGGCCCGTCAGATCAGCGTCTAGACGGTATGGAGTGACCGGCTCGTCGTGAGTTGGTTGCGGGCCGGGGCCTCACTCACAAGATTCGTGGGTTACCGAGCAGGGGCCGCCTGCTCGGCCTATCCGACAATTGTGGGAGGCCCCGGTGTTTACCGAGCGTACGAGCGTTGGGCTCGACGTGCACGCACGGTCGGTCGCGGCAGCGGCGATCGATGGCGTCACGGGCGAGCTGTTCCAGTCCAGGCTGACCCCGTCCTACGACCACATCCGATCGTGGTTGGCGGACCTGCCGGGCCCGGTCGCGGTGGCCTATGAGGCGGGGCCGACCGGGTTCGGCCTGCACCGGTCGCTGACCGCGGCGGGGATCCGGTGCGAGGTGGCCGCGCCGAGCAAGCTGCAGAAGCCGGCCGGTGACCGAGTCAAGACCGACGCCAAGGACGCCATCCATCTGGCCCGGCTGCTGCGGCTCGACGAGGTCACCTCGGTGGTGATCCCCACGGTCGAGCAGGAGGCTGCCCGCGATCTGGTCCGGGCCCGGGAGGACTGCCGCGGCGACATGATGCGTGCCCGGCACCGGCTGTCCAAGCTGCTGCTGCGGCACGGGATCGTCTACTACGGCGGTACCGCCTGGACCGGCAGGCACGACGTCTGGCTGCGTCATCAGCGTTTCGAGAATCCCACGACCCAGCTGACGTTCGAGTCCGACTACGACGCGGTGCTGGCCACCACCGCCCGACGCGATCGCCTAGACACCCAGATCGAGACGATGGCTGCGGACTCCGAGTTCACCCCAGTAGTGCGCCGGCTGTGGTGCCTGCGCGGGATCTCCACGCTCACCGCCTTCGCGCTGGCGGTCGAGCTCGGTGACTGGCATCGCTTCACCGGCAGCACCATCGGCTCCTTCGTCGGGCTGGTACCCAGCGAGTACTCCTCGGGCTCCTCCCGGGCGCAGGGACCGATCACCAAGACCGGCAACGGCCACGCCCGCCGGCTGCTCGTCGAGGCCGCCTGGCACCACCGCCCCCGCTACCAGCCCGGCAAGACCATCCGCGATCGCTGGGACTTGGCCTCACCAGCCGCACGAGCACGCGGCGACCTGGGAAACCGCCGCCTACACGCCCGCTGGGTCAAGTACATCGACCGCAAGAAGAAGGCCACCGTGGCTAACACCGCCATCGCCCGCGAGCTCGCCGGCTGGTGCTGGTCGCTGGCCCTGCTCGAGGAGTAACGCACCCCACGACCTCTTCGTCGGCCACCGTCGCTGATGGCAGCGCGAGGAGCCAACCCGCGAAGCTACTATGAGCAGCCCCGATCACGGCGCCACGCTCGTCTCTAGACACGCGGAACACTCCTGCCGAACGCCCGTCCTGCGGTAACCAACCCGCGCATATCAGTCTGACCGCGCGTCGCCAACGACACGCTGATCAACGACCACGCCGACGAAGACGAGGCGCCCGCCCGGACCAGTCCGACGGGCGCCTCACCCTGCCACTTGACAGGAGGTCACTCCATATCAGTAGCCACATGTCAGACCTCGGGGATATGGGTGGACAGGGTCATGACTTCGCTGTACCTCCTTCGTCCCCGGAGCTTCCGCCGATTCTTCCGCGCGCCGACGCTGGCTTGCACACCCAACTGGGTGATCCGGCCGCCGGGCCGACCTATCGTCCGATGGCAGCAACACTGGGCCACGAGGATGAGGGATGTGGCTCGCCTGCCCAATGGGCGCTTTCGTCCGTGCCGCCGGGCACGAGGTGTTCCTGCCACAGGAGAACGAGCCGGGCAACGTCGCCGCGGGCATCTTCGCAGCCGACAAGGCCGGGGTCATTGGGCCGACGGCCTGGTCGCGATCATGGACGGCCCGCCCCGGACTCGGGCACCTGTTGGGAGGTCGGCTACGCGTTCGGCACGAAGAAGTCGATCGTGCTCGTTCGGACCGATTTCCGCGCCCTGGCAGGTGACGCCGGCGAGGACAGCCCGATGCTCACGCAGGCGGCCACGATCCGCCTCGACCTGCCGGCCGCCTCGACCACCGAGGTCGTCAGCGCGATTCGTGAGGCACTCGCTCGCATCGAGGCAGGTTCGGGCCCGGAAGCATCTGGTCACTGACACAATTACAGTCCCAAGATGGGCAATCGCTACTGGCCGATGTTCGACCTTCGCCTCACCACGCCTGATCTCCAGCTCCGGCACCTGACTGAGGCCGACCTCGCGTCTCTCGCCGCCATCCTTCCCGATGACGCTGAGCAGGACCCCTCTTCGACTGCGTATCCCGGCCTTGATGGAGACCGGAATCGCGGGGTGGTGGTGCATCAGGACTACTGGCGAGCGCGGGGCAGCTGGCGCCCGGAATCGTGGGCACTCAGCTTCGGGGTCTTCCGAGACGGAGAGCTCGTGGGCTACCAAGGCCTTGAAGGTGACGACTTCGCGAGGCTGCGGACGGTGGACTCATCGTCGTTCTTGACCGGTGCGGCCCGTGGGCAGGGTCTGGGCAAGCAGATGCGTGCCGCCGTTCTAGCTCTTGCGTTCGGGGCGCTCGGTGCGCGGTTCGCCATCACCTCGGCATGGACGGACAACCACGCGTCATTGGCAGTCTCCCGAGCACTCGGCTACGTGAACAACGGCGTCTCCGCTCACCGGCGTGGCGAAACCGTGGGAGAGATGGCCCATCTGCGCCTTACCCGCGAGCAATGGCTGACGTCAGGGTGGGGGGATCGAGTGGCTGTCGCGGGTCACGAGGAGTGCATGACGTTCTTTGGCCTCGGGTGAGGAGCGCGAGTGCTCGGGAACGCCCGGACATGCCGCGTTCCCCGGCCCGGCTACAGCCAGCTCTTCCGTTCCACCCCGGCGGCGAGTCCGCCGGCGCGGGCGCACGGTCCTACGGCTGGAGTAGCGGCGCGAAGAGACGTACGCCGAGCTCCTCGGCTTCGATCTGGGTCAGGACCTGTCCTGGTACGTGGGGGTGAGCGGCCATCCAGGTGGCGGCCGAACTGGTGTCTGCGAAGAAGTTGAGGTGATCGCAACAGCAGTCTGCCGACGGGCCCCCGATTGCGGTCGCACCGACGAAGACGACCGCCTCGGGCGGGTTCCAGTTGGCCTGCCCCGGAGGCCGGCCGACGTGCACGGTCACGGTGACGGGGTGTCCCGTGGTGACATCGTGTGACTCGATCGTGACGTCTTGGCCGAGCATCGCCGACATGCCCAGCGCGTCGATGGCACACATCGCGTAGGCCCTGACCTGGTGTCCGATCGTGACCCGGTGCCGGGTGGGCCGGGTGGAGAAGGGATAGGCGAGTGAGATCTGTCCGTCCGACGTCAGGCGGAGTGCGTCAACTTCATGAAGCGCCTCGAGCACAGCCCGAGAGGATCGGTCGCTGCCCGCCGTCACGGCCTCCAGCGTCCCTGGTTGGGGCGGTCCGCCAGTGCGTGCATAGGCACACAGGATCTCCTGATGCACAGCCCGAGCGACGGGATTCGGTGGGACGGCTCTGGTCCGCCATGCGCTGAGCACCTCCCCGGGACTCGACTTGGCGGCAGTGTGGGGGGCCTGGGCTGCGGCGATGGCCTCACGGATCTGGTTGACCGACGGGGCCGGGGTGATCTGACCGCGCGCGTCTCGGTACAGCCGACACGACAGGCCACTCGCACCCCGCCGCTTGCGCGAACGGGTCGACACCGTCGACCAACAGGGTAGGTGAACCGGCCATGCCCCACGCACGCGACGGCTTCGGCCTCAGTCCGCACTTCCCGGGTGGTGACGGGTAGGGCGGTGGCCTCGCGGAGCCGGTCGAGCATCGGAACCAGCTGGGGACACTCAGGGATGTGGAGGACCTCGAGAGCCGGTTCGGTCACGGTTGACTCCCCGTCGTCGGCCCAGCACCAGCGCTCGAGATGGCATCGAGAAGGGCGCACGTGCGATCGGCCCGGGGGAGGTCGCAGGTAGCGATGAGCTCGGTGAGCGAGTCCCGCATGCGTTGGAGGTCGGCAATGCGGGCTTGCAGGTCAGCTCGGCGGGCGTCCGCAACCGTTCGGGCGACCTCGCAGCTCTCCGGGCGCCCTCTTGATGCACCGGATCCCTGTCTCGGCCTCCGGTGGGAAGTCGCGATAACCCCCTGGGGTCCGCGGTGGCTCCCGAAGCAGGCCCGGCGCTCGTAGTAGCGCAAGGTCTCGGCGGTGACCCCCGTACGTCGCCCCAGCTCACTGGTTCGCATGCCTCCATCGTCAACCCTGGACCCAATTACGGAGTCAAGCCTCGGACAAGTTGTCAGCCGCGCGCCATCGCGTCGACGCAGACCGTGATCGCCAGGATCAGCGCGACGTCCTGGCCCTCGGCCAGCTGGACACCGTAGGTGTCGCGGACCCGGAACCACTTCTTGGACACGGTCGCGACGGTGTCACCGTCGCGTTCGATCTCGTACTCGTGGTCGACGATGTTGCCGTGGGCCTTGAGGTCCTCGCCGCCGTCGACCTCGATGATGTAGTGGTCGCGGATGCCCAGGAGGCGCTTGCGCACGGTCGCCTTGGTGTCGCCGCGCTCGATGGTCATCTTGTCGCGGACGCGTGAGCTTCTTCTCCTGGATCTTCGACAGCTCGTTGCCGCTCGCATCCTCGAGGATGAACGTCTCGCGCAGCCGAGCGGCCTTGCCGTTGACCTTGAAGAGCTTGTTGCCGTCGTCGTCCTCGATCCAGTAGTCGTCCCCGATCGCCATCATCTTCTCGCGCATCTGGAACTTGGGGCCGTCAAGGCCCCGGTGGCGTAGTCCCATCGTCGTCCTCCTTCATGTGTCTTGCGGCCTGGCTCGCGCCCACACCAGCGTCGATCCACGACGCGAGCGAATGTCTGCGTCAGACCATGCGGGGAAGGAAGCACTCCGGCCAATGAGGGCCAACAGGCAGCACATGGTCGCTCGTCTGGTTGGGCCTGGCCCAAGTCTTCTCCGCCGAGGATGGCCCTGACGTCACCCGCCTCGGGTGACTCGCCGGTCATCGGGGCGCGGCCGGATCGCTGGCGGTCAGCACTCACCCGGGCGGGGTGAGGTGGAACGGCGCGTGGTCGGCCACCGTTCGCAGATGGCTGAAGCGCCGGTGTCGCGATTGCCCTGGTCCCACGCCGACCGCGTGATCGCGTCGCCGCGTGAACCCGGCAGTTGAGCAACCTCTGCGCCGAGGAGAGGAGCAACCGTGACTGCCGGCGAATCTGAGGCGCCACTGGCGGCGCCCACGCCGAAGACGAACTGGTTG
>CAWHPY010000014.1:0-7382 GCA_963831375.1 uncultured Actinomycetota bacterium | reverse complement strand
CGAGCGGAGCCGCGACACCCTCAACGACGAGCTCGAGAGCGCCTTGCGCGTCGACAGAGCCCACCGCGCGCGGCTGCACGAGATCCACTCCACGATCGTGGGAATCGCCTCCGCGAGCCAGCTGCTCCGCTCGATCCAGGAGATCAGCGAGCAGCGACGGATCCAGCTGGACGACATGGTCAGAGCCGAGCTCGGCCGCCTGGAGAGGCTGGTGGCGCGGGCGAATCCGGACGCGACGAGCTTGACGGCAACGAACGGGGACGGTCCGCCCGACCCCCTCGCCATCGACCTGGATGCCACGATCGGCCCCATCGTCGTCTCCCACGAGGCCCGTGGCGAGCGAGTCCGCTGGTCGCCCTCGGGACTTCGCGTGAGGGCACAACCCGACGCTGTAGCGGTGGTGTTCAACGTGCTGCTCGACAATGCGGCCAAGCACGGCCGCTCGGAGGCGGAGGTGACCGTGGAGCCGCACGGCAACTACGTCGAGGTCGCGGTCCACGACGACGGCCCGGGCGTCGACCCGTCCCTCCGCACCGGGCTCTTCGAGTGGGGTGTTCGAGGTGCAAGCTCGTCCGGGCAGGGCATCGGGCTGCACGTCGCACGCGATCTGGCGCAACAGCAAGGGGGCTATCTCCGGACACGTGACGTCGCGGGGGGCGGCGCCACCTTCGTCCTGGGTCTGCCGCTCGCCAGCACCGACGACCAACGCTACGAGCACCCTGGCAACGACGGGTCGTCGCTCCAACCGGGCATCCTCTAGCGGGTGACGACCGGGCTTGGCCCGCGAGCGCTTCAGGTGCAACGACGAGATTCTGCTACCCGCGCGTAGGCGCACCGCGCTCCGTGTCGCCCCGCACCGTGTGGCCGGTGTGGCCGGCTCAGTAGGCGCCTTGCGGAGCCGACCACGGCGCGGAAGGTCCGGGCCAAGATGGCGAGGTCCTGCACCATGGACCAGTTGTCGACGTAGTAGAGGTCGAGGCGCACGGTGTCGTCCCAGCTGAGGTCGGAACGCCCGGATACCTGCCACAGTCCGGTCATGCCGGGTCGTACTCGTAGCCGCCGGTTCATGTCGCCCTCGTAGCGGGCGACCTCCTCGGGCAGCGGCGGCCGCGGACCGACGAGGCTCATCTGGCCGCGCACGACGTTCCAGAGCTGGGGCAGCTCATCGAGGGAGAAACGACGGATCCACCGCCCGGGTCGGGTCACCCGGGGATCGTCGGCCATCTTGAACAAGACCGAGTCGCCCGCACTGCTCTCCACGAGAGCACCACGCAGCCGCTCCGCGTCCACGACCATGGTGCGGAACTTCAAGCAGTTGAAGGGCTGCCCGTCGCGGCCGACGCGGATCTGCCGGAACAGCACCGGTCCGCCATCGTGCATCTTGACGGCCAGTGCGGTGGCCAGGGTCACCGGAAGGAGCACGACCAGGAGGCACACCGCCCCCATCACGTCGAAGGCGCGCTTCGCCCACCGCGAGGCGTGGAGGGAACGGCAGGGCTCGAGGTGTACGAGAGGCAGGCCGGCGACGGGGCGCACCTTCAGGCGCCGGCCCGCGACATCGGTCAGGCTCGGGACGACGATGGACTGGACCGGCATGCCCTCCAGCTCCCACGTGGCGCGCCGGAGCTCCTGGGAGGTCCCGAAGGCGCCTTCGGTGAACAAGATGACCTCGGCGGCCAGGTCTTCGACCACGGCTGCGGCGGCATCAGTGTGGCCGACGACGGGGATGCCGGCCATGGTTTCGGTCGCAGGCACGCCCGGCGCGGTGAGCGCACCCAGCACGGTGTAGCCCAACCACTTCTCGCGGCGCAGTACTGCCGCCACCTCGTCGACGTGAGCCGGATCCCCTGCGATGATCAGCCGCTCGCACAGGTGGCCGCGCTCCCTGGTGCGGTGGATGACACGCCTGAGCGCCAGACGACCCAGGACGAGGAGCGGCGTACCGATCATGAAGGCGAGCAGGAAGAACCCGCGCGACAGCGGAAAGCTCGTCAGGTAGCAGCCGATGCCTACCAGTCCGGCGCAGAGCATCGAGGCCCGGATGATCCGCTTGTACTCTTCCGTCCCGGCTCCGAAGACTTCGCGGGAGTAGCCACCGACCCCCCGCACCGTGACGAGCCAAGCCACCAGCATTGGTCCAGCTGCCAGGAGGACGAAGCTCGAGACGTCGTCGCGGGCATCGAAGACTGGCAGTACCTGACGACCGAGCATCGCCGTGACGGTCGCGATGGCCAGCAGGAGAAGGTCAACCACGACGGCAGCGACGGGCACCAGACGAGCGGACAGGCGCAGCTCGGTCCATGCCAGCCGACGCTGCGAACTCTCCACCACCGTCATGACTGGTGCCTCCTCACGTGGGCGATGGCGCCGGGTCAGCGGGCAGCACGACCTGGCGCGAAAGGTGCCTGACTGCGGTCTGGAAGGTGGCACGGAAGGGCACCGTCGTCGCGGGTGCCGGGGAGTTATCCCCAATGTCGGGCACAGTTCCACAGCGCCGACTGGTTCCGATGTGCCTGCTGCCTACCCTCCGGACATGGTCTGGGACATTCACGTGTCGTTGACTCGGCACGACGATCGGTGGGTGCTTGTCAAGGCAAGGTGGACGGCGCTCGGCAGCATCGACGACGTCTCGTTGGACTGTGGACGAGGCGTGCACTCCGATCGGCGTGGAAGATCTCGCGCGGCGCGAGATGAACGCGTTCAGCAGGCCGCTCAAAGGAGTGTTCAGGTGGGACGACGGCGTCCAGGAACCCAGGGTGTTCCTCACCTGGTGTGACACCGGGGAGACGTGCGAAAGGGTCATCGGGCTTGCCCAGGAGGACCATGACTCCCAGCCCCGGTCCCGGCACCCGAGCGCCGGGCTGCGGGCTCTCCTCCACTCGCGCACGTTCACGAGTGCTTCGTCAGCCTCCACGGCGCGCGATCCCGACGCCCGTCGGGCGTAGGCCTGGCGGGCCTGTTCGCCGCATCAGGACTTGGATCGAGCGAAGACTCGAGAGCTACGGCGCCGGGTCCGGGAGCTTTGTCTCGCTGAAGCGGGCCACCGCGCCACCGACCCACTCGAAGTACTCGACGACCACGGTGTGCTCGCCTTCCGGCAACGCGACGTCGGCCGAGTAGGTCGTCGGCGCCTGGTAGAACCAGCCGTCGATCACCGGCGTTCCGTCTATCAGCACCCGGATGCCGTCGTCGCCCGTCACGCTGAAGCGATAGGTGCCGGCGGCGTAGGTCCTCGTCCTCGTCCAGCGCGCCGAGAACTGGTTGCCGGGCACGCCGGGAGCGGGGGCGCCGTCACCCCAGTCGAAGTCGATCGCGTCGTCCGAACGGTGGAGCACCGGGTCCCCCGCGAGGGTGCTGTTGTCGAAGTACTCCGCCGCGAATGGGTCGGGCGGGGGCGGAGGAGGCGGGGGTGGCTCGGAGGTCGGCTCGTAGGCGAGCCTGGCGACCGCGTCCCCGTTCGCTTCGAAGTACTCGAGGACGATCTCGTGCGAACCCTCGCTCAGTTGGCGGGTAGTGGTGTACGTCGTCGCTCCTTGCAGCACCCACTTGTCGAGCAGCGGCTCCCCGTCCAGGTACAGCCGGAACCCGTCATCGCTGGTGACCGTGAAGGCGTAGGCGCCACCCTCCTCCAAGGTCAGCGACTTGGTCCACCGGGCCGAGAAGCTGTCCACGGGCACACCGTCGCCAGGCGTGCCGCCGCCCCAGTTGAAGTCGACGGCGTCGTCCGTGCGCGTGAGCACCGGAGCGCCCTGCAGGTTCCGGTTGTCGAAGTACTCGGCGGAGTACCCGCCGCCGGGGGACACGACGTCGGTCACCCGCTCGTACTCGAACGCAGCCCGGGCCCCTCCACCAGCCTCGAAGTACTCGACGCGCAGCTCGTGTGGGCCACCCGTGACGACCCTGTCGACGCTGTTGTCGACGTTGCCGAACGTCCACCAGTCGGCGACGGGCACGTTGTCGAGGTACACCCGCATACCGTCGTCGTGGGCACCGGTGAAGCGGTAGACGCCCGCCGAGAGGGACACTGACTTCGTCCACCGTGCCACGAAGCGGTCAGATCCGATGCCGATCCCTGGTGATCCGTCGCTCCAATCGAAGTCGAGCGTCTCATCGGTGCGGACGAGATCGGCGGGCGCGTTCGGGACGGTAGGGATGCCCAGGGCATCGGGCGTGTTCCAGTACTGGCCGCTGGTATCCGCTGTCGGTGGGCGGATCGCCGACCGCCGTGTACGTCAGGCGGGCCACCGCACCCCCACCGTTCTCGTAGTACTCCATGACGACCTCGTGCGGACCCCCGTCGAGTGTGAGCGTCGTGCGGTACGTGGTCGGGGCCTGGTCGATCCATCGGTCGATCACCAGCAGACCGTCGACGTACAGGCGCACGCCGTCGTCGCCCGTCACCGCGAACTCGTAGTCTCCGGGGGCGAAGGTCAAGGTGCGCGTCCAGCGGGCCACGAATCGGTTCGGCGCAATCTCGGGTCCCGGCGAGCCCTCGCCCCAGTCGTGGTCGATGGCCTCCTCGTGGCGCGTGAGCTCGGGGGAGGTGCTCGGGATGGTGTTGACGCCCGGCGGTGCGTTCCAGTAGTCGGCCCGGTAGAGGCCTGTCGACTGCTCCGGCACGCTGTCCCAACGGAGGGAGGCCGTGGCGTCTCCACCGAGCTCGAGGAACTCCATCTTGATCGTGTGCAGGCCCTCGCCGAGCTCCATGATCTGGCTGAACTCCGTGTTGGCGGGGCCTTGCCATTGACCGATCACGCGCTCGTCCGTCGATGAACAGCCTGAGGCCGTCGTCGGCGACTGCCGTGATTCGGTACCGGCCGGCACCGAACTGCTGGGTCTTGGTCCACCGCACCGAGAAACCGTTGACGGGGAGGGCGGGGTCGGGCGAGCCCTCGCCCCAGGCGAAGTTGACGTTCGCGTCCTGCCTGGTCACCACAGGAGCGCCGGAGAAGGTCGTGTTGTCGTAGTACCTGCCCGTGAACGGCTGCGAGGGGACGTACCTCGCCGTGTAGGTGGTGTCGTCGACGGGCGTGGAGATCACGTGCCTGATTGCCTTGCCGTCGGACCAGCCCGCGAACTGGAGTGGGGTGCCGTCCTCGCCGACAGCGGTGGTGGGTGCGGCGAGCTGGCGTTGGAAGCCCTCGACGCCGATGAACGTGCGCGGCGTGCTGACGGGCACCCCATCGACCACGCTCCCGATTCCCGGCGGAGACGTCGCCAGGCTGATCTCGGACTTCCTCGGTAGGATGTTCACGATCTTGCTCGTCGACAGCCCGTTGTCGTCAGTCGCCGTCACCTTGACCTCGTACGACGTGTCTGCCGAAGCCTCACCGGTCCTGGGGATCGTGAAGGACCCGGCTCGTCCGGTCAGCGGCCCCACGAACGGATGGAAGTGCGAGCCGTGGTGCAGCCTGACCTCCGTCTTGATGTTGGCGTCGTTGAGGTCGAACCCCGCTGCGTCGGAGGCGAACGCGTTGTAGGTGATCGTGTCGCCCGCCCGATACAACTGGCCGTCCGTCGGAGCAGCCACGATCAGGTCGGGTGGGAGTCCGACCTGGACCACGATCGGCTGTGCGATGACCTGGTCACCCGCCGCTGACACGGTCAGGCGTGCGGTGTAGACACCTTTGTCCGTGTAGGTCTTGGTCGGGTTCGGCTCGTTGCTGGTCGTCCCGTCACCGAACGCCCATTGGTACTCCAGTGGGTCGCCGTCCGGGTCCTGGCTTCCGGTGCTCGAGAAGTGGACCGTGACCGGCTCGACGCCCTTGGTGACGTCGGCGGCGGCGGCTGCCACCGGCAGATGGGACTCCGTGTCGTAGGTGACGCGGTACAAGGCGCCTGGCCAGTAGGTGAGGTAGTAGAGCGAGCCATCCGGAGCGACCTTCAGGTCGACGACGCTGCCCGCTTGCGTGTCGAAGTCCCGGACGGCGGTGATGTTGCCGCTCGCGTCGAGCTCGGCGGTCTTGATGAACCCCTTGGCGTAGTCGGCGAAGAAGAGATCCCCTTGGTACTCCGACGGGAACATGTTGGCCCGATAGACCGGGCCTCCGGTGACCGCGGCGCTTTCTCCGGCATGTGGATAGGCGTGGATGGGGTTCAGGTAGCCGGGGCATGACACCGGGCACACACCCTCCCACAGGGGCCAGCCGTAGTTGCCGCCCTTGACGATGTGGTTCACCTCCTCCCAGGTGAAGTCGCCCACGTCGCCGCCGTAGAGGTCCCCGGTCGCACTGTCGAACTGGAACCGCCAGGGGTTTCGGAACCCGTATGCCCAGATCGCGCCCAGCTTTCCGGGCTGTCCTGCGAACGGGTTGTCGGCGGGTATCGAGCCGTCCCGGTTGATCCGGAGGATCTTCCCGTGCGGGCTTCTGAGGTCCTGGGCGTTGGTTCCGTCGCCGTTGTCGCCGACCGCGAAGTAGAGCTTGCCGTCAGGTCCGAAGCGGATGCTCCCGCCCACATGCAGCAGCGTCGACGGCGAGGATGTCTTGAACAGCTCGAGTGGCCCGTCGGTGGCGACGTCCTCCGCGGCGCTGAACCGGACGAGATGGTTCAAGAGGTCGTGCCCGGTGTAGTAGAAGTAGACGTAGTGGTTGGCGACGCCGAAGTCCGGATCGAAGGCGATTCCGATCAGCCCCCGATCGCCCGTGTCCTCAGACGGAAGGTCGGCGAAGGGGGTCGGCAGCAGTTCGCCGTTCTTCAGGATCTTGATCTTTCCCGCGCGCTCCAGGATGAAGATGCGTCCGTCAGGCGCGATCTCGAAACCACTCGGGCCGTCGAGGCCGTCGCCGATGACGAGCGAGGTCTGGAAATCCCCGGGCGGTACGGCCTCCGCCGAGGGTGTTGCCGTGAGTCCGGCCATCATCATGAGCGCGATCATGCTCACGCGGCGATCGTCACCATTCTGAGGCGACTGGTCATCCGGTTCTCGCGGTGCGCATGGTTTCTCGATACCCGACCGTAGCCGTGGACGTCGACGGCCAGCGCCAGGCTGGCCAGAATTGGGTACCGCTGCCTCGCAGACGTCGCGGATGCCTGCGGCCCGCGAAGCCGACCGGGAATCGGTGCTCACCGGGCCGCGTGTCGCTCTTTGGCCGCCAGGCGGAACCCGGCTGGATTCCCCACAAGACCCCTTGGACTCGGTTGTCGGCGCCGATCTTGCGCTCGGAGGAGCGGATGTAGGTCTTCACCCGGTTCAGGCTGAGGAACAACTCGCTGCCGACGTGTTCAAAGGAATCGGGTTTGCGCCTGACTCGAGGCACGGAAGGTCGTTCTGCGGCTCGAACGGTGCGGGTCCGACAACCAGCACAGCCCGAGAGATGCGGACGCTCGCCCGTCGTTCACAGGTCAGAGGCCGTTTGGATCCTGTCGGGGCACTACCGACG
>CAWHPY010000013.1:0-47236 GCA_963831375.1 uncultured Actinomycetota bacterium | reverse complement strand
GTATATGGATTTTCGTACTTATCGCACTGCTATGCACTTCGCGTTGACACCCCTGCCCGCGGAGACAAGTGCCGAGCAGCCCGCCGACACTGTCGTCTGAGAGCTTTCCACGCCAAACTTACGATAGACACCGTTCTCGGGACGATTGCCCTCGTGGTCATTGTCCCGATGGGCATGTCACGTGCCTTGAGGCACCGCATCTGCCCGACCGCGACTAACTGGCGAGGACGTTCGATCAACGGGAGGGAACGGACGCAGGGATTGGCGCATCCGAAGGAGCCGATTTGAGTTCTTTGGCCCGCTACTCTGCTCCGAGCTAATGCGGAATCTTAGTAGTGTCGGGAACCCGACATAGACTTTGCGCATTCGACATTTTGCGGCTAGTTGTTGTCATCAAGTTTTGGCCGTTCGATTGGGCCTCGCAGCCTAGTGGGGTACGGACACCGACCTCTTCCAATCATCGACTGACATGGTGTGGCCCCTCATCGCGGGACTAACAGGCGGATGCGATAGCATGCTTTCGCAACGGCCTCACGGGAAACCGAGTTGTAATCTATGCGCCGTAACATTGGTCCCGCCGACGAGCATGATGACATCATGTATCCGTCCACTCTGCCATTCATACTGATACATCTCAGTTGCGTTGCTGCGTTCTGGTCAGGCATCACTTGGCAGGCGGCTGCGATCTGCATCACGTTGTACTGGCTGCGTATGTTCGGGATCGGGGCGGGATATCATCGGTACTTCTCGCACCGGTCCTATTCGACGGGCCGATTCTTTCAATTCGCCCTTGCGGTCCTCGCTCAAAGCAGCGCCCAAAAGAGCGTTCTGTGGTGGGCCGCGAAACACCGGCACCATCATTTGCATTCGGATACGCAACAGGACGTGCATTCACCTCGTCATAAGGGCTTTGTATACAGTCATCTTGGGTGGGTTTTTTCGCGAAAGCACGATGCTACCGATTTGGTCAAGGTGGCGGATCTTGCTTCCTTTCCGGAATTGAGATGGCTCCATAAGTTTGAAGTAATGCCCGCGGCAGTCCTCGCCGTCCTATGTTTTCTGATCGCGGGATGGTCGGGACTGGTCGTTGGCTTTCTATGGAGCACAGTTCTGGTTTATCACGCGACTTTCTGCATCAACTCCCTGGCGCATGTTCACGGTCGCAAGCGCTACGTCACCGGCGATGATTCCCGCAACAATTGGCTACTGGCGTTTTTCACCTTGGGCGAGGGTTGGCATAACAATCATCACGCTTATCAGAGTAGCGTTCGACAGGGCTTCCGCTGGTGGGAAATTGATGTAACGTTTTATGTTTTGAAGGCGTTGTCTTGGTGGGCATCGTTGGGACTTAAGAAGCCCACCTGCTGAGGTGCTCCGTAACGAACAACGGCTCGGTTCGCGAGTTGTCAACCGAGCCGCCGAGCAACTCGTCGCGCGGTTTAATCCTGAACGAATTGCCCTTACAGTGTCGTCAGCATTGCACTCGTCCGAACTATCAGCATTGCGAGAGGCACTCGGTCAAGCCAGATGTCAAAGTTCGGAGGTGCTGGCATTGTTGCAAAGCAGGATGCCTTCGCGGGACGAGGTGCTGGCGCACGCGCAAATCATGTTTGTCCGCACTCGATCGCTCGACGACATCGTCGATCGAGCTCACCATCTCTTGTTCAGAGCGGTCGGCTCACAGCTGACTGCATCACCGGGATAGTCGGATCGGCCACTGTCGCTCCCTCGCGATGGGATCGAAGCTGTGGATCGGAAATTCATCTGAGCTGCTAGTATTTAACGAGAACACACGGTACGAGGTCAAACAGAACTTGCAGAGTCTAGCATGCTAGTTCCCTCGAAGCCAGCAGAGGGGTTATTGGGTAACTGTATCGCCCTCGTCTCTTTGCCCCGTTGTGTATGAAGTTGCCATGGTCAAGAGTCGAGGAGACCGGGGCCGCCGGCGTCGTCGTGGGTCGTGGCTGCCTGGGCCGCCCCTGGCTGTTCCGTGACCTGGCCGCGGCGTTCGCCGGGAGCATGTCGCGACGTTGCCGATCCTCGGGGAGGTCGCCGCGATGATGCGCCGGCACGCCGAGCTGCTCTGCTACCACATGGGCGAGGAGCGCGGCTGCAAGGAGTTCCGCAAGCACATCGCGTGGTACCTCAAGGGGTTCGCCGCCGGCGGCGAGCTCCGCAAGTCCCTGGGCCTGGTGTCCTCGCTCGCCGCGCTGGACGAGCTGCTCGGCCGGCTCGACCCGACGGAGCCGTTCCCGGTCGTCGAGCTCGGGACACCGCGGGGTCGCCAGGGCAGCCCCCGGCACGTCGTACTCCCGCAGGGCTGGCTCGACGACACCGACGGGACGGACTGCGCGCTGCGAGAGGACACCGCGGAGATGTCCGGCGGCTGAGCCTGCGGTCCCTGGCCGCCAACGGGTCCCGAAGCGGGTCCGGTATGCACCAGTGAGGGGTGTCGATTTGCGATCTGGGTGGGTACATGTGTTTCACTCACCGTTGGTAACGTTTCGGTCTCGACCCCCTGGATTGGTGATTCTCTGTGGCTTCTGGCCGCCACAAGCAGTTGAACGACCCGCGAGCTCACCTCGTCTCGTCCGCATCGGCGCCCCGGCTCTCGCCGCGGTCCTGGTGACCGGAACCGTCGTCGGCGCCGCAGTCGCCTGGCCGGAGCAGGGTGCCAGCTCCGCCGCCTCCGCGATCTCCCGGCCGACCGGGAACGCCGACGCCGTGGCGCACCTCCGCGGACCGCGTCGAGGCATACGTCCCGCTCGGCCCCGCGCGTCAAGCTCGAGGCGAAGCCAGAGAAGAAGCGGCCGAGAAGAAGGTGGCACCGGCTCCGCCCCGGAGCCGGTCGAGGTCGCCAGCTCCGAGATCGTCGACCACCAGTTCATGACCACCGCGCTGAACGTGTGGACTGGCCCGGGCGAGACCTTCACCCTCCTCGACGTCCTCCCGGCCGGCACCAAGGTCCCGGTCACCGGCGAGGTCGAGGGTGAGTGGGCCGAGATCTCCTACGACGGACTGTCCCGCTGGGTGAACGCCGCCTACCTGACCGAGGAGAAGCCACAGCCCGAGGGAGGAGGAGCCCGAAGCCCGCGTCGCCTCGGGCCTCTCCGACGCCGCACTGCGCGTCGGGTTCCTCGGTGGAGAGCGGCCTGAGCTCCAACGCGATCGCGGTGCACCGGTCGGTCTGCGCGACCTTCCCGCAGGTCACCTCGTACGGCGGACTCCGCTCGGACGGCGAGCACTCGCCAGGGCCTGGCCCTCGACATCATGATCCCGGACTCGTCCACCGGTGACGCGATCGCGGAGTACGTCCGCTCCAACGCCGGCTCGCTCGGTGTCAGCGAGGTGATCTGGTCGCAGCAGATCTGGACCGTGCAGCGCAGCAGCGAAGGCTGGCGCTACATGGAGGACCGCGGCTCGACCACCGCCAACCACTACGACCACGTGCACGTCACGGTCTACGGCTGAGCCTGACAGCCGGTCCCGTCCGGCTGTCCGCGGCGGGCAGTAGGGTCGATCCCGATGGGGTCGATGGTCAAGAACTATGACGAGGCTGCGTGCGCCCGCTGGGTGGACGAGCCTCCCAAGCGCGCCGAGCGCACGCCGTTCGAGCGTGACCGCGCGCGGCTGGTGCACTCGGCCGCGCTGCGTCGGCTCGCCGCCAAGACCCAGGTGGTCGGCCCGCAGACCGACGACTTCGTCCGTAACCGGCTGACCCACACCCTCGAGGTCGCGCAGGTTGCCCGTGACCTGGCCAAGACGCTCGGCTGCGACCCCGACATCGTGGAGACCGCGGCCCTCGCGCACGACCTCGGGCACCCGCCCTTCGGGCACAACGGCGAGCGGATGCTCGACGAGCTCAGCCAGGAGTGCGGCGGATTCGAAGGCAACGCGCAGACTCTGCGGATCCTGACCCGGCTCGAGGCCAAGTCCGCGGACGCCGACGGTCGGTCGGTCGGCCTCAACCTCACCCGCGCGACGCTCGACGCGAGCACGAAGTACCCCTGGGGCCGGAGCAGGTCCGGGGACCCCCACGGCACGCACACGGACGGCACCCCGCGGTCCGTGCGGAAGTTCGGCGTGTACGACGACGACCTAGCTGCCTTCACCTGGATGCGCCAGGGCACGGAGGGCACCCAGCGCTGCATCGAGGCCCAGGTGATGGACCTCTCCGACGACGTGGCGTACTCCGTGCACGACCTCGAGGACGGGATCGTCGCCGGCAAGATCGACCTCGCCTGGCTGCGCGACGCCGGCCGCCGACGCGAGGTGTGGGCGACCGTTCGCGACTGGTACCTCCCCGGTGTCAGCGACGACGAGATGGACGAGGCGCTCACCGCGCTGTGGCAGGTCCGCTCCTGGCCGGACACGGCGTACGACGGGAGCCGGCGCGCCCAGGCGGCGCTGAAGAACCTGACGAGCGACCTGATCGGGAGGTTCTGCACGGAAGTCCAGCACGCCACCCATGAGAAGTACGGCACCGGGCCGCTGACCCGCTACGCGGCAGACCTGGTCGTGCCACGGGAGACCGGGCTGGCGGTCGGGGCGCTGAAGGGGGTCGCGGCCCACTACGTGATGCGCGCCGACGACCGGGTGGCGCTGCTCGTGACCCAGCGTGAGGTGGTCGCCGATCTCGTCCGCGCACTCCGCGCGAGCGGCCCGGAGATGTTCCAGCCGACGTTCCGGGCCGACCTGGACGAGGCAGGCGACGATGCGGCGCGGCTGCGGGTGGTCGTCGACCAGGTGGCCTCACTTACCGATGCATCGGCACTGGCCTGGCACGCCCGGCTCACCACGAGCTGATGCCGGCGGACACGTCGGGCCCCGGGGACCCGGCCACGATCACCGGGCTGCTGACCGTGGGGCACGGCACGTTGGACCAGGACGCGCTCGCGGGTCTGCTCAGCCGCGCAGGCGTCGGCCTGCTGGTCGACGTACGCCGGTTTCCGGGCAGCCGCAGCAACCCCGCCGTGAGCCGGGACAGCCTGCCGCGGTGGCTGCCGGAGGCCGGGGTCGAGTACCGCTGGGAGGAGCGCCTGGGCGGCCGCCGGAAGCTGCCGGTCGACGAGGACGCCCAGGACGAGTGGTGGCAGGTCGCGGCGTTCCGGGCCTACGCCGGCTACACCCGCACCCCGCAGTTCCAGGCCGCGATGGACGACCTGCTCGCCGACGTGGCCGGACCTCCCACCGGCCTGGTCGCGGTGATGTGCAGCGAGAGCGTGTGGTGGCGCTGCCACCGGCGCCTGATCGCCGACGTCGCGTCCCTCGGCCGGGACACACCGGTCCACCACCTGATGCACGACGGCAGGCTGACCGAGCATCGGCCCGCCGAAGGGGCCCGGCGCAGGTCCGACGGGCTGCTGGTCTGGGACGGCCGGTAGCTTCCCGACCGGCCGACCAGGGGTGGCGTCCACAGTTCCGGCAACCGGATCGGCCGGGCTCGGAGCACGACGTAGACTCACCGCCGTGGCAGGACGGATCCGGGAAGACGACATCGCTCTTGTGCGCGAGCGCGCACGGATCGACGAGGTCGTCTCCGCCTACGTGACCCTGCGCAACGCGGGCGGCGGATCCGAGAAGGGCCTGTGCCCGTTCCACGACGAGAAGTCGCCGTCCTTCCACGTCACCCCTGCCCGAAATGTCTTCTACTGCTTCGGCTGCAGCGAAGGCGGTGACGTGATCAGCTTCCTGCAGAAGATCGAGGGCCTCGGGTTCACCGACGCCGTCGAACGGCTCGCGGACAAGTACGGCGTGCAGCTGCGGTACGCCGAGGGCGGTCCCGCTGCCCCGCGCCGGGACACGAACCTCCGGCCCCGGCTGATCGAGGCGCACAAGGTCGCTGCGGCGTACTACGTGGAGCAGCTCGCCACACCGGACGCGGTCGCCGGCCGCCAGTTCCTCTCCGAGCGAGGTTT
The DNA here is from genome assembly GCA_963831375.1 of uncultured Actinomycetota bacterium. Taxonomy (GTDB): domain Bacteria; phylum Actinomycetota; class Actinomycetes; order Propionibacteriales; family Nocardioidaceae; genus Nocardioides_C. The sequence continues at coordinate 41,318 of CAWHPY010000013.1, read as the reverse complement.
CGACCAGAGCGCCGCCGAGACGTTCGGGATCGGCTTCGCGCCGCGCGACGGCGACGCCCTGTTCAAGTACCTGCGGCAAAAGGGCTTCAAGGACGAGGAGCTCGTCACCGGGGGGCTGGTGGCGCAGGGCAACCGCGGCCACTACGACCGGTTCCGCGGCCGGCTGCTGTGGCCGATCCGTGACGCGTCCAACGACACCATCGGGTTCGGTGCCCGCCGGCTCTTCGACGACGACCGGATCGACGCGAAGTACCTGAACACCCCCGAGACGCCGATCTACAAGAAGAGCCACGTGCTCTACGGCATCGACCTCGCCCGCCGTGACATCGCCCGCGCCTCGCAGGCGGTCGTCGTGGAGGGCTACACCGACGTGATGGCCGCGCACCTGTCCGGGGTGATGACCGCGGTGGCCACCTGCGGCACCTCGTTCGGCGAGGACCACGCCCGTGTCCTGCGCCGGCTGCTGCATGACCACGAGGAGTTCCGTGGCGAGGTGATCTTCACCTTCGACGGTGACGAGGCCGGTCAGCGGGCGGCGCTGCGCGCGTTCGGCGGCGACCAGCAGTTCGTCGGCCAGACCTATGTCGCCGTGGAGCCCGACGGCCTGGACCCGTGCGACCTCCGCCTGCAGAAGGGCGACGCCGCGGTCCGCGAGCTCGTCGCCCGGCGGATCCCCCTGTACCGCTTCGTGCTCAGCAACGTCGTCGCCCGCTACGACCTCGACCGCGCCGACGGCCGGATCGACGCGCTGCGCGAGGCCGCCAAGCTCGTGTCGAGCATCCGGGACCGGTCCAAGGTGGACGCCTTCGCCCGCGAGCTGGCCGGCATGGTCGGGGTCGACGTCGACGAGGCCCGCTCGGAGGTACGACGGGCAGCGGCTCGTGGCCCGAAGGCCGAGGACCGTGGGCGACCTACGACGCCGAGCGGTCCGTCGTACGCGCAGGCCCCTGAGCAACCCACCCGGCCGGCCACCCCGCCGCTGCCCGACCTGCGTGACCCGCGTTTCACCCTCGAGCGGGAGACCCTGAAGCTGGTCGTGCAGCACCCGCTGGTGGTGGCGCACACCACGAAGGATGTGGACGGTGACGACTTCACCCACCCGACCTACCGCGGGGTGTGGGAGGCGGTCAGCAAGTGTGGTGGGCCGAGTGCCGCGCCGAGCAGCGACGTGTGGGTCTCGAAGCTGCAGGAGACGGTGGCCGAGGCCTCGGTGTCGCAGGCCCTGAACGCGCTCGCGGTCGAGCCGCTGCTGTCCGCGAAGGAGCCGAGCGCGGCCTACGTTGCCGCGCACGTGTACCGGCTACAGGAGGTGACCGTGATGCGCCGGATCGCCGAGGTGAAGTCGAAGCTGCAGCGGACGAACCCCGTCGAGCATGCCGCCGAGTACAACCGGATGTTCGGCGAGCTGGTCGCCCTCGAGCAGCATCGCCGCAACCTGCGCGAGCGGGCGATCGGCGGGGAGTCGTAGTGGCCCGCAACCCGTTCAAGCGGTCCGTGCACGTGCCCGAGTCGGTGGTCGCCGCCGCCCCGCTGGAGAAGGGCGAGAAGGTGCTCGCGGGAACACCTGCGCGGGACGGTGCGTGGTTGCTCGGCACGCGTGACGCGCTGGTCATCACCAGCCCGGACGAGTCGGCGGACCAGTCTGCTGCCACCCGGATTCCCTGGCAGCGGGTCGAGCGCGCCGACTGGGACCGTGACGAGGAGCGGCTGCGGGTCAACGAGGTGGGAGAGTTCGGCCAGGTGCGGCCGGAGTACACGTTCGAGATCGAGGACCCGGGTCTGCTCCTCGAGCTCATCCGGGAACGGGTCACCGCGTCCGTCGTACTCCAGCGGCACGTCCCGGTCGAGGGCAAGAAGGGGCTGTTCGTGATCGCCCGGCGGGCGCCACGGGGAGACGGCGAGATCGCGTGGGCATACGAGTTCGACCTGGGCATCGACCCCGAGGATCCGGCCGTGATGGCGGCCGCGCGGCGTGGCCTGGACGCCGCCGCGGAGGAGCTCGGGCTCTGATCCGGGCGGGCCACTGCCCGATTTAGCAACCGGGCAGATCACTTGCTAACCTATCCGGGCTGCAAGGTTCGACACCCTGCACATTCCCCTGTAGCTCAATTGGCAGAGCATTCGGCTGTTAACCGGAGGGTTGTTGGTTCGAGTCCAACCGGGGGAGCCCTGAGAACCCGCCTGACCTGCATTGACAGGGCAGGCGGGTTCGCTCGTCTCCGGCCGCGAACCCCGCTTTCACACTTTTGCGCCATGTTGGTGTCGACGGCGCCGCTGACGCCGGGACAGAGCTAGTCGGACGGTGCCCTCTTGGGGCAACGGGGACACCTGTGTGGCACGACCCCAAGGACGATCCACAAGCTGAACCAGATGCAGTGGATGTAGACGAACTTCATCGAACCGGCGAACCGCGTGATCTCGTCGGGAACCCCCGGCGTGAGCCGGTGCCAGCCGTTGAGGACCCCGGCGTCGCGGAGAGCGCCGGCGCCCACACTCCGACCAGGGTCACCAGCGTGACCAGCGAGTGCTCCCAGGAGCGGGCGGCCCACACACCCAGCACCAGCTCGGAGATGCCGAGCAGGAGCCCGGTCCACCACCACGACAGCTTGGGGCCGGCCAGCGCGGTGACGATGTGGATGGTGCCGAAGACGATCAGGTACCAGGCCACCAGGATCGACACGACGTAGAGGGTGATGTCGGGCCAGACCAAGGTGACGATGCCGGCGGCGATCCCCAGGATCCCGCCCAGGATGGACAGCCAGCGCATCATGGGCACCCGGCTGGCCGCCACGAGTTGCGTGATGCCGCCGAACAGGAACGCCACGCCGACGAATGTCGCGACCGCGACCAGGCTGCCCACCTTGTACGACAACACGAACATGCCGAACCAGATCCACAGTGCCCCTAGGGCCACGAGCCACCACGAGGCTGCCGACGCGTCCCGGGCGCCGGCCCGGATCGTGTCGCGCAGCGGGTCCGGGGTCTTCACATCACTAGTCATTGCACATCTCCTTTGGATGCATGCCGCGGCAGGCAAGGCGTCAACCATTCCTTGCCCGCCGCGGCGCGAGTGTTGTAGGGCGAACTGGGGCTTCATGGCCACCAGTCCGATTAGGGACTACGAGTTGTCTGCAGCCTTGGCGAGCTTGTCGGCGTGAGGCGCGGGCGTGGATGGCGTCGAGCATCGCCAGCTGTGCGTTCTCGACCGCCCAGTCGGCGAAGTCGAGGGCTTCGGCCGAGTCAGCTTCTGCCCAGTCCGCGTCCTTGGCGGCGACCTTGGCGTCCACCTGGCGGGTCCGCTTGTCGACGTTCGCCTTGACGTCGCTCATCTTGGCCGCGGCGTCAGCCTTCAGCTGCGCCCACTTCGCCCTGGCGCTGTCGGCGGCCTGCGAGACCTGCTGCCGCGCGTTCTTCGCTGACTGGTCCAGGTCGGCCTGAGCCCGATCGATCCGCTGCCTGAGCTGCGCATCGGACTCGGCCGCGGCAGCTTGCACCGCCGACCTGGCCGTCGCGACCCGCTGCTGCAGATCATCCAGCCGCGTGTAGAAGTCCGTGTGCTGCGTCATGAGTTACCACCTTCGTTGGATTCCGGGCCCAGTGAGGCCCACTTGAGATGTAGTTGCAGTACTGACGATATCGTCAGTACTGCGCCAGGGTCAAGCGTTCGAACGAAGACATGACGAAATCCTCAGTTAGTTGCTTCCTTCGCTGTCGGCACCTGGCGAATGCGGACCCACCGGCCCCCGCTCACGCATACCGCGCGCGCCGTCCTACCCGGCCACCGAGCTCGAGGTGCACGCCTCCTTGGCCGGACTCGGCGCCGGGGCCGGGAACTGCCCGATCGAGCCGTTCGTGGCCGTGGCCACGCTGCAGGGCTGGGAGCACGGGGCAGACCTGTTCCCGCTCCAGGACGCCGCCGACGAGCTGGTCCGGCCGCTGATGCACCGACCGGTCCAGGTGGACCGCGACACTCTCACTCTGGTCGGTGGCCAGGAGGACATGATCGTGGACATCGCACTGGACATCGGCAGAGCGGGATAGCGAAGTCGTCAGCTGCTCCTCGAGGTGTTCTCGCCGCTGTGAGGGGTCAGGAACCGCGAAACGAGCGGACCGAGCTCGTCGGCGGAGGTGAGCAGCCCGAGGTGGCCGTCGTCGAAGACGTGGAGGGATGCGTTGGGCAGCAGCGCGTGCATGATCCGCGCGTTCACCAGCGGGATGATGGGGTCGTCATTTCCGGCGAGGATCAAGGTGGGCTGCCGGATGAGCGGCAGAGCGGGGAGGCTCGACCAGCCAACCCCGGCGAGGAGCTGGAGGAAGTACCCGGCCTTTGGCCCGAGGCGCTCCTGCTCGTACACCACGTGCCTCGCCTCGTCGGGCCGCCGGCGCATCCGGCCGCCGTACAGCACCGGTGCGATGGCCTCGGCGTACGCCGGGTCGCGGTAGCGCCTCGGGGTGAGCATCTTGCCGAGCACGCTGAGGCGGGCGGGCACCATCAATACGCCGGTCCCGGTGCTGACCAGCACCAGTCGCCGGCAGCGACGCGGGTGCTGGAAGGCCAGCTGTTGGGCCAGGCCGCCGCCCCAGGAGATGCCGAGGGCATCGAACTGGTCGTAGCCGAGCTCGCCGAGGAGCCGCCCGACGAAGCATGCCAGCAGTGCGAAGTTGTAGGGCACCTTGGGCGCGGGGGAACCACCCACGCCCGGTATGTCGAACCGGACCACCTCGATCCGTGGGTCGACCTCGTCGACGAACGGCTGGAGCAGGTCGAGGCTGGCCCCCATGCCGTTGCAGAGCACTAGCGGCGGCCCGGGTGCCGTGCCCGGCCGGACGGCGACAAGGACGTCGTGGCCGAGGACACGGACGCGGAGGAACCTGGTCATTTGTCGAAGACGTAGGTGCCGGGCGCCTCCGCGAGCACGCTCAGGCGGTGCGACCCGAGCGTCTCGGTCGCCGGACGCTGCGCCCCGCAGCGTTCGTCGAGCCACAGGCCGAGGTCGGTCCACCAGGTGCCTTGATGGACGTCGGAGTTCTCGAGCCAGACCTTGGCGTCGGACGTCAGGTCGTCGTTGGTGTGGATGGACGCCTTGGAGTTGCCCGGCGGGTTGACCAGGGCGGCGATGTGACCACTGGTGGACAGCACGAATCGGGTCGTGCCGCCGAAGAGCTGGGCGCTCCGGTAGCAGTTCTCCCACGGGGTGATGTGGTCAGTGATGCCGGCCACGACGTAGGAGTCCACGGAGATCTTGCCGAGGTCGATCGGCTCGCCGAGGACAGTGAGGGCTCCGGGTCTGGTCAGGGAGTTCTGCATCGCCAGGTCGACGAAGTCGGCGTGCAGGGCGGCGGTCATCCGCGTGGTGTCGGAGTTCCAGAACAGGATGTCGAACGCCGGTGGCCGTTTGCCGAGCAGATAGTTGTTGACCCAGTAGTTCCACACCAGGTCGCCGGGACGCAGCCACGCGAACACCTCGGCCAGGGCCTGTCCGTCGAGGTAGCCTTTGCGCGCTGACCTGGCCTTGGCCCGGCTCGCCAGCCGCTCGTCCACGAGGGCCGACACAGTCCCGGCATCGTGGTTGTCGATGACCGTCACCGCTAGACAGAGCCCGGCCAGCCGGTCCTGTCGGCCGATACCGGCAAGGTACGCCGCCGCCATGCTTGCCAGGACGCCGCCGGAGCAGACGCCGCCGAGCACCGTCCGTGCGCTGCCCGTGATCTCCTCGACGGCCTCGAGCGCGTCGAGGACGGCGCGAACGTAGGTGTCGAAGTTCCAGGAGGCGTGCCGGGAGTCCGGGTTCCTCCAGGAGATGACGAACATCTGCCGTCCCTGGCGCACGCCGTGCTCGACCAGGCTCCGCTCCGGGGCGAGGTCGAGGGCATAGAACTTGTTGATCGTCGGGGGCACCACCAGCGCCGGCACCTCGTAGACCTCGTCCGTCTGCGGCGCGTACTGGATCAGCTCCAACACCTCGGTGCGGAGCACGACCTCACCTGGCGTCGCGGCGATGTTCTCGCCCAACGCGAAGCCGCTGCCGTCGACCATCTCCGGCACGCGGGGGGCCGTGGCCAGGTCCTGCACGAGCTGCCTCCCCCCTCGCACCAGGCTGAGCCCCGCGGTGTCGATCACCGCCTTGGCCGAGGCCGGGTTCACCAACGGGACGTTGCTGGGAGCGGTCGCCTCGATGAGGTTCTCCAAGAAGAACCGCACGCGCTTGCGGTCGCGTGGCTCGATGTCGGCGTCGATCACCAGTTTGTCGACGGTCTGTCCGCCCGCCAGGTAGAGCTGGACAAGCCGCTTTAGCATCGGGTTCTCGGTCCAGGCGACATCGGTGAACCGGCGGTCCCCGCGCTGCGGTGCCACGGTGGAAGTGCCGATGAGGATGCGCCCCGCTTCGGCGCCCAGCCCGCCCAGCCGCCGCGCTGTGATACCCGGCTTGCGCGCGAGGGAGACCGCCCACTTCGCCGTCGACATGTCGGGGGCGAAGCGGCGCACCGGGCCGAGGGCGGCGTCGACGAGACGCATGTCGAGGGGAGCGGCGCTCTCGGCGAGCCTGGAGGTGGTGGCGGTGGTCATCGAAGGATCTCCTCGCGGTCGCAGGTGACGACGTTTGCACGTCGTGGCCGCCGTGGGTCTGCCATTTGACTGAAGGATACCTCGAGAGTGACGATTTCGTCAGGACTGTTCGAGACAACACAGGAGAGGTGGCGGTGGTGGCGCCGTCGCATGAGGTAGGCGAATAGCGGCCAAGGGGGGACCCCTGGACCGCTGGGCAGAGCGAACCGTCAGGCCACCGAGCCGTCGCCTCGCACTGCGTCGATGTCCGGCAGCGGCAGCGAGCAGATCCGCTGCGCCTGCCGGCGGGTTACGCCGAACATGCGCAGTAGCTCCTCGGTCACCCGGTCGGTAGTCTCCTCGACATCGCGCTCCGGCTGGTCGTGCAGCAGCTGCCCAAGGGCGATCAGGGCTCCGGCAGTCATCGTCACCGCGACGTCGAGGTCCTCGACGTCGAAGCGGCCGGCATCCACGGCGGCCGTGATGTCACGCCGGGCACGTGGAGCCAGGCCGCTGTCGGCGCTGAGCAGCCGGAGCACGTTGTTCAGGAAGACCCGGCTGAGCTCCGGCTCCCTGCGTTGAAGCCGTCCGGTGAGTCGGAAACTGCAGGCGAACACCTCTGCGGGGTCCTCGATGTCCCCGGTCAGTTTGTCGAGCAGCTGACCGTAGCCGTCCATCACTGCCTCGACAGCAGCTTCGAACAACTGTTCCTTCGTCTCGAAGTGGTTGTAGAAGGAGCCCATCCCGACGTCAGCGGCCTGGGTGATCTCCAAGATCGGCACGTTCGTCCTGCCTTCGGCGATAAGCGTCTGCGCAGCCCGGATGAGAGCAGCCCTTGTCCGGGCCTTGCGTCGGTCGAGCCGGTTGCCCGGCTGCGTGGGTGCGGTGGTCATGGTCGCTCCTCGGCGTCGTCATCGGGGTCGTGAGCTCGTCCATAGTACCGCTCCCAGATCAGAAGTGACGATTTCCTCAAGAAGGGCTTGACTGAGTGTATGTTCGTGAGTGACGATATCGTCAATCACGCACCGAGGAGTACCCATGACCACTCACCACAGGACACACAGCGATCTGCACAGCGAGCAGGGCGGACTGCCGGGCGAACACCCCGGGCGCGCGAAGAACCCCGTCATCAAGGTTCTCGACCTGGCCTGGCTCGAGTTCGAGAAGCCGGATCTGGGCGGGACCGAGCGGTTCGCCAGGGCATTTGGGCTCGTCCCGGTGAGCCACACCCCGGACGAGCTCCAGCTGCGAGGCACCGACGCGGGCTCCCCGTGCGTCGTCGTACGACGCGGTGCACGGTCGAGGTACGTCGGTGCCGCGTTCCTCGCCGCGGACTCCGCGGACGTGATGCGCCTGGCCGACGCCACCGGGGCTCGGGTCGAGAAGCTGCCTGAGAGCATCGGTGGAGTCCTGGTCGACCTGACCGACCCGAGCGGGGTGCCGGTGCGCGTCGTGGCCGACCCCCATGTCCTCACCGCACTTCCGGCCCAGCCGACGCATGAGTACAACTTCGGCCATGAGGTGCACCGCGCCAACGCCACCCAGCGCCCGCCCCGGGAGCCTGCGAAGGTCCAGCGGCTGGGCCATGTGGCGCTGCAGACTCCCAAGTACCTAGAGACGCTGAACTGGTACCTGGCCCACCTGGGTCTCATCGTCAGCGACTTCAACTACTACGAGGGTCAGCGCGAGCGGGGCCCGACGATGAGCTTCATCCGCTGCGACCGCGGTGAGACCCCGGCCGACCACCACACACTGGCGATGGCGCTGGGACCGCGAAACAAGTATCTGCACTCGGCCTTTCAGGTCGCCGACCTGGACGCGCTCGCCGCGGGTGGGAAGTACCTCGGGGAGCACGGCTTCCATCGCTCGTGGGGGATCGGTCGGCACATCGAGGGCAGTCAGATCTTCGACTACTGGCGTGATCCCGACGGCCTCATGGTCGAGCACTTCGCCGACGGCGACCTCTTCGACTGCACCCTCGAGCCGGGCTGGTCGCCGATGTCGGCCTCGGGGCTGGCCCAGTGGGGGCCCCCGGCGACCAAGGACTTCCTCGGGATCACGCCGCCCGACGCCCTGCGTGACCTTGCTTCGTTCGCCCGCGGGCTGCGCAGTGGCGACACGGAGTTCGACCTGACCCGCCTTCGCGGCCTCCTGAAAGTAGCCACGTCATGAGCTTCGTCGTCCTTCGTACTGCAGAGGCCTGGTGGGTCCGCACTCCCAGCGGAGCCGCCCGGATCGACACCGGCGCCACGACCACCGGTGACCTGCTCGCCGACCTGGAGAAGATCGAGGCGGCCCGGGGGAGCAAGCAGATGGTCGACCCGACCACGCTGGAGCTGGTCTCGCCCGTAACGTCCCCCTGCCGGGTGGTGGCGCAGATGACCAACTTCGCCAGCCACGTCAAGGACTCTGGTTTCAACCCGGACACCATCCCCCTGACCTTCTTCCGCAAGACGTCCGGTTCGATCAGCGGTCCCTTCGACGACATCGTCCGGCCCAGTCACGTGCGCTGCCTGGACTACGAGGTCGAGATCGGCCTGGTCATCGGCCGCGAGCTGCCGGTGGGCACCCAGGTCACCGAGGAGAACTGGACCTCGTTCGTAGCCGGCCTGGTGGTCAGCAACGATGTGTCGGCCCGCGACATCCAGCTACCGAAGACCCAGTTCTTCGAGTCGAAGTCCTACCCGACCTTCACTCCGGTCGGGCCTGCGCTCGTCCTCCTCGACGGTGACGAGCTGAAGCGGTTCGGCGACCTGCGGCTGCGGCTGTGGGTCAACGACGAGCTACGCCAAGACGCGGTGGTCTACGGCGACATGATCTACTCCCCGCTCCAGGCGCTTCAGGCGTTGAGCCGGTTCCAGCGCCTCGATGCTGGGGACCTGCTCCTCACCGGGACCCCGGAGGGCACCGCCCTGAGCGCGCCGCCGAAGCCAGTCGAGTTCATCGCCGCGTTCCTGCCGCCCGCGCTGAAGTGGAAGATCTTCTTCCAGCGGCAGGCCAAGAACCCCAATTACCTCAAGCACGGCGACGTCGTCGAGGTCGCCATCGGCACCGACGACGGTGCCATCGACCTCGGCCGGCAGCGCACCGTCGTGAGGAGTGCGTGATGAGCGACCTCCTCTGGCCGACGTACGACGGGCCGGGCGACCTCGCTGCGATCGAGGCCGTGCCGCTTGCCGACCGTGGCCTGCCGGGCACGACGTACCAGCTCCTCGTCCGGGCCGCCGGCCTTTGGCCGAACCGGGTCGCCCAGTCCGTCCTGCCGGACGGTGACCGGTGGGAGCAGCCGTCGGAGCGTACCTTCGCCGAGCTGCTGGCCGACGTGCACCGCTACGCCAACGTGTTCCACGCACTCGGCGTACGCCGCACCGATGGCGTTGCCCTGCTGGCTCCGAACTGTGACGAGCTCATCACCGCGACACTGGCGGCAGAGCTCGCCGGATTCGCCGCGCCGATCAACAGTGGCCTGTCCGGCGAGCACATTGTCGAGCTGCTGCGCAGGTCGGGCGCACGCGTCCTCGTGGCCGCCGGCACAGACCTCGCACCCGAGGTCTGGGAACACGCGCGCAACCTTGCCCTCGAGGCCGGGATCGAGGCGCTGCTCGCCCTACGCCCGACCGGGGGGAGGGCGGCTGAGGCGGAACTGTCCCCGATCGACGGCGTGCGGGTCGGCCACCTGTCCGCGGTGGCGGCGGAGCAGCCGAACGACCGCTTCGTGGGGGAGCCGCCCTCGGCCACGGACCTCGCCGCCGTTTTTCACACCGGTGGTACGACGGGCACGCCGAAGCTCGCAGCGCACACCCACGCCAACGAGGTCACCGACGCCTGGATGATCGCCGCGATCGGGGTGCTGGACTCGGAGTCCGTGCTCTTCGCCGCGCTGCCGCTCTTCCACGTCAACGCCCTGGTTGTCACCTTGCTCGCGCCGTTGTTCAAGGGGCAGCGGGTGGTGTGGGCGGGACCCCTGGGATACCGCGACACACAGCTGTTCGCCAGTTTCTGGAAGGTGGTCGAGCGCTACCGCATCAGCTCTATGAGCGGCGTACCTACCATCTATGCGGTCCTCGCCGACCGCCCCGTTGACGCCGACATCAGCAGCCTGCGTTTCGCCCTCGTCGGCGCGTCCCCCCTGCCGAAGGCCGTCCGGGAGAGGTTCGAGTCAGCCACGGGGGTGCCCCTCATGGAGGGCTACGGCCTGACCGAGGCGACCTGCGCCAGCGCCCGCAGCTTCGTGGACCGCCCCGTCCCCGGATCCGTCGGCCAGCGTCTGCCCTACCAGCAGGTGAAGACCATCGAGGTCAATGCCGAAGGTGAATGGGTCGACTTGCCACCCGCTGAGGTCGGGGTGCTCGCCATCGGCGGGCCGACGGTGTTCCCCGGTTACGTGGTCGACCGGGGTCCCAACGGGCCGGTGCTGGACGGGCTGGGCAAGCTGCGCGATGGCTGGCTGGACACCGGCGACCTCGCACGGGTCGACGACGATTTCGTCCACCTCGTAGGCCGCACCAAGGACCTGATCATCAGGGGTGGTCACAACATTGACCCGGCAGTCATCGAGAACGCGCTGCTCGCACACCCGGCGGTCACGGCCGCACAGGCGGTGGGCCGTCCCGACGTGCACGCCGGCGAGGTGCCCGCCGCGTTCGTCACCCTCACCCCCGGCGCCAACGCGACCCCCGAGGAGCTGCGTACCTGGGCCTCCAACCGCGTGCCCGAGCAGGCCGCAGCTCCCAAGGCTGTCACCGTGCTGAACACACTCCCGGTCACCCCCGTGGGCAAGCCGTTCAAACCCGCCCTCCGCGCCGAGGCCGCCCGCGAGGCCGTCGCCGAAGCGCTCCGCGACATGCCCACGGTCACCGGCGTCCACGGGGTTGTCGAGGACGGCACGGTCGTCGCCGTCGTCGGCCTGACCCGAGGTGCCGACGAGACCTCGGTCACGGAAGTACTCAACCGCTTCGTACTCTTCTGGAGATTGGAACTGTCATGAACGCAACACCGATTCTCGCGGGCCTCCTGGTCGTCGCCTTCGCGGCCCTCGGCTCGGCCAAGCTGGCGGCCGTACCCGCCATGCGCGTGAGGGCCGAACACGTCGGCTTCAGCGTCTCGGCGTACCGGCGCATCGGCTCCCTGGAGATACTTGCGGTCCTTGGCCTGCTCGTTGGGGCGTTCGTGCCGCTGATCGGTGCCCTGGCTGCCGGTGGACTGCTGCTTCTCCTTGGCGGGGCAGTCCTCGCCCACGTCCGCAACGGTGACGGCGTGCGCGAGATCGCCCCGGCCCTCGTCCTGGCTCTGGTGACCCTGACCTACCTCCTCCTAGTGGTCGGATCCCTACGATGAGCCCCTTCCAGCGCACGAAGCCCGACCCGGTCCCCGTCGTCATCGTGGGGGCCGGCCCCGTCGGCGTCACCGCCGCCACCCTTCTCGGGAAGTACGGCGTCGACTGCCTCATCCTGGACCGCTGGGACGACGTCTACCCCCAACCGCGGGCGGTGCACCTCGACGACGAGATCTACCGGGTCCTGGTGCGGATCGGCATCGCCGAGCCGTTCGCTGCCGTGTCCCGGCCCACCCGCGGCCTGCAGCTGATCGACCGCAACCACAGGGTGTTGGCGGTACTGGACCGAGCCGCCGACCACGGCCGCCACGGGCACCCACAGGCCAACATGTTCGACCAACCCGAGCTCGAGCACCTGCTGCGCACCAACCTCAAGGACCAGACCACGGTCAGCCTGCGCGGAAACGTCGAGGTCACCGACGTGGCCCAGGACGGCCAGGGCCGCGTCCGGGTGGACTTCACCGACCAGCTCACAGGCGAGCACGAGTCTGTGCTGGCCACCTACGTCCTGGGCTGCGACGGAGCCAACAGCGTGGTGCGCACAGCGATCGGCTCAACCATGGAGGATCTCAAGTTCGAGCAGCGCTGGCTGGTGATCGACGTGGACAGCATGGTCGAGCTCGACCAGTGGGAAGGTGTGCACCAGGTCTGCGACCCTGGCCGGGCTGCGACGTACATGCGGATCGGGGACACCCGCTACCGCTGGGAGCTCCGTCTCCTCGAGGGCGAGACCGCCGCTGACTTCGAGTCCATCGAAGCCGTGCGCCCTCTCATCGGTCCGTGGGTTGAGGGCATCGCGTGCGACCAGCTGGAGCTGGTGCGCGTTGCGGAGTACCACTTCCGGGCGCAGCTGGCGGACCGCTGGCGCGATCGCAACGTGTTCCTCCTTGGCGATGCCGCCCACCTGACGCCGCCGTTCATCGGACAGGGGCTCTGCGCCGGTGTCCGTGACTCCATGAACCTCAGCTGGAAGATCGCTGGCGTGGTCTCTGGCGACCTGCCCGAGTCGGTGCTCGACACGTATGAGGTGGAGCGCAAACCGCATGCCCGGGCGCTCATCCAGCTCGCCAAGCTCATCGGTGTCTCCATGACCCAAGGTGGCAAGGCCGGTGACCTCCTCCGCAAGGCCATCGCCCCACGGCTGCACTGGGTTCCCGGCCTGCGCAACCGGCTCCTCGACGGCGAGACACCACCGCTGCGCCGGTCCGCACTGGTGGAAGGACGCGGACTTCGCAAGTCCCTCAACGGACGGCTGTGCCCGAACGCGCTCCTGTCGGATGGCACCCGGTACGACGACGTGACCCGTGGCGGATTCGTGTTCGTGACCGGCGTACCGCTCTCGCCCCAGTTGCGTGCTGTTCTGGCGGGCCGCGGGACCGAAGTGCTCGAGGTACAGCCCGGCTCGCCGCTATACCAGTGGCTCGAAGACGGCAAGGCCACGGCCGCGCTGGTGCGGCCGGACTTCTCGGTGTTGCGGGCTGGCCGCGATGTCGCGGAGCTCTGTGAGGCAGCACCGAAGTTTCTGGTTGCCTGAGGAACGCCTCCGCCCCCTACGTCTGACCTCTGACCTCTGACCAAGACCTGAATGCAGGAGCATGATGAAGCGCGAGATCTACGACGCCGACCACGAATCCTTCCGCGACTCGGTGCGGAGCTTCCTGGACCGTGACGTGAAGCCCAGCTGGGACAAGTACATCGAGGCCAAGCAGTTCCCCCGTGAGATGTGGCTGGCCTTCGGCCGGCAGGGGCTGCTCGGCTTGGAGCTCCCTGAGCAGTACGGCGGTTCCGCGGCCGGGGACTTCCGGTACAACGCGGTGCTCTGCGAGGAGCTCGGCAAGGTCTCGATGTCGTTGGGCTCCTGCACGGCATCCACGCCGACATCGTCGCGCCGTCGAGCTGACCAACGAGGAGCAGCGCGAGCGCTGGCTGCCGAGCTTCGTGTCCGGCGAGATCCTCATGGCCATCGGCATGACCGAGCCGTCCGGTGGCTCTGACCTCGCGTCGTTGCAGACCACCGCCCTACGCGACAGCGACGACTGGATCCTCAACGGATCCAAGACCTTCATCACCAACGGGTACTCCGCCGACCCTTGTGGTGGTGGCTGCCCGCACCGACCCGGAGGCCAAGCGCGGACACGGCCTCTCGCTGTTCGGGGTCGAGGCCGACATGGAGGGCTTCAATCGAGGACGCAAGCTTGACAAGGTCGGCCAGGACGAGTCCGATACCGCCGAGCTCAGCTTCTCGAACGTCCGGGTCCCCGGCGCCAACCTGATCGGCGAGCTCGACCAGGGCTTCATCCACATGATGAACTGGCTACTGCAGGAGCGGCTCTCCAACGCCATAGGCAACATCGCCCAGGCCGCGCAGATCCTCGACGAGACCTTGGAGTACGTCAAAGGAGCGCAAGGCGTTCGGCCAGCCGATCGGCTCGTTCCAGTACAACAAGTTCCTGCTCGCCGAACTCGCCACGAAGATCGAGGTCACCCGCGCTTACCTCGACAACGCGGTGCTCGCAGACACCAAACGGCAGCTGTCCGCGATCGACGCAGCCAAGATCAAGTGGTGGTGCGCCGACGTGCAGAATGACGTTTTGGACGCATGCGTCCAGCTGTACGGCGGCTACGGCTACATGAACGAGTACCGGGTTGCCCGCGCCTGGCGCGACGCCCGGGTCTCCAAGATCTGGGCCGGCTCCAACGAGATCATGAAGAAACTCATCGGCCGCGCCCTCGGGCTGTAATGCCCGCTGGTCTGTCCGCCACCCGTCGGCAACGGTGCAGTCGAAGTAGTGCGCGAACACGCTACGCGGCATGCGGAGCATGGGGCTACCAGCCGACGTCCGTCCGGAGGTGGTTGCGGACGCGTGTTCATCCAAGCCGGATCTCTTCGAGTTGGTCAGGCAGCTGCACAGTCGGCGTCGACCAATCGCTTGACGTTGGACATCGGCCCGGGCACAGCAGGTTTTCGGAGACCGCTCGAGATGCGGCGAGACTGGATGCGGCCCACACCGCAAATGAGAGGGTCAGGGGTTCGAGTCTCAACTACCATTGAGCCCGTACCCCTCCTGACAGCGTGGGCACGGGTCAAGTTGGCTTGCGCTTCCGCGACTGTGTACTTGCCTGGCAGTGCCCGTGCGGTGGGAAGCCGGTAGGGTCGGATCCCGGAGCTTGGACGGCGACCCCCGAATGCTGGTGCGGCTAGTTGCCCCACCCCATGTCGAACACCTCGAAGGCGGCGGCGTGGGGGACCCCCATCCTGCTGCCGGTGGCCCGTGACATCCCCTCGAGAAACTCGGCGGGGTCGAAGTTCTCCCAACCCAGGCCCTCGATGTACGCCGTGTGCGCTCTCAGCGACGCGACACCCGCGTCGAACGTGTCGGTGATGTCCACCCCGTGCGAGCCGTTCGGGGAACTGGCCGCCCAGACCTGTTTGACGCCACCCCACGGTTCGAGACCGGCCTCGATCTGCTCGCGGAAGACCCAGCGGTTGCCTGCGTCGCGGACAGCATCCAGGGTGGCCTTGCCGGTCGCGATGTGGTCTGCCTGGTTCAGGGACTGGCCGCCCCAGGTGTCGCGGAAGTTGTTCGTGATTACGACCTCCGGCCTGTGCTTGCGCACGACGGCGGTGATCGCGCGTCGCAACCCGACGCCGTACTCCAGGATCCCGTCCGGTTGCTCGAGAAACTCGACGACCTCCACGCCGACGATTCGTGCGGACTCGACCTGCTCGGCCTCGCGCACCGTCTTGCACTCCTTGGGGTGCAAGCCGTCGATCCCGGCCTCACCGCTGGTCACCATGCAGTACACGACGTCCTTGCCCTGCCCGGTCCACCGGGCGACCGCTGCCGCAGCGCCGAACTCCATGTCGTCGGGGTGCGCGACGACGCACAGCGCGCGCTGCCAGTCCTCAGTCAGCGGCGTCAACGGGGGAGGCGGCTGGTCCATTGCCTGATCGCTCATGGCATGAGCATGCCACGCAGGCCCTTTGCACTCCCATCGGTCAACGGGACGGTAGGCTCCGGGGCGAACGCGCCGCTCCGACGGTCGGCGTTCGTGCGGGGCGGTAGCTCAGTCGGTTAGAGCAGAGGACTCATAATCCTTGGGTCGTGGGTTCGAGTCCCACCCGCCCTACAAATGGCCTATGACCTGCGGAAACGTGGGTCCGAGGCCGAAGGCAGCCTTAGCAAAGCGCGGGTTCAGCGGAGGACTCGACTCTCTCGACGCGACCTTAAGGGTGGTGTCTAGAGAGGGTCAGTCCATGATTAATAAAGAGTTCGAACCCCCCGCCGTGTCC
Organism: uncultured Actinomycetota bacterium; assembly: GCA_963831375.1. Lineage (GTDB taxonomy): Bacteria > Actinomycetota > Actinomycetes > Propionibacteriales > Nocardioidaceae > Nocardioides_C. Next base: position 25,142 of record CAWHPY010000013.1, on the reverse strand, counting down.
TTGTCCCCTCAGGCAGCGGTCCTACGAGACCGGCCTCCCTTCGATGATCTCGCGGCGCTCCTGCCGGACTGGCGACGGTGTCTGCGGGCGTCGAACAAGGCGCCGCTGACCATCGACTCTTACCTGGCGGCGGGAAGGGGACTGCTCACTTTCCTTCACGGCGCGGGGATGCCGACCGCGGTCGAAAACATCAACCGGGAACACCTCGAGTCCTACATGGTCGGCATGCAGGGCCGCGGCCTCGCCCCAGCCACCGTCGCCAAGCACTATCGGAGCCTGGAGCAGTTGTTCCGCTGGTTGGTAGACGACGGTGAGATCGAACGCAGCCCCTTTGAGCGAATGACCCCACCCGCCGTGCCTGAGCAGCCGGTCGACGTCCTCACGGAGCAAGAGCTAGGCAAGCTGCTAGCTGCCTGCAGCGGGCAGTCGTTCGAGAACCGTCGAGACACTGCATTGATCCGGCTGCTTGCAGACACCGGCGCACGTGCATCCGAGGTCATGGGGCTGTCCTTGACGGACGTGGACTTCGAGATCGACGTGGCCTACGTGATGGGCATGGGTCGCCGTAGTCGGGGACTGCCGATGGGTCCTCGGACCGCGAACGCGCTGCGGCGCTACATGCGCCTTCGTATGCGCCACCAGTTTGCTAACACGACGGACGCGCTGTGGCTGGGCAAGCGCGGCCCGCTCTGGGCTCAGGGCTCAGACAAATGCTCGAGCGCCGTGGGCTCGACGCTGGGGTCGAGCAGGTCCATCCCCACCGATTCCGTCACACGTTCGCCCACCAATGGCTGGCCGCGGGAGGGCAGGAAACCGACCTGATGCGCCTCGCGGGATGGCGGAGCCGCGAGATGGTCGCCCGGTACGCGGCATCTGCAGGCGACGAACGAGCCCGGGAAGCGCACCGCCGCCTCGGGCTCGGAGAAATGCGATAAACGTCGTTGTCGACGAGACACTAAGCACAACGTCGATCTACGTTCAACAAGTCCTAGTGGGGGGCGCGGAACGACCCCCCGCGTCCGGAGGGTTGTCGCCACCGAGAGGTGGCAGAGAGTAGGTCAAAGTGTCGCTCGACCCCACAGAACGCGTGCTGCGCGCCCGGCTCGCTGCACATACGCGGTGGGCGAAGGAAGCGGACCGCACCGCCGCCACGGCGAAGATGCGGCAGGCGTTCCGTGACAAGTTCGATCGCGAGGTCGACCCCGACGGGACGATGGATCCGTCCGAGCGCAACCGCCGCGCCGAGTCAGCCCGCAAAGTCCACTACACCCGACTTGCCCTGGCGTCGGCGAAAGCTCGAAAGGCTCGAACGGCTACCAGAGAGGAGCGGCGGGGCGCCCACGCCCGAGATGAGCGGAAGGCATCACCCGAGGTCGATGGACTTGGACGCACCTCCCAGGCTCGTCCCACCTTGGAGCCTGAGACCGAGAAGGAGGCTCCCGAGTGAGCTGCCAGCAGGTCGACGTCTGCCGCTCGTGCGCGGGCCCGCGACAGTCCACTACTACCGCCCTCCCACATCGGAGCGCCAAATGACCGATGCAAGGTATCCCGAGTCTTGGCTGAACGACCGTCGTATTGTCCGGCTCTCCGACGCCGGACATCGACTATTCGTCACGGCGCTTGCATGGTCGGCTTCGAACCGCACGGACGGCTTGATCGAGCCCGACGACTTGGAACTCCTCCCGAGGGTTGACCGCAGCACTGCCGACGAACTGACTGCGGCTGGTCTTTGGACAAGGGAGGCTGACGGCTGGCATATCGCGGACTTCATTGACACCCAATCCACGCGGGCTCAGCTTGAGGCTCTGGACCGTAAGCGTCACCACGAGCGCGAGAGGAAAGCAGCACAGCGCGCCCGCAATCGGCTCACAGCCAGAGCCCAAGAATCCCCGTCTAAGGCCCTGTCCGGTGGGACGTCCGGTGGGATGTCCGGTGGGACGTCCGGTGGGACACAAAGGCAAGGCAAGGACAGGCAAGCAAGGCCGCAATTACGGGACCACAGACATACACCAGCACCACAGAGGAAGACGATGACTCACCATTCCATCCCTCCCGCCGCACCGCCTGAACCCTGTGCTCAGGGGACTGCTGCACGGATAGGTGACATCTGATCTGTGGCGCTGTGAGGCGTCGCTGGAAGGATGTTCACCGTGCCCAAGCCATTCCCCAAGGAGTTCCGCGACGACGTCGTGAACGTCGCCCGCAACCGTGAGCCGGGACAGACGATCAAGCAGATCGCTGCCGACTTCGGTATCGCCGAGTCGTGCCTGCGCAACTGGCTGCGTGCCGCCGATGTCGAGGACGGCGCTCAAGCCCGGAACCACCGCGGCCGAGCAACGCCGAGCTGCGGGAGGCCAAGAAGCGGATCCGGTTGCTCGAGCAGGAGAACGAGGTCCTGCGCCGGGCAGCGGCGTATCTGTCGCAGGCCAACCTGCCGGGAAAATGATGTACCCGCTCGTCCGCGAGCTGGCCGGCGACGGGATCCCCGTCACGGTGACGTGCCGGGTGCTCAAGATCGCCAGCCAGCCCTACTACCGGTGGCTCGCCGCCCCGGTCACCGACGCCGAGCTCGACCGAGGCGTACTTGGCCAACGCGCTGTTCGACGCCCACCGCGACGACCCCGAGTTCGGCTACCGGTTCCTCGCCGACGAGGCCCGCGATGCCGGCCATGGCGGCGTGCGATCGGACGATGTGGCGGGTCTGCTCGGCCAACGGCTGGTGGAGCGCGTTCGGCAAGAAGCGCGGCAAGAACGGCAAGAAGCCCGGCCCACCGGTCCACGACGACCTGGTCAAGCGGAAGTTCACCGCCGACGCACCGAACCAGCTGTGGCTGGCCGACATCACCGAGCACCGCACCGGCGAGGGCAAGCTCTACCTGTGCGCGATCAAGGACGTGTTCTCCAACCGGATCGTCGGCTACTCCATCAACCCCGGATGAAGTCCCGATCGCCGTCGACGCCCTGAATCACGCCGTCGCGCGCGCGGTCCAGTCGCCGGCTGCATCCTGCACACCGACCGCGGATCCAATTCCGCAGCGAAGTTCGTCCACGCCCTGCACCGCCACGACATGGTCGGCTCGATGGGCAAAGTCGGCGCGGCCGGCGACAACGCCGCCATGGAGTCGTTCTTCGCCCTGCTGCAGAAGAACGTCCTGGACCGCCGGACTTGGGACACCCGCCAGCAGCTGCGGATCGCCATCGTGACCTGGATCGAAAGGACCTACCACCGACGTCGCAGGCAAGACGCCCTCGGCAGATTGACCCCCGTCGAGTACGAGACCATCATGACCACACCTGCCGCTCAGGCAGCCTGACCGAACCTGTCACCCGTTCGTGCAGCAGTCCCATACGCCGGGGGCCGCCGTCAGTGGCACAAATGGCTCGGAGATGATGTGTCTACCCGCATAGCAGAAGCCAGGGCCTGACCGGCGCGGCTAAGCGGTGTATACGCTCCTGACCTGGTGAACGCTAAGCATAGACAAGCCACACCTCAACCGGGGGTTCTCCTCACGTCAAGACACGAACCGAGCTACCAACGTCCTGGCCGGTACATCTCGGTCGTCGATCGGCGGGCTTCGGTCGGCGGATCGAAGGTCCGGACCGCCCGCCGCCGGCTGCTCGCGGGGACGCTGCTCAGGGCAGGTCGAACGAGGCCTCCGAAGGCGCGGCGCCTATCGCGCCCGGGAACACCAGGTCGACCTTGAGCGGCGCAGCGTGCGCTACTACGAACCCAGGCGTGGCCACATTGAAGCTTCCGTCGGGCTGCACCAGAGTGTCGTACGCGACCTCACCTACCCCGGCCACGGCCCGCGAAGCGACGATGACCGCGCCGGTGTCCACTGGGGCGCCATCCGCAAACATGATCCGGCCGGAGGCGTTGTTGCGGTCGACGTCGAGGTTCTCAAAGACTGTCCGGCGGCCCACCCGCACCTCGATGGTCGCAGCGCCCGCCGGTATCGGGGCGTCCGTGGTGCCGTCGCTGACCTCGGTGATCATGGTGACCAGGTTCGGTGTGCCGTACAGCTTCTCCTCCTCGATGTCGTTGTACGGCGGTATCCCGGCCAGGCACTCCGACATCACCTCCACCGGCCGCGTCTCCCCCGGCGACAGCCGCATCGAGGTCGGTGAGACATAAGTGCGGAAGTAGTCCAACGGCTGCTCAACGTGCAGCGTCGCCGTGACCGGCCTGTCGGTGTAGGGGTTGGTCACTAACACCGGCGTCCGAACGCGGCTGTAGGGGCTTCCTAGAAGGCTCCACACGCGGAAGTAGTTGGTCTGCGCCTCGTTGTTGCCGATGTTCAACTCACCGATGTCCATAGTAACCGCGGCGCCCGGTGGATGCTTCTGCTGGTGTGGTCGAATCCGAGCCAAGACGCAGAAGTGCGTGTCTGCGAACAAGACGCCGTAGACGTACGGGGCGTGCCACACCACCTGGAAGTCGTGGGTGGCACCGGGCTTGATGTTCGCCTGGTCGAAACCCAAGCGGTGGCTGGAGCCGGGGCCCGAGGCGGTGAAGTCGAAGACCTCGAACTCCACGAGGACGTCGATGGCCTCGAGGGAACCGCCGTTCTTGACGGTCGCGATGACCGTGTTCTCGTGACCGGCCCACGGCATGGATGGCTGGCCGGGGAACAGGGCGGTCGACAGCGGCGTAAGCGCGTTCTCGATGCGTATGTCCGGGCTTACCCACTCACCACCAGCCGACGGCCATGGCCGGATCGCGGGGTCGATGCCGTTGGGGAACGGCGGGGCCAGCGTCGCTGGCGGTGGGTTGTAGCGCACGTTCACCGTGGCGTTGTCATCGGTGGTGCCGACGACTTGTAGCTGGAACGATGCGTTCGCAGATTCGTCGACCTCCTCGTAGTCCTCGCCCACCTCAAGGAAGGGACTTTCGCTGTCGCCGTCATCGTGGAGCAACGCAATCGGTGCGCCCCTCACGGGTGCGGCGTAGTAGCCGGCGCGGGCCTCGATGCCGATGACGCGCCGATCCTCGGGCAGAGCCCGGTCCGCGAACTGACCGGTCTGGAATGAGCGGTACTCGAAGTAGTACCGGCGCCCTTCGGCGACCTCGATAATCAGGCCGGCCACCTCGCCTGGGGCCGCGCCCGCGGCTCCTACCAGCTGGGATGCGGTGATGGTGAACTGGAGGTTCACGGGGTTCTCGTTGATGAAGTTGAACGTCCGGAACTCGCTAGGGTCGACCCAGCCAAGCAGGACCCGGTGCGGCATGCTCAGCGCCGGGAGGCCGCCCTCATCGCTCATCAGGTCGAGTCGTCCGACGTTGATCGTGGGGTCGGGTTCGGTGTAGAGGTCTTTCATGCCGATGGTGTGCCCGAGCTCGTGGCAGAGTGTGTCGAGGACCGGCTGCCCTGTTTTCTTGGACAGGGCAGCCCACTCCGCTGGCATCACCAGGTAGGGAAACGACTTCCAGTACCAGCCCCACCCGACCGGCACCGGAGCCGACAGAACGAAGGTGTCCGAGGACGCATGGGGCCACACGAACGAACCTTGCCCGCCCACCGCGAGCGGCACCCCTCCGTTGGGGCTTGCGACCACGATCGCCACGGTGTCCACACGGAGGAAGTCCACTTGGTCCTGCGCCCGCCACATCGCGTCTCCGATGAGGTTGTGCTTTGACATCCACAGGTCGCCGTCCTTCTCCGTGTAGTCGCTGAAGGTCCCTGGGAGGGTGACGTTGGCGGTGCCTGCGTTCGCGAAGGTGAACAGGCCGCCGGACATCTCGGTGAAGTAGCCGACCGCGCTCCGGTTGACGCCGTCGGGACCGGCGACTCCGTTGAAGAGTGCGTCCTCGAACGCGGCCTGGGTCCCCGGGGGCAGCACGGTGCCGGGGAGTTCGGCGATGATGAGGGCCACTCGACGTACACCGCCGATCGGTTTGAGGCCGGGGTTGTAGGTGAACGGCACGGTGCCGTTCGATATTGCCCCCCACGCGTTCCCGAAGGCGTGCACCAGGTTCGCGCCGGTGAACGCCCGTGGTGGGCCGTCGGTTGCGGTCCACCGTTCGGAGACCTCGAATGCGGCTGCCGCGACGTCGGCCCCCGCCTTGGTGCGCGCCCGCAGGGTGTAGCTGCCGGGCACCGGGCCCGCGAGCAACATCGCCTGCGGCCGGACCGGGTCGAACGTGTCATCTCGCGAAGACGAGAGGGCAGCGAACTCTGGTCCCTCGGCGATGTCGAAGTCGAGGTCGTCGAAGGCGTGGCCGCTGGTGCCGAGGTCGACGTTGACCCGTGCGTATCCGCCGCGGTAGAGCGGCTCCGTCCCGACGCCGAGGACCACCTTGTCCGGAACGATGTCCGCTGCGGCGACAACTAGGAGCTCGGTCTTCGCGGCCAGGACCACCAAGTCGCCGAGGCGGACGACCGTGCGTGGTGTGCCACTGACTCCGGGAACGTGCCGAACGTCGCCGGTAGTCACGTCCACGACTGCCACCCCCCGCCCGAGAGCGTCTCCGGTCTCAACGACGAGCAGGAGGCCGTGCGGTTCATCCAGCCACGCAGCAGAGCCGGGCGTTTGGAGCTCGGTGGTGACGACCCGCCGCTGCACGGTCCCGAAGGTCGTCTCTACGAGTCGTCCGGCGGCGTCGGCGACGTAGGCGGTGGCTTCGTCCGTTGTGACTGCGAACCCGGTGGCGTCTTGATGTTGCTCGCTGACCGTGACGGCCTTGCCAGTGTTTGTGTCGATCCGCAGGAGCCGGGACGAACGAGGGGGGTCCGTCCGCTCGTCTGTTGGTCCGATGTCGAGCCGGCTGCGTGCCCGGCCGAGCGCGTACACGGCGTTCGGTGTCGGTGCGTGTAGCTGTGTGACCGACCCGACCGGGCCTGCGACCACGCTGGACGCCTGCACCCCTGTCGCGGACAGGGTGTGCAGCCACAGAACGCCGGCTGCGTCCACGGACACCAGTTGCCCATTGTGGCCCGTGATCGTCCGCACGCCGCTCCAGCCCCAGGCCACCGTTGGCACCGCGGCGGGCGGGCCGGGATGGAGTTCGGCTAGCTCTCCTGAGGTCTTGTTGAGCACGAAGCAGCGTGCACCAACCGCGCACACTGAGTCTGCTGTGCTTACCCTGGCCACTGTCTGCCACATGTGACTTTCCCTCCGTTACATCCGTGACGCGCTGGGCACCACGGACGCCGGCGTGTGCCTAGTCCCTCGGTTTGACGGGGGTTGGCGTGCAGCTCTCCCCGTCCTCCTCGTCCGGTCGTTGGCCATGCGCGGGTGGTGCTCCAGCGGACCAGCCGTGGTTGGGCCTGGTCTGCCAGGTGTGGCCACACGCTGGCGTCCGTGCCGACGTCAAAGACCTCCAGTTGGCCATCACCGCCCTGGATGACGTCGAGTTGTTGCCGCCGGTCGTTGGCAGTGTGCAGGTGGTGCTCGTCCCGGTCAGAAGAGTGGGGTCGTTGGCCTCGCCGTTCGTGGGTACTCCGTAGCGCAGATTTGCCTGTGCCATAAGACACACCCCTTCGACTTCGTACGCGGGGCCAAGAAGTTTGACTACCGCTGTTCCCGACATGAGCATCCTCCGAAACGGCCCCGTCATGTCCAGTCAACGCTTTACTTTGGCGCGACACCATCGCCCGCAGGGGCCACCTCTCGACTTCTTAATTACCTATTTGGACTAGCGCCAAGTGGAACACCCCCTCGAGGCAGTGGACCTGGACACGTCAACGGGTGTTGAGGATTTCCTCAGTTCCGGCGCGTAGGCGGACGGGTCTGGTAGAGCATGGTCGCTGCGCTCGCGCCGATCGAGATTAGGGGCGCTCAGCGCGCTAGAGCCGTCGCCTGGTTGCCGGTGGCCTCGGTGTCGTAGGCGAGCAGAGCCAGTGCGGTGAATTACGGGGCTATGGCGGTGACCGGGCAACCCGTGATCTCCACATGCGCGTGAATCAGGCCGGAAGTCGCGCACCGGCCACCAAATCCTTCGGCGCGGCCCCCGCATGGGGGTCCTCACCCACGGGAGAAACCCCCATGCGTGTGTTCACTCAACTCGAAGGCCTGCTGCTGCTCGCGCTGTTCGGCATGGCGTCGTACGCGGTCGCCGTCCGGAAGCTTCCGCTCGGCTGGGTCCCATCCAAGCGATCCTGCCTGGTCGCGGAACGGCAGGTCGGATGGAGGCCGGCTGCGTTCTCCATTGCCCGCCACCTGGATCTGGGCTCCCGCCCTGTTCGTCGCAGCCCAGCAGGGCTACATGCACGGCTGGGTCGGCGTGTTCTGGTTCACGGTCTTGAACGTCTCGTGCCTGATCGTGTTCGCCTGGTTCGCGGCGCGAGGACAAAGGCCGATGCGCCGCTATTACGCATGAAAGGCAGCTTTGCGCCCGGGATCTCCATAGAGTGCAATTATGAAAATTCCCAGGCTCGTCGTGGTGGCCGTGACCGCGCTTACTGTGCTCGGTACATGGATGTCCCCGGCGCAAGCCGCGGAAGCATATAAGGCTGACAAGGCTGGTGAGGTCCGAGCCGCGAAGGACATACGCCAGTTCGGGGTATCCAACGGACCCGAGACCCTTAGTTTGGCGATCTCGGTTGCCAACCTTGACCGCGGGCCATACGTGGGCGGCTTTAGTTTTCACACGCGGCCAATGATCATCGAAGATGTTGATTGGGGCTTCCAGATCAGGGCGCGACTCACCGCAGATGGCCGAAAGCCCGCCAGTCTGTGGGTATCCGAGCCGGACGGCTTCTACCGCGTCAAATGTCGTGTCCGTGCAGTCTGGAAGCCGCGGGCAGACTTCATGGGCGTTTCGCTTCCTCAAGCGTGCCTCCAGGGCTGGGAGGGACGGGTTCAGGCGCAGGCTTTTCTAGCCTTCAACCTCCACGACAAAGTCGACTGGTCGCCTTGGCTCGCCGCGGCATTCGACTGAGTCGATGAGGGGCGTTCGACCTGAGAGGAAAGCAGGGGCTCCCTGCCCGTTAAGAATCGTTTGTTTCCGTAGCGATTCCTAGTCGATTCTGCTCGCGCCCGGTGGCCTCGGACCAGCGCACGGACCACTTCCCGGGTCTCGCCGCGTCGCCGGGGGTTGCTCGAGAAACCGGGCCACCCATCGGTCGCCTACGCGAACGGCCACGAGCACATCTGAGCGGTTTTCTGGGGTCACGCTCAAGGGGGTCGCCCTCCTGTATCGGTGTCGACTCCTCCACGAAGCCTAGAGTCGTCTCGGGACACGTAGAGTGCTGCCACGTGGAGGATTGGGGGACTGTTGCCGCCAGCGCCGGTGTGAGCGCGGTGATCAGCGCCGTTGTGTCACTCTTGACGATTCATCAGGTGACGGTGCGGAGGGCCCGAGCTGAACGCGCCGACGCCTCTCGGCAGGCTGTTCGCAAGGCCGTCGAGCCCTTGCTGCGCGAACTGGCTCGCTACCAGTACTTCGGGCGGGAAGAGCCGAAGCGGACCTCCGAGATGAGTCATATGCAGGATCACACGTACCTCGTGCAGGTCAGGGCGGCCGCGACAGACCTGTCTGGCTTCCGCCGTTGGCTTGTGGACCGTCGCTGCCGCAGGACCTTCGGCGGCTACTGGACCGACCTCGCCATCGATCTGCCGACTGGAGCGAACGATGCCGGCACATTCTCCGCGTGGCTCGCGTCCGGGCTGAAAGACGGGCAGTTGAAGACAGGCGAGGGGCCGCTGGACGGGCTGGTGCACAGGGCGTATTCACTGCCCCCTGGGCATGAACTTCAGAAGAAACTACGACGAAACCTGAAGCGTCTGGCCGCGTGCCGCTAGAGCCATTGGCGATGATCGGGACAGCCCAGAGTCACGAAGGCCACCCCGTGCCGTCACCCGGAGGCGCAGCTCCGCAAGCTGCTCACCAAGTACCGCTGCCGTGCGCCCAGCGCCGTAGTCCTGACCGAGCTCCATTACCGACGTCGACAAAAGGGAGGCCCTCATCGGGCATCGGCACGATAGTCGTGGTGTTGTTCGTCCCGACGGCACTTGTCGGCGTACAACCAGTTAGGCGGCTGAGGCAGACACATTACGGGAATCTAGTCGAGCGCATCGGCATGCACGCTCATCGACGATCCGAGCGTTCTGAATGCCGGGTAAGCTCCCCCAACGGATCGAGTCTCCTGGCTCCGAAGGGGCAAGACTCGGTGCGCCGGTTCAGACGAGGATTTGTGTCTTTGCGGTTAGGCATATGGTGCGTCTACGCAGGTCAATCGCGATGTAGCATTACGCATAAGTCATAAGTTCTCATAATCCTTGGGTCGTGGGTTCGAGTCCCACCCGCCCTACCGGACAGGAGTGCAGGTCACTCCGCACTTTGGCCTCGGCATCGGAAGGGCAGCCGCGGCGGTCCGCTGCCCGAGTCCGCAGACAGGTCGCAGAGCCCGGGCGGCCGTCTCGACGCCTGCCTTCGCGAGTGGCAGGAGCCCGTTGTACTGCACCGAGGGTGGCCTCCGAGGCCGCCAAGCTGCCAGGGCCTGTGGGAGCGGGCCCCGGGACACGGCCGATCCCGGGGCCCGCTCATGTCACGGAAGGTCGACGGGGCGGAGCACCCGGTCGATGCCGTGCGCAATCTGCTTGTTGCCCTCGTTGATGTTCCGCAACATGGGGACAACTCGCGGGTTGCGATCGTCGAAGTCGCGGTCGCGCAGGCGGATCCGATGACCGACTGCGTTGACCCTGATCGGCGGTCCGGCCGCCGTTGCGAGCCGGGCGCCGTCGGCGCGCAGCGCCTGCCGGTAGGTGAGGGTCGCGCCGGGAACCGCGTGGTAGAGCAGCACGGTCTCCAGCGTGTCGACGTCGACTGTGCGCGCCAGCGTACGGAAGGTCCCCCGCTCGGTGTGCGGGCGCTTGCCCGTCAGCTGCACGGCGAGCTTGCGGAAGGCGCGGTCGGTCGGCACGAACGCGGTGAGCCGCATCGAGCCGTCGGCGAGCACGGCGACGTCGCTCCCCGGCTTGGCGTCCAGGACCGTGGTTACGGCGCGGTGCGCGATGTCGAAGTCGCGCCAGTTGTGGTCGAACCGGTTGCCGTCCCCGGCAAGCACCGTGGCAAGGCTGCGGTTTCCGGGGGCCTGTTCCTGGGTGGCCGCCGCTGCGGGTACGGTCAGGCCGGCGGCGGCGGCGATGGCGATGCCGACGCTGATCATGCGGTGTTTCATAAGGTGACTCCCTCTCTCAAACGCGGAGGTACGCCCCCTTCGGGCGCCGTCCCACGTCTTGCGTGCCCGTGGTTCGCCGCGGTTCCGCAACCGGATGGGATTGGCTAGACCACTCCAGGACGTGTGCGAAGAGCCGCCCCGTCGCCCACGCACGCTCCCGGGTGCGAAACCTGGCGAACCGGCGAGCCAGGCACAGTCTTTCGTCCGCGTGTGTCCCGCGGGTCGAAGTGCCCGGAAACCGCTCAGACAAGCCTTGAGTCGTAGTTCGAGTTTCACCCGCCCTACCAGGCAAACCCGCAGGTAGATAGCCCAGAGGGGCTTCCGATGGCTGCGTGAAGTGCATCCGCAACCCTCAGAAACCCCTTCGAACGGCTCTAGTCGAGATCCTTGAGGCGGTCTGAGGCGGCTTTTGCCCTCGCCGCTATCGCTATCGCGTTCGGTCTAACTAGCTGCGCTAGCCAGGCCCAGCGTCGTGGACCGCCGCGACCCCCACCCCACCCCGAGCTCGAGATTGACCCTGCAAAGCAGTCCCCCGTCGAGGGAGGCCCGGTCGAGGAGGGCAGCGCGCTCACCACCGGTATCGTCGCCCAACGGATCGGTTCCGACAGATGCACCTGACCGACATGCCCGGCGAGGTCGAGTGCAAGACCCGACTGGTCGGTGTACGCCGACCATGAGCGGACACGCCGCTAGAGTCGCGGTCCGGGCTCGACTCCCATGCCGTGTCAATAGACGACCGGATCACCCTCGGCTCCGCGAACCAGGCCACGGTCGAGCGAGCCATGGGCATCTACGGCGGCACCGTGATCATGGACGGCTGAACCAGAATGGCCCATTGCCGCGGCCTTCGGACCTGGTCGGACGTGGACTTGCGGAGCTCCTCGATTGCGAAGCTCAACACGGTCCTCCCGGTGAATGGCGCCCGGGACACGGGCGACCGCTGGAGACACGCCCCGTCCGTTCCACGTGAGGCGCGTCGAAGGACGCCATCGGCGCGGGCGCGGGTTTAAGACGAGTATTTTGCTATCTGCGCTCAGGCAGATGGTGCGTTTACGCAGGTCAAACGGCTTGTAGCATTGCGCATAAGTCAAAAGTGCTCATAATCCTTGGGTCGTGGGTTCGAGTCCCACCCGCCCTACCAAGCGTTTTCCCAGGTCAGCGGACTCGGCAGCAGACGCTGCAAAGCCCAGCGACTCAGCGGCGTGCCACGAATCTTCTAACGCGGCCATCATGACCGTCCGCTAGCAGGTCGACGAGCCGGGGGCGGCGCACCTCGTCGGTGGCGTCGGCTACGAAGTCGGCCGCCCGGCGTCGCTGACTGTGTCGGAGTGCATGGATACGGTGGTCGACAGTTTCAGGCATCAGTACCAATATGGAGCCAAAATGAACCACCGCTCGTGGACCACCAGCACCGACGAGATCCTGCAGGTCAGGCTCCTTGACTGGGTCTACGACTGCACCCGAGACAGCCGCATCCCGCCATTGGCCGGCTTCGTCGAGGTGGTCGGTGATGACGGTGGATCGGGACACGTTGGAGGCTCTCGTCGCGGGCGCGGCGCAGCAAGGCCCGATCAACGTGACCAAGACGATGGGCGGTGTGCGGAGCTGGCACGCTTCGCTCACGGACCGGGGACTCACCGAGGTCCGGAACCGGCGGGAGCGGCGCGGGGACGCCAAGTTGCGCGCCATCGCCGCACGACAGGCTCTCCTCGACTGGTTCTACTTCCAGAAGCGGAACGGTGGGCACTTCCCGGTCACCGAGGGCGTGCTGAACGACCCGCGAGGCCATTTCGAGGGTGCCCCGTTCACTTCCCAGGAAGCCTCTGATGCCGGCGGCTACCTGAAGACAGGAGCCTCATCAAGGCCGTCGGAGCCTCTGGTCACCCGGTCCTCCGCGGCGAGGTCGAACCGCTCGGAGAGGAAGTAGTCGATACCACGATGGCTCCATCATCGCCTGGTTGACGACACAGGCGACCGGGGGCCAGCAGTTCGTCACCCACTTCAACGCGGAGGTCTCCGGGCAGGTGGGCATCGGGCAGTAACGTCACGTAGACGCTGCTCGTCTCCCCACGGGTCTCCGCTCGCTTCTGATCGCTCAGTTCGCCCAGCCCTGTCGACTCCTTGCGGAACCGGTGCGCGTACGTGTTCAGCGGTTCAGCGGAGGGCTCGACCTTCTCGACGCGACCTTAGGGTCGTGGCTGGAGGGGGTCCGTCCATTACCTGCGCCCCCGGCTACCGTCGCCAAGCACTATCGAAGCCTGCAGCAGTCCGCCCCCGGGTCCCTCGGTCCGCGTCAGCCGATCCGGTCCTTCGGGTGCTTGAGCCTAGAGGGTGCTCCCGCAGCGGTAGATGAGGCAGTTGGTGAAGTCGGGCTCGTAGCCCAGGGTTTCAAGGAAACAGTTACGAAGCACACTCGAGGTCTGGGCTGCTCCGCCCCAGTGTGTGGCGGCGCAAAGACGCTGGGCTGATGGGCATGGCAGTGCCCCAATTGCGTCCTCCTCCGCACCCGCACCCGCACGCGCAACCACGGCCCAGGGGAATGGGTGCGTTGGCGACGTCGGATCGTGTGGCGTCACCGAGCATTGACTGGCAGTACCGACACTTGAGAGCTCCCGGCTTGATCTCTTCTTTGCAGAAGGGGCAGACCCCCTCGTGCTCGCCTGCGGCGGGAGTGATCCGAGAGCCGCAGTACCGACACTTGACGGCCGCGGCCTTGATGGACTCCTTGCAGTACGGGCACTCGCGCTCCGTCGCAGCTTCTGGACCTGTGGTCTCTGTCATCCCGCTGCCGCCTTCCCGAGGGGCCTGTGCGCCGGGACATTTCGGTACCCCCGCTTGCTCCACGGCTCGACCCCAGCCTGACTTGCCGCGCCGAAGAGATGCAATGGCCTCGTTAGGCTAGTCAGCCGCGTAGCCAGCTGAGGGATGCGGCGTTTGTGTCTGTATGACCGCCGTTCGCAGGGAGCGCCTGCTGCGGCGTGAACCGCATGGCGCCTGTTGCCCGTGGGTTCGAGTCCCACCCGCCCTACGAATGATCAGCCTTACCAAGCATGCCGGCGCGACCGCCGGAGACCACGTGGCGCCAGCCCGGGCATCCCGACCACGACCGAGACAGACCCAGGCCGAAGCACGTCTCGTCTCGCCGCGTACGGCGACGTACGGTGGCCCACCTCGACGTACAAGGGCTGTAATCGGCCGACACCGGTTCATGCGTCGAACTCCGCCTCGATCGCGTCGAGGTCGCGTACGGCGAAGCGGTGGTGTTCCCACTCCTCCTCGAGGATCACATGCAGGCAAGAGAGGGTGGTCTCCTGATATTCGGGGTCCCACGGGTTCTGGCGCGCCGGCGCCCGCGAGGCCGATGGCGTGAAACGGCTGTTCGATCTCCAGGATCGCCCGACCCAGCCATACGTCCGTCGCAAGGACCAGGTGCCGCAGCGTCTGCGCGAACGACCACTCACCGTCTATCGACACGTCGACCGTCCCCGCAGGCATCTCCGCGACGCGCTCGATCGTGGCCGTCCACGTGCGCTCGAGCGCACTCCAGGCCGCACCTAGGCCATCCGGATCGCCGGCGCGCCGGTCGGCGCGGCCGGGAAAGCGCCGGTTGAGCTCGGCCTCGACGAACGGGATCACATCGACGCCGTTGACGCGCAAGAAGCTCGCGCCGGCGAAGAGCCACGGTGCGTCGATGTCTGCCCCCGCGATGTCAACCCCACGCATCACCACGCCGGACAGGTCAGCGCCGACGAACCGCGAGCCACGCAGGTCCGCGTTGACGAACTCCGCTCCCTGCAGTTCGTCGGATCGGGTGAAGGTTGCCATGACGGTGACTCCTCTCATGCTGGACCTCGTCTCATGCTGACATCTGCGCTCCGGCATATTCTGGGGACAATTTCGCCTAGCCCAGTAGACAATGTCGATGCAACCGTGGTTGCATCGAGTCTGTGACCGGTGAATGGGTTCTGCTGACCTATCGGCTGCCGCGGGAGCCGTCGACCCCGCGGACCGCGGTGTGGCGGCAAGCTCCGTCGCCTGGGTGTGGCGCAGCTGTCCGACGGTCTCGTCGGCCTGCCGGCGGACGCGCGGACGCGCGAGCAGCTGGAGTGGGTGGCCGAGGAGGTGCGCGAGGCGGGTCGGACCGCCGGTGTCTGGCTGGCGCGCCCAGGCTTCCGCGGAACAGGAACGTGACCTGGCGCAGACGATGCGCGGCTGCCCGGGCCGCGGAGTACGAGGCGGTGCGTCGGATGCCGAGGCTGCGCGCAGGGCATCGGTCGGTGCGACGCGGGCGCGCGCTCGTCCGCCCGCTGCGGGCCGAGCTCCGCCGCATCCGCCGTCGCGACTTCTTCCCTCCGGCCGAGCGGGACGCTGCCGTCGCCGCGGTCGAAGGGCTCGTGCGGTGACGACGTGGCACGGGGCGAGCAGCAGGAGCCCTTCGCGCGACGCTCGGAGGCGGTGACCGGTCGTGAGTGTGGGCGACCAGGCAGGGCATCCACATCGACCGGGCGTCCTCGGCCTGGCTGATCCGCCGGTTCATCGACCCGGACGCGGAGTTCGTCTTCGTCGCCGACCTCAGCGAGGTGCCGGACGACGCGACGCCGTTCGACATGATCGGTGTGGACCTCTCCCACCACGGCGCCGACTGCACCTTCGAGACGCTGCTGCGCCGCTACGACCTGGCCGACCCGGCGCTGTGGCGGCTGGCGCAGGTCGTCCACGAGGCCGACGTCGACGACGGGATCTTACGACGCCCCCGAAGCCCCCGGCTTCGACGTCGCGCTTGCGCGGACTGTCGATGGTCGCGACCGACGAGCAGATCCTGACCGCTCACCAGCCCGCTGTTCGACGGCGCCTACGAGTTCTTCCGCCGCGAGCTCCTGCTGGGAAGGGAACCCTCATGACCCCGGACAGCCAGCACCGACCGCGACACCACCGAGTGCTTCCGACGTCCCGCTGCTGGACCGGACCAGCGACGTCGTCCCGTTCCGGGACGCGGTGCGCGCCTGGTTCGCCATCTCGCTGCAGACCTTCGGCGGCCCGGCCGGCCAGATCGCGGTCATGCAGCGCGACCTCGTCGAGGAGCGCCGCTGGATCGGCCAGCAGCCGTTCCTGCACGCCCTGTCCTACTGCACGCTGCTGCCGGGCCCCGAGGCCCAGCAGCTCGCCATCTACGTCGGCTGGCTGCTCAACGGCGTCCGGGGCGGCCTGGTCGCCGGCACCTTTTCGTGCTCCCCGGCGTGGTCGCGCTGCTCGGGCTGTCGGCCCTCTACGTCGGGTTCGGCGACACCACCGTGGTCGCCGCGCTGTTCGCCGGGCTGGCTCCCGCGGTGCTGGCCATCGTCGCCCAGGCCGTGGTCCGGGTCGGGAGGAAGGCGCTCGGCCACCCGGCGCTGGTCGCCTGGCCGTCGCCGCGTTCCTGGCCCTGTCGGTCTTCGCCGTGCCGTTCCCGGTCGTGGTCGCGGCCGCCGCGGCCGATCGGGTGGGCGCTGGGCCGGTGGGCCCCGCAGCGATGCGCGCCGCCGGCGGCCACGGCGGAGGCGACGACGGCCCGGCGCCGCTCATCCCCGACGACGCCCTGCACCACGAGACGCCGCAGCCGCTCGCACGCGCTCAAGGTCCTCGCGCTCGGCCTGCTCGCGTGGGGCATCCCGGTCGGCCTCGTCGCCGCCCTCACCGGCGTGCGACAGCGTCTTCACCGACCAGGCGCTGTTCTTCTCCGGCGCCGCGCTGGTCACCTTCGGCGGCGCCTACGCCGTGCTGGCCTACGTCGCCCAGAAGGCCGTCGAGGTCTACGGCTGGCTCGCACCCGGCGAGATGGTCCGCGGCCTCGCCCTCGCCGAGACCACGCCGGGCCCGCTGATCATGGTCGTGCAGTTCGTCGCGTTCCTCGGCGCCTACCGCGACCCCGGGCTCGCTCAACCCGTGGGTCGCCGCGGTGCTGGCCGCGCTGCTGACCACCTGGGTCACGTTCGTGCCCTGCTTCGTCTTCATCTTCCTCGGCGCGCCGTACGTCGAGCGGCTGCGCGGCAACCAGGCCCTGTCGGCGGCCCTGACCGGCATCACCGCCGCCGTGGTCGGCGTCATCGCGAACCTCGCGGTGTTCTTCGCGGTGCACACGCTGTTCGCCGACACCACCCACGTCTCGCGGCATCGCGTCGCTCGAGCTGCCCGGTGCTCGATTCGGTCCGGTCGGTCGCTGTCGTCATCGCCGCGCTGGCCGCCGTCCTGCTGTTCAAGGTCAAGTGGTCGGTGCTGCGCACCCTGGGCGTCTGCGCGGCGCTCGGCCTGGCCGCCGGACTCGCGGGACTTCCGATCAACTGAGAAATCCACACGCGGTGCGTGCACGTGAGTCGGGAGTTTCCGCCGTCATCCCCCGTCTGCGGCGCTCGACTTGCGACAGGAAGGAAGGAGCGGCACCGCCCGCTCCTCGCATTTCCAAGGTAACCCGCGGAGGGGGGCTTGCCGCAAGGCCCCCCTCATGCCGCAGAATCGCCGACTCGAAGGCAGAACGTCGGAGGGCTGGACTGTGACCGAGCATGCCGTACTGATCGTTGGGGGAGGGCCCACGGGGCTGATGCTGGCCGGCGAGCTGGCGCTGGCGGGGGTCGACGCTGCCATCGTCGAGCGGCGCGCCAGCCAGGACCTCCCCGGCTCGCGCGCCGGCGGTCTGCACGCACGAACCATCGAGGTCCTCGATCAGCGTGGCATCGCCGATCGGTTCCTCGCGGAGGGACAGGTGGCCCAGGTCGCGGGTTTCGCTCGGGTCTCGTTCGACATCAGCGACTTCCCTACGCGGCATCCCTACGGGCTCGGGCTGTGGCAGAACCACATCGAGCGCATCCTGGCCGGCTGGGTCGACGAGCTGGCCGTGACCATCTACCGCGAACGTGAGGTGACGGGGTTCGCGCAGGACGACACCGGCGTCGACGTCGAGCTGTCCGACGGCCAGTCGCTGCGGGCGGAGTACCTCGTCGGGTGCGACGGAGGACGCAGCCTCGTCCGCAAGGAGGCCGGCATCGAGTTCCCCGGGTGGGATCCGACGACCAGCGCCCTGATCGCCGAGGTCGAGATGGCCGAGGAGCCGGAGCTGGGCACCCGCCAGGACGCCCGCGGCATCCACGGCCTCGGCAGGGTCGAGTACGAGATCCGCGACGGCGAGATCGTCTACGCCGACCACGGACCGGTCAGGGTCATGGTGACCGACCAGCACGTCGGATCCACCAGCGAACCCACCCTGCGCGATCTCAGCGAGGCGGTCATCTCCGTCTATGGGACCGACTACGGGATGCACAGTCCGATCTGGATCTCCCGGTTCACCGACATGACCCGTCAGGCCGCGGCCTACCGCGAGAGACGTGTCCTGCTGGCCGGCGACGCCGCGCACGTGCACTCCCCGGTGGGCGGGCAGGGACTCAACACCGGCGTGCAGGATGCGGTGAACCTGGGGTGGAAGCTGGCCCAGGTGGTCAAGGGCGTGTCGCCGGACAGCCTTCTGGACACCTATCACGACGAACGCCACCCGGTCGCTGCCCGCGTGCTGCGCAACACGATGGCGCAGGTCGCTCTCACCCGCCCCGGCGACGCGCGCCTTGATGCCTTGCGCGACACCGTTTCCGACCTGTTGAGCATGGAGGAGCCGCGCAAGCGGTACGCCGCGATGATGTCCGGCCTGGACATTCACTACAAGCTCGGCGAGGGACACCCGATGCTCGGTCGTCGCATGCCCGATCTCGACCTGGTCACCGCGGAGGGGCCGCGTCGGGTCTTCACCCTGCTTCACGAGGCCCAGCCGGTCCTGCTCAACCTCGGCGAACCCGGTGGATTCGACATCACGCCGTGGGCGGATCGGGTCCAGCTGGTCGATGCCG
Organism: uncultured Actinomycetota bacterium; assembly: GCA_963831375.1. Taxonomy (GTDB): domain Bacteria; phylum Actinomycetota; class Actinomycetes; order Propionibacteriales; family Nocardioidaceae; genus Nocardioides_C. The sequence continues at coordinate 6,151 of CAWHPY010000013.1, read as the reverse complement.
ACTTTGGCGGCACCTGGGAGCTTCCGGTGCTCGGCGACGTCGCTGCTCCCGCTGCGGTATTGATCCGGCCCGACGGGTACGTCGCGTGGGTGGGAGATGGGACCCACGTCGGGCTCGAGGACGCGCTTGACTCGCTGGTTCGGGCCGCCCGCCTAGCCGCCTGCTGGGCCTACGCTGGGTTTCATGTACCTGGAGAACCTCGTCATCGACGCCGTCGAACCGCAGCGGCTGGGCCGGTTCTGGGAGGCGGTCGTCGGCGGCGACCGGCTGACCGACGAGCCCGATGGCTTCGAGACGCGGCTCACCATCGAGGGCGGACCAGTGCTCGACCTGTGCTTCCAGCGCGTCCCCGAGCCGCCAACCGCGCCGCCGCGGCTCCATCTCGACCTCTCGGGCGGAGCCCGCCAGGCCGAGGAGGTCGATCGACTGCTTGGGCTGGGCGCACGACACCTCGACATCGGGCAGCGCGACGTGCCCTGGGTGGTGCTCGCCGACCCGGAGGGCAATCCCTGTTGCGTGCTGGAGGATCGCGCGGCGTACGCCGACTCCGGCCCCCTCGCGGCGCTACCGCTCGACTCTGCCGACCCGGACACGGACGCGGAGTTCTGGTCCTGGCTGACCGGTTGGGTCGACGCGGTCGGTGTCGCGCCCCGCTCCCTGCGTCACCCGTCGCTGCAGGGTCCCCTCCTCGAGCTGTGCCCTGAGCAAACCCGCAAGGGCACCGACCAAGAACCGGCTGCACCTCGACATCCGGCTTGAGACTGGCGACGATCCCGACGTTGTCGCGGCCGGCATCGCCGAACGTGGCGGCCGCGAGCTCCGCCCGGAGTGGGGCGAGCTGCCGTGGCGGCTGTACGCAGACCCGTCCGGCAACGAGTTTTGTGTCCTGCCGGTGCGGACGTGAGGAAATGGCCCCCAGGCGCTCCGTACGTTGGCAATAGGGCGCAAACTCAGACTGAGCGGCGGCCCTCCTCGATACTGGGCTCGTGAGCAGGTACATCGCCTGGCGCGCGGCCCGGCCCGGGCGATGGTTGGTGGCTGCCCTCGCGGCTTCTGTCGCGACGTACGCGATGACTCCCGAGCGCTCGGCCGCAGTGATGCTGTGGATGCTGTTGGACCTGTGGCTTGCCTTTCGGATCTGGCGCGGCGGAGCGACGGCACTGGCTTGGTTCAGGGGCCTGCAGATCCTTGGCGTGGTCCTCATTGGCACGGTGCTAGTTGCGGCTCGCTGGGCGGAGAACCTGGGGACTGGGGCGGGTCCCGAGATGGTTGTGTTCTTGGCGGTGTCGGCTTGGTGCCTTTTGGCTCCCGCACTGTCGCGACACGTCGCGTTGGTCCCAGCCGAGCGCTGATTGTTCGGGTGGGTGCACGGACAACGCTATCGTCTACCTCGAAATCCCGTGGCGCGGCGATGCGTGCGACACCATCCAGCGCAGACAGCGGTGTACAACTACCGTCGCACCGTAGCCTCAAGACGCCTCCCGTCTTGACCCGCCTACTCGCGCGTAAGGCGGCAACGGGCGTCACCGCGCCGCGCGTGATGACGGGGCCTCGTCCTTATCAGGCTCGCCAGGTCTGGGTCACGGACCAATGGCATCGGTCGTCACCGCGAACGGTCGTGCCTATGCAGGTCGCTCATGGCGCGACACTCATGGCAGCACCCTTGGTGACGAGTCCGGCGCTGAAGCACTGAACAAGAGTGACGGTGAGGCTCAGAGCGGTCTCGGCCTTTCTCGGGTGGGTCAACAGTCGTCCCGTCACCGCGCGTATCGCGCTGGTCTGGGGGATGGCTGCAAGCGCGTTGGCACGAGCGAGTGCAGAGCGGGTCGCATCGGGAAGGACCGAGAGGTCTCAGGGCGGACCGGTCCCGAGAAAGGCCCTCAGCGCAGAGATGAACACTTGCGGTTGTTCGGAGTGCACCCAGTGGCCGGCGCCCCTGACGGTAAGTTGCGTTGTGCGTGGGAAGAGTCGCCGCATGGCGGCCTCGTGCTCGGGACGGACGTACGGCGACCGCTCGCCGGCCATCCACAGCACCGGCCGGTCGAACGTGCCCAGAAGGTCGTCCGGGAACCCGCCGATCGCCGGCAGCTCCCGTCGCAGCAGCTCCAGGTTGGCCTGCCAGTAGAAGCCGTCCTCGCCGGACCGGAGGTTCTGCAGCAGGAAGCCGCGCACCCGTGCGTCGGCGATCGGCCCGCTGAGCCGTTCGTCCGCCTCGGATCGCCGTGCCAGGGTCGACAGGTCGAGGTCGCCGAGGCTGTCGAGCAGGTGCTCGAACTCGCCCTGGTCACCACCGCTGACCGGTGAGATGTCAACGACGACCAGCCGGTCGACCAGCTCCGGGTGCCGCAGGGCGAGCACCATCGCGACCTTGCCGCCCATCGAGTGTCCGACGACGTGGACGGCGCCGCCAGCGGCGAAGCCGTCACGCAACCGGCCCGCGACCCGGTCCGCCATCAGCTCATAGCCGAAGTCTCGGTCCATGCCGAGCGCCCGTGGTTGGGCAGGTCGACCAGCAGCGACCGGAACTCAGGCTGCAGCGCCTTGGCGATCGTCGCGAAGTTCCTCCCTTGCCCGAACAGACCATGCAGGAACACCACGCGCGCGCCAGTGTCAGCGACCTCGGTCTTATGGATCGGCGGCGTCGTTGCCTCGGTGGTCACGGGCCCGCCTACGAACCGTAAGGGGGCTCCGGTCAGCCGCGGTGGCGCGGAGCCCGAGCGCGGGCATCTCACCGTTCCCCCGACCGCTCGCAGAAAGCCACTATCAGTGGCTTGGCCAATGGCGGCTTGGTCGTCTGTCAACGGCCGGGCAGTCATCGTGATGGACCTTCATCCGGCACCTTGCACCCGCAGGCATAGCGGGTGAGGTGCCGGTAGCCGACCTGCAGCATCGGACTGCGCCGTGGCGACGATTCGGCGTTCCGGCTCGCGGCGAGCGCATGCTTGCACGCGCACACGAGACGCAGCAATTCGATACTCGGCCCACATCAGTGAATACACGGGCAGCCGGTCACGTTTCGCGGGTCTGCCGATGTCCGCGAGTCGGTCACGTCAGAGTGTCAGCTTGTACGAGGTGGTCGACTTGGGGCCGCGACCGCTGGTCAACCGAGTCGGCGTTTCAATTTTTCTTCGCAGCGGACACGTCGACGCAGACGACTCCCTTGTTGCCGTCCTGGTCGGCGATCACGGTGAGCGAGGGCGCGTTGCTGTCATCGACGACGGTCCCACCCGCGGCGACGGCGGCGGCGATCCGTTGCTCGGCCACTTCGGGCGCCACATAGACCTCGATGTGGAACCGCTGACGCGGGGTCTCGTGCTCGTCGGCGTCCCCGAACCACAGATTCGGTACCCGTGCCGTGGCGTCTCGGATTTCGTCGCTGGGGGTTCCGCGGCCCTGGGCCTCAGCGCTCCCGGTCAGCAGGACGGCCCACACCGGGGCGATGGTCGCAGAGTGCGCCGTGTCGAGGCCGAGCTCGATGTCGCTGACCGAGGCCGGGTCGGCGTCGAACTGGTGGTCGGCGGCGATCTCGGTGATCCGTCGCGCGAGGTCGACGTCCTGCTGGGTCACCCATTCGACGACGTGTTCGGTGCCCTCGTCGTCGCGGTAGATGGCGTCGTCGGTGACCAGCTTGAGGTCGACGTACCCATTGCCGATCGACACGCGCGGGTGGTGGCCGAGCGCGTCGCCCGCCTCGCCCACCGCGGCGACGAACCGTGCGCCGGCGCCGAAGTCGTCGACCACGTACCGGGCGTGCAGTCCCTGGGCGAGCTTGCGCCAGTCGGTCAGGTTGGCCTCGGCGATCTGTTCGCCCTTCAGCATGTCCATACACGGGGACCCTAGCTCTGATTCAGCCGCAGCGCCCGAGCTCATCGCTTCACCTATCCTGCCCGGCCACGTAGATGTCCGATACGTTCTCGCTGGCTGCTGAGCCGACCCAACGGTCGACGCGAACGAACAACCGGACCTGCCGCAGATAGTGAAGACGCGGAACTGGCGAATCGAGGACGTTGCAACAGCAGTCGCCTTTCTCACGCTACGTCTTATAGACACCCAGACCGCAACGGCCAAGACGACTGCGGCGATGCTCCATAGGAAGACTCGATTCCCGAGTGGCTCATCCCGAGACAAAGGCACCGCGATCACGCCGATCGTGACGAGGCCTGTAGCGCGCGCATTACACCCCGCGCCACGGCGCCGCTCTCGGACTAACATCTCCTAGCGTCCTCACGCGAGCCTTCGCTCAGGCGAGTCCGCGCATCTGCCGCGACAGCGGAGTGCTCATCCAGCGACAGGTCCCGCGCGGGGGTACGACCGAAGCCGAGATAAGGGTTCCTTCCGTTCAGCCATGTCTCGACACGTCTGAACCTCACTCCCAGCGGGTGATGCGGGGTCCGGCGGCTGACTCTTGACTCCACGAGTGTCGCCGGACGGCATCTCAACCGAGACATCGCGGAGGAACCATGCCCGACCAGCCCAACATCCTCGTCATCTGGGGTGACGACATCGGCGTCAGCAACCTGAGCTGCTACAGCGACGGGCTGATGGGTACCGCACCCCCCACATCGACCGCATCGCCGCGGAGGGCGTCCGGTTCACCGACTACTACGGCGAACAGAGCTGCACCGCCGGTCGGGCTGCGTTCATCACCGGCCAGAACCCGGTGCGCACCGGTCTGACCAAGGTCGGCATGCCGGGCGCGGACATCGGGCTCCGCGCCGAGGACCCGACGATCGCCACCGCGCTGAAGGAGCGCGGCTACGTCACCGGCCAGTTCGGGAAGAACCACTTCGGCGACCGGGACGAGTTCCTGCCCACCGCCCATGGGTTCGACGAGTTCTTCGGCAACCTCTACCACCTCAACGCCGAGGAGGAGCCGGAGCTCCCGGACTACCCGAACGAAGAGGAGTTCCCGGAGTTCAGGAAGAGGTTCGGCCCGCGAGGTGTGCTGCACGCGTGGGCGAAGGACGACGGCTCCCAGAAGATCGATGACACCGGGCCGCTCACCAAGGAGCGCATGAAGACGATCGACGAGGAGATCCTGCCCGAGGCGCTGAGGTTCATGTCCGACGCGAAGGAGCAGCGACACCCCGTTCTTCGTGTGGCTGAACACCACGCACATGCACTTCCGCACCCACCTCAAGGACGGCAGCCGCGGCAAGGCCGGCCGGTGGCAGTCGGAGTACCACGACACCATGGTCGACCACGACGAGCTGGTCGGTCAGGTCCTGGACTTCCTCGACGAGCAGGGCCTCGCCGACGACACCATCGTCATGTACTCCACCGACAACGGCCCGCACATGAACACCTGGCCCGACGGCGGCATGACCCCGTTCCGGAACGAGAAGAACTCCAACTGGGAGGGCGCCTACCGGGTCCCGGCCATGGTCCGCTGGCCGGGACACATCGAGCCGGGCCAGGTGCTCAACGGCATCGTCAGCCACAACGACTGGTTCGTCACGCTGCTGGCGGCAGCGGGCGACCCGGATGTCGCCGAACGGCTCAAGACCGGCACCGAGCTCGCCGGCACGACGTACAAGGTGCATCTCGACGGTCACAACCAGCTGGACTACCTCACCGGCGCTGCGACGGAGAGCCCACGCAAGCACTTCTTCTACGTCTCCGACGACGGCGACCTCACCGCCCTGCGCTACGACAACTGGAAGTTCGTCTTCCTGGAGCAGAGGGCCACCGGGACGATCCGGATCTGGGCAGAGCCCTACACCGAGCTCCGGGTTCCCAAGATCTTCAACCTAAGACCGACCCGTACGAGCGCGCAGACATCACGTCCAACACCTACTACGACTGGCTGCTCGACCATGCGTGGGCGATGATCCCGGCCCAGGCGTACGTCGCCCAGATGCTGGCCACCCTGGCGGAGTTCCCGCCACGCCAGGAACCGGCCAGCTTCAGTGTGGACCAGGTGCTGGCCAAGATGAAGGCAGGTGTAGGCAGCGCCTGAGCTGCCACGTTCGGCGAGGACGCCCTTGCCTTCGCAACCTCCGTAGGGGCGGCTTTGGCAACCGAGGCCGAGCGGGAGAATGCCGCGCGGGATGGCCCACGCCATCGGCGGACGCGCTATCGAGTGACGTCACCTCCGCGCCGCTGCCCTCCTGGCGACCGGGGCGGACCCGCTGACGCCATCATCGGCTTC
>CAWHPY010000012.1:0-34145 GCA_963831375.1 uncultured Actinomycetota bacterium | reverse complement strand
ATGTAGGGGGTTCGGGCGGCCGGCCGATGGTCGAGCTGTCGCGTCCGGCCGAGCGCCGACGTTTGACCCCTGGCACTCTCGCCGCTATCCTGTTAGCACTCATCCGGAGCGAGTGCTAACCGCACGAGGAGGGAAGGCATGGCCAAGGACTTCAACCTGAAGCCCCTCGAGGACCGGATCGTCGTGCAGCCCGGCGAGGAGGAGCAGACGACCGTCTCGGGCATCGTGATCCCCGACACCGCCAAGGAGAAGCCCCAGGAGGGCACCGTCGTGGCGGTCGGCCCCGGGCCGGTTCGAGGACGGGCACGCGCGTCCCCCTGGACGTCAACGTCGGCGACACGGTCATCTACTCGAAGTACGGCGGCACCGAGGTCAAGGTCGAGGGCGAGGAGTACCTGATCCTGTCGGCCCGCGACGTCCTCGCCGTCGTCGCCGAAGTAGCCGACCAGCAGCGTCCGAGCGGGGGCTCGCGCGCATGCGCCGGGCCCCGGTCTCGTCTCGACACCGTCGAAGGAGGCATCGCATGGCCAGCGAAGCTCTTGAAGTTCAGCGAGGACGCGCGGCGCGCGCTCGAGGCCGGCGTGAACAAGCTCGCCGACGCCGTGGCGATCACGCTCGGCCCGAAGGGCCACAACGTCGTCCTCGACAAGAAGTGGGGCGCGCCCACGATCACGAACGACGGCGTGACGATCGCCAAGGAGATCGAGCTCGAGGACCCGTGGGAGAACATGGGCGCCCAGCTCGCCAAGGAGGTCGCCACCAAGACGAACGACGTCGCCGGTGACGGCACGACCACCGCGACGGTGCTCGCCCGGGCGATGGTCCGCCACGGGATGCGCAACGTCGCCGCCGGCGCCAACCCGATGGCCCTCAAGCGCGGCATCGAGAAGGCCGTCGCCGCCGCGGTCGACGCGATCAAGGACCAGGCGAAGGACGTCGAGTCGCGCGACGACATCGCGAACGTCGCCGCGATCTCGGCCGCCGACCCGACGATCGGCGACGTGCTCGCCGAGGCGATGGACAAGGTCGGCAAGGACGGCGTCATCACGGTCGAGGAGTCGAACACCTTCGGCATGGAGCTCGAGTTCGTCGAGGGCATGCAGTTCGACAAGGGCTACATCTCGCCCTACTTCGTGACCGACCAGGAGCGGATGGAGGCCGTCCTCGAGGACCCGTACATCCTGATCGTGAACAAGAAGATCGGCGAGCGTCCAGGAGCTGCTCCCGCTGCTCGAGAAGGTGCTGCAGGCCGGCAAGCCGCTGCTCGATCATCGCCGAGGACGTCGAGGGCGAGGCGCTCGCCACGCTCGTCGTGAACAAGATCCGCGGCACGTTCAACGCCGTCGCGGTGAAGGCGCCCGGGTTCGGCGATCGCCGCAAGGCGATGCTGCAGGACATCGCCGACCCTGACCGGCGGCACAGGTCATCTCCGAGGAGGTCGGCCTGAAGCTCGAGAACGTCGGGCTCGACCTGCTCGGCACGGCCCGCAAGGTCGTCGTCACGAAGGACGACACGACGATCGTCGAGGGCGGCGGTGCCGAGGACGAGGTCAAGGGCCGGATCGACCAGATCAAGGCCGAGATCGAGAAGACCGACTCCGACTGGGACCGCGAGAAGCTCCAGGAGCGGCTCGCCAAGCTCGCCGGCGGCGTCGCGGTCGTCAAGGTCGGCGCGGCCACCGAGGTCGAGCTGAAGGAGAAGAAGCACCGGATCGAGGACGCGCTGTCGGCGACCCGGGCGGCGATCGAGGAGGGCATCGTCCCCGGCGGCGGCGTCGCGCTGATCCGCGCCGAGGCGGCGCTCGACAAGCTCGACCTGACGGGCGACGAGGCCACGGGCGCCAAGATCGTGCGGGACTCGCTGGCCGAGCCCGCCCGCCTGATCGCGCAGCAACGCCGGCGTCGAGGGCGCGGTGATCGTCGAGCGGATCCGCACGCGAGGGCGACGCGCGCGGCTACGACGCCGCGACCGGCGAGTGGGTCGACATGTTCAAGGCCGGGATCCTCGACCCCGCGAAGGTGACCCGCTCGGCGCTGCAGAACGCGGCCTCGATCGCCGGCATCATCATCACGGCCGAGAGCGCCGTGGTGGAGAAGCCCGAGGAGGAAGAGCCGGCGGCCGCGGGCCGGTGCCGGCCACATGCACTGAGGCCGACGCGTGCGAGCGCTCGTCACCGGCGCCGCGGGGTTCATCGGCTCGCACCTGTGTCGCCGGCTGGTCGCCGACGGCCACGAGGTGGTCGGGCTCGACGATCTCTCCGACGGCAGGCTCGAGAACCTGGCGGACGTGCCCGAGGTGCGGTTCGAGGAGGCCGACCTCCGCGACGGACGACGCCGTGCGGGACGCGGCTGCGCGGGCTGCGACGTCGTCTTCCATCAGGGCGCCGATGCAGTCGGTCCCGCGCTCGATCGAGGAGCCCGCACGCGACGACCGACGTGAACGTCCGGGGCACGCTGAACGTGCTGCTCGCGGCGCGCGAGGCCGGCGTCCGTCGTCTTCGCGTCCTCGTCGTCGGTCTACGGCGACCAGGACCGCTTCCCGCTCACGAAGACGATGTCGCCCGCTGCCTCGCTCCCCGTACGCGGCGAGCAAGCTCGCCGGCGAGGGCTACTGCCGGTCGTGGTGGTCCTCGTTCGGCGTGCCGACGGTCGTCGCTCCGGTACTTCAACGTCTACGGGCCCGGGCAGGATCCGGCGAACGAGTACGCGGCGGTCATCCCGCTGTTCTCGATCGCGTGCCTCGACGGGACGCGCGCCCGAGATCCACGGTGACGGCGAGCAGTCGAGCGACTTCACGTTCATCGACGACGTCGTCGAGGCGAACCTGCTCGCGGGGCGAGCGCCCGAGGACGCGCGCGGGACGCGTGCTGAACATCGGCGGGGGCAGGAGCCGACCTCGATCAACCAGATGCTCGCGATCGTCGCGCGGCTCACGGACGCCCGGCCCGAACCGGTGCACGTCGAACCCCGCGCGGGCGACGTTCGCAAGACGGAGGCCGACGTTCGCTCGCGCAGGCGAGCTGATCGGCTACGAGCCCGCGTTCGACATCGAACGACGGGCTCGAGCGCACCGTGCAGTGGTTCCGCCGAACCGCCGCCTGACGCCGTCAGGAGGAGGCCGGGCTGCGGCTCGGTTTCCCCGTCGTTGTCGGCGAGCGCATCGCGCATCCGGCGGTAGAGGTCCGCGACCGAGCCGCTCGCCGATCCCGCCAGGATCTCCCAGATCACCCGACCGCAACGCGAGATCCGGTCCGGGTCGGCGGGTCCGCGCATCGTGAGCACTTCTTCGATGTAGCCGGCGAGGAGGGTCCGGAGCTCGGGCGGGAGCCGCTCCAACGAGGACAGATCGACCTCGACCGGCGCCGCTCCGGCCGGGTGGAGGCCGGCCGCGAGCAGCCGTTCCGGACGGACCCCGTAGACCTCCGCCAGCGCGCACATGCGTTCGACCGAGATCCGGCGCTCTCCGCGCTCGTACCCGGCGATCCCGGAGGGGGTGAACCTGCCCTGCGATCGCCGGCTCGCCTCTCGGAGGCTGAGCCCGCGCTCCTCGCGTGCTTGCCGGAGGGCTCTCCCCAGGTCACGCGTGACGTGCTTGCCCACGATCACACCTCGCATCGGCGACTGGGGGGACTGCGACCATCATGCGGCATCCGGGGCTCGGCGGAATCCTGTCCTCCGCGTAGTCCTCATACGGCGCGCCTCGTCAGTGCCCTCGACGTAAGCCCGATTGACAAGTACGCGCTCCGTGTTCGACACTTGGGCGTCCCCCCGAAAGGGAACCCTATGGCCTCCGACGGGCCGACGTTGGAATCGAGGAAGGAACACGGTGCTGGAAGAAGGTTCCCTTCGAGATGCATCCGAGCGCATCCCCGACCGGGCTCGAGCCCGCCCTGCGCCGGTCGCGCGGGCCGACCTCAAGGCTCTGAACGGACACCGTTCGATCGGGCAGGCGCGGACGGCCGAGCGCGGTCGACGTGTCGATCGGGGGGCCGGAGGCCGAACTTCGACGCTCCGCCGCCGCGTGCGCCCATCTGGATCCGTCTCCGCGGTGGGCGAGGGATCCGCGACGGTTCGCGTCGCGGTTCCCGATGCCGCCGGGCGGCTGCGGGTGATCGCGTGCGACGGGCAGCACGAAGGCCTCGGGTCGGATGCGTTCCTCGCGCCGCAGGACGGTGTTCCTGACCGGCGGCGCTCCACGCTTCCGATCCAGGGTCCCCGGGCCTCGCGCTCGGGATCTTCCCGATCGTGCAGGACGACGACGTGCTCGGGTCGTCGAGATCGTCGCCCCGACGGACAGGATCGTCTGGCGCGAGGAGGTCGTGCGTGCCCTCATCGGGCAGGCGGCGCTCGTGTTGGATACCGCGCTCGTCCGGTCGCAGACGGAGCGAGCGCTCGCGGGGATGACCGCGATCTCGCGGCTGGCCCGGAGCTGCTGGAGGCGAAGACGGCGACCGAGGCTGTCCGCGTCACGGTCGGCGTGTGCTTCGAGTACCTCGCGGTCGCCCGTCGCCGGGGTGCTGCCCGATCGCGACGGATGGGGATGGTTCCTCGCGGGGACCGGTGGTCTCGGCTTCGAGGAGACGGGCGGAGCTGCGCGCCGCCCTCCGGGCCCGTGACGACGAGCTCGAGCCGCACCGCGCGCCGGTCGCGACCTTGCGCCGGCGGTTCCGGGAGATCACCGGATGCGGAGAGGTCGCCGTCGCTCCGGGCGGGGGTGCGACGCTCCTGGTCGGCGACGCGCAGGAGTCGCAGGTCGAGTTCCTCGATCGGGCGGAGTCGATGTTGGGGGCCGCGCTGGCGCCAGTCGAGCGTCAGCCGTCGAGCGCGAGCGCGGAACCAGGCGCGCGACCTCGGGATCGCGCTCACGGCGCACGAGCTGAAGGGCCCGCTGGTCGGCGCGCGCGCCGCGATCGAACGCGCATACGAGACGCACGCCGGCGACGAGGGCCGGGAGCTGCTCGCGCAGGACCCAGGAGGAGCTGATGCAAGTTCGCCGACCTGATCGACCCCCTGCTCCGGTGGTCCGTCGGCACCGAACCGGATGGCCCGGGAACCGACCGATCTCGTGCATGTCGTCCGGGCATGCGGCAGCGTCTTCGAGCCTGGGGCGGATCGACGACGCGCTCGTCTCGAGGCCCCGATCGCCCATTCGTCCTCGGCCGACGCCAGGCAGCTGCGGGGCGCGATCGACGAACGTCATCCGCAACTCGCTCGCGTACTCGCCGCCCTGCGACGCCCGTGACGGTCAACGTCGTGCGACCCATCGACCGGGCACGGATGCGGCGTGACGGTCACCGACGGGGACCCGGTGTCCCTCAGACGGAACGCCAACGCGTCTTCGACCCGTTCGAGCGAGGCGGGTCGGGCAGGGCGAGCTCGCGCGACGGGCACGGCTCGGGCTGTTCATCGCGCGCCGGGTGCTCGAGGCGCACGGCGGCTCGATCGGCCTGCGGTCCACCCGGTCGGGGGCAAGCTTCCGACTGGAGCTGCCCTCCATCGAGGAAAGGAGCGAACGATTCGCGTCCTGATCGTCGACGATCATGCGCTCTTCGCGGACGCGATCACTCCCGCCCTCGAGCGGAAGGGCATGCGCGTCGTGGCCGTGGCCCCGACCGCGGAGGACGTGCTTCGTGGCCGTGGAACGCGAACGCCCGACCTGATCCTCATGGATCTCGGCCTCCCGGATCAGAGCGGTCTCGCCGCCGGCAAGGCCATCCTTGAGCGCTTCCCCGATGCGAAGATCCTGGCGCTCACCGCGCGCGACGATCACTGGGCCGTCGAGGAGGCGCTGCAGATCGGGTTCCACGGCTACGTCACGAAGAACACGGCGGTGGAAGAGTTCGTCCAGGCGGTGCGAACGGTCTCCGCGGGACAGGTCGTGCTTGCCGCGTCGACTCAGCTCGGGCAACGGTCGTTCGGAGGACGAGAACGCCGCCCTGATGGCCGAGCAGCTCGCCCCGAGGGAACGCGAGGTGTTGACGCTCCTCGTGCAGGGGGCGAGCGGAGACGCGATCGCTCGACCCCTGGGGATCAGTCCGAACACGGTCCGGACCCACGTCCAGAGCATCCTCACGAAGCTCCAGGTGCATTCGCGTCTGGAGGCGGCGGCGTTCGCCGTCCGCCACCACCTCGTGAACGATCCGGTCGGGCCGGCTCGTTCCTAGGATCGGGCGGGTCGCGCGCCGTGGAACGGATCCTCCCGCGAGCGGCGTTGCGGATGCCGACGTCGAACCCGCCATCCTGCGTAGCGGACGTGGACGCGAGGGCGCAAGAAGCTCGTTCGCCGGACGCGAACGCCCGTTCGGCCTGCTCGGGACACGGTGCATCTCATCCGTTCGTACTACCCGGCCTACGTTCGAGGACGCGTGCCGACCAGTCGATCCGCCCGTACCCTGTGCCGCACTGCTAGTTTGGCGGACAGGAAGTCATGATGGCGAACGGTGATCGGAAGATCCGGCTCCTCATCGCCGAGGAGCAGTCGCTGTTCCGCGAGGCCATCCGGGTGGTCCTCGAGCGGGAGTCGGACATCGAGGTCGTCGCCGAGGCTCGCGACGGGCTGCAGGCGGTCGCGGCGGCCCGGCAGACGCAGCCGGACGTGGCGATCGTCGACGCCGGTCTGCCCAACGGCGATGGGTTCCGAGTCACGGCGCTCTTGAAGTCCGCCGTTCCCGGGTGCAAGGTCCTCGTCGTGTCGGCCGAGGAGGAGGAGCGGTCCCTCGTCGCGGCGTTCGAGGCCGGCGCGAACGGCTACCTGACGAAGACGAGCCCGCTCGCCGAGCTGATCAGCGCGACGAGGGCGATCCACGACGGCGACACGCTCGTCCCTCCGCGGATGCTCGGCACGCTGATCGCGCGGCTCACGCGCCGGCGGACGGAGCAGGACGAGGCGCTCCGGCGGGCCTCGCGGCTCACCCGCCGCGAGCGCGAGGTCCTCGCGCTCCTTGCGGACGGCGCCGACAACGACGCGATCGCCCAGGCCCTCGTGATCAGCCCGCAGACGGCGCGGACGCACGTGCAGAACGTGCTCGGGAAGCTCGGCGTCCATTCGCGGCTCGAGGCCGCTGCCTTCGTGCGGCAGAACCGGATCGTCGAGGAGCTCGTCGGCGCCGACCGGTAGGCACCGGGTCACACGACCCGGTCGAGATCCTTCGAACGCAGCAGTCCGTGCGCGGATGCGAGCCGCATGAGCTCGAGCCGGCTGTGGACCCCGAGCTTGCGATGGAGGTTCTGCTGATGTGTCCGCACGGTGTGCTCGCTCACACCCAGACGATCCGCGATCTCGGCCTTCGTGAGGCCGTCCACGAGGTCGGACAGGATCCGCCGTTCGCGTCGCGTCAGTGTCCGCAGGAGCGCGATCCCCTCGCGGTCGAGTCCGTCAGGTGCCGATCCGGGGCTGGGTACGCTCGGGCCGGCGGTCCGCTCGAGCGCCTCGAGGACCTCGGTTGCGGTCGCCGTTGCGTAGGAAGGACCTCGGCTCCATCCACGGGGATGCTGCCCAGGACCGTGACCGAGACGAGCGGCCACCGCCGGTGGATCTGCCGGACGAGGGCCCCGGGCCGGTGTCGGTCGAGGCCCTCGAGCACGAGCATCGCACCGGGAACCGATCGCGAGATCGTCACCAGCGCCTGCAGTTCGTCGGCGGCCGGCAGGACCGTCCATCCGTGCCGTTCCAGGTAGGCGGTCGCGGACTCGCGGAACAGTCGGTCCCGAGCAGACGAGGAGGACGGTGCGTCCGTCGGCGCTCACCGGGGAGGGAGCTCCGGACCACGGATGTGGAAGACGCCGACGGCGCGGCTCGGGTCGTCCGCGGCGAGGGCGACGCGAGCCGCCTGCGCCCTGCTGTGCACCTCGAGCTTGCGAAGGATGTTGCCCACGTGGGTCCGGATGGTGTGCGCGGACAGATGCAGCCGTTTCGCGATCGCGGCATTGTCCAGGCCGGCAGCGAGCAGATGCAGGACCTCGCGCTCCCGGTCGTCCGGCAGCCAGACCCGACGGAAGTCCTCGTCGAAGAGACGCTCGTCCTCCAAGACGAAGCGGCCGGCGCCCCGGGCGGTCCGGAACGGGTCTGGCCCTATCGCGACGCTCTTTGCCGCACTCGGCAGAGGCATCGCATCCGACCTGGCTGGGCATCGCCCATGTGCTGGGTGCGACCGTGCGCAAGATCGGGCACACCGCCCGTGAGCTCGAGCCCGAGCACCGCCGTGACGGCGCCGGGCTGTTCCTGATCGGCCTCGCGGTCGTCGTCGCCGCGGCCGTGTGGTGGCAGCTGCCCGGCGGCGTCGGCGACTTCACCCGCACGGTCGTCGACGGCTCCGTCGGCCTGCTCGGCTGGTTCGTCCCGCTGCTGCTCGTCTTCATCGCCTGGCGCAACCTGCGCAACCCCGAGACCAACGGCCCCGCGGGCCGCCAGGTCATCGGCTGGGCCGCGCTGCTGTTCGGTGTGCTCGGCCTGGTGCACATCGCCAACGGCATGCCCGAGCCGCACCTCGGCGACGCCGAGCCCCTCCAGCAGGCCGGCGGCGCCCTCGGGTTCGTGATCGCCTCGCTGCTGATGGACCTGCTGCGCAGCACGCCTGGTCGTCGTACCCCTGCTGGTCCTGCTCGCGCTCTTCGGCGTGCTGGTGATCACCGGACGCCGGTCTACCAGATCCCCGACGCGCCTGGCGGCGCTCCGCGACAAGGCTGCTGGGCCGTACGCCGACGGACGAGACGCCGGCCGCCGGACGCCGAGGAGACCGCCCCGCTCAAGCGCGGCCGCCCCCGCCGCCGGGTCGGAGCCATGGCCGAGGTCGACGAGTCGACCCCGATGGGCGACAAGCCCTACGACAGCCCGGTGCTCGAGGGTCGCGAGCTCAGCAAGCGCGCAAGAAGGCCGACCGCAGGTCGACGTCGAGACCCCGGAGGCGCGAGCCGAGGTCGACCGAGAAGGGCGAGCTCGAGCCGCCGCCGCACGCGCCGCTGCCGGCCCGCGTCGAGCAGCTCGCGCTGTCCGGCGACGTCACCTACTCGCTGCCCGGCAACGAGGTGCTCAAGCCGGGCAGCCCGCACAAGGCCCGGTCCAAGGCCTCCGACGACGTCGTCGGCCGGCTGACCGAGGTGCTCGAGCAGTTCGACATCGACGCCCAGGTCACCGGCTACACCCGCGGCCCGACGGTCACCCGCTACGAGGTCGAGCTCGGCCCGGCGGTCAAGGTCGAGAAGGTCACCGCGCTCGGCAAGAACATCGCCTACGCGGTGGCATCGGCCGACGTGCGCATTCTCAGCCCGATCCCCGGCAAGTCCGCGATCGGTATCGAGATCCCGAACACCGACAAGGAGATCGTGTCGCTGGGCGACGTGCTGCGTAGCGGCAACGCCCGCAACGACCACCACCCGATGATCGTCGGCCTCGGCAAGGACGTCGAGGGCGGCTTCGTGGTGGCCAACATGGCGAAGATGCCGCACCTGCTCGTCGCGGGTGCCACCGGTTCCGGCAAGTCGAGCTTCGTGAACTCGATGATCACCTCGATCCTGATGCGTTCCACGCCCGACGAGGTGCGGATGATCCTGGTCGACCCGAAGCGGGTCGAGCTGAACATCTACGAGGGTGTGCCGCACCTGATCACCCCGATCATCACCAGCCCGAAGAAGGCCGCGGAGGCACTGGCCTGGGTGGTGCGCGAGATGGACATGAGGTACGACGACCTCGCCGCGTTCGGCTTCCGCCATGTGGACGACTTCAACAAGGCCGTTCGCGCGGGGAAGGTACAGGTCCCCGCCGGCAGCGAGCGGGTCTTGGCGCCGTACCCCTACCTCCTCGTCGTGGTCGACGAGCTCGCCGACCTGATGATGGTCGCGCCGCGCGACGTCGAGGACGCGGTGGTCCGGATCACGCAGCTGGCCCGGGCGGCCGGTATCCACCTGATCCTGGCCACCCAGCGCCCGTCGGTCGACGTGGTCACCGGTCTGATCAAGGCCAACGTGCCCTCGCGGCTGGCGTTCGCGACCAGCTCGCTCGCGGACAGCCGGGTCATTCTCGACCAGCCCGGCGCGGAGAAGCTGGTCGGCCAAGGTGACGGGCTGTTCCTGCCGATGGGTGCCGGCAAGCCGGTGCGGGTGCAGGGCTCCTGGGTCACCGAGGCCGAGATCCACCAGGTCGTCAAGCACTGCAAGGAGCAGCTGGCGCCGACGTACCGCGAGGACGTCACCGCGCCGCAGGCGGCCAAGCGCGACCTCGACGATGACATCGGCGACGACATGGACCTGGTGGTGCAGGCGGTGGAGCTCGTCGTGTCCACGCAGTTCGGGTCCACCTCGATGCTGCAGCGCAAGCTTCGGGTCGGTTTCGCGAAGGCGGGCCGCCTGATGGACATCCTGGAAAGCCGCGGCATCGTCGGCCCGAGCGAAGGCTCGAAGGCCCGCGACGTCATGATCAAACCCGACGACCTCGACGACGTCCTCGCCACCTTGCAGGGGGAGCAGTGAGCGCATTGCAACAGGAGTTCCGGTCCGACGAAGACAACTCCCAGGAAGACCAGGGCTCGCACGACGAGACCATGGTGGCGGGCACGCCGGTGGTGGTCCGCCGCCACGCCGGGCTCGCCGCGCTGATCGGCGCGGCCGCCTCGGCGGTCGCGATCGCCTACCTGTGGCGGGCCTCGCAGACGATGACGGTCCTTGACTGGGGACTCTGCGTCGTGATGGCGGGCGTCGCTGCGACGTACCTCATCACGCTCGTCGACGCACGTACCCCGCTGCTGGTCATCGACGACCTCGGCGTCCGGATCCGACTCGGCCACGAGTGGCGCGGGCTGCCCTGGGAGGCCGTCGACCAGGTGGTCGTCCGTCCCCGCCGGGGCCTGTTCCGCGACGGACGGATCGTGTTGGCCCCGCACAGCCTCGCCCGCGCCCTCGACGGGCTCGAGGCGAGGGGACGCCGACACGCGTCCAGGAACCAGAAGATGTACGGCGCCGCGCTCGCCGTCCCGGTCGGGATCACGACCCGTGTCTCGACCCACGGCGAGCGCAGCGTCGTCGACGAGATCGCCGCCCTGTCACACGGCAGGGCCGAGGTGATCGAGCTTTCCCCCGAACCCGAAGCGCCGACCGAGGCGTCGACCGAGGCGTCGACCGAGGCGCCGAGCGCAGCCGCCGCGGTCGTCGAGACCGGGGAAGCCCCCGAGGCGACGACTCCGGCCGAGCGCGCCGAGGCCCCGGTGGATGCGCGGGTGGATGCCCGGGTGGACGTCTCGGCGGAGACACCGGTCGAGGCCACGCCGGCGGACCGCAAGCCGGCCGTGCCTGGCGAGACCCCGCCCGACTCCACCGACGCGGACCAGGACGCGTCGCTGCCCGCCCGCCGCAGCATCCTCGGCGGGATCGGCACGATCGTGTCCCGTGTGGCCAAGGGCCGCCGCCACGACATCGACGCCTCGGGGACGGACGAGCTGGCGCCGGCCTCGCTCGCCGCGGAGGACGACGCCGACACCGAGCTGCCGGGGTCACCGCGGCTTCCCGCCGCCGGGGTCACCGTCCCGCTGCGCGACATCCGGCCCGGGCTGCGCGCCGAGGTCACCCGGGAGCTGCCGGCGACCCTCGGCAACGCAGCGCTGCACGAGTCCGCGGACGACCGCGACCTCCGCGGTCCGCTGCCGGAGGCTCGTGAGCTGCACCGCCCGGGAAGCGTGGACCTGGTCTTCGAACGCGCCGGGTCAGGGCGCGTCCGCCCGATCTCCACGCTGGGCGACCCGGTCGAGCCGCTGGTCATCGACGACTTCGTCACCGAGCCCGCCTACGACCCGGTCATCGGCCCCGAGCTGGCCGCCGCCCGCACCCGGGTCGGTCTCACCGTCGACGAGCTCGCCGACCGGACCCGGATCCGTCCGCACGTGATCGAGTCGATCGAGGTCGACGACTTCGCGCCGTGTGGCGGCGACTTCTACGCCCGGGGTCACCTGCGCACGCTGGCGCGTGTCCTGGGCAAGGACCCGGCGCCGCTGCTGGAGGCGTTCGAGGAGCGGTACGCCACGGCGCCCGTGAATGCCCGTCGGGTGTTCGAGGCCGAGCTCGCCACCGGGATGACCGGCAGCATGCGCAGCACGATGGGCGGCCCGAACTGGGGCCTGCTGATCGGCGTCGTGATCAGCCTGGTGCTGGTCTGGGGCGTGGTCCGGCTGTTCGCGGGCGAGCCCGCCGAGCTGGTCCAGAGCCCGGCGCCGGTGCTCAACGGGTCCGCCGGCATCGACAACGGGTACGCCGCACCGATCGACCCGGCCCCCGTCACCAGGCCGCTGCCGATCATGCTGACTGCTGCCTTCGGGGACACCGGGGTGGTCGTCCGCGACGGTGACGGCAAGATCGCGTTCAGCGGCGAGCTGGTGCTGGGTGAGAAGAAGCGCCTCGAGGTGTCCCCGCCGGTGAAGGTCCGTGCCGACGACGCCGGCGCGATCGAGGTGTCCGTGCACGGCCGCGACCGGGGCGTCCTCGGCGAGCTGGGTCAGCCCGGCCGCCGTACCTTCCGTTGAGTTCCGCCTCATTTTCTGTTGAAACGCGTCTCGTTCGGCAGTGAGATGCGTGAGATTCGCACGATCCGCGAATCTCGCGCATCTGACCCGCGAACGGGGCGCGTTTCAACAGGGAACGGGGCGCGTTTCAACGGGGATGGTGCGGGTCACAGGCCGGCCACGGCCGCTGAGTTCGCCCTGACCGGGGCAGGACCGTCATACTCGAAGACGAATATGACTACTTCTGCAGATACCAAGCGGCCCGCGCCGGTCGACGAATCCCTGACTTCGGTCGCCATGGTCACCCTCGGCTGTGCGCGCAACGAGGTCGACTCCGAGGAGCTCGCCGGCCGGCTCGAGGCGGGCGGCTTCCGCCTCGTCGACGACCCGTCGGCCGCGGAGACGGTCGTGGTCAACACCTGTGGCTTCGTCGAGGCCGCCAAGAAGGACTCGGTCGACACGCTCCTCGAGGCCTCGGACCTGAAGGCGGACGGTACGACGAAGGCGGTCGTCGCCGTGGGCTGCCTGGCCGAACGTTATGGCAAGGACCTGGCCGCCTCGCTTCCCGAGGCCGATGCCGTGCTGGGCTTCGACGACTACCCCGACATCGCCGGGAAGCTCCGGTCGATCCTAGGCGGTGAGCAGCACCACCCGCACACGCCGCAGGACCGCCGCAAGCTGCTGCCGATCTCCCCGAGCGAACGTGATGCGAGCGCGGTGGTCGTCCCGGGCCACACGATCGCCGCCCCCGACCTGCCGGTGGGTGTCGCCCCGAACGCGGGCCCGCGTGCCATCCGCCGACGCCTCGACGGCGGCCCGATGGCGCCCCTCAAGCTCGCGTCCGGATGTGACCGGCGCTGCGCGTTCTGCGCCATCCCCAGCTTCCGCGGCTCCTTCGTCTCGCGTCGGCCCAGCGACGTGCTCGGCGAGGCCCGCTGGCTCGGTGAGCAGGGCGTCAAGGAGCTGTTCCTGGTCAGCGAGAACTCCACGTCCTACGGCAAGGACCTCGGTGACCTCAGGCTCCTCGAGACCATGCTTCCCGAGCTCGCGGCCCTCGACGGCATCGAGCGGGTGCGGGTGTCCTACCTGCAACCCGCCGAGACCCGGCCCGGTCTTGTCAGCGCGATCGCGAACACCGCCGGCGTCGCGCCGTACTTCGACCTGTCCTTCCAGCATGCCGCCCATGGCGTCCTCCGGCGGATGCGCCGGTTCGGTGACCCGGAGAGCTTCCTGGCACTCCTCGACCAGGTCCGCGAGCAGGCGCCGCTGGCCGGTGTCCGGTCCAACGTGATCGTCGGGTTCCCCGGGGAGACCGAGGAGGACGTGCAGGTCCTCTGCGACTTCCTCGAGGCCGCCAGGTTGGACGCGGTCGGCGTGTTCGGCTACTCCGACGAGGACGGCACCGAGGCTGCCTCCTACGACCGGAAGCTCGACGAGGACGAGGTCCGCGAGCGTGCCGAGCACGTGACCCGGCTCGCGGAGGAGCTCACCGCGCAGCGTGCGGAGGAGCGCAGAGGTGAGCGGGTCGACGTACTCCTGGAGTCGGTGGACGGGACCAGCGCAGAGGGACGCGCCGCGCACCAGGGCCCGGAGGTGGACGGCTCGACCACCGTCACCGACCTGCCCGAGGGCGCCACCGTGGGGGACATCGTGGCCGCCGTGGTCCTCTCCTCAGACGGTGTCGACCTGGTCGCGAGCGCAGCACCGGCGGACGGTGGGCAATAAGGTGGGGGACGTGTCCACGCCCGAGCCCACGCACAAGCCGACCAACTGGAACGTGCCGAATGCGCTCACCACGCTGCGCATCGTCCTGGTCCCGTTCTTCGGGTGGGCTCTGCTCACCGATGGTGGCGAGTCGGTCCTGTGGCGCTGCGTCGCGTTCGTGATCTTCGGGCTGGCCATGCTCACCGACAAGATCGACGGGGACCTGGCCCGCAAGCACAACCTGATCACGAACTTCGGCAAGATCGCCGACCCGATCGCGGACAAGGCGCTGACCGGGATGGCGTTCATCGGGCTCTCCGTGATCGGCGAGCTGTGGTGGTGGGTGACGATCCTGGTGCTCGTCCGCGAGTGGAGCGTGACGATCATGCGGCTCTCGGTGGCCAAGCACGTGGTGATCGCGGCCAACCGGGGCGGAAAGATCAAGACCGTGCTGCAGACCGTCGCGCTCGGCGGCCTGATCCTCCCGTTGCTGCTGCTCGACGGCACCCTCGGCACGGTCGCGACCGTGGTCTGGTGGGTCGCGGCCCTGTTCATGGCCGCCGCCGTCGCGATGACCGTCTGGACAGGCGTCGACTTCTTCCGCAAGGCGATCGCGCAACGCCGCGCCCGCAAGGCCGGCGCCGCCGTCTGACCGCTCAGCGCGGCTCGCTGCTCGCCGCGCCCTGGTCGGACCCGCTCTGCGCCTTCGCGGTGTCGGCGAACGTCTCCGCGGACGCGAGCGCGATCGCCGCCCCCACCAGGGCCAGATGCGAGAAGGCCTGCGGGAAGTTACCCGCGAACCGCTGCTCGACCGGGTCGTACTCCTCCGCGAGCAGGCCGACGTCGTTGGACAGCTCGAGCAGCCGGTCCATCAGCGCGTGCGCGTCGTCGATCCGGCCGGCCATGGCGTACGCCGAGACCAGCCAGAACGAGCAGGCCAGGAACGGGTGCTCGTCCCCGGCGAGGCCATCGACCCCCGACTCGGTCCGGTAGCGCAGCAGGAACCCTCCCCGCATCAGGTCGTCTTCGATGGCTCTGATCGTGCCCAGCATCCTCGGGTCGTCCCCGTCGATGAACCCGACCGAGGGCAGCACCAGCAGGGACGCGTCCACCTGGTCGGTGTCGTAGTGCTGGGTGAACGTGTTGCGCTGCTCGTCGAAGCCCTTGTCCAGAACCTCCTCACGAACCTGCTCGCGCAGCGCGCGCCACTGGTCCACCGGCCCGTCGAGCCCGTGCTTCTCCACGGCGGCGATCGCCCGGTCGAACGCCACCCACACCATCACCCGGGAGTGGGTGAAGTGCCGCTGCGGGCCGCGGATCTCCCACAACCCGTTGTCGGGCTGGTCCCAGTGCTCGGCGAGGTCGTTGACGAGTGTGCGCTGCAGTGACCAGGTGTCCGCCGAGTCCGCGAGGCCGCGTTCGCGAGCCATCTCCAGCGAGATCATCACCTCCCCGAGCACGTCCTTCTGCTTCTGGTCCACCGCGGCGTTCCCGACTCGCACGGGCCGGGAGCCGGCGTACCCGGGCAGGTGGTCGAGCTCCCGCTCCGGAAGCTGCCGGCCACCGTCCACGGCGTACATGATCTGCAGGTCCTGCGGGTCGCCGGCCACGGCGCGCAGCAGCCAGTTGCGCCACAACCGCGCCTCGTGGATGTACCCGCAGTCGAGCAGTGCCTCCAGGGTCAGCGAGGCGTCGCGCAGCCAGCAGAACCGGTAGTCCCAGTTGCGGACCCCACCGAACTCCTCCGGCAGGGACGTCGTGGCCGCGGCGACGATTCCGCCGGTGCCGCCGTGGGTCAACAGCCGCAGCGTGATGAGCGAGCGGAGCACGGCGTCGCGGTGCCCCCCGTCGTACGTGCAGACGTCGGCCCAGTCCTCCGACGCGTCGATCGTCTCCTTGATCCGCTCGTCGAACTCGAGCAGCCGGGGGATCTCCTTGTGGGAGGCGACCCAGGTGGTGGAGAACGTCATCTCCTGCCCGGCCTCGATGTCGAACTCGTCGACATGGTGCCCGTCCTCCGCGTAGGGCAGCCGCTGGCCGCGGAGGATCAGCTTGTCGGGTCCCGCGACCGCGGTGATCACCTGCTGGTCCCAGGCGTTGGTGCGCCGGACCCACGGGCGCACCTTCCCGTAGCTGAGCCGCACGATCCACTCGTGCCGCATCCGCACCGTTCCCTCCACCCCGATGACCCGGCGGACGATGTCGGCCCGCCCGTCGGCCAGCGGCATGATGTCGACGATCCGGAGGATGCCGGTGTCGGTGGTGAACGTGGTCTCCAGCGCGGCGCTGTTGCCGATGTAGCGGCGGGTCGACTCGTACTCGCCGGCGGGGCCGATCAGCCACCGGCCGTTGTCCCGGTCGCCGAGCAGCGCCGCGAAGCAGGCGGGGGAGTCGAACCGGGGCAGGCAGAGCCAGTCCACCGACCCGTCCCTGCCGACCAGGGCCGCGGTGCCGGTGTCGCCGAGTACGGCATAGTCCTCGATCGGTAGCGCCATGCATTCCAACCTAACGACTGCCGCCTGACGCGCCAGAACGGAATGGTGCGTGCCCGTGTCGTGAGTGGCTACGATGCGTCCCGTGGATGAGACCGAGGAGCAGGTGCCCCCACCTGGCGACGGCGGGCCCGAACCGACCACGCTGGCCGCCTCGCTGCAGGCCGAGCTGTTCGGACGTTCCGCGATGATCGCGACCGCCGAGTCGTTGACCGGCGGTGAGCTGGGGGTGCTGCTGAGCGCGGCGCCCGGCGCGAGCGACACCTACCTCGGCGGGGTCATCTCCTACGCCACCGCGGTCAAGCGGGACCTGCTCGGGGTCTCGCAGGAGACGGTCGACAAGCACGGCGTGGTGTCAGCCGAGTGCGCGGCCGAGATGGCCACCGGCGTGCGGTCGCTGGTCGGCGCCGACTACGGCGTGAGTACGACGGGCGTGGCCGGTCCCACTGAGCAGGAGGGCAAGCCGGTCGGCCTGGTCTACATCGGGATAGCCGGACCGGACGGGGTGACCACCAGGAAGCTCCGCCTCGACGGTGACCGCCAGCAGATCCGGGAACTGACCTGCCTGGAAGCGATGTCCGCGGCGATGGGCGTGGTCGTCGGAGTGGATGGGTAGGGTGGCAATCTCGGTGGTTGCCCGCCGGGAAGTTTCCGGGGACGGGTAGCGTTGGCCCCTCACGAACGTTTATCGGTGACGACCCGCTCAGGCGGAAACGGGAAGGAGCAGCGACATGGTGCTTTTTCGTCGGCTGCTCGGTGAGGTGCTCCGCACACAGCGGATGCGCCAGGGACGCACGCTCCGTCAGCTCTCCGCGGACGCCCGGGTCAGTCTCGGGTACATCTCCGAGATCGAGCGTGGCCAGAAGGAGGCGTCCTCCGAGCTGCTCGCCTCGCTGTGCGCCGCCCTCGACGTCCCGCTTTCCGAGATCCTCGCCGAGGTCAGCGACGCCGTCGCGCTCGAGGAGGCAGCGATGGCAGTTGCCCTGGAGGACGTCACGCTGAACACCACCCGCATCGAGGCCGCGTCGTCCGACTCCGGCTCCCGCTCCAGCGACGTGGTCGCCTCCGCCGCCTGACCCCGACGGCCCGCTCCGATCCAGGTCGCCGCTTCATCCAGGCCGCCCCAGCTCCACCATGGTGCCATGGTGGAGTCCCACTCCCCACGGTGAGCTCGTCGTGGGAAGTGGGGGTTCGTCATGGTGCCTTGGGGAAGCCCCCGCCGGGCTGGCAGGACGGGCACCAGTACGTCGCCCGCTCCACCCGTGCATCGCCCTGCATCGCAACCCTGACGGGTGTCCCGCAGCGCAGGCACGGCTGCTTGTCGCGCCGGTAGACCCACATCCGCCGTCCCCGGCGCAGGTCACCGGTCGTGGTCTGCTCGACGCGCTCCCGGTTCGCCTCGAGCACCAGCCGCGCCCGTCGTACCAGCCTCGGCAGGTCGGGTACCTCGGCCACCGGCAGCCACGGGTTGATGCCGGCCAGGAAGCAGAGCTCGGCGTTGTACATGTTGCCGATGCCGGCCAGGTTCCGCTGGTCGAGGAGCGCCTCACCGATCGCGCGGTCCGGGGACGATGACAGCCGCCGCAGCGCCTCCTGCTCGTCCCAGTCCGGGCCGAGCAGGTCGGGGCCGAGGTGCCCCACGGCGGAGGACTCGTCGGCGCGGGGGAGCAGCTCGACGATCCCCAGCGCGAAGCCGACCGCGGTCCAGGCCTCAGTGTGCAGCACCACCCGCGCCTCGTGCGCGGGACGCCGCCACCGGGAACCGGGCCGGTACAGGTGCCACGATCCCTCCATCTTCAAATGCGTGTGCAGGGTCAGCGCCGAGTCGCCGGCCCCGACCCGGGTCAGCAGGTGCTTGCCGCGGGCGACGGTCTCTTCGACCCGGAGCCCGGAGAGGTCCTTGGTGGCCAGCGTGGGGACACGGAGGTCCGACCCGGTCAGTGTGGAGCCGGACAGCGCCTGGTCGAGGTGGCGGGCGGTTCGCCAGACGGTGTCACCCTCAGGCACGGAGCCGCAGACCTCTCGGGGTAGCGATGAACCCGGCCCCCTCCAGGGCCTGGCGAAGAGCGCTCGGCCGTTCGCCCCGGCCCAGGATGTGCTCGCCGTCGGCGCGTTCGACGGTGAGCCGCCCCAGCGCGCCCTGCCGCACCGCGGTGGCCAGCGCGTTGACCGCGGGGCCGAGCCCATCGACGTCGTCGGTGAAGGTGAGCAGGGTGCGGCCACCCCGTTCTACGTACACCGCCAGCTCACCGTCCACGAGGACCACCAGCGCGCCGGCCTTCCGGCCCGGTCGGTGACCGGAACCGGCGGCCTCGGGGGCGTCCGACACGCGGTCCGGCCAGGGCAGCGCGGCACCGTACGGGTTGGCCGGGTCGGTCGCGGCCAGCGCCCGCGCATGCCGCTTCTCGCCCGGCGGTGCCCCGATGTCCGGCGAGAACGAGCGAAGCCGGTCCACCGCCCCTGGGACACCGAACTGGGCGGCGCCGAGCGAGCCGATGAAGTACCCGCGTCGGCACCGGCCGGAGTCCTCGAACGCGGCGAGCACCTTGTACACGCCGGCGAACCCGCCCGGGACCCGTTCACTGGTGACCGCGCCCCGGGTGACGACCCCGTGCCGCTCGAGCAGCGCCTCCGCGCTGGCATGCGCGCGTCGGGTGGGGTCGGTCTCGAGGTCGGGCAGCAGCGACCAGCGGCCGGCCGCGTTCACCGGCCCGGTGCGGGTGGCCCCCGCGAAGCCTCCGGCGGCGCGGCCGGGGCCGGGCGGGCGGCGCTGCGCGATCCGTCCCCGAGGAGGAGTACGACGGGCGCGGTGGGCGGTCTTGCCACCGGAGGTGAGCGCACGCAGCGGCGCCAACGTGTCGTTGCTGAGCCGGCCGGACCAGACCAGGTCCCACAGGGCCGCCAGCAGCGCCCGGTCATCGGACGAGCCGTCGGTGCCCTGGACCGCGTTCGCCAGCTGCCGGAAGAAGTACGCTCCACCACCGTCCAGCGCGGCCAGGATCGCGTCGTGCAACGGGGTGACGTCGAGCTCGCCGTGGTCGGGCAGCGTCAGGTGCGCGGAGTCGGCGAGGTGCAGGGAGACCCAGCCGTCGGTGCCGGGGAGCGTCCCGTGCCCGGCCCAGAGCACCTCACCGGTCGCGGTCAGCTCGTCGAGCATCGCCGACGAGTAGTCCACGACCCGGCTGCCGAGCACCAGCGGCTCCAGCGCCGACGCGGGCACCGCGCAGCCGGCGAGCTGGTCGACGACGGCGAGCACACCGTCGATCCCACGCAGCTTCCCGTCGACGTTCTGCCACACCGGGAGGAACCGGCCGAGCGTGGACGGGTCGACCGGCTCGACCTCCATGCGCAACGCCGCCAACGAGCGGCGTCGCAGCCGGCGGAGCACCTCGGCGTCGCACCACTCCGAGCCCACGCCGGTGGGCCGGAACTCGCCCTCGAGCACACGGCCGGATGCCGCGAGCCGCACCAGCGTCTGGTGCACGACAGCGACCCCGAGGCCGAGCCGGTCGGCGACGTCGGCGGTGGTGAACGGTCCGTGGGTGCGGGCGAACCGGGCGACCAGGTCACCGAGCGGATCGGCCACCGGCTCGGTGAACGGGTCCGGTGTCCCGGGCGGGACGGGAACGCCGAGCCCGTCGCGCAGCCGGGCGACGTCCTCGACGGCCGCCCAGCGTTCGGTGCCGGCCAGCCGGACCTCGACGGTACGCCGCGCGTCGGCCAGCAGCGTCAGCCACGAGGCCACGTCGGAGCCGTCGAGGCTGCGGGCGCGGACCTCCTCGGTCGAGAGCGGCCCGAGCAGGCGGAGCAGGTCGGCGACCCCTTCGGCGTCCCGGGCCTGCCGGTCCGGGACGAGCCGCTGCAGCTCGACCTCCACCTCGGCGAGCACGTCGGCGTCGAGCAGCTCGCGCAGCTCCGCCCGGCCGAGGAGCTCGGCGAGCAGCCCCTGGTCGAGGGACAGCGCGGCGGCCCGGCGTTCGGCGATCGGTGTGTCGCCCTCGTAGACGAAGGCGGCGACGTACCCGAACAGCAGTGAGCGCGCGAACGGCGACGGCTGCTGGGTGGCGACGTCGACGACCCTGATCTTCCGTGATGACAGCGAGCGCATCAGGGTGACGAGCGCCGGCACGTCGTACACGTCCTGCAGGCACTCGCGGACCGCCTCGAGCACGATCGGGAAGGACGGGTACTTCACCGCGACCTCGAGCAGCTGCGCGGATCGCTGCCGCTGCTGCCACAGGGGTGATCGGCGGCCTGGGTCACGCCGGGGCAGCAGCAGAGCCCGGGCGGCGCACTCACGGAAACGGGCCGCGAACAGGGCCGATCCGCCGACCTCGGTGGTGACGATGTCCTCGATCTCGTCCGGCTCGAACATCACCACCTCGGCGCCCGGCGGGTCCTGGTCGGTCTCCGGCACACGCAGCACGATGCCGTCGTCGCCGGGCAGGGCCTGGGCGTCGATGCCGTACCGCTCGCGCAGCCGGACCCCGATCGCGAGCGCCCAGGGCGCATGCACCTGCGCGCCGTACGGCGAGTGGATCACGATCCGCCAGTCGCCGAGCTCGTCGCGGAACCTCTCGACCAGGATGGTGCGGTCGCTCGGCAGGGTCCCGGTGGCCTCGCGCTGCTCGTCGAGGAACGCGACCAGGTTGGCGGCGGCGAACGCGTCGAGCCCGGCCGCGCGGCCCCGGGCGACGGCCTCCTCGGCGGTCAGCGCGGACAGCTCACGGGTGAACGCGCCGATCGCGGCACCGAGCTCCGCCGGCCGACCGAGCTGGTCGCCCTTCCAGAACGGGAGCCGGCCCGGCTGCCCGGGAGCGGGGGAGACCAGGACCCGGTCGTGGGTGATGTCCTCGATCCGCCACGAGGTAGCGCCGAGCGCGAACACGTCGCCGACCCGCGACTCGTAGACCATCTCCTCGTCGAGCTCGCCGACCCTGCTTGCCTTCTCGCCGACCAGGAACACCCCGAACAGGCCGCGGTCAGGGATGGTGCCGCCGCTGGTGACCGCGAGCCGCTGCGCCCCGGGACGGGCGGTGAGAGTCCCCGCGACCCGGTCCCAGACGATCCGGGGTCGCAGCTCGGCGAACTCGTCACTCGGGTAGCGGCCCGAGAGCAGGTCCAGGGTCGCGTCGTACGCCGACCGCGGCAGTCCGGAGAACGGCGCGGAACGGCGGACGACGTCGAACAGCTCGTCGGCCTGCCACTCGTCGGCGGCGGTGGTCGCAACCACCTGCTGGGCGAGCACGTCGAGCGGGTTCGCGGGCACCCGCAGCGCCTCGATCGCCCCCTCCCGCATCCGCTCCACGGCCACTGCGGTGTGCACCAAGTCGCTGCGGTGCTTCGGGAACAGCACGCCGCGGGAGACCTCCCCGACCTGGTGACCGGCCCGGCCCACCCGCTGCAACGCGGAGGCGACACTGGGTGGGCTCTCGATCTGGACCACCAGGTCGACCGCGCCCATGTCGATGCCGAGCTCGAGGCTGCTGGTGGCCACCACGCAGGGCAGCACGCCGCGCTTGAGGTCGTCCTCGATGAGTGCCCGCTGGTCCTTGGACACCGAGCCGTGGTGGGCGCGGGCGATCACCGGCGTCGCGCCGTACGACTGTCCGGACTGGGCCATGATCTGCGCCGGTGGTTCCCCCGACTTGTCAGGCCGCTGCACGGGCATAGCCGTGTCGGAGCCTGACAACTCGGAGCCTGACAACTCGGCACGGTCGGCGGCGATCTCGTTGAAGCGGGCGGTGAGCCGTTCCGCGAGGCGGCGGGAGTTGGCGAACACGATCGTGGACCGGTGCTGCTCGATCAGGTCGACGACCCGTTCCTCGACATGCGGCCAGATCGACGCCCGCCGTTCGCCACCGGCCGCCGACCCCTCCGTGGGGCCGGTGTCGGCAACCCCGAGCTCGGTCATGTCCTCGACCGGGACGACGACCTGCAGGTCCCACTCCTTGGTGGACCCGGGGGCGACCACCTCCACCGGTTGCGAGCCGCCGAGGAACCGCGCCACCTCCTCGATCGGCCGGACCGTCGCGGACAGCCCGATCCGTTGCGCCGGCTGCTCCAGCAGCTCGTCGAGCCGTTCGAGCGAGACAGCCAGGTGGGCGCCGCGTTTGGTGCCGGCCACGGCGTGCACCTCATCGACGATCACGGTCTCCACGCCACGCAGCGACTCCCGGGCCTGCGACGTGAGCATCAGGAACAGTGACTCGGGGGTGGTGATCAGGATGTCCGGGGGAGTGCTGGCCAGTCGGCGGCGGTCGGCGGCGCTAGTGTCGCCGGACCGCACCCCCACCGTGATGTCCGGCGCGTCGGCACCCAGCCGGTTCGCGGTGTGCCCGATGCCTGTCAGCGGCGCGCGAAGGTTCCGCTCCACATCGACCGCGAGCGCCTTCAGCGGCGAGATGTAGAGCACCCGGCAGCGCCGGATCTTCTCCTCCGGCCGGGGTTCGGTGGCCAGCCGGTCGATGGACCACAGGAACGCGGACAGGGTCTTCCCGGACCCGGTCGGGGCCACGACGAGCGCGTTGCGGCGGGCCGAGATGGCCGCCCATGCGCCGACCTGGGCGGCGGTCGGTGCGGCGAAGGCGGCCTGGAACCAGGTCCGGGTCGGCTCGCTGAACTGCGTGAGGACGTCGGACGTGGCAGCTGGCTCACCGGCCCCGCCCGTCGTACCGCGCTCGCTCGTCACCCGTACATCCTGACGCACGCCACCGACAGTCGAGCGCGACCCGTCGCTGACCCAGGGCGATCGGACCGGTCAACACCGGCCTGAGGCGATGAACCGGCAGGCGTCGACGAAAACATGGTGAAAACTGTCGGTGCGGAAAGTTAAGGTCGAAGGCGTGCCTTCTTCACACGACTCGATTCCGGGGACCTCCTTGCCCGCCCCCACACCAGCGCGACACGGCGACGGTGGCCAGGGCGAGGCACCGATGATCCGCGCCCACGGACTGCGCAAGAGGTACGGCGACGTCGAGGCCGTCCGCGGCATCGACGTCGAGGTGACCAAGGGCGAGTCGTTCGGCTTCCTCGGCCCCAACGGCGCCGGCAAGTCGTCGACGATGCGGATGATCGCCGCGGTGTCCCCGCCGAGCGGTGGGGAGCTCAGCATCCTCGGCATGGACCCCGCAGCGGACGGTCCGTCGATCCGGGCCAGGATCGGGGTCTGCCCGCAGGACGACACGCTCGACAACGAGCTCAACGTCCGCGACAACCTGGTCGTCTACGGACGCTACTTCGGCATTTCCAGGGCCGAGGTCAGCGCGCGTGCCGATGAGCTGCTCGCGTTCGTGCAGCTGACGGAGAAGGCGAAGGCCAAGGTCGAGGACCTCTCGGGCGGCATGAAGCGCCGGCTGACGATCGCGCGGTCGCTGGTGAACAACCCTGACCTGCTCCTGCTCGACGAGCCGACCACCGGCCTCGACCCGCAGGCCCGGCACCTGTTGTGGGACCGGCTGTTCCGGCTCAAGCAGCAAGGGGTGACGCTCGTGCTCACCACCCACTACATGGACGAGGCGGAGCAGCTGTGTGACCGGCTGGTGGTGATGGACGGCGGCCAGATCGTGGCCGAGGGATCCCCCCTGAACCTGATCCGCGAGCACTCGACCCGTGAGGTCGCCGAGCTGAGGTTCGGCGTCGGCGAGCACGACGCGCTGCTCGCGAAGGTGCAGGACCTCGCCGAGCGTGTCGAGGTGCTGCCGGACCGGCTCCTGCTCTACACCCACGACGGTGAGGCGACGCTGGCCAAGGTGCACGAGCGTGGTCTCGACCCGGTCGCGGTCCTGGTCCGCCGTTCCACGCTCGAGGACGTCTTCCTGCGGCTCACCGGACGGACGCTGGTGGACTGATGAGCATCGTGACATCCACCGTGCCCCGGTGGGCGATGGTGTGGCGGCAGGGCGACTACTGGGCCACCGTCTACAAGCGGACGTGGAAGGGCACGGCGATCACGTCGTTCGTGATGCCACTGTTCTACGTGGGCGCGATGGGCGTGCTCCTCGGCGGGTTCATCGATGCCGGTGACGCGAACCTCGAGGGCGCCTCGTCGTACCTCGCCTTCGTCGCACCCGGGCTCGTCGCCGCCCATGCGATGCAGACCGCGACCGGCGAGGTGACCTGGCCGGTGATGGGCATGATCAAGTGGCACCGCACCTACTACGGGATGACCGCCACCCCGCTCACCGTGGCCGACGTGGTGGCGGCGCACCTGATGTTCGTGATGTTCCGGATCGCGAGCACCTGCGGCGTGTTCCTGCTGGTGCTGTCCTTCTTCGGGGTGTTCGAGTCCGTGCCCGGCGTGGTCGCCGCGTTCTTCGTGCAGATCCTCGTGGGCCTCGCCTTCGCCGGCATCCTGTTCGCCTACTCCGCGACGCTGAAGAGCGAGGCCGGGTTCGCGGTGATCTACCGGCTGCTGGTGATGCCGCTGTTCCTGTTCTCCGGTGCGTTCTTCCCGGTCGCGAACCTGTCGGCCCCGCTGGAGTGGCTGGCGAAGCTCACGCCGTTGTGGCACGGCGTGGACCTGACCCGGATGCTGGTGCTCGGCAACGTCGACGGCACCCTGGCACTGGTCCACGTGGCGTACCTCCTGGTTCTCGCCGCGGTCGGCTGGTGGCTCGCCGTGTGGCGCCTCGAGAAGCGGTTGGAGGTCTGATGGCACTCGTCGGTCTCGCCGTCTCCAAGCTCAACCTGTCGCCCGGGGTCCCGAGGACCTCGGGGTGGGTGATCGTCCAGCGGAACTTCCGCGTCTACCGGTCCGCGTGGCTGATCTTCCTGACCGGTTTCCTCGAGCCGGTGTTCTACCTGTTCTCGATCGGGATCGGTGTCGGGCAGATGATCGAGGGCTTCAAGTTCAACGGGCAGGTCGTGGCGTACGCCGCATTCGTCGCGCCCGGCATGCTCGCCGCGTCGGCGATGAACGGCGCCGTCCTCGACTCGACCTTCGGCATCTTCTTCAAGCTGAAGTACGACAAGATCTACGACGGTGTCCTGGCCACCCCGATGCGCACCGTCGACATAGCCCGCGGCGAGCTGACCTGGTCGTTGCTGCGCTCCGGGGTCTACTCCGGTGGCTTCCTGGTGGTGATGGCCGCGATGGGTCTCGTCGAGTCGTGGTGGGCGATCCTCGCCTGGCCGGCCACCTGGCTGATCGGGTTCGCCTTCGCCGGTGTGGGCATGGCGTTGACCACGTTCATGAAGTCGTGGCAGGACTTCGAGTACATCCAGCTCGCGATCATCCCCATGTTCCTGTTCTCCGCGACCTTCTTCCCGATCACCGCGTTCGACGGGGCGCTGCGGTGGGTCATCGAGGCGACCCCGCTCTACCGGGGCGTGGCCCTGTGCCGGGAGCTCACCACCGGCGCCCTGTCGATGGACTCGGCGATCTCCGTGGTCTACCTGCTGGTGATGGGCACGGTCGGCCTGATGGTGGCCTCGCGCCGGTTCGACAAGCTCCTCCTGCACTGACCTGGCGCCGGGTCCCGGCGCCCGACTACCGTTCCCGTCCACGTGAACCGGAACGGTAGCGAGAACCCGGGAAACCCCTACCGTTCCCGTCCAGGTGGACGGGAACGGTTCTCCCGGGTTCTCGGCCGGGCGCCGCACATGGGCCAGGGGATCCCGGAAGCAGCGTAGTTTGAGCGCAACGACATTCGCCGAAGATGAGGGGCTGCAGATGGCCGAGTCGACCGAGTGGACCTATGAGGGTTTCGACGGCGGGGAGCGGGTGGTCCGCACCTGGCTCAAGAAGGACCCGCGGTATGTCGCGCTGCTGTGCCACGGGTACGGCGAGCACGTCGGACGCTACGAGTACGTCGCCGACCGGCTCGTCGCACACGGCGCCATCGTGCACGGCGTGGACCACGTCGGCCACGGCAAGAGCGCTGGTGAGCGGGTTCTGGTGACCGACTTCGAGATGGTCGTCGAAGACTTCCACGTGCTCGACCTGGCGGCGCGCGCCCAGAACACCGAGCTGCCCGTCGTACTCATCGGTCACTCGATGGGCGGGATGATCGCCGCCCGATACGGGCAGGTCTACGGCGACTCGCTGGCAGCGCTGGTGCTGTCCGGTCCGGTGGTCGGGTCCTGGGCGGTGCTCCCGCAGCTGCTCGCGCTCGACGAGATACCGGACACCCCCATCGACCCGGCCACCCTGTCGCGGGACCCGGCGATCGGTGAGGCGTACGCAGCGGACCCGCTGGTGTGGCACGGCCCGTTCAAGCGACCCACGCTCGAGGCTCTGTCGGCCACCATCGACGTGATTCGCGCGGCCGGCAGGCTCGGTGCGGTGCCGACACTGTGGGTGCACGGGGAGGACGACCAGCTGGTGCCGATCGACGCGTCCCGGGCGGGGATCGCTCAGCTCAAGGGCGAGTACCTGACGAACAGGACCTATCCCGAGGCGCGGCACGAGATCTTCAACGAGACGAACAAGGACGAGGTGCTCGACGACGTCACGGAGTTCATCGATGAGCAGATCGGTCACAGCGCGAAGGCCGTCTCCTTCCTGTAAGCCGCGACGATCGGCCCGCCCCGACGAAAAGCGGCATGCGGATCTTTCCCCCATGGACGGCCATGTCCGGAATCGCCGCTGGACCCGGTCCTGTCTGGACCGCTTTACTTTCTAACAGCACCAAAGCGCCACAGGCCGTGACCAACGGGTGAGGTGTCCAGTGAGCAGAGGCGTGATCCGACGGCGTACGCCGGCCCTTGTGTCAGGTGCGATCGTCGTCGCGTCGATCCCGGTGGCGTTCGGGGTGAGCACCGCGCACTCAGCACCCGGCTCCGGACCGGACCGGCATCTGTACATCGTGCAGGTGGCCGGCGCGCCGGTCGCGTCGTACGACGGTGGGGTGACCGGCCTACGCCAGACCAGCCCGCCCGAAGGTGAGGACCTCGACGCGCACAGCCCTGAGGCACTGGCCTACCGGGGCTACCTGCGGCAGAAGCAGCGGAGCACGCTGGCCCGCGCAGACATTCCGGCAGCCCGGCAGCAGAGCTCGTACTCGGTGGCTTTCAACGGCTACGCCGCGCGGCTCACGACCGGGGAGGCCCACGCCCTCGAGCGCACCAAGGGCGTGCTGCGGGTCTGGAAGAACGAGATCGTGCACATCGACACGACCGACACCCCCCGGTTCCTCGGGCTGGAGGGCAGGCGTGGCTTGTGGAAGCGGGAGTTCGGAGGCGCACCCGATGCCGGGCGAGGCGTCGTCGTCGGCGTGATCGACACCGGGTTCTGGCCGGAGAGCGCGAGCTTCGCGCCGCTGTCCCGTGACCGTCGGGACGACCGCGCGGTCGCGGAGCGGTTCCACGGGATCTGCCAGGCAGGGGTCGAGGCAAAGGTGACCTGCAACAACAAGGTGATCGGCGCGCGCTACTACAACGGGTCGGGCGAGGCCACCGAGGGCGAGTTCCTGTCGCCACGCGACTTCAACGGACACGGGTCGCACACCGCGAGCACCGCAGCGGGAAACAACGGGGTGCCGGCCTCCATCGACGAGAAACCGGTCGGTGAAGTCAGCGGGATGGCACCGGGTGCGCGGCTGTCGGTCTACAAGGCGCTGTGGCAGGACTTCGCGACCGGCACCGCCACCGGCGGCACCGCGGACCTGGTGAACGCCATCGACGACGCCGTCAGTGACGGTGTTGACGTGATCAACTACTCGATCTCCGGGTCCAGCCAGTTCGTGGTCGACCCGGTCGAGATCGCATTCCTCCAGGCCGCGGAGGCGGGCGTGTTCGTCGCGACGTCGGCGGGGAACGCCGGTGACACGGTCGGTGAGTCGAGTGTCGCCCACAACTCGCCGTGGCTGACTACGGTCGCTGCCAGTACGCATGACCGCGGCGTCAGCAAGACGCTGACCCTCGGGAACGGGGACACGTTCGACGGCGTGGGCGTCGGGTCCGCGGTCGGAGCGGCAGACCTCGTGGACTCGGTGGACGCCGTGCGTCCGGGTGCCCCGGCGGCTGCGGCCGAGCTCTGCTTCTCCGATGCCGACAACGACCCGTCTACAGGGGTCGACCCGGTGCTGGACCCCGCGACGGTGACCGGCAAGATCGTGCTCTGCGCCCGCGGTGTCAGCGACCGGCTGGACAAGAGCGTCGCGGTCGAGAATGCCGGGGGGATCGGCATGGTGCTCTACAACCCGACGCCGAACTCGCTGAACGCCGACTTCCACGCGGTGCCGAGCATCCACGTCGACGACGCGGCCGGAGCAGCGGTGAAGTCCTACGCCGCCACTGCGTCGCCGACGGCGTCCATCTCGGCAGTGCTCCCGGACCGGCCGAGGGCCCCGGAGATGGCCGGCTTCTCCTCCTTCGGGCCCGCCCTGGCCGGTGACGGTGACCTGCTGAAGCCCGACATCACGGCACCCGGTGTGGACGTGATCGCGGCGGTGGCTCCGCCGGGCAACCGTGGCAACAGCTTCCAGTCGGCGTCGGGTACGTCGATGTCGAGTCCGCACATCGCTGGGATCGCGGCGCTGCTGAAGAGCAGCAACCCCGACTGGGCGCCGATGTGGATCAAGTCCGCGTTGATGACCGGCGCCACACCTAAGGACAACACCGGTCAGGAGATCCAGCGCAGCGGCCGGGACGCCACGCCGCTGGACTTCGGCAGCGGGCACGTCCGACCGGAGTCCGCGTTCGACCCGGGCCTGGTGTACGACTCCGGCATGGAGGACTGGCTCCAGTACGGCTGCGGCATCGACCAGCTGCAGCTGGTCACGCCGCCGGGTTTCTGCGAGGACGTGGGATCGATCGACCCGAGCGACCTCAACTACCCGACCATCGGGGTCGGCGACCTCGCCGGCAGCCAGACGGTCACCCGCACCGTGACCAACGTTGACCGCTGGAGGGGGCGCTACCGGGTCAGCGTGGAGGCGCCGGAAGGCATCGACGTGACCGTGTCCGCGGCACGTGTCACCGTGCCAGGACGCAGCGAGTGGTCCTTCGAGGTGACGCTGACCCGGACCACGGCGCCGCTCGACGAGTGGGCGTTCGGCTCGCTGACCCTCACCGACAGGCGTGGGCACGAGGTCCGCAGCGTCATCGCGGTCCGGCCGGTTGCCCTCGCGAACCCCGAGGAGGTCACGTTCACCGGCGCGGAAGGCACCGGCGGGATCGACGTCACCCCCGGATACACCGGCACGCTGGGCGCGAGTGTTGAGGGACTCGTTCCGGCCACAGTCACCCCGCTGCCGCTGGACGCGGCCGGACCGGCGTTCGACCCCGGCGCCCCAGCCAAGAGCACGCGGACCGGAGTGGTGCCGTTCACGGTCGCCGCGGACACGGCGGTGGTCCGGGTCGCCACGTTCGACGCCGACTACCCACCCGGCACCGACGCCGACATCTGGGTCTACCGGGTGGAGGGGAGCGACCGGACGCCGGTCGACCTGAGTGCCGCCGGAACGGCCGAGGAGTCGGTCACCCTGTTCGAGCCGGAGCCGGGCCGCTACGAGGCGTACATCGACCTGTTCGGGACCGGCGACCCGGCGAGCTCGACGCTCACCGTGCGGCCGAACTCGTGGCTGGTGCACAACACCCCGGAGGGCAACGCGACGGTCACACCGGCGAGCCAGCAGGTCACTTCGGCGCAGTCGACCTCGGTGGACGTGAGCCGGTCCGGCCTGACCGCGGGCGCCCGTTACCTCGGGACGGTGCGGTTCGACGACGGCGCCGACCCGATCGGCCGAACGCTGGTCTCGGTCAACTGAGCGGCGGTGTGGGGTGCGGGCACAGGAACGGTTGGCCGCCCCCCGCGGCGTGGTACTCGAACCGCTCGCCCGCCGCCTCGAGCACGATCTTCGCCCCCTCGACCAGCTGCTGGGTGTAGACCAGGCCGGGGCGTGGACAGCCGATGCTTCCGTCCGGCCAGGTCACCTCCTCGTCGCTGACCACGGTGACCGCGGTGGCGTCGATACCGAGACGGTGCGCGAGGTCTTCGGTGGCGGCTGCCGCGCGACCCGTGCGCGGGGTCATCGGTCGAGCAGCTTCTGGTACCACGCGACGTCGATCCACTGGTCGAACTTGTTGCCGACCTCCCGCATCGTGCCGACGTGCTCGAACCCGCAGGCGAGGTGCAGCCGCTCGCTGCCAGGGTTCGGCAGGGCCACCAGGGCTACCGCGCTGTGCACGCCGGACGCGGCCAGCGTCTCGAGCAGCGCCGGGTAGAGGACCTGCCCGATGCCCTGTCCCCGCACCGACGGGTCGAGGTAGATCGAGGTCTCCCGGGTCGTGTCGTAGGCCGGCCGCGGCCGGTACGACCACGAGTACGCGTACCCCACGACGTCGCCGTCCTTGTCGGTGGCCACCAGCAGGTGGTCCCCCGGGTGGTTGCCGCGCAGCTTCTCCTGCCAGTAGTTCAGGGTGGGCGGCTCGAGGTCGAACGTCGCGATGCTGTTGGCGATCTCGTGGTTGTAGATCGCGGCGATATCGCTCAGGTCGTCGTCGACGGCCGCGCGGATGGTGACGTCGGGAGACATGACGCCCATTGTCTCAGGCAGACTTGTGGCCATGACCATCGATCCTGACACCAAGGACTGGACCTGGGTCCTGGAGCGACCCTGCGACGAGTGTGGCTTCGACGCGTCGGCGTTCGACGTGGCGCAGCTCCCGGACCTGATTCGGGACAACACCCGGGGCTGGTCCGCGGCGCTGGCGGCCGTCGACGTGGCAGTCCGCCCGGCGCCCCACATCTGGTCGTCGCTCGAGTACGCCTGCCACGTGCGCGACGTACACGTCCTCTTCGACGGACGGGTCCAGCTGATGCTGAAGGAGGACGACCCGACCTTCGAGAACTGGGACCAGGACGCGACCGCGATCGAGAACAGCTACGGCGACCAGGACCCCGCGACGGTGGAGGTCGAGCTGATCGAGGCCGCGGGCGCGGTCGCCGGCCGCTACGCGACGATCGGTGCAGACCAGTGGGCGCGGCGCGGAACACGGGGCAACGGGTCGGTGTTCACCGTGGAAAGCCTCGGGCGGTACCACCTGCACGACGTCGTGCACCACCTGTACGACGTACGCTCGTAGCCATTCTTTCACCAGGCAGGGAGCAGTCTTGCGACACACGGAGTTCTGGACACGCATGGAGTCGGCGCTGGGACCGACCTATGCCCGGACCTGGTCGCAGCAGCACGTGATGGCCAACCTCGGCGGACGCACCGCCACCGAGGCACTCGATGCGGGGGAGAGCCCGAAGACCGTGTGGCGTGCGGTCTGGGAGACCCTCGGACTGCCACCCGCGCAGCGATGAGTCTCCCGCCGGAGCAGACCGGTCGTCGTGTCGCCGGCTGGGTCGGCGGAGGAGCCTCCGGGTTCGCGCACGGCGTACTCGGCGGGGTGCGGTGGCCCGACCACAAGGTGCAGAAGGTCCAGCGCCGGACGATCTGGACCCTGGTGTTCGCGCAGAGCCTCGGCGGCCTCGGCATCACGATCGGGATCGCGGTCGCCGCGCTGCTCGCGGAGGAGATCTCCGGGTCCGAGAAGCTCGCCGGGCTCGCGCAGACCATGCAGGTGCTCGGCGCCGCACTCGCCTCCTTCCTGCTCGCGCACCTGATGGGCAAGCGGGGGAGGCGACCCGGGCTGGTGCTCGGCTACGTCCTCGGCACGGCCGGCGCGGCGCTGTGTGTGCTCGCCGGCGTCATCGACTCGTTCACCACGCTGCTCGTCGGCGCCACCCTGCTCGGGTCCACCACCGCGGCCAACGCACAGTCGCGCTACGCCGCCACCGACCTCGCCAAGCCGGCACACCGGGCGCGTTCGCTGTCCCTGGTCGTGTGGGCCACCACCATCGGTGCGGTCGCCGGACCCAACCTCACCGGCTGGGCCGGCCGGCTCGCCGTCGGCGTCGGTCTCCCGACACTCACCGGCCCGTTCGTGGTGGGCGTGGTCGGGATGGCCCTCGCGGCGACCGTGATCGGCGTGTTCATGCGGCCGGACCCGCTGCTGGTGGCCCGTGAGGCAGCCCTTGCCCGAGGCGCCGGCGTCGTACGCTCCGGCACCCACTGGTCCCGGGTGACCACCGTGGTCCGGGAGCGCACCGGCGTGGCGGCCGGTACCTCCGCGCTCGCCCTCGCGCACGCCGTGATGATCGCGGTGATGGTGATGACTCCGCTGCACATGCACCACGGCGGCGCCACCCTGGAGATCATCGGTGTGGTGATCAGCGGCCACGTGCTCGGCATGTTCGCGTTCGCGCCACTGGTCGGTATCGCCACCGACAAGCTGGGTCGCCCGGCGATGCTGATGTGGGGCGCGATCGTGCTGTTCGCGGCGCTGTTCCTGGCCGGCACGTCGCCCGCGGGCGCCTCCTGGCGGATCGGCATCGCGCTGTTCCTGCTCGGCCTCGGCTGGTCGTTCTGCACGGTGGCGGCCTCGACCCTGCTCTCGGAGTCCGCGCCGCTCGACGCCCGCACCGACGTACAGGGCGCTGCCGACCTCGTGATGGGCCTGACCGCCGCCGCGGCGGGTGCCCTCGCGGGGGTGATCGTCGGGTCGCTCGGGTACGGCGCGCTCACCATCTTCGCCGCCCTGCTGGTCACCGGGGTGGCCAC
Organism: uncultured Actinomycetota bacterium; assembly: GCA_963831375.1. Classification (GTDB taxonomy): domain Bacteria; phylum Actinomycetota; class Actinomycetes; order Propionibacteriales; family Nocardioidaceae; genus Nocardioides_C. The sequence continues at coordinate 915 of CAWHPY010000012.1, read as the reverse complement.
CGCGGCGGAGTTCGCCAGACGTACGACGGACCGCCCGGGCGCCGACGACGCGGACACCCTGTCGATCTGAGGAGGCTCGTGCGCGACACGCCGGGCCATGTGCCGGGTCGAACAGGTGTTCGGGCTAGGGTGGTGCCACCAGAAGCCAACAACGGCGCACAACCAAGGCACGTGGGGTCGAGATCCACAGGCTGAGGCGGGAAGCCCAAACTGTCGGAGGTCCGACCTAGTGTCACTGTCAATGAAAAAGACTGCAGGTTCCGCGAACAGGCGGACAGACGGACGGACTACTTCCATGGCTGGTGGAGACCGCGAAAAGGCACTCGATGCCGCGCTCGCGAACATCGAACGGCAGTTCGGCAAGGGCTCGGTCATGCGTCTCGGCGAAGAGACGCGTGCGGCGCTCGGCGTGATCCCCACCGGGGCGATCGCGCTCGACGTCGCCCTGGGCATCGGGGGTCTGCCGCGCGGGCGCGTGGTCGAGATCTACGGACCGGAGTCGTCGGGCAAGACCACGGTCGCGCTGCACGCCGTGGCCAATGCGCAGCGGGCCGGTGGCATCGTGGCGTTCATCGACGCCGAGCACGCTCTCGACCCGGAGTACGCCAAGGCCCTCGGGGTCGACACCGACGCGCTGCTGGTCTCCCAGCCCGACTCCGGTGAGCAGGCGCTCGAGATCGCGGACATGCTGGTCCGCTCCGGTGCGCTGGACCTGATCGTGATCGACTCTGTCGCCGCGCTCGTGCCGCGCGCCGAGATCGAGGGCGAGATGGGCGACAGCCACGTCGGACTGCAGGCCCGGCTGATGAGCCAGGCGCTGCGCAAGATGACCGGTGCCCTGAACGGTTCCGGGACCACGATGATCTTCATCAACCAGCTCCGCGAAAAAATAGGTGTGATGTTCGGCAGCCCTGA
>CAWHPY010000011.1:0-26518 GCA_963831375.1 uncultured Actinomycetota bacterium | reverse complement strand
ACCGATCACCCTCAAATCTCACTACTCCAGGGGACGGCTACCGAAAATGCGTGGGGCAACTGGGGATTCGGCCGTTTGGGCAAGGTGTCTTGTGACCTTTCCGTCGACGAGATGAAGGATGCTGACCCTCTGATCGGCCGTATCCTGCTGTTCGACGGCACCCAAATCTCCAGAGTCGGCTGCCTCACTCAGCGGGCCTGGCAGAGCCGGGTGACCTTTTCTCAGGTGACCAGGTTCGAGTTTGTCGATAGGCCGCCCGGCGCATCACCGATTCGGCGCTTGGATCATGTGTCAGGCGTTGACGTAGTCGCTTCCGGAGCGACTCTCGCCTCGAGCGAGCCAGATCTTCATCTCGGCGTTCTTCTCCACAGGCAAGACTTCCACCGAAGCGGGGAAGTACCGCATTGTGTAGCCGGTTCGCCGTACGGGGCTCTTGTTCGGCTTGGCGCCGTGCATGATGCGGCCGTCGTGGAGCGATGACTGGCCGCGCTCAAGCTCGAAGTCGACCGCCTTGCTCTCATCGACCTCGGTAATTTCGGTGTGGAAGGTCTGGTCAGTCATGTCGACAGGCCGATACTCGGAGAACCCGTTGTCATGGGTCCCAGGAATGACGCGCATGCACCCGTTGTCCCGGTTACTGGGGCCGAGCGCCAGCCAGACCGTGACGATGCGGTCGTACTCGCTGAGCCGTCCCTCCCAGTACGCCGAGTCCTCGTGCCAGGGGGTCGCCCGACCTACATAGGGATCCTTCGAGATGAAGTGGCTCGTCCACAGCGCGATGTCTGGACCCACCAGTGGTTCAACGAGGTCGAGCACCTCGTCGGAAAGTAGGTACTCCAAGAGCCTGGGATCGCGGAAATGTGGAGTGTCCAACTCATCAGAAAGCTTGTCGCCCTTATCGGCGAGATGTTCGTCGAAGATTGCCTCGAGCCCGTCTAGCTTCTCCGGCGAGAACAACTGCTCGCGATTCAGGTAGTAGCCGTTGGTCCGAAAAAATTGAACGTCTTCCGGGGTGAGCATGGTGCCACCCTCCTTTCCTATGCGCGCTGTATCGAACGGGACCAACGTTAAAGGCGGCTAGGCGCCTGCCGCGCCACCGTTGTTCCGCAGCGATCGACATATCTTCAGATGCTTGTCTCCAGGAACCCTTCTTGCCGGGTACCCCAGATCTCTGCGCAGAGTCCGAGATCTCCCACGAAGTCGTCCGGCGTCGTGGGAGCGGCGCGGCGCGAGGCCTCGTGGAAGTTGGTCTAGAGGTACGTCAGCTGGGGTCGCTGCTCGATCGGGCGAGCATGGGTCGCCCTCGGTCTCATGCCTAATCAGCGCTGGCGGGCGGTGTCGAAACGTACGGAGTGTGTCGTATTGGATGCTCTCGCCGTAGACCCTATGAGGAGCTCAAAGTTGCTGCGGTGGGGCTCGCGAGACCGCGGCTGTCGAGCGTTCGCGAGCTCACCAGGCATGTCCCGATGGCATCGTGCACGCGGTGGGCGGCCCTTCCTGGGCTTCGCACGGTTGTGCCCCGCCGTGCGAGCCCTGGTTTCGGGAGAGGGGCGGCGCGAGGCCGCTTGCGAGTGTTAGCCACGGAACCAGCGGAAGGAAGTCGTCTTGGAACGCCGGCTGTCTAACAAGTTTGCAACGGATCATTGAGGCCCGCGACACGATTGGCACTCGGCCCCGCAGAATCGCCGCGAGAGTCTGTGGGCGTCTCCCCGTACCAGTCGCGATAGGCACGGCCGAAGTGCGAAAGACTGTTGAAGCCCGAGGCATGACAAATTTCGGTGATGCCTAGACTCGTCGAGGCCAGCAAGGACCGGGCGAACCTGAGGCGCCGTTGCCGTAAATACCTTTGAAATGAGGTGCCCGTAAACGCCCGAAAGCGCTCACTGAAGTAGTTAGGGGACAGGTGAGCTTGGGCGGCGACACCCGCCAGAGTGAGGGGTGAACGGAAGTGCCTGTCCACGTACAGCACCGCGCGCTTGATGTCGGGAGCCTCGAGCTCATGACCCCAGGCCTGCCCGGATCTTAGGCCCGCGGGGCTCTGGCGCCCCAACTCAACGACAATACAGTCGAGAACGGCATGCATCATGACTACCGCTCCAGGGCGATCGGCGCGAGATTCGTGCCAGAGTCTCTTGAAGTCGGGCTCCAGAGCGGGTTGATCTGACATCATCCAAGGCATGTGCTCCGAGCCAGGCATTAAGAAGTCTGCGAGACGAGTTTCCCAAAGCTGTGCGTCGATGACCACGTTGTAGCACGAGAGTGGTTCCTCCGAGTCCGTGCGTATCTCGTGGAAATCAGCCGGCGTAAGCAAGAATACGCTGCCGCGCGACAGTCGATGCTTCACGCCATTGATGATGTGCGACGCCGCCCCTGCGGAAACATAGACAAGTTCGTAATAGTCGTGCCAGTGGACACCCACGCGACGTACCTGTTGGGCCTTTGCGCTGACCGTTGTAGTTGGGGTCAGAAGGTCCACTGCGGCGTAGCGCTCGACACGGTGCTGCATTCGACCCCCTCCCAGCGGTCCAGTGCCTCACGGTTTCAAGGCCGTCTCTAGGCACGCCGAGTAACCTACGAACCTCTCCTCCGAAGTGTCAACGGCCCACGAGTTTCGAGGATGGGACCGTTTCTCAGGAGCATCGTACCGGCGGTGGTGTGGACCGCCGTGCGAGTCACTGCGGCAGTGTCAGGCGGGGCCAGGCGGCGGCTCATGCAGAGCGCCGCAATCATTTCTCCGGTCGGGCTTGGGTGACGTCGGCCGAGACACCGACGACCGGTGGCCACCTCGGCCCAGTCTTGGACAGGTGAGGGCGTACGTCGCCACCGGTGAGCCGCTCCACGTCCCGACCCCGGCTGTTGGCCACCCAGGCCGGCGATCTTGAGTTGCGGATCCCCAACTTGCGCAGGGGGCGTACTTCCCGGTGATTCTCGAACCCAGGAGAAGGATCGACCAGGCGCTCTACGCGGTCGCGATGGAGGCCTACCTCAACGGGGTCTCCACCCGCAGCGTCGATGACCTGGTCGCCGCGCTCGGCATCGACTCCGGCATCTCCAAGTCCGAGGTCTCGAGGATCTGCGCCGGCCTGGACGAGGTGGTCGCGGCCTTCCGGAACCGGCGGCTGGACCACACCGAGTTCCCCTGCATCTACCTCGACGCCACTTACCTGCATGTGCGCAACGCGACCTCCCAGGTGGTCTCCATGGCGGTCGTGGTCGCCACCTGGATCACCGCCGACGGCGCCCGGGAGTGCCGGGCCTCGACGTCGGAGACAGCGAAGACGAAGTGTTTTGGCGGGCCTTCCTCAGCGACCTGAAGAAGCGCGGCCTGACCGGTGTTCGGCTGGTCATCAGCAACCAGCACGCCGGCCTGGTCGCCGCCCTCAACCGGTCCTTCCAGAAGGCGGCCATCAGCGGTGCCGGGTGCACTTCGCGCGCAACCTCCTCGCGCTGGTGCCCACAGACCCACGCCGACATGGTCGCCGCGGTGTTCCGCACCATCTTCGCCCAACCCGACGCGCGGAGCGGGTGGTGAGAAGCCACCGCTGCCTAGCGGCAGCGCGGCGCCATCAACATACTTGTTGAGTGAAGTCTCATCCCGGGAAGGTGGACACGCTCGGAGACTCAGTGAGAAGAAGGACATCGCGGCGCATCGTCGCGCTTTGCTCGAGTTGCCTCGCATCCCAGCGACCTTGCAGATTCCACGTCCCTACTCGCACCGGCGGAGTCTGACGCACCGGACCTACTCTCCACGACGATTCCGCTCTTCGTCAGTCCTGGGGTGTTCGGTCAACGGAGTTGATCGACCCGGTCCCCCCGGACAAACTCATTGGAGATCCGTTATACCGCCGTCACATGACCTACGCAGCGCACTCACGCCGGATCGAATGGCGCGACCTCGAGCGTGACCTCGCAGGTCGCACCGGCGCGCAGGCCATTGGCCTGGCGTACCTGCTTCTTCACGGGAAGTACGAAGCTGCCCGCGGCAGCGTCTGGGAACAGTGACGTACGCCAGGTCGTGGATCCGATGGAGACCTCAACCCGGATGCTCCCGAATCCCCTGCGGGGACCAGCTTCGAGCGTGATGTCCTCGGACAGTTCGGCGGGCAGCGTCAGGAAGTGCCAAGACCCAGGGTCCCCGGGAGAGTGCTCCCAGATCTTGGCGCGAAACACGTGCTGGACCATGCCTAGGATCGTCGCATCGTCTACCCAGCCGGAGTCCAGCATTGAAGAACCACCGGGCCTGGAGATGGCTGGTGCTGAAGGCGGTACGTGACGGTGGAGGCCACACGCAGAGGCGGCTCGTACCGCCGCGAGCGGACCTCGGCGTGAGCTCGAAGGGAGTCGCATGCAAACGTAACGTGCTGAAGAGCGGACACGGGGGATGGCTCAATAGTGTGTGACAGAGCTTGGAATTAGCGGTGGCTCGTGGACGTTGCCGTGCGTTCTTCAGGGAGTGTCGCCCTCGGCACAACCGCAGGTGCGCGTCGTTTTGGGCGCATAGTCGAAGAGGGCGCCGGTCCGGTCGGTCTGGACCTGGCAGCAGGACGTGAGCCGTTCCTTGAGCTCACGGCGAGCACGCTGAACTCGTGACTTCATTCCCGACACGGAGATACCGAGCTGATCTGCTGCCTGCCGGTGAGTCTGCCCTTCCAGATCGACGCGGGTGAGGGCGTCGCGCGCCGTGGGGTGGAGCGTACCCATCATCGGTTGCAGACATCGGGCGAGCTCGCGGGTGGCGTCGTTGGGCAGGTCGTCGGATGTGTCCGGTTCGGGCCAGCGTTCCAGGTCCAGGTCTTGGTCAAACGTGCGCCGAGTCCTGTAGTGGTCGATGACGGCGTTGCGGGCCGACCGATACAGCCAGGCCGAGATGTTGTCCACGCGGTCCAGCGCCCCAGAGGCGATGCCGCGCACCAAAATGTCCTGGGTGATATCCGCGGCGAGCTCTGGGTCTCCCACCCGTGCGACGACAAAGCGCCGCAATCGGGCAAGGGTCTCGGCCCAGTCCTGGTCGCGGCGATCGATCGTGCTGTCGCTGCGTGCGTTCGTCATCGGCATCCTCCGCGCGCCTCTCCATCATAGAGACGAGGTCGGTCCCGGCTGGACGCATCCGCGTCCAGGGCAACGAGCGTGCGTGCGTCCCTTGCTGGCTGGCTTCGTCTACAGGGGTGGCTCTCCGCAGTGGGCGGGAGCAGATCCTGAGAGGCACCGATGACCAGCCGCATCCAGCTCGCACTCAACGTCCGTGACGTTGCGTCCGCCACCCGGTTCTACGCCGAGATGTTCGGGGTGCCCCCCGCCAAGCAGCGGCCCGGGTACGCGAACTTCGTGGTCGCTGACCCTCCGCTGAAACTCGTGCTGTTCGAGAATCCCGGCGCCGCGACCGCGCTCAACCATCTCGGAGTGGAGGTCGCGTCGACGGCCGACGTGGTCGCGGCCACCGGTCGCTTCGCGGCCACCGGTCTGCGGCACACGATGCCTGAAGTCGACTCATGTTGCCACGCCGTCCAGGACAAGGTGTGGGTAGAGGCGCCCGACGTCCCGCTCGGCGCCTGGGAGTTCTACGCCGTGCTGGACGATGATCCAGCCACCGACGAGGCATCGACCGGGAGGTGTTGCGTCCCGGCATCGCGCGACGAAACCCCCTGTTGTACCGACAGCGGCCCGGAGGCCTGAGATGGTCACCCAGGCAGCTGTCGTCGACGTGGCCCGAACGACCGACGGCTCCGCCCGGGCGAGCGAGCCGAAAAGCCCGGTCGCCACCCGGGTCGACGTGACCTTGCTCGGCGGTTTCGAGGTACGGGTTAACGACCGCGCCATTTCATCGAGGCATTGGTCCCGTCGGCACAGCTCCGCGTTGGTCAAGTTGCTCGCCCTGTCTCCGGGCCGTAGCCTGCATCGCGAACTGGTCATCGACGCCCTCTGGCCAGACATCGGCATCGACGACGCCGCGCCACGCCTGCACAAGGCAGCGCACTTCGCCCGTAAGGCCCTTGACCACCGGGACGCTGTCGTCCTAAAAGGTGATGCTGTGTATCTGTGTCCCCATGATGACGTACAGGTCGACATGACGCAGTTCCGGCACCTGGCCGAGTCCGCCGTGAGCAACGGGGGCATCGCAGCGGCCAAGGGCGCGCTCGCGGTCTACGGTGGCGAGCTGTTGCCCCAGGACCTCTACGAGCCGTGGGCCGAACAACACCGGCTTCATCTGCGCCGCCTCTACCTCGAGCTGCTCCACCAAGCCGAAGACTGGCACCAGGCCCTGGCTGCTGACCCCGCAGACGAACCCGCTCACCTCGCGCTGGTCCAGCGGTACGCCGAGCGCGGCGACCGAGTCGCGGCTCTGAGGCAGCTCGATCAGCTCGACCGCGTGATGCGAGAAGAGCTCGGACTCGAGCCGAGCGAGCGCGCACTGGACCTGCGGCGCCAAGTCGTCCAGGCGCCCCCCAGGCGCAACTCCAGCGACGAGGTGAGCGCTGTCGGTCACGATTCGCCCATGTCCCCGGCGACGGAGCTGCGCCGGCAATGTTGCGTGGATGCCTGAGGTCGGCGACGACGCGCCCAAGCAGGGCCAACTGAAGTCTGAGCAGCGCCATCGACGCAGGACGTCAGCAGGCGGCCTCATAGTTCGAAAGACGGCGTCCGTCGATGCGCCGAAGGGCGTGAGCTCGTCCCGAGGCGCCCGTCGGTGACCTCCACCACCGCTGAGGACAGGTCCGTGTGGCCGGCGGGGGTGCGGACGGCGCAGCGGAAGTTGCAGGGGTCTCCTCGGACGACGTCGACGGTGACGTGGTGCTCGCCCGGCGCGACGTACATCCAGGGCTCGCCGAAGAAGGTAGGGCTCTCGGGGTCACCGGGGTCGAGGTACTGGTCGTCGACGAAGAGACGCAGGTTGTTGCCGGAGAGCCGCTCGGCGGCGAGGTCGTGCACGCGCCGGTGTGTGTCGTGGTCCGGGATCCAGCCGCGATCCGCTCCTTCGAGCGCCACAGTTCGTGGTGCGTTTTTCCGACCGACGCTGGGTGTAGGAGCACTCGGACGTCATTCCATTGACCTTGCGTGTCGAGCGGAGCAACGATGGTTCGACGGCAACCGGGGAACGTCCTCGACGTGCACGCCTCCGAGGAGAAGCAAATGAACACTGTCGAACGGCCTCCCAGGATCGTGCGCTGGACCTTGGGGCTCGAGGAGGCGATGGTGCTCGACCGTCCGGTGAGGGCGTTGGAGCCGTTGATCCAGAGTGGGTTCGGCAGGGGGACCCGAGCGTCGGTGCTGCGCGGCGAGTGGCTCGGCCACGCTGTCCACCCGCTGCTCACCGACGTCGTGCTCGGCACCTGGACCTCCGCCAGCGTGCTCGACCTGATCGGTGGCGCTGATGCGTCAGCCTCGGCCCAGAGGCTCATCGGCACTGGCCTGCTGGCCGCCGGCCCGACAGCCTGGACCGGATGGGCCGAGTGGTCGGCAGCCGGGTCGCGCGACAAGCGGGTGGGGCTCGTCCACGCGGTCACCAACGGCGTCGCGATCAGCATCTACGCGGCGTCGTGGATTGCCCGCCGGCGGGGCAGGCACCGCACTGGGGTCCGCCTTGCGCTTGCCGGAGCGGCTGTCTCGGGAGTAGGGGCCTACTTGGGCGGCCACCTCATAGCGACCCGCAAGGTGGCGAGCCGCCATCCCGCCTACGACGAGCATCCCCAGGGGCTTCCGGCGGGCGCGTCATCGTAACCAGCAGCATGAACGCACTTACGTGCCGCGAGAGGACGCCATGCCCACCGCACGATCACGTCCGGCCAGCTTGTCGCCGTTCCCCGCGACGATGACGCCGGCCCAGCTGGCCGCAGTCTCGCTCCTGCCCGCTACTCAAGGCACACCCACATCCTTCATGCCCACCAGCTGCGCCGCTGGTTCTGCTGGTGCGAAGCCCACGGTTTGGGACCCGCTCATCGGGATCGAACGCGCACACGTCGAGCTCTACAGCCCCACCTCGGCGACTCGGGGACCATCACCGTCCACCACGACGCACTCGCTTGCCTGCTTGGCACCAATGCGCTCCGTGCGTTCGAGGCAGCCGCAGTCCGATCGAGGACTAGGCCCAGACCCTGCGAGGACACCGCGTGCTCCACCTCGTCGGCAAGTGCGATAAGCCCACCACCATGCCCATCACCGTGCCATTCGTCCGAGCACTAGAGACCTGCCGAGACAGCCGCACCAGCGGTCCACTGATCCTGCGACCCAACTCCGGAAACTCGATCGACCGCCGAGATGCCTACCGCATGGTTCACCGCATCGCCACCGTTGGCGGTATCCCCTCGTCACATCAGCCCACACTCACTGCGCCACCCCGCCATCACCAATGCCCTCGACGCCGGCGTGCCTCTGCGAGACGCCCAGGCCCTCGCCCGGCACGCAGATCCTCGAACCACCGAGCACTACGACCGTGCCCGCGGCAAAACCTCGACCGCCACGGCGTCCACTTCCTTACCCCCTACGTCGCCGGCGCCTAACCCCGAGCCCGACCAGGCCGACCGTCAGCTCCAAGCTCGACCACGCCGATGAGCGGATGAGTCCTCCCGGCCGGGCACCGTGCCGATGAGTGGGTGACAGCGACGTACGCCGCTTGCGCGGCGGCTCTGGGCCGAGGTCAGGGACCGCTGAAAGGACCAACATCTACGGCACCTTCGCCCCGACGACCACGAAGAGCGAGACAGACGGGCGGCTGACCTATACGAGGACGAGCGCACGTACAGGGCTGAGGCGCGGTGGTCCACCTGCCCTGGACCAGGCAGCCGATCCACCATCGCAAGCCGCTGCTAGGCGGCGAGGAGGACCAGCTCTACGACCAGGGGAACATCGATGCCATCCGTCGCGGACGGTCTTCGTGTCGTCGTTCGCGAGCGGCATGGTGGCGCGAGCGAGCCTGTCCCAACGGGTCACCGTTCCTGCGCGGGAGGCAGCGTTGTGCACACACACGCCTTGTTGCCGTCCTGGTCGGCGACCACGGTGTACGACGGCGCCAGGCTGTTATCGACGACGATCCCACCCGCGCTGACGGCAGCGGCGATTCGCTGCTCGGCCACCTCGGGCGGCACCCAGACGTCGACGTGGAACCGCTGACGCGGGGTCTCGTGCTCGTCGGTGTCCTGAAACCACAGGATCGGTACCCGTCCCGTGGCGTCCCGGACGTCGTCGCCGATGGTCCCGCGGCCCCGGGCCTCGGTGCTCCCGGTCAGCAGGGCAGCCCACATCGGGGCGATCGTCGCGGCGTGCGCCGTGTCGAGGGCGAGCTCGATCGTGGTGATCGAGCCCGGGTTGGCGTCGAGCGCGTGCTCGGCGGCGATCTCGGTGACCCGTCGCGCGAGGTCGACGTCCTGCTGGGTCACCCATTCGACGACGTGCTCGGTGCCTTCGTCGTCGCGGTAGACGGCGTCATCGCTGAGCAGCTTGAGCTCGACGTACCCATCGCCCAACGTCACCCGCGGGTGGTGGCCGACCGCGTCGCCGGCCTCGCCCACTGCGGCGACGAACCGTACGCCGGTGCCGAAGTCGCCGACCACGTAGCGGGCATGTAGTCCCTGCCCCAGTTTGCGCCAGTCGGTCAGGTTGGCCTCAGCGATCTGGTCGCCCGTCAGCATGTCCATAGACGAAACCGTAACCCGGCCTCCGACAGACTCGACCGAAGCCAACAGGCGACGACGAGCGACCGGTCCATCATCGAGATGAAAGACCCCTCAGCAAGTCGCGACCGCTGCAGGTCGGCAATCTGCGTCACTTCGCCGCGAGCGCCCCCGACGCTCTTCCGAGCTCGCGCGAGGCCCAGCCTCTTCCGGAGTCCCGTCGAGGTACTCACTGGGTCGCTCCCCTGCGTGACTCCGCGGCCGCATCGTGCAGGGAGACGGTTCGAGTCCGGCACGTCGACCTTCCCCACTACGCTCCGGACATGGCCTCAGCCCCGGACTCCACCAGGCTCGCCGTCCTCATCGACGGCGACAACACCACTCCCACGATCATCGAGGCGCTGCTCGCCGAGATCGCGAAGTACGGGAGCGCCACGGTCAAGCGGGCGTACGGCGACTGGACCACATCCAACCTCCGCGGCTGGAAGGAGGCGATCAACGCCCACGCCATCCAGCCGATGCAGCAGTTCGCCTACACCACCGGCAAGAACGCCACCGACAGCGCCCTGATCATCGACGCGATGGACCTGCTCTACACCGGGAACTTGGACGGATTCTGCCTGGTCTCTTCCGACAGCGACTTCACCAAGCTGGCCTCCCGACTTCGGGAGTCGGGCAAGACCGTCTACGGGTTTGGCGAGCCGAGGACGCCGCACTCGCTCGTGGCCGCGTGCGACAAGTTCGTCTACCTCGACGTGCTGCGCCGCCCCGAGAAGCCGAAGGAACCTAGCGAGGAGGATCTGGCTCCCACGGCCCCTGTGCGTCGGAGCACGAGCGAGCTCCGTGGGGACGCCAAACTGGTCAAGCTGTTGCGGGAGGGGATCGACGCGGCCTCGGACGACGACGGCTGGGCTAACCTCGGAGGCGTCGGATCGCACGTCGCCAAGCAGGCGCCTGACTTCGACTCCCGCAACTGGGGCTACGCCAAGCTGGTCGACCTGGTTGCCGCGATCGAGCTCTTCGAGGTAAAGCGGCCCGCTGGGCAGGGAGTGCAGGTGCGTGAGAAGCCCAAGGGCCAGCCGGCCAAGAAGGCAGCCGCCAAGAGAGCGGCCGCCAGGAAGGCCTAAGGACTCGGCAAATGGCTCCAAGGACGAGGTGAAGAGCCAGAGCGCCTTCGGCTCATAGATGATGCAGTAACCCGGGGAGTTCGTCGGCAACCGCGGCCACCCGCTCGCAGACCTTGCGACTCCGCCAGTCCTCGCCTAGCGGCAGCTCAACATGTCCTGGTAAGCCATCCCACGATGAGGTGAAGGGCTGCAGGTGCAGAGGGCAGGACTACGACTTCGCGGTGCAGTTCACCAACTACCGCTGAGGCGTCGGCGCCTCGGCAGCATCGTCCCGGGACGAGCTCAGCGCCGCCAGCTCGGCGAGGGCGAGGTCGAGCACCTCGGCTGAGGTCAGCCGCTGGGCCTCCTCGACCAGCTCGGCCCGGGTGGCCGCATCCACCAGGTGGTCGAGCGACGTGTAGGACCGCCCGCTGAAACGGGCGATCTCCTCGTCGACCGCGGCGGCGCCCGGTTGCTCAGCAGCGACGAGAAGGACGAGAGCCGCGGAGCGCGGACGCCCGGTGACGGCCAGCAGCTCCGCGGCGTTGCGCGCCGTGGTCCATAGCTGGGTCGACTGGCCGGTACGACGCCACATGGTGATCAGCTGGATGAACCCGTCCGAGGCACGCACCCAGTCGCCGATCCTGGTGCGAGCCGAGGCGAGCGACACGCTGGCGACACCCTCGATGAACGTGCAGCCCACACCGACAGCCTCGGTGATCGCCGCTTCGTAGCACGGCACCGCATCCGCCGGATTCGTGGCGGCCAACAGTTCGCCCTCGACGTACGACGCGAACGCGCGGTGGGAGGCGCACTTCGCCTCCGACCGCGCCTCCGCCAGGAGACGCCGTGCGGTCTCGAGGTCACCCCCGTAGGCGGCCGCGAGGGCCGCGGAACCGACGAAAGTGCTGCGCTCCGGGCTCGGTCCCGCGGCCGCCCGCAGCCACTCTTCCTGGGCACCGGCGAAGTCCCCGTGGAAGTGGTCGACCACGGCCAGGACGCTCCAGGCACGCAGCAGCGACTCGGTGTCAACAGAGTCGGACTCGTCGATGACCTCGCGCGCACGACTCCGGGCGGTCTCGAAGTCACCGACCAGACGCGCCGCCTCGGCAGCGCCGGCGAGCACGGCCAGCCGCTCGGGGTGGTCAACGATCGCGGCGTCGTCCGCGAGGTCGGTGGCCCACGCCCACACCTCGTTCAGGTCGCGCCACGTGACGACCTGGTTAACGGCCACAGCGATCGCGACCCGGTCGTCCAGCCCGGCCCGGTCCAGGGCCGAGCGGAGATTGTCGAGCTCGGCTCGCAAGCGGCGGTCCGTCGCTGCCTCGTCCGGCCCACTCATCCGCGCCCCGATCTCGGCGGCCATCACACGGCAACGTGCGAGGAAGCGCCGGTGCGCCTCCTCCCCCTCGCCCAGCCGCTCCAGCTCGTCGAGAAGGAAGCTGCGCACGGTGAACAGCAGGTGGTACCGCCCGATGGCTGGATCGGCCACGAGCAGGGACGAGTCGACCAGCCGGTGCAGCAGGTCGAGCGGATCGGCTCGCAGGCCCTCCGCCATCGCCTCCACCGTCCGTAGGTCGACCCCCCCGAGGAACGGCGCCAACAGACGCAGTAGGCGTTGCTCCTCGTCGGTGAGCAGCTGGTAGGAGGAGCCGATGGTGGCGCGCAACGTCCGCTGTCGCGCGTCCTCGGGAGCGCCGCGTCCGGTGGACAGGTCGAGAGCCCGATCGAGTCGCTCACGGACGTCTCGAACCGGCATCACCGCCACCTGTCGGGCGGCGAGCTCGATGCCCAGCGGCAGGCCGTCCAGCCTCCGCAGCACCTCCACCAGGTCGGTGAGATCCTCGTCCGAGAGGTCGAAGTCCGGCAGACGACGGCGGGCGTGCTCCACGAATGCCCGGACGCTGGACTGCCGGCGCAGCGCCAGCAGGTCCCGCACGTCTCGGGGGACGGGCAGCGGCCGCAGCCGTACGACGTACTCGTCGGGCGCCTGCAGGGTCACCCGTGACGTCGCGAGCACGCGCACACCCGGCGCGCTGCGACGCACTGCTGTCACCAGCTCGTGGCAGGCGTCGATGACGTGCTCACAGTTGTCCAGGACGAGCAGCAGGCGCCGGTCCGCCAGTCCAGCGGCGATCTCGGGCACCCCGACACTCGTGGTCGAGCGCAGTCCGAGCCCGGCAGCGACGGCTTGGCAGACGTGGTCGGCCCGGTCGACTACGGCGAGGCGCACGGCGACCGCTTCCGTGCCGTGGTCCGGCTCGGCAGCGATGTCGAGTGCCAGCCGGGTCTTGCCCACCCCACCGGGGCCGGTGAGGGTGACGACGGCGTGGGTCGCGAGGAGCCGGACCACCTCCTCCCGGTCCTGCTGCCGACCGAACATCGGTCCGTCCGGGCGGGCCACCCGCGACACCACCAGCCGCGCAGCCGCTCCTGCGGCCACCCGTTGCTCCAGCGTCGCCCAGGCCTCGCTGGGGTCGAGGCCGGTCTCGTCCACCAGCCGGCGGCGGAACGCCTGGGCCGCCGACATCGCCTCCGCGGCGCGGCCGTCCGCGGCAAGGGCACGCACGTGCAGCAGCGCAGTGCGCTCCCGGAGGGGAGACTCCGCTGCGGCTGCGGCGGCAGCCACCACCACGCCCTGCTCGCCGCCCGCGAGTCTTGCCTCGAGAAGGTCGTCCACGAGTTCGAGCCGGAGCTCCTCCAGGCCCACCGCCGCGACCTCAAGGGCCGGCAGCGACCGGAACTCGGCCAGCGCCGGGCCGCGCCACAGGTCCAGTGCGGCTGCCGGGTGCACCTCTGCCCAACGTTGTGCCGCGTCCACATCGAGCTCGAAGGGTTCCAGCCGCAGCCGGTAACCCGTCGACCGCCGCTCCAACCGGTCGGCCAGGGGACCCAGATGGCCCCGGAGCCGGGAGATGTGGGTGTACACGGCCTGGACCGCGTTCTCTGGTGCTCCCTCGGGCCACAGCGAGTCGATGATGCGCTCGTGGGAGAGCCCGCGCTCCCCCTCCAGGGCGAGCAGCGCCAGCAATGCCCGACGTCGGGAGCCGGGCACCTCGACCGGTCCGCCGCGCACGCGCAGCACCAGCTGGCCGAGCACGTCCACGCCCACGGCCAGGCCGGTGCGGTCCACCAGCGCGCCTTCCACCACCTCAGGGTGCCCGAGGGCGGTGGTCGCCGTCATCCATCCTCCGGCGCCGCGAAGGTCTCCGCCGCCACCCAGGCGCGGAATCGCGCCAGGCCCATGGCCTCCACCAGCACCCGGGTCTGCGACTCCTCGCGCAGGAGCGCTTCGACCTTCCGGTCCAGACGGTCCCCGCTCAGTCGGAGCAGGACGGCCACCTCCTCCTCGGCGCACACGCGGGGCTTTCCGAGGGCGTAGACCCCGAACTCGTCGGCGATGTCCCAGTCGACGTCCTGGTCCGTGGTCACCGCGTGCAGGAGGCGTGGCCGACGAGCCGCCCGGGACAGTCCCAGGTCGGTCCACCGGCTGACCGCCCGGTGGTCAGGGTGACCGGTGAACCCCTCCGGCCCGAACGTGATCACAGTGTCCGGTCCGACCTCGTCGACCAGCCTGGTGATCCGCGACGCCGCGTGGTTCTCGTCGACCTCGGCGCAGCCGCCGTCGGGGTAGCCCAGCCAGTGGTGCTCTTCCACCCCGAGCACGGCCAGCGCCTTCTCGAGCTCGGCGGTCCGGATCGCGGCGAGGTGGTCGCGGTCAGTGACCGGCAGGCTCGACTCCCCCGCCTCACCGCGCGTCGCGGTCACACAGAGGACCCTCTGTCCGGCGTCGGCCAAGGTGGCCGACAGCCCGCCGGCGAGGTAGGCCTCGTCGTCCGGGTGTGCCCAGAGCATCAGCACCGTGCCGAGCTTTTCCAGATCCAGGCATTCGCTGTCACCAGGTTCCATGCCCCCAAGGATGGCCCGTTCACCTGTCACCGTTCTTTCACGGGCTAGACCGCTGGTGAGAGGGCGACGTCAGAGGCGCCACCCAGGCTTCTGGATGACGGCACCAACCGGGTGCCCACAGAAGGGAACCATCATGACCGACCTTCTCGAGGTGCAGGTCCTCGACGATGGCGGGCTCGAGGAGTTCGCCGGCAAGGTCTCGGCCGACCAGGCCGCGGCGTACAACGCGATCCTCGTCTACCTCGGCGACCGCCTGGGACTCTGGCAGTCGCTTGCCTTGGTGCAGTCGACCACCGCGTCCGAGCTCGCGCAGCGATCCGGTGTCGCCCCTCGCTACCTCCAGGAGTGGCTCTCCGCCCAGGCCGCCAACGGCTACGTGGAGTACGACGCCGCGAGCGAGACGTTCGGGCTCTCCCCCGAAGCTGCAGCCGTCCTGGTCGACGAGGACGGCCCCGCCTCCCTCATGCCTGGGTTCGAGCTGATCGCCGCTGTGTGGGGCGTGGTCGACAAGCTCGCGCACGTGTACACCACCGGGGAGGGCCTGGGGTGGCACGAGCAGGATCCGCGGCTGTTCAGCGCCGTGGCCCGCTTCTACGGCACGATGTACCGCACCTCGCTCGTCGCCGAATGGTTGCCGGCCGTCGACGGCCTGATCGAGCGTCTCGAGGCAGGGATCCGGGTGCTGGACGTCGGCTGCGGCCACGGCGTCCCGACCATCATGCTCGCCGAGGCGTTCCCCCGGTCCACCTTCGTGGGCGTCGACTACCACGACGAGTCGATTCGCCACGCCTCCGTCGCTGCGGTGGAGGCCGGAGTGGCCGAGCGGGTCCACTTCGAGATCGCGGACGCGGTGTCGTATTCGGGGGAGTTCGACCTGGTGCTGTTCTTCGACGCTGTGCACGACTTCGGCCACCCAGTCGAGGCACTCGCCCACGCCCGCACCGTGCTGGCACCTGACGGCTGCGTCGTCGCGGTCGAGCCGTACGCCGAGGACACCCTCGCGGCGAATCTAGCCAACCCGATCGCGCCGGTGTTCTACGTCGGGAGCTCGGCGTTGTGCGTGCCGCACAGCGTCTCGCAGGGCGGCGCCGCACTCGGTGCGCAGGCCGGTCCGGCACGACTCATCGACACCTTCGAGGAGGCCGGCTTCGCCAGCGCCGAGGTGGCCGTGGCCACGGCGACCAACCTCGTCATCGAAGCACGCGGCTGACGCCCTGTGGTGTCGACGGAGTCCTCCCCGGTGATCCTCTGTCACCGGGGAGGACACCCCTCCCGTCGCCCTACGCCAGGGACGCCGTGTTCCCTCCAACCTCCGCTGTGCTCGAGGCATGACCTCCGCTTAGCCCGCCGCCTCCGTCGACATCGACGCGCCGCTCGTGCTGCACGTGCGCTGGGCCGACGGCCGAACCACCCGGTCGCACCGGAGCAGATCAGTGTGCTCGAGAAGCCCTGGGACGACGGCGGGTACGCCGGCCAGTGCCCACAACCGATCGACACTCGGACCCGGTCCAGCCGCATACTCCTCTATTAGGCTCCGGACGAGCTGCGTCGGGTGCGATCCAGCCATCTCCGTAGCGACGAGATTCCCAACAGAGCGTGTGCCGACACCGTTATGCCCCAGACGTCGCCGATCGAGTACCGCGTCACCCGAACTGCGACTCCTGCTGCGGTACCCGAAATCCGGCCCGGAGCCAGCCGACCCCCAAAACGAGCGCTCCCGCCGCGGTCAGCAAGATGCCGACCTCGTCTGCATACCAGGTTCTGCCGAAGACTTGCCGGGCCAGCAGGATGGGGAGGTTCATCGCAGCGAGGAAGGCCACCAGCGCGATCAACACCGCCAGCAGGCGGCGCCAGGGCAGGGTCGCGGCACGCCAGTACCAGGCCCGCAGGACCGCCGCCGAGGCGATGGCGATCGCCCCGATGTCGAAGAGCACCCCGACCATCCCGTCGGTGGTGTTGGTGCCGCTGTTGTCCCAGATCAGCGCGACCTTGACGAGCCACGCGGTACCGCCCACCACGGCCAACGCGCCCGCAAGACGGGGAACCATGCATCGACGCTACGCCACCCTCCAGCCATGACCCCGCCGACGCGACCAGGGCGTCGTGGCGGGGAACTGCCGGGCCGCAGACGGAGCCGAGTCTCGGCACGCGAGTGTCTCGAGGTCCGCGCACCGTTGCCGACACCACCGGCCAGATGACGCGCGGCCTCGACGGGCTCGCCCGAGAGGACGTGGCACTGCCCCACCACGAACACCATTCCGACTACCTACAGAGCTGGCGACAGGTTGGGGGCGTGCGACCTCACCGACGCGGACGTTGACTGCGCAGAAGGCCGACAGATCGTCTTCGTGGAACCGAGCGTCATCACGACCCTTGACCTCACGGAGACAACCCGAGCCCTGCTTCCGTTGGTGCTGTCGGCTCAGTCCGCTTGATGGGGCGGCCTCGACAAACGCCGACCACACGTCCGCTCCTGCCGGGATCCGCACGCATGGTCGGTGCTTCTTTTCGCCGGGTACCGTGCCGGTCTACGCGGGTCTTTGCGCCGCGCCCGCCCGCCCGCCAAAAGTGGCTGCCCACATGCCGCGTGACCAGCGGCATAGTCGCGTCGCGATGCGGCGCGACAGCAGCGGTCGGCTTCGGCTGGTGACTCGCTGGCACGACCGTTCTGGGCTTCACTAATGCGTACGGCGGGCGAGCAGCGTGGAGTCGTGGACGTCGACCGTCACGCCTTCGCGAGTCATCGTTCGCGGCCGCTGCTCGACCACGAGGGCCTCGAAGGCCCCCGGCAGGCTGGACAGCAGGTCCTCGGCGACGAACATAGCTCTGCGGTGGCTTGCGGTCAGGTGGGTGAACACCTCGGACGGCGCGTGGCCCACGACCAGGAGATGCCCGCCGGGCGCGACGGCATCGGCCAGCCGGCTGGTCACCTCGACCATCCCGCCGTCCGGTGGGTGCAGGAAGTGGGTGGTCACCAGGTCGTAGGACCGGCCGTCGGCAGCGAAGGTCCGGGCGTCGACCTGCCACCAGTCGGTGCGGTCGGCGACCCCGGCCTCCTCGGCGTGCCGGGCGGCGCGGGCCAGCCCGTTGGCGGAGAAGTCGGCGCCGGTGACCCTCCAGCCCTGGCGGGCCAGCCAGATCACGTCGCCGCCCTCTCCGCAGCCGACGTCGAGCGCGGTGCCCGGGGTCAGCCCGGACCCCTCGGCGACCAGCTGCGGGTTGGGGTTCCCACTCCACATCTTCTCCTCGCCGGCGTACCGCTCCTCCCAGCTCGACGGCTCGAACATGGCCGCCGCTTCCTCCTCGGTGAGCTTGTGTCCGTGTCCACTCATCAGGCGGCTTCCTTGCGGTGCTCCGCGACGGCCGCCGCGGTCTCCTCAAGGATCAGGTCGTGGTTGAGGAGCATTCCGGCCATCATGCCGTCGGCGGCCGAGCTGATGACCCCGCCGTACGGTGTGACCGCGTTGCCGACGACCTTCAGGCCGGGGGCCTCCGGGCCGCCGAGGGCGTCGAGCAGTGTGGTGTCGGGGGTCGGCACGGTGGTGACGACCAGCGCCGTCCGGGCCACGACCCCGCCGCCGACCAGCTCGACGCCGGTGATGGCGTCGTCCTCGACGACCACCCCGGCGATCTCGCCCGGCACCACCCCGATGCCGCGGGCGGCGAGCTTCTCGGCGTCCTCCCCGTGCGGGGCGGGCTGGCCGTTGAGGAGGATCACCACGTCATCGCTCCACTGGCGGAACAGCAGGGCCCGCTCGACGCAGTCCGGCCCACCGGCTACGATCCCGAGCGGCAGGTCGGCGACCTCCCAGCCGTGGCAGTACGGGCAGTGCAGCACGTCGCGGCCGAACCGCTCCTTCAGGCCCGGGACGTCCGGCAGCACGTCGACCACGCCAGTGGCGAGAACCAGCCGGCGGGAGGAGACCGATCTGCCGTCCTCGAGATCGAGGGCGAAGCCGACGCCGGTGCGTGCGGCGGAGGAGACCCGGCCATGGCGTACCTCTACGCCGTAGCGCCCGACCTCCTCGCGGCCGATCTCCAGCAGCTCGGCGGGCTTCGCGCCTTCCCTGCCGAGGTAGTTGTGCATCTGGTCAGCGGAGGCGTTGCGGGGCTCCCCGGCGTCGATCACCAGCACCGAGCGCCGGGAGCGTCCCAGCACCAGCGCGGCGCTGAGGCCAGCGGCTCCTCCACCGACCACGACCACGTCGTACGACTCGTTGATGTCCATGCCCACCAGCATGCGCACCCCATCACGCCCTTGACAAACTTCTTTGCTGCTTTGGCAAACTATGAGGATGGCGGAGTTCGATGACGTGCTCGAGGGGGTCGGCCCACGGTTGCGCGCGCTGCGGGTGGAGCGGGGCGCGACCCTGACGGAGCTAGCGGCGAGCACCGGCATCTCGGTGAGCACGTTGTCCCGGCTGGAGTCCGGGCACCGTAAGCCGACCCTGGAGTTGCTGCTGCCGCTGGCTCGGGCTCACCAGGTGCCGCTCGACGAGCTGGTCGACGCGCCCGAAACAGGCGATCCACGGGTGCGGGCCAAGCCGATCAAGCGGCACGGCCGCACGTACGTCCCGCTGACCCGGCGACCGGGTGGGCTCCAGGCGTTCAAGATGATCGTGCCGCCGCACGACCCGCCGGAGCCGTACGAGCCAAAGGTCCACGAGGGCTACGAGTGGATCTACGTCCTGTCCGGCCGGTTGCACCTCGTGCTCGGCCACCGGGTGCTCGACCTCGGTCCGGGCGAGGTGGTCGAGTTCGACACCCGCACCCCGCACGTCATCGCCAACCACGGCGACCACCCGACCGAGATACTGGCGCTGTTCGGGCCTCAGGGCGAGCGGATGCACGTCAGGTCCGGGACCTGACGCCGCCCACGGACGGCTTCACACACAGCCAGCCCCCGGCCGATGTCCACCGTGCTCGGTGACACGAATCCCCGTAGCGGCGTAGGCCGGTCTCGGGTGAGTCTTTCCGGCCAGAATGACGCGGTGCGCATTCAGGTTCATCACGACATACGCGATGCTGTCCCACCGCGCACAGCAGCAGGCCGCGTTTGGACGGCGTCCCTGGGCCGGACGGAGGACGTAGCCCTGCCTCGCTGGCCGCCGCCGGGACCGGCCAGCTCACCGGGCAGGCGATGGAAGCCTCCCAGTCGGCAGAGGTGGTCGCCTTGGACACCTTTTACGGCGGCCGACTCAAGGAGGTCGGCGCGGTCCGGCAGCTACCGCGGTCAACGTGGCGACCAAGATCGCCGGAACCTCGACCGCCGGCGTCGTGTTCAACGAGGGCTACTCCGGGAGGTGGACGCACCTGCGTACGCCGAGAGTGCCACGGCCGCGTTCGTCAGAGCGAGAACCGTCCGTCGCTCCGACTCGCCCGTGTCGTACCGCTCGTAGTCGGGGGCGACCGCCAGCACTACTCGGTGCCATCGGTCCGCGGCCAAGGCCTCGGAGAGCTGTTCCGGCGCGTCAGGCAGGCATGTCGCGTACGGCGACAGACTGAGCCTCGTACCGCGTGTGCCTGCGGACTTTGTTCCCTCCGACGCTGCGCGCGGTGGGCGTCGTACGTCGCGCACGGCCGGCCGCCGATGACTCAGGCGTGGACGTCGGCCATGGCCAAGTCCTGCCCGTCGGCGGTGGTCGGGTGCTCCTCGTTGATCGCCTCCACCGCCTCGGTCAGCTCCGGCTCGGCGGCAACCGGTCGCCGGTCGAGGTGAACACCCGCGATCATGCAGCGCACCGACCCGCCCGCCAGCTCGATGGTGGGGATGTCGACGGAGACGATCTCGCAGGACTCCTCGATCGCCGCGACCTGGTCCGGACGGAGACTCCGCCGGGCCCGCCCTGACATGGCCATGATGTAGCGGCGCTTGCCGTTCGGCGTACGTCCGCAGAGTTCCACCGCGTTGCCGGCGAACTCGTGAATCTGCTGCTCAGTCAGCGGGACCACGTTGCGGCCGTTGACAGTGAGCCGTTCGCGGACCTGCTCGCGACGCTGCTCGTCCGGGATCATCTCCAGCGCGATCAGCGCGACGTCGGTGCCGACGCAGGCGATGACGTTGGTGTGGTAGACCGACACTTCGTCGGAGTCGACCGCCTCGAACGCCATCGGCTCGTAGCTGAAGTCGCTGCAGAACCGTTCCAGCACGTGGGTGTCGGCGCGGTGGCTGACTGCCATGTAGGCCACCCGCGACACGTGGTCGAGCACCATCGCGCCCGTGCCCTCGAGGAAGATACCGTCCGGCTCGAGGCCGGAGTAGTCGACGATGGTCTGGCACCGGTACTCCGACTTCAGCATCTCCAGCACGTCGGCGCGCCGCTCGTGGCGGCGGTTCGACGCATACATCGGATAGACCGCGACGTAGCCGCCCGCATGGGTGGACAGCCAGTTGTTCGGGAAGACGCTGTCCGGCCTGGTGTGGTCCTCGTCCTGGAAGACGTGGACCCGCACGCCGGCGTCCCTGAGGGCCTGAGCCAGGGCGTCCATCTCGGCCAGCGCCTTGCTCGACGTCGTGTCGTCGGACTGGCCCGGCGGGACATCACGCTGGAACGCGTTGTCGGCCGCCGTGGCGGGGTTGGGCATGAATCTCTCCGCCCGGATCAGGATGACGGCGGAAGGGGCCTGGGCACTCACGATGGGAATGTAGATCATCGCCCCGTGAGCCCGTGAGGGCCCCCCGGCCTGCGTTGCTCGAGCACCTCCGTGGGGCCTGGCGCCTGAACGATTCGGCCGCGGGCGCGCGACAGTGCAGGCGTCATATCACCGCCTGTCGGCCGGGCGGAGTTTTTCGCACATGCCCGATGGTCGGGCGGCTTGGCCGACCTGGGTGAGACAATCCAGCCGTCGCTGTTGTCTGGCGAGGGAGGCAGCCCGTGGGACCGGTGATCCTCGAGATCGCGCCATTGGCGCTGGGAATCGCGGCATCTCCGTTCCCGGTCGTCCCGGCGATCTTGCTGTTGTTCACTCCTCGACCCCGGGCGACGGGCGGCTCCTTTCTGGCGGGCTGGGTGGTCGGAATCGTCGGAGTGTGTGGGGTCTTGTCCGCGCTCGCCTCGGTCATCGAACGCAACGAGGAGACGCCCGCCTGGGCTCCCTGGACCAGACTCGGTCTTGGTGTGCTGCTCATCATGCTGGGAGTGCAGCAGTGGCTCAAGCGGGAGAAGCAGACTGACCCGGCGTGGATGCGGGCACTGAACGAGGCCACCCCGGCCACAGCGCTGCGGTTGGGCTTGCTGCTTTCGGCGGCCAACCCCAAGGTCCTACTGCTGGCGGCGGCTGGCGGAAGGATTTGGCGGGGTGGTCGTGGCCCCCGGACTGGCCATCGGCGCGGCCGATCTGACGAGCGCTCAACTTGTGGGCGCGGTGGCGGTCTTCACTGCGATTGCTTCCTGCACAGTCGCGCTGCCTTGGCTGCTGTACAACGTGCTGGGCGAACGGATCCTCACGCCGCTCGGTCGAGCAAGAGACTGGCTGACGGCCCACAATGCGGCGGTTGTGGCTGTGGTACTCGCTGGGATCGGAGTCCTACTTGTCGTCGAGGTCTGAGCGGTCTTTGAGCCGCCAATCCGCAAGTGCCCGGATCTGCCCTCCCCCTGGTGCGGGGGTGCTGGTGGCCGGGCGGCCGGCTCCGCAGCGCCGTGACGCGAGGCGTCTAAGGCACCCCGGGGAGTACCTCAGGGAGAGATAAGGCATTTGCCTGATGTGAGGGCATACCTCAGTGGACGAATCTCGTCTGGTCAACGAGGAGCTGAGGAGCCCACACCATGTACGAGTCGAGCAAGCGACGCCCACGCCTGAACAGGAGGAGCGAGCCACAGACCCGCTCGATCTCGTCCGCCGCCTCGAGCACCTGGCGAACCTGCTCGACCGCGGCTTGCTCACACCCGTTAACTACTCCATCGCGAAAGACCGAATTCTCGCGGGCAAACGAGTCGGCGGTATGACGCGGGCTTCGAGCGTCGCCAGAAACCGGATGCCGTACCGGCACGTGTCCTCGGATCCTCGGTACGTGGGCAGGGAGACGGTGACGCTTTCCGATCTCCGACTGCCTCGACGCATCGATCACATGTGGACGGACATGAGTCCGCTCAGCCTCCGTGCGGTGCACCGCACAGAGGTGTGGAACTGATCCTCGTCCCAGCCGTGACGCCATTCCGGACTCCCGGCGAGCCGCCGGGAGGAAACCTGAGAGAGGGAGCCCCATTGTCCGACGATGTCGTACCCACCGGCCAACGGTCCTCGGCGGTCGCCACCGGACGGCCTCGCGTCCTGGTCGTCGGCGGCAAGCTCGAGCATGTGCGCAAGGCCCGGGATCTCGGCCTGGACGTGGTTCACGCCCAGTTCCCGGACGAGTATGACCGCGGCCACTGGCCGTCTGTCGATCAGGCGCTGCTGCTCGACTACGGCGACGTCGACCGGCTCCTGCCACTGGCCCAGTCATTGCACGAGGCGTACCCGTTCCAGGCAGCCGTGTCGCTGTTCGAGCTCGGGCTGCTACCGACGGCGCGGATCAACGAGGCGCTCGGCCTCGGCGGCGAGTCCGTCGCCACCGTGGAACTGCTGCTGGACAAGTGGCGGATGCGCCGACACCTGGCCGCGAGGGGCATCAGCCCGGTGGCCTCCGCGATCGGCCGTTCCGTACAGGACGTTCGGGAGTTCGTTCAGGCGCACGGACTCCCCGTCATCGTCAAGCCGATCCGCGAATCGGGAAGCCTCGGGGTGTTCTGCATCCGCGACCGAGCCGACGTGGACGTCGTCGCCGAACGCTTCCGATCCCTCGACGGGCATTGGGCCGCCAGGGACCTGTCCTGTGCCGACTCCTTCGACGATTTCCTCATGGAGGAGTTCCTGGACGGCCCGGAGATCAGCGTGGAGACCCTGACCTTCGACGGCCGGCATGTGGTCGTCGCGGTGACCGACAAGGAGTGCGGCGGCCCCGGTTTCGTCGAGATCGGACATTCGCAGCCCAGCGACTGCTCGGCCGAGACGCTGCGCGAGGTCACGCGGTTGGTGACGGACCTTCTCGACGCGGTGGGGCTTCACAATGGTCCAGGGCACACCGAGGTAAAGCTGACCTCGCGCGGCCCGCGGATCGTCGAGTCGCACAACCGCATCGGCGGTGACCGGATCAACGAACTGGCCAAGATCGCCTACGGCGTCGATATGGAGCGCTACGCGCTGGGCGTCAGGTTCGGCGTGGTGGAGCCACTGACCACCTCGCCCGAGCCTCGGGGCGGAGCGGCCGTCCGGTTCCTCACGCCGAAGCCCGGACGCGTCGTGGAGGTCACCGGCGTCGACGCCGTGCGCGCGGACCCAGCGTTCGTCGACCTCCAGTTGGAGGTGGAGCCGGGCGACGAGGTGCCACCGCTGACCTGGAACGAGGACAAGGTGGGTCACGTCATCGCCCGCGGCGCCACCGCTACCGAAGCGATCGCCCACGGCAGCCGGTTGGCCGCGGCGATCCTCGTGCGCACCGAGCCCGTCGCGTGAGCGCCGCGCCGCCGGGCCGGTCGGGCGTCGACGAGCCGCGATTCCGCGACGCGCTCCGCAGCCTGCCCGGCCGGGTATGGATCGTCAGTCTCGGCATCCTGGTCAACCAGGTCGGCAACTTCCTGCCGGTGTTCATCGTGCTCTACCTGATCGAGCGCGGCTATTCCGCCGGCGCCGCAGGGTTCGTGCTGGGCGTGTCCGGCCTGGGCAAAGTGCTCGGCAACGCCGTCGGTGGCCACCTCGCCGACAAGATCGGCCGGCGATGGACCATCGTGCTGTCCGCCGTGACCACCGCCGTGCTGACCGCGATCGTGCCGTTCCTCGAACCGTTCCCGATCCTCGTCGCCGTGGTCGGTCTCGTCGGCGTGACGTCACAGATCTACCGACCGGCCGCGGCCGCGGTGCTGATCGACTCCGTGGCGGCGACCAACCAGCAACGACTCGCCGCCTTCGGCGTGTTCCGGGCCGCGATGAACATCGGCGCTGCACTGGGAGGCGTCATCGGCGGAGTGCTGGCCAGCACATCCTATGTGGGGCTCTTCCTGGGCAATACCGTCGCGTGCCTGCTGTTCGGCGTAGTCATGGCGGTGCTGCTGCGGGATGCGCCTCAGCCGCGGTCCGACCAGGACGACGAGGACACGGACGAGGACGCGGCGGTGGGATACCGGCAGGTGCTTGCCGACCGCACCCTGGTGCGATTCCTGCTGATGACCGTGGTTGCCGAGTTCGTCTACATCCAGTCCACCGTCGGCCTGCCCCTGCACGTCAGCGACGTGGGTCTGAGCGCGCGCGACTTCGGTCTCCTCATCGGGCTCAACGGTCTGCTGGTGTTGGCCCTTGAACTGCCCATCACCGGCGTGGTCTCCCGGTACCGGCCGGAGTACGTACTGGCCATCGGCAACCTGGTCACTGGTGTCGGTCTCGCGCTGACCGGGTTCATGACCGACATGGTCCTGCTGTCGGCGACGGTGCTGCTGTGGACGCTCGGCGAGATGATGAACAGCTCCATCTCCCAGGCCTACGTGGGAAGTCTGGCTCCGCCGCGGATGGTCGGGCGCTACCAGGGGTTGCACGGCGTCGCGTACACGATCGGTACGGGCGCCGGGCCGCTCATCGGCGGTGCCGTGTACGCGATCGGCCCATGGTTGCTGTGGGCCCTGGTCGGCGCGGCCGGGCTGCTGTCCGCCCAGCTCTGCCTGCCGCCACGCCGAGAAGGAAGCGGCCGACGGGAATCCGATACGCGAGGTGACGTCCCTGGACATGCCACCACTGGTCAGACGGCAGTAACGGAGTGACCGGACGCCTCCACTCGGATTCGCTCACCGGCCAAGTGTGCAGGTTCCATCTTCCGACGGATCGCTCATTGGCAGATCCGAAAAGCGCTGCGCGGCGACAACGCGGCTGAAATGACGCGCTGATTCGGGCGGGGGGTTGGCGTCCGCGGATCGCGCAGTTTGCCTTCTTCATGGTTCTCGCCGTCTGTCGGTGTTTGGTTGGCTGGCCTTGCACGCAGCGAGCTGGTTCATGCCCACAGAAGGTCGCGCTGCCACTTCGACCGCTTCTTCGGGCCCCTCGAGGGCGCCGGGAGCTTCTACCAGCCCCGCACGCTGGTAGGCGGCCGGTGGCCTCGAGTTGCCCGAGCGGCAGGCCGAGCAGGGCCAACTTTCCCCGGCGAAACCCCCCACGCTGGCCGACTGGCTCGAAATCTATCTGGCGGAAGTAGCCGCGACCCGGTCAGACCATCGACGTTCGCCAGCTACGAGTCACACATCAAACGCCAGATTGCGCCTGCACTCGGACGGCACCGGATTGACCGGCTGCGCCCTCAGCACATCAAGTACGTTCTACCGCGACCTCTCCGGTTCGCTGTCAGCCTCGTCTATTCGGAGGATCCACGCCATCCTCCGGCGCGCCCTCACGTCGCGGTTCGCTGGGGCCTCATCACCGCCACCCAGCCACCATGGTCGAGCCGCCGCCATCGACGAAGAGCCAGATCACGCCCACACGGTCGAGGAAGCAAGGGCCTTCCTCGCTGCCGCGGAGGGGGAGCATCTGAACGCCCGCTGGGTGGTCGGGCTCTCCCTCGGCATGCGAAAGGGCGAAGTTCTCGGACTCCAGTGGCGTGACGTGGGCTTCGACAGAGGCCATCTGCATGTGCGTCGTGCTCTCCGCGTTCACGGCCTCGCGGCGTCTGCACGGCTCGCCGCGGCTGCATGCGGACCTCCTCGAGGACGGCTACGGTGAGCGAGAAGACCGTCGCGGACTCGATGCGCCGCCTCGGACTCGTGGCGAGAATCAGCAAGCACACAAGGGGCTTGACGGTCCAGGACAAGAAGGCACCGAAGTTTCCCGACCTGCTCAAGCGCGACTTCACCGCATGTGCACCGAACACCAAGTGGTGCGGTG
>CAWHPY010000010.1:0-8653 GCA_963831375.1 uncultured Actinomycetota bacterium | reverse complement strand
GCCAAGCGGCTGGCGTAGGGAACCTTGGTGCACATGGCGCCTCCAATAGTTGATCTGATTGGAGTGGCGCCTCGGCATATGGACGAACGACACGATGGCGGCTGCGCAACAATGCGCCCGGCTCACCCGCATTCCAAGGTCCACAGAGCCGGAGGGACGAGTCAAGGCTAGCAGCGAGGGGCCAGTCTGACTCGCTCGCTTTCGACGTCCTCGCGGCGTACACGGTGCAGGAACAACCCCCGTGTTACAGGCCAGGGGTCAACCGCCCACTCTCATGCCCCGATCAGCGGTCGACGGGGCTCATGCCACCATCCCGACATAAAGTTTCTCGCTGCAAGTCACTCGTCACTGCTTTCTCGTTGGCGTGGGAGCAGTGCTGTCGGGTGTGGCTGCCTGGTCGCGATCACGAATCTCGGGCCGCTCTGTGGTCCATCGGCGGTGAGTGGCGTATCTTGGATGTGCAGTATCGGAAGTCCGGTAGGCGACAGGGCTCGGAACGGTCAGCACCCGGCTTGGCCGTCGTGACGGGTTCTGTGGGGGCAAGGACAGCGACGTGATCGCCGACAGTTCCTTGCCTAGCGGGCAGGTCTATATCGACGTTGAACGTCATCACCAGGTCGGTACTGCGGCAGAGGTAACCACCAGTACGCCAAGGTGGCCGGGCACCGAGGCGGTGCCGAAGGACCGCCTTGATCACGATCTTTGCCCTCGCCAGCGCGATTGGTGGGCTCCTCGTGAACCTCGTCATTCAGTGGCGCATACACGTTCGTGACGAGCGTGACCGTGCCTTCTACCGCCATGCGTTTGACCAGACGCGGTAGAGTCAGGCGCTCTCGGATTATTCAGAAGTTCGGAGTAGAGAAGGCGTTCACGTCCTGAGGACCGCTCTTCGTAGCGGCTTGAGTGGCCTATCCGCCGGGATGTCATGGGGACACACTCCAGATGAAGTCCGACCCACCTTATGACCACTCACAACACAAGCGGTGGTGCCGATGGCGTCGCCATGGAGTCAGTTACGAACACGCCAATTTCGAGATCGACCTTGCAGCCCGGAACGAGCCTAGGTTTGATACGACGATCAGACCCTCATCGCGGTGGCGACCCAGGTCAGCCGGCAATAGGGACGCTGTGAAGGCTCGTAGCGGACGAGGGGGATGTGGCCGCTGTTCGCAGTCGGGCAGGGAGCGGGTTTCGCGGTCGAGCGTCGCATCTGAGGGAGATGGTCGAGTTGCACGGTGCTGCGCATCGACTGAGTTCCTCTTGGACCATGACCCGCTATGCACTACCCACGGTTGGACGAGTCACGTTTTTCTCCACGAGGCAGCTCACGCCGTTGCAGCAATCGACCGTGGCCTGGAGTTCGCCCACGTCACCATCCCGACTCCCATGGAGTGGATAGCCAGCCATTCCGGGCTCCAGCTAGGCGGCGTGCACTTCGATCGGTCGCCGGCCGACCTGGTCCAACCTGACCCCCGGAGCGGCAATGGAAATGGCGCTTGCTGGAGCGCTCGCCGAGCGAGGCGCACTCGGCCACAGTCTGAACCAGTCGTACGCCGGAGACATGGGTCTGTGGGCTCATGGTGCAGGTGTACAAGGCAACAACCAGGCGACTGTCCAGGCAGCTCTCGGCGCGCCCCTCTCGGAGGTCATTGAGGCTACAAAGCAGTGGTTGGATGACGCCTACCCGCGCATCAAGGACGTCGCGAACGCCTTCACTGGGAAGTCGGGCTCGACTATCCAAGTCATTGATTACGATTCCGGGCCGTGGTCCCTCACATACGACGAGGTTGTGGCTCTGGCGTCGGAGTGAATCGTGGCCTCAGGGCGTCGCTCGAGGCCGCTCGTAGCTTGTCGCAGACGGCGCCCGCTCATGCCGCGATCCGCTCGTGCCGTTAGGTGGTCGCGCGGAAACCACGGCGAAATTGGTTCAGCGTCGGAGGACTTCGAGTTTCGCGTCCACGAGGCTGCGAACCAGGTCGTCTGGCAGCGGTCCGTCGACTGGAAAGTGGAGCGAGCCGCTTGTGCACTCATATCCGCTGAGGCGGTCGCCGAGACCTGGAAGCACTTCGCCGCTGTGAGGCAGGTACGCGAGATGATTCTTGAACGCCGCGAAGCCGGCGACCACCTTCCCGTCGACCCGGAAGGCCGGCATGCCGTAGGAGATGCATTCCTCGGCGTCAGGGACGACCGCCCGGATCGATCGACGTAGAGCTTCGAGTGTGCTCCGTTTCGGCTCGTCGAGCCCTGCCAGGTAGGCATCCACCTCGTCTGCTGTCATGGCAGACAGTCTCCTCCGTGTTTGCCGGCGGCCGCAGACAGCCAACGCGCAACTGCCGATGTGCGGGCGGAGCCGAGGACGTCATACGGACGGTGCAGCCGCTTGCTCCGCCCGTAGGACGTCTTGCGATCGATGCCGTCCAGAAGGCCCGGAACTGCCGCCGCCGCGTTCCGCGGAGTTCGCACCCCCGACGAGCCCCATTCCTGCACAGTCCACCCATGGCCGACACGAGCACGCAGCCCAATGCCCGCTTCGGGCTGACGCGGCGCCGGGTGACGATCCTGGCGATGCTTGCACTGTTCGTGCTCGCGTTCGTGGTCGGCACCCGGAACCCGCACACCTCCGAGACGACCGCGTTCTGTGACACGACACATGAGTCGATCCGCTGTTATCCCGACCACGACGAGCCGTACGTCGTCGTGCACGAAGACGGGCTCTGGCAAGACGCCAACCATGTCTGGCGCCGCGGTCGCCCCGACTGCCTGCAGGGCACGGGTGACGAGGTCGGTCCGGTTCGTCTGGGCGTCGTCGGAGGCAGTGACGACGGGATGGCGTGGGAGCAGGTCGTGTGGGTCGGCTGCCTGTGAGAGGACCGAGCGGTTGGTTTGGCGGCACGGTCCTGCCGAGGCAGCGTTCATTACTTCAGCCGCAGGACCAACGACCGTGTTGCCGCTCGACCTACTGCGGATCAACGAACTGACCCATGGGTGGACCGGCGGGACGTCATACGTCCTGAGCGCTATAGCCGACGATCCGCATGACGTTGTGCCGTCCGTTCACGCGGCGTTGAGTGCGGCATCGCGTGACCGCTCATGCCTGCGATCCGCTCGCTCACAACGTACTGAGCGACGGGCTCCTCAGTGGCGCTGCGGTACGAGCCGAGAAGGTCGCCGTAGGACTCTCCTACGGCGCCTGGCTCGGTCGCTTCGATGCCAAGGCCGTCCAGGATTCTCAAAGTGCGCCTGGTTGGTAGTTTCGGCGCGATGCACTCACTCCAGGACGCGGTGGACGAGGCTGCGGAGCGCGCCGGGTTCTCCGGCGTCGTCCGTCTCGACCGCTCGGGCGAGACCGAGTTTTCCGCGGCGTTCGGGCTGGCCAACAGGGCCCACGGGATCCCCAACACGGTCGACACCCTGTTCGCGACCGCAAGTGGGTCCAAAGGGCTGACCGCGCTGGCGGTCATGGGTCTGGTCGAGCGAGGGGCGCTCGAGCTGAGTACGACTGCGCGTTCCTTGCTCGGCGACGACCTGCCTCTGATCGCCGGAGATGTGACGATCGAGCACTTGCTGGCACACCGGTCCGGGATCGGCGACTACCTCGACGAGGACGCCATCCACGACATCAGCGACTACGTGATGCCGGTGTCGGTGCACGAGCTCGCAACAACTGAGCAGTTCCTGCCGGTGCTGGACGGGTTCGAGACCGTGTTCCCCGCCGGTGAGCGGTTCGCGTACAACAACGGCGGCTATGTAGTGCTCGCGTTGTTGGCCGAACGGGCGAGCGGGGTGGACTTCCACGAGCTGGTTCGCACCCTGGTCTGCAAACCGGCGGGCATGGTTGACACCGCGTTCCTGCGCAGCGATGAGCTCCCCGGCCGCGCCGCTCTGGGCTACCTCGCTGACGACGGCTCGAGAACCAACGTGTTCCATCTCCCCGTGCTCGGCAATGGCGACGGGGGCATCTACTCGACCGCCGCCGACTTCAGCACCTTCTGGGAGGCACTCTTCGCTGGCCGAATAGTCTCCCCGGAGAGGGTCGCCGAGATGTTGCGCCCGCACAGCGCCTGGCCGGAGGAGTCCAAGCGGTACGGCCTCGGGTTCCACCTCCACGCGTCGGGCGACGCGGTCTGGCTCGAGGGGTACGACGCCGGCGTCTCGTTCGCCAGCCTGCACCAGCCCTCGACGTCGCTCACCTACACCGTCATCTCCAACTGGTCCAAGGGTGCCTGGCCGATCGTCCAGCTGCTCGACGAGCGGGTCGGCCTCCGATAGCACCTGGTCTGCCGCGATCCGCTCGCTCGTGCCGAGGTGCGGATCTCGCCGCCGCCCCGCAACGGGCGGGGTGGCTGTCGGGAATCGCGCCGCAGTGAAGCTAGGGTCAGCCCGGTGAACCGCCGATGAGCAAGATGGATGATCTGCGCGCCATGCGCGAGGCACGTTATGAGGAGGGGGCGGCGCGCGCTGCCGCAAAGCCCCAGGCCGCGCCGAGACGGGCAGAGCGACCAGCTCCGACAAGAGACGAGGCCCAGCCTCCCGAAGCCGACCTCGAGCTGCAGTTGTGCGGCCATCGGGCGATCAGCGGGCGCACCTGCACACGCGAACACGGACACGCGGCCAAGAGCCACCGCTACTCCTGACCGCCCCCGCTCGCTGTTCCCGTGCTTCGGCCTGCCCCCCTGGCTCGGGGGCTACGGGAGGAACTCCCGCATCGCCGCGAGAACGTCGTCACGGTGATCGAGGAACAGATAGTGGCTGGCGCGGATCTCGATGACTTGACCATTCGCCGTCTCCGCGGCGAAGCGGTCACGACAGGCGACCCGCCACGTCGCAGTCGGCCCCCTGCCACTGGTCCCCGACGGCGTAGATGGCCAGCGCGGGCGCGGTGATGTCGGAGTAGGGGTGTCGGAACGAGTTCAGGGCTTGAACGAACGGTGCGAAGGCCGCATCGGAGAGCTTGTCCACCACCGACCCGTCCGCATGGGTGTCCACGGAGGTGCGCAGCATCGCGTCGAGGGCGGGCCCCCAGATGCCGTCGGGGAGCACGGAGCGGACGAAGTCGACGTAGTCCTCGTACGACGCGAACCGGTCCGGGCTCGCCGCCTCTTCCGACCCCTCGGTGTGGGCCTGTCGGCCCAGTCGTAGGCGCCGTCGAGGTAGACGACGCTGACGACGCGTCCGGGATGGCGAGCGGCGAGGGCTGAGACCTCACCCCCTCCCATCGAGTGCCCCACCACGTGGGCACGCTGCGATGCCCAGGGCGTCGAGCAGCCGTCGCGCGTCCTCGGCGGCGTCGGCGAGCGCGTGGCCCCCTTGACCCTGGTCGGTCAGCCCGTGCCCGCGCCGGGTGAGGGCGAGCACCCGGAACCGGTCGCTCAAGTGCGGAGCCAGCTCCGCGAACACGTGAGCGGTGCAGCCCAGGCCGGCCAGCAGCAGCATGGGGTCTCCGTCGCCGCCCCAGTCCAGGTAGTGGAAGCGGACGCCGTCGAGAGTGACGAACTGGTCGGAGGGTATTTCGATGGGATCCGGCACCGAGTGACGGTACCGCCTCCAGTCAGGTCATGGACCGCGCTCGGTGCCGGGCTTCTCCTCGGAACGAGAAGCCCGGCACGGACGAATCGGGTTGAGCGTCAGCCGACCAGGGCGCGGCAGAACTGCGGGACGTTGTAGATCCGCTCGCCGCCGGTCGCGCGTCCCGAGTTGTAGTCGCCGACGCTGTTGCCGTCCACGACGGTTCCGTCCCGCAGGGTCCTCTTGGGGCCGGGTGACTGGCTGGGCACCACGTGGCCGTCTGCGTCCCGGTTTGGCTGGTTTCCGTAGAAGCCGTCGCTGACGCAGTAGCCGACGTTGCTGCGCGGCTCGTCGGGAGCGGCCTGCGCGGGTGCTGCGAGACCGATGGTGCTGAGAGCGACGATCGAGGCCGCGATGGCGAAGTTTCGCACTGAGAGTTCCCCCTTGGGCTGTATGTCCCGCCCGACCATCGCGCCCCAGGTCGGTGTGGGTACGCAAGAGCTTCAGTGGTCCGCGCGGGTGTGAGAAGCGCCGGCACTTCCGACCCTCGACAGAGAGACGCCCGAGGCCCGCACACATGACGCGACTTTGAGTTGGTGGCCACGTTTTCCTCCTCGACACGGCATGTCCCCGAAAGGCGCGACGGTCGCTGGCGGGCACACGCGAGTTGACTTCAAGTCGACTTGAAGTTGCACGCTCCTGACATGACCAAGCACGAGCAGTCAGTGAAGGTCGCCGTGATCACCGGCGCCTCCGAGGGCCTGGGTGCGGCGCTGGCCCGCGAGCTGGACCGGCATGGGTGGTCGACGGTTCTCGACGCCCGCGACGCCGCCCGGTTGGAGGAGTCCGTGCAGGGGCTGGACGGCGCGCACCCGATCCCGGGTGACGTCACGGATGAGGAGCACCGCGCTGCGCTGGTGGCCCGGGCCGCCGAGCTGGGAGGTGCCAGCCTGCTGGTCAACAACGCCAGCACCCTCGGCGCGAGCCCCCAACCGACCGTCGCCGACCTCACGCCCGAGGTCCTCGAAGCGGTCTTCCGCACCAACCTGCACGCGCCGGTGGAGCTGGTCCGTGAGCTGCTGCCGCAGCTGCGCGCGACCGGCGGCACGGTCCTCAACATCAGCTCCGACGCCTCCGTCGAGGGCTATCCGGGCTGGGGCGCGTACGGCGCCTCGAAGGCTGCCCTCGACCAGGTGAGCCGGGTCCTGGCGGCCGAGGAGCCCGGCCTGCGCGTGTATGCCGTCGACCCCGGCGACATGCGGACCCGGATGCACCAGGACGCGTTCCCCGGCGAGGACATCTCCGACCGGCCATCCCCCGACGTCGTCGTACCCCACCTGCTGGCGCTTCTCGCGAGCCGCCTCCCCAGTGGGCGCTACCGAGCCTCCGAGATCGGGGTACCTGCCGGGGCGGGCCGATGACCGGATCGACGGCTTTCGAGCCCACTCCCGACCGGACGGCCGGCACCGAGGCCGCCACCACGCCCGAGTCCCGCGGCCTCGCTCGCGACGGCGTGCAGATGCTGGTCGCGCGGCCGGGGCTACTCGCCCATCGCCGAGTCGCCGACCTCCCCGACGAGCTGGGTGCCGGTGACCTGTTGGTGGTCAACACCTCGGGGACCCTTCCCGCTGCCGTCGACCTCGACAGGGAACATGCCGGCCAGGCCGTGCACGTCTCCACACAGCTCGACGACGGCGCCTGGGTGGTGGAGGTACGTCGTGCAGACGGAACCGGACCCGCCGGGGTCACCGAGGGCGAGGTCCTGCGTCTGCCCGGCGGGCTCCGCCTCCGGGTGACTGGCGCGCATCCGCCCGGACAGCACCGGCTGTGGCGGGCGGTGCCCTCGCCATGGCACGGCACCGCCGACTACCTGACCGAGCACGGGCGCCCGATCGGCTATCGCTACCTGGACTCGCCCGTGCCGCTCGCCGACCTGCAGAACGTCTACGCCGACCGGGCCGGCAGCGCGGAGATGCCCAGCGCCGGCCGGCCGCTCACGGAACGGGTGCTGGTGCGTCTGGTCAGTCGAGGTGTCGTGATCGTCCCGGTCGTGCTCGACACCGGCGTCTCCAGCCAGGAGGCGCACGAGCCGCCGCAGCCCGAGCGGTTCACCGTCCCCGACGTCACCGCCCGACTGGTCAACGAGACCCACCGGGTGGGACGCCGGGTGGTCGCCGTCGGAACCACGGTGGTGCGTGCGCTGGAGACGGTGGCCGACCGCAACGGTCGCGTGCATCCCGGGACGGGCTGGACCAGCCTGGTCCTCGGGCCGGAGCGGCCGGTCCGAACGGTGAACGGACTCCTCACCGGCCTCCACGATCCACACGCCAGCCATCTCGACCTGGTCGAGGCGGTGGCCGGCGCCCGGCTGGTGCGTGACGCCTACGCGGCCGCCGCCGAGTCGCCGACGGCGTACCTGTGGCACGAGCTCGGCGACACGATGCTGTTCCTGCCCTGACCTCGCGGCGAAGGGCCCCGTCGACGAGCGCTACCAGCTCGCACCGGGACGGTAGGTGCCGGCGCTCCACTCATGTCCTTCGGGATCCAGCACTCTCGCCCGCCGGGTCCCCCACTCGGTGTCCTCGGGGGCGAACACCTCCTCGGCACCGGCGGCGACCGCCCGGGCAAACCACGCGTCCACCTCGTCGTTCGTGGGAAGCCACAGGTAGAGGCCGCCGCCGACGCTCACGCCCTTTCGGGCCGGTACGTCGTAGTCCTGGTACGCGGTGGCGAGCATCAACACGACGTCACCGAGTCGCACCTCGGCATGGGCGACGCCGCCACTCTCTGCGTCCTGTCGTGCCACCACGGCGAAGCCCACGTGCTCGAGCCACTCGAGCGCCTTGTCAGCGTCGCGGTAGCTCAGGTACGCGTGCAGTGCCGGTCGAGCGGTCATGGAGCGAGCATGACCTGTCGCCTGCGCGGACTCAACGGTCGAGGCTTGGGTCAGCCCACAGCCATCGCCGGGACGACTGCCGCCCCGGCCGCCGGCGTCAGCCAGACCTTGGCGTGCTCCTCGAGCCCGATCGCCTGCGCGTGGGTGCGCGTGAGTACGACGGTGACCTCGTCCCCCGCCTCGGTCATCACGGTCGCGCGTACCTCGAAGCCGACCCGCAGCACCCGGAGGACGTAGCCCGGCGTGGCTCCG
>CAWHPY010000009.1:0-5626 GCA_963831375.1 uncultured Actinomycetota bacterium | reverse complement strand
CGTGCGCTAAGGCCGTCGCCGTCGAGGACCGTGGCCACCGTCTTGCGATAGGTGTGCGGGACGACCCACTGACCGGTGTCCCCTGCCGCACCTGGCGGAAGTCCCGCTCGAATGTTGTTCCGGTCCCGGAATCCGCCAGATGCATTACCCTTGTCCCTCAGATGTGATGCAAGGGGAACGTGTACTTCGATCAAGGGCCGGCGCAAGCGCCGGCCTGCGGCGCGTGTCCTCCCTACGGTCCGGGCCGCGCCGCCTCAGCAGCATCATGCCCATGCTCCGGGGACGCCTAAATCGCTGTCTTAGGCGTCCAAGCCTCCTACAGGGCCCAGCGATGGTGACTAGCGACGCGCACCTTGGGCATGTGGTCAACCTGAAGAGGGCCGCCCATAGTCGAGGCGACCTGCGAGAGTCATCCCATCAACACCCAGGAACGCCGTCCCCGGTCCGGACTGGTCCGTGTGTGGCGCACGCCGGACTATCGGGCACTGCTGGTGGTCAACGTGCTCGCTGGCGTGTCGGTGTCCAGCTACGTGCCGCTCATCTCCCTGTTCCTGGTACAGACCCTGGGGGTGGACGAGCCGGCGGTCGGGTTGTTCATGCTGAC
The DNA here is from genome assembly GCA_963831375.1 of uncultured Actinomycetota bacterium. Lineage (GTDB taxonomy): Bacteria > Actinomycetota > Actinomycetes > Propionibacteriales > Nocardioidaceae > Nocardioides_C. The sequence continues at coordinate 5,022 of CAWHPY010000009.1, read as the reverse complement.
CTTCGTAGCCGCGCCTCTGGTGGGGATAGCGGTGGGGCGGCTGTCCGACCGGCTCGCGAGCCGGATCCCGCTGATCGTCGCGGTCGGGGTCTGGGTTGCGATCGGACGTGTCGCGATGAGCCTGGTGCCCGGGTTCGGGGAGGCCGTGCTGGTCGCAATCGTCTTCGGTGCCTTCTCGGGGGTGGTAAACGCCCAGGCGTTCGCCGTCCTGCGCGACGTGCTCGATCGCGACCGGGAAACCCGGGAGGCGACCGTCGGGAGCGTAGTGCGCACGGGGTACTCCTTCGGCTGGGTGGTCGGCCCCGTACTTGGCGGTGTGGCGGCGGGCCAGCTCGGGTACCGGGCGGCGATCGCCGCGTCGGCCGTGGTCGCGCTTGCGGCGCTGGTCCCGCTGTGGGCGCTGCGGGGCGTACGCCGTCCGCGAGTGGGCGGGCGTGACGCGCGGGCGGCCGCCGATGAAAGGTTGGGGTCTTCGGGTGGCCGGCGCAGCTGGGGTCGTCCCGGGCTGTGGATCTTCGCCGCCGCCAGCCTGCTGGCCCTGACCGCCGAGGCCGTACGCCTGACCTACCTACCGATCCTGGCCGTCGACCGGCTCGGCGTGGGTCTGGACGTCTTCGGTGTCCTGCTAGCCCTCGCGCCTGCGATCGAGTTGGTAGCGATGCCAGTCGCCGGCGTGCTCGCCGACCGCTGGGGGATGAAACCGATGCTGGCCGTGGGATTCGGGCTAGGGGCCGCGGGCTCGGCGGCGTTCGCGACCAGCTCTGGCCTCGGCGGTTTAGTGGCCGGGCAGGCATTGAACGCCTGTTTCATCGCAATCATGCTCGGCCTGGGCATGACATACGCCCAGCAGCAGCACCCGTCTGGCGCCGGCTTCGCCACGTCGGTGTTCTTCGGTGCCCAGGCTCTCTCAGTGGCCACGGGTGGCCTGATCGGCGGCGGCAGCGCAGCGGTGCTCGGCCTACCGAGCATGTTCCTCGTGCCGGCGGGCCTCTGCGTCGCCGGAGGACTGCTACTGCTTGTGACTCCCCGCCCGCCCTCACCGGCCGGACTGATCCCGGCTCGCTTGCCTGCGTGACGATCTGCGTGACAACCCCGCCGCTGACGGCCGGACGGTTCGGGATGGCCTAGGACCGTCGCCCGGCGCTATGAGCCCGGTCAGGGCGTGACGGACCCGGCTGACACGGAAGCAGTCGCACAATGGCAACAATGACAGCAACGGGCGGAGATCCGTCACCCTTCGCGGGCCACCATCCACGTCTGCCCGGTCACCAGAACGACCCCTCAAGCCGCCTTGCTGGCTTCCCAAATCAGTGGATCGGCCAGTCAGCCGGGCAGTCCGGCAGCAGCCTCCTGCGGGTACCTTCCGGTTACGATCAGCCGACGACTACACCCAGTAACGGCAGACGTTGAGGCTCAGCGAGCCTGCCACCAGTACCCGAACGCCCGGCCGGACGAAATCAGCGGGTTGGGGGTTCGATTCCCTCGCGGCGCACCTAGTCAGAACCCAATTCACCAAGATCCGGAGGGCTAGCTCAGCCGGAGATTTCGCAGTGACGTGAGCCCCTGAACAGTCACCGCGGAGTTCGTCAAGCAGACCCATGCCTGCACGGTAAAGTCCGCCCCGGCCCAGGGCCAGCCCGGGAACTCAGTGCCGGCCGCGCTCCAGCTGCTCGCTCGTCTTGGCCAGCCATTGCCGCGCGAAGTCAGACGCCTTGTCGTCAGCCGAGGCCGCCGCTCGGGAAGCCGCCGCATCCGCCGCATCCGGGGAGGCAGGCTTCTCGCCAGTGAACAACCACACGTCGAAGAACTCGTCGAGCTGCTGGCCTGAGATCCGCTCGGCCAACGCGATGAACTCAGGCGTCGTGCCGTGGCCGTCGCGCTGCGCCGCCCACCGACGGACGATCCGCCAGAAGTCGTCGTCGCCAACCTCGTTGCGCAGCGCCTGCAGGGTCATGGCGCCCCTGACGTAGACCGGATTGTCGAACAGGAACTCGACCGTCGGGTCGCCGATCACGACGTCCCAGAACGGGTCGTCGGCAGGAATGTCTTCGTAGGTGGCCAGGAAGATCTCCTGCGGCGTCGCCTGTCCCTCGTGCTCGGCCCACAGCCACTCGGCGTAGGTCGCGAAGCCCTCGTTGAGCCAGATGTCCTGCCAGCGGGCCAGTGCGATCTTGTCGCCGAACCACTGGTGGGCGAGCTCATGAACGACGACCGAGTCCCCGTTGACCGGGTTTCCATCGGCGTCGAGCCAGAAGAGCTTCGAGTACACCGGCCGGGTCTGGGTCTCGAGGGCGAAGAACAAGTCGTCCTGGTTGTCGACGATGGCGCCGACCGTCGAGAACGGGTACGGCCCGAACGCCCCGCCCAGCACGTCGAGAACCTCACCCTGCCGGGCCAAGGACGAATCGATGACAGCCCGCAACCCGCCGGTGATTGCGGAGTCGACCGCGTCGTAGACCGGAAGCCCGGTATCGGTGCGCCACTTGTGGACGTCCCAGAAGCCGATGTCGATCGTGGCGAGGTAGGACGCCATCGGTTCGCGCGCGTCCCATTCGTAGGTGGTCCAGCCGCGCTTGGTTTCGCGCCCGGTGAGGAATCCGTTCGCGACGACCTCATATCCCTTCGGCACCGTGACGTCGAAGGAGTACCGGGCCTTGTCCAACGGGTGGTCGTTGACCGGGAACCACCCAGCTGCTACCTCCGGCTGGCCGGCGACCGTCGCACCATCCGGCGTGGCCATGAAGCCGGTCCGCAGCTCGAAGTCGGGGGGAATCTGGATCACGAACTCGTGCGGCACGCCGTCGTACCTGACTTTCACCTCGAACTCGCCGCGTTTGATCGGGCGTTTGGGGATGACCGTTAGCTCGTGCTCGGTGCGGCTCCACCGTGCCCGAGCGCCGTTGACCTCGATCGAGCGAACCGTCATCCCGACCAGGTCGAGGTTGAAGCTGCACAGTGACTTGGTCGCGCTGGCTTTGATCCCGGCGACACCGTCGAGTACGTCCGTCGCCGGATCGTAAGTGACGTCCAGGTCGTATTTGCGAACCTCATAGCCGCCATTGCCGTAGATGGGGTAGTACGGGTCGCCGATGCCGGGCGCACCAGGCGTGCATCGCCCCGTCGACCGGCCATCGGGGCCAGCCGCCTGGGCGGTCGCCGGCAGGCCGAGTGCGGTGGTGACGCAGACGATTGCCAGCACTGCGGCTGTTCGCCGGTTCCGGGACTTCGACATCGTCATGCCATCTCCGCTCGCTGCGCTGCCCGTTTCGCTCAGCAACCTATAGGAGATCCAGTCGCTGCGAGTCAACGACGCGCAGAAAGTCCCGAGTGTCGCACCCTTGTCAAAGTTGCAGCGCAACTCCTGCTAGCGCTAATGGATCCGAACGGGCGTGAGGGACGGAGCCACATACCCCTCGTGGAGATGAGTCCCACGTCGGCTAGGTTCGCGCCGTCGTTACAGGCCGGTCTGTGCAACGACCCGGCCAGAGTCGACGGCTTGGGCTAGGCTTGGTAGTCACGCTCGTTCTGGTCGGCGTAGGCACTGGAGAAGTCGGCGATGGCCCGGTCGAAGACATCGCTGTTGCCCAGGTAGGACGCGATGGCAATCCGGTCGCCGGAGCGGGCGTGGGCGCGGGCGAGGGTCGCCGCACAGATCCGCGCGTACAGCGTCATCACCGAGGCGGCCATGGTGTCGACGTCCGCCGAGCCCTTCCAGTCGCGCAGCTGCCGGATGTAGAAGTCGCGGACCTGCCCGTCGAGGCCGGTCAACCGGTGCCAACCGAGGAAAATGTCGCTGGCGGCCTGCATCAGGCGCTGCCCGGCGACGACGCGCTGGCCGCTGTTGGCGTACTGGCTCTTGCCGACGAACCGTTCCAGCACCGATTCCTGGGCTTCCTTCGCCTGCAGGAACAGCGGGTCCTGGTCGTCTCGTCCGAGCATGAGCAGAATCCAGGCGCGCGTGCCAACACTGCCGACGCCGACCACCTTCCGGGCCATGTGGGCGTAGTTGAAGTTCTCCAGCAGGTGCCGCCGGTCGGTCTCCAGGGTGCGCCGGTAGCCCCTGATGATGCCGCGGACCTCCCCTTCGATCTCGTCGCGTTCTCTCCCCGGCGGCAACAAGTCCTCGATCGGGATGATCAGTGGGGGGTCGGCGATGATTCTGCGTTCGCCGTCGACCTCGTGGGTGAGCTTGGCGAAGGCCTGCATGCTGTCCTTGGTTCGGGCCTTGGCTAGGTTCGCCCTAGCCTTCGCATGCTGCTTTTTGGTGGCCGCGGGCTGCAGCTGTTCGAACAGCGCCTCAACCTCGATGTGGGCGTACCAGATATCCAGGTTGCGCATCTCGGCGGCCTGCTTCATCCGTGTCCGATATTCCTCGGCCATGGCAAGCACGATCGCGCGCCGCTCTGCGGGAGTGAACCCGCGGTCGCGGCCGGCGATCTCGAAACTCGCGGCCAGCCGCTTCACGTCCCACTCCCACGGGCCGGGCAGGGTCTCGTCGAAGTCGTTGATGTCGAACATCGCTTGCCGCTCCGGAGAGGCGAACACCCCGAAGTTCGACAGGTGCGCGTCACCGCAGATCTGGGCGTGCAAGCCGGAGCGGGGAGTGGCCGCCAGGTCCGCGGCCATGATCAGCGCGGCGCCCCGGTAGAACGTGAACGGCGACACCAGCATCCGGCCGTAACGGATGGGAACCAGCTCGGGGACCCGGCTTACCGCCTGCTCCTCCAGCAACCCAACAGGGTCGGGTCGGTTGACAGCCGGCTCCCAACGGCCATGGCTGGACCGCGGAACCTCATTACGCGCCGCCTTCCCCCGGGCGACACGCTCCCCGGGAGTCAGGTGCGCGACCTTGCGAGCGACACCCGCACCCGAAGTGGCAGCTCCGTCCCCGCGCACCTGGAGCGGGTCCTCCGGCGAGATCCCACCGTTCACGGTTCGCTTAGCGTTAGGGGACTTCTTTTTCATGATCGCGCTCCTCAGTCGTCGTTGGTCTCAGGTTGGCATGCCCGTACGCAGATGGCC
>CAWHPY010000008.1:0-3086 GCA_963831375.1 uncultured Actinomycetota bacterium | reverse complement strand
GGCGGTCACGGCCCGCAACCTGGTCGCGTCCATGGCCGAGAAGAACGACCGGGCCCGCGACCGGTCGCACCTGCTGGTGGAGGCAGCCGAGGCCGAGTCCCCGGTCGCCGACCTGCTCCGGCAGGAGGAGCGGGCTCGTCGTCACCGCCGCGCTGGCCCAGCTGCCGGCCGGCGGACCGGGATCTGCTCGATGGCCCACGAGGTGGAGGGCCAGGACACCCTCACGATGGCCGCAGGGCAGGGTTCGACGCCGGGAGCCGTCGCGGCCCGGCTGAGCCGGGCCCGGGCGAACCTGCGGGTCGAGTACCTGCTGCTGGCCGAAGGGCATCGACCCGCCGACCGATCGGTGCCGCCCGGTCCTCCGCGCGCTCTCGAGCGGTGACCGGCGCCGGCAGCGGGAGCTCGACGTCAGTGGCCACGTGCTGGGCTGCGCGGCGTGCACCCGGGTCAAGGCCGAGCTGTTCGAGCGCCGCGAAGACCAGACCACGGACGGCGTGGTGCGCGTGTCCGGTGTCGAGGGACGCGGACGTGGTCGAGGCGCGGCAGAAGGGCCGCGAGATCGCCGCCCTGGTCGGGTTCTCGGCCACCGACCAGACGCTCATCGCGACGGCGATCTCCGAGGTCGACCGCAACATCGTCAAGTTCGCCGAACGCGGCGAGGTGGTCATCACGACGATCACTGCGGGGGCACGCCGCGGGGTGAACGTCGTCGCTCGCGACGTGGGCGCCGGGATCGAGGACCCCGAGCAGGCGATGCAGGACGGGTACAGCACCTACGACGGGCTCGGCCTCGGGTCTGCCCGGCGCCAAGCGGCTGATGGACCAGTTCGACCTGGACTCGGTCCCAGGCGAAGGCACCACGGTCACGATGGAGAAGTGGTTGTCGTGACAAGGCAGCACCCCAGTACGGACGAGAGAGGCAGAGCAGACATGACCGACACCACCGAGCCCAGACCGAGGCCCAGAGCGAGCCCAGACCGACGGCCCAGAGCGAGCCCGACGACGTCCAGCACGCCCGCAACGAGGGCGAGGCGCTGCTGCCCGAGCTGGTCGCGCACCTGCGAGCGAACCGGACCCGGCTCCGTCAGCAGTGGGCCGAGCGCATCACGCGAGGCCCACCTGCTCTCGGCGATGACCGCCCAGGAGGTGTTCTCCGAGGCGACGTCGGTCTACGACAACTACGTCGAGGTCTTGGAGACGGGCAGCGTCGAGGCCCTCCAGCACTATGCCCGCGACCTCTCCGAGCGGATCATCCCGCGCGGCGTCGAGACCCACGAGGTCGTCGGCATCGTCCTGCTGCTCCGCGACGTGCTGGCCCGGTCGCTGTTCGAGAAGTACCGCGAGGACTTCGACCTCCTCAACCGGGTGCTGGACGCCTACGAGCCGGCGGCCAACCGGATCGCCAACACCGTGGCGGTGAGCTTCGTCGAGCAGCGCGAGCGCGTCATCCGGGACCAGCAGGACGCGCTGCTGGAGCTCTCCACCCCCGTCCTGCAGGTGCGCGAGCGGCTGCTGATCCTGCCCATCATCGGCGTCCTGGACGCCACGCAGGGCCCAGCAGCTGACCGAGCAGCTGCTGCACGGGATCCGCGCCCACCGCGCCAAGCTGGTGGTCATCGACATCACCGGTGTCCCCGACGTCGACGAAGCCGTCGCCAACTCGCTGGTCGACACGGTGACGGCGTCCCGGCTGATGGGCGCGGACGTGATCATCACGGGCCTGTCGTCGGAGATCGCCCAGACGCTCGTCACGATCGGTGTCGACCTGAGCAAGATGCACACCGTCGGCGACCTCCAGGGCGGCATCGAGGAGGCCGAGCGACAGCTGGGGTTCAGGGTCTCGAAGGTGCCGGATGAGCACTAACGGCGCAGGTGCCGCCCTGGCACCACTCCCGGCCTCGATCCTCTCGCAGGGCCCGAACCTCATCGTCTCCATCCACGCGGCGCTGGACGACGAGCAGCTCACGCGCCTGCAGCGGGACCTCCTGGAGCGGGTGGGCCAGCAGCGGTCCCGCGGGATCCTGATCGACGTCGCCGCCCTCGACGTACTCGACTCCTTCGCGGCGCGCACCCTGGGCGACCTGGCGTACATGGCGAGGCTGCGCGGCGCCCAGACCGTCGTGGTCGGCATCGCGCCCGAGGTCGCCATGGCCCTGGTGCGGCTGGCCGTCCACATGCCGCTGGTGCAGACGGCGCTCGACCTCGAAGAAGGCCTGCAGTGCCTGGCTTCCTGAGGGTCTGACGTGGCCGATCCACTGGAGCGGTTCCGGCTGGACTACGCCCCGCTGATGCTCAGGTACCTCACGCAGCGCGACGAGACGGGCCTCGGGTCGGCCTACGAGCTCGGCCGCGAGGCGTTGCGCCAGTCCGTCAGCCTCCTCGACGTGGTGCAGGTGCACCACGAGCTGTTCCTCGACGTCCTCGCGACGGTCCGCGACACCGAGGAGGCGCACAGCCTGGCCGTGGCGGCGTCCGCCCTGTTGATGGACCTGATCGCCGCGTTCGAGATGTCGCAGCGTGCGGCGATGGAGTCCCGGACCGTCTCCGATGGCGGTCCCCTCCCTGCGGGTGACCCCGAACCAGGCCCGAGTGCGTAACGTCGATCGCGGACCGGGGAGCAACCAACTCCTTGGAGGGCATCTGATGAGCAGCATGTGGGACTACCGCGACTCCGCTTGGACCGACGGTTTCGAGATCGACGGGTACGACGTCCAGGCGACCGACGGCTCCATCGGCAACGTCGACCGGGCGACCAACGACGTGTCCAACGCCTACGTCGTCGTCGACACCGGCTTCTGGATCTTCGGCAAGAAGCGCCTGATCCCTGCCGGGGCCGTCACCTCGGTCGTGCACGAGGACAAGTTGGTCCACGTGGCGATGACCAAGGACCAGGTCAAGAACGCACCCGACTACGACGCCGACACCTGGAACGACGAGACCCGCACCCAGCACGGCGAGTACTACGGCCCGTACAGCCGGTACTGACCCGACCGCGCACCGACTCACCGCCGGGCGACCTGACGGGTCGCCCGGCGGTGTTCCCGGGAAGGTCAGCCGCGACGGCGGCGGATCTCCGCGTTGATCGC
>CAWHPY010000007.1:0-119869 GCA_963831375.1 uncultured Actinomycetota bacterium | reverse complement strand
CGGGACGGTGCTCTCGTCGAATTGTTCGTTCGAAGAGGTCACTTGCCCTCATCCTTGGTGTCCGCACCCTGGTCGGCCTCGTCGTCGACGATCTCCGCGTCCACGACGTCCTCGTCGGAGTCACCGGTGCCCGTTGTACCACCGGCAGCGGCCGCGTCGGCCTCGCCGGCGGCGTACATCGCGGCACCCATCTTCTGGCTGGACTCGCCGAGCTTGGTCATCGCCGCCTGGATGTCGGCCGTGGCCGTCTCGTCGGTGCCCTCGAGCGCCTTCTTCAGCGCCTCGACGTCCGCCTCGACCTCGGTCTTGACCTCGGCCGGCACCTTGTCGCCGTTCTCGGCGAGGAACTTCTCGGTCGTGTAGACCAGCCCGTCGGCCTGGTTGCGGGTCTCGACCGCCTCCTTGCGCTGACGGTCCTCCTCGGCGTACTGCTCGGCGTCCTTGATCATCTTGTCGATGTCTTCCTTGGACAGCGCCGAGCCGCCGGTGATCGTCATCGACTGCTCGCGACCGGTGCCGCGGTCCTTGGCGGACACGTGCACGATGCCGTTGGCGTCGATGTCGAAGGTGACCTCGATCTGCGGGCACGCCACGCGGCGCCGGCGGCAGACCGGTCAGCTCGAAGTTGCCGAGCGGCTGGTTCTGCGCGGCCATCTGGCGCTCGCCCTGGTAGACCTGGATCTGCACCGAGGGCTGGTTGTCGTCGGCGGTGGTGAACACCTCGGACCGCTTGGTCGGGATCGTGGTGTTGCGCTCGATCAGGCTGGTCATCACGCCGCCCTTGGTCTCGATGCCGAGCGACAGCGGGGTCACGTCGAGGAGCAGCACGTCCTTGACCTCACCCTTGAGCACACCGGCCTGCAGAGCCGCGCCGACGGCGACGACCTCGTCGGGGTTGACGCCCTTGTTGGGCTCCTTGCCGCCGGTCAGCTCCTTGACCACGTCGACCACCGCGGGCATCCGGGTCGAGCCGCCGACCAGGATCACGTGGTCGATCTTGGAGACGTCGATGCCGGCGTCCTTGATGACCCGCTTGAACGGCTCCTTGGTGCGGTCGAGCAGGTCCGCGGTGAGCTTCTGGAACTCGGAGCGGGACAGCTTCTCCTCGAAGTGCAGCGGGCCGGACTCGGAGTGGGTGATGTATGGCAGGTGGATGGTGGTCTCGCTGGAGGAGGAGAGCTCGATCTTCGCCTTCTCCGCGGACTCCTGCAGGCGCTGGCGGGCGATCTTGTCCGCGCCCAGGTCCACGCCGTTGCTGTTCTTGAACTTCTGCACCATCCATTCGACGATGCGGGTGTCCCAGTCGTCACCGCCGAGGTGGTTGTCACCGGAGGTCGCCTTCACCTCGACGACACCGTCGCCGATCTCGAGCAGGGACACGTCGAAGGTGCCGCCACCGAGGTCGAAGACCAGGATGGTCTGGTCCGACTCCTTGTCCAGGCCGTAGGCCAGCGCGGCCGCGGTCGGCTCGTTCACGATCCGGCTCACGTTGAGCCCGGCGATCTCGCCGGCTTCCTTGGTTGCCTGTCGCTGGGCGTCGGAGAAGTACGCCGGAACGGTGATCACCGCGTCGGTGACCGTCTCACCGAGGTACGCCTCGGCGTCCCGCTTCAGCTTCTGCAGCACGAACGCGGAGATCTGCTGCGGCGTGAAGTCCTTGTCGTCGATCTTGGTCTTCCAGTCAGTGCCCATGTGGCGCTTGACCGAGCGGATGGTGCGGTCCACGTTGGTGACGGCCTGCCGCTTGGCAACCTCACCGACGAGCACCTCGCCGCTCTTGGCGAAGGCGACCACGGACGGGGTCGTACGCGCACCTTCTGCGTTTGCGATGACGGTGGGTTCGCCACCTTCGAGGACGGAGACGACGGAGTTCGTCGTACCGAGGTCGATGCCGACCGCGCGAGCCATGTGTTTACCTCCGTTTACAAGCCCGAGCCATGGCCGGACGGTTGTCCGGCCCCGGGCGTCGGGCGCCTTCTTCTCAGTTCTGGGACGGGAGCGATGCTGCTCCCGCCGACACGAGTCTGTCAAACAACTTGAGTCGGTTCAACTCAACTCTTGTCATGGGCTACAACGCAGGTTCCCGCTCGAATGTTTCCCGCTCACGCACCCTGTACTACGTGATCGCGCTCACAACCGGGCGGCCGGACCGTCCGTGCCGTCAGGAACGCTCCAGCCGGGGGACGGCGCGACGGAGCAGGTCGATCGAGGGGCCGAGCAGCAGGATCACCAGGATCGTGCCGGGGCCGATCGCGGCCCCGAGCAGCCAGCCCACCAGCGCTCCGCCGCCCTGCACGATGCTGTAGCTCCACCGGAAGGGGACGGGCGGGTCCCACGCCAGCGCGGCCGCCTCGGCCGGCCCGGCACCGGTGTTGCTCGCGAGGTAACCGGCCACACCCGCGGCGATCAGCACATAGGCCAGCGCCAGCGCCGCGATCCGGCCGGGCACCGAGTCCACGGGCGGGAGCATCGCCATCACGGCGGAGATCACGAAGCCGACCAGGAACCACTGGACCACCGTCCCGGGTCCGGGACGGGTGCCGCGCATCCAGGCCATCCCGATGAAGGCCGCACCCACCACGATGTTGAGCAGCCAGAATGGCTGCCCGGTCGTCTTGGTGAGCCCGTTCACGAGCGCCGAGTAGCCGTCGGAGCCGAGAGCTGCCTCGAGCAGGAAAGCAACGCCTACGCCGAGGACCGTGCAGGACACGACCAGCTGGACGTACTTGGTCACCTATACACGCGCTGCCTCGGGCCGCGCCTCGACCGTGCGCACGCTCAACCGACCTGTGCGCTGGGCCCACAGCTCGAACACGAGGGTGGCGAACGGGGGGACGGAGCAGGCGAGCCCGGCCAGCGTCGTCCAGCGAGACCAGCCGAGTGTCCGCGACACCAGCAGGGTCAGCAGCACAAAGGCCACGAAGATGCCGCCATGGATCGGGCCGAAGATCTGCACCCCGAGCTCACCGGCGTCGGTGAGGTACTTGAAGTACATGCCGGTCAGCAGCCCGGCCCAGGAGATCGCCTCGGCGACGGCGACGACGAGAAACAGCCGGACCTGGGTGTGGGAAGTCATGCCGCGAAGCCTAGTTGGCGCCGGCGAGCCGCCGGTCGGCCCGTCGCCGGATGGTGACGGACGTCGCACCGCCCGCCCCGCGGACGCGCCTCCGCGTTACTCGGTGCCCGTCGAGAAGGCCGCGTCGAAGGCCGCCGTGGGCGGGTCGAATGCCAGCCGGCGCACGAACTCCAGCGCCTGCGGTGCGCCGAGCAACCTGTCCATCCCGGCGTCCTCCCACTCCACGGAGATGGGCCCGGTGTACCCGATCGTGTTGAGCATCCGGAAGCACTGCTCCCAGGGGACGTCGCCGTGCCCCGTGGACACGAAGTCCCAACCGCGACGCGGGTCGGCCCACGGCAGGTGCGAACCAAGTCGGCCGTTCCGCCCGTTGCCCACCTGCAGCTTCGTGTCCTTGCAGTCCACGTGGTAGATCCGGTCCCGGAAGTCCCACAGGAACGACACCGGGTCGAGGTCTTGCCAGACGAAGTGGGACGGGTCCCAGTTGAGGCCGAACGCCTCCCTGCGACCGACCGCCTCGAGGGCACGGGCGGTCGTCCAGTAGTCGTAGGCGATCTCCGAAGGGTGCACCTCGTGCGCGAACCGGACCCCTTCCTCGTCGAAGACGTCGAGAATCGGGTTCCAGCGGTTGGCGAAGTCCTCGTAGCCGGCGTCGACCATCGCCTGCGTGGCCGGCGGGAACATCGCGACGTACTTCCAGATCGCCGAGCCGGTGAACCCGACGACCGTGTCCACGCCCAGCTTCCGGGCCGCCCGCGCGGTCATCTTCATCTCCTGGGCGGCCCGGTGCGCACCCCCTCGGGGTCACCGTCACCCCAGATGCGGGGAGACAGTATGTCCTTGTGGCGCTGGTCGATCGGGTCGTCGCAGACCGCCTGGCCCTTGAGGTGGTTGGAGATCGCCCAGACCTGCAGGTTGTACTTGTCGAGGGTCGCCTTCTTCGCCGGGATGTAGGCGTCGTCCTCCACCGCCTGCCAGACGTCGAAGTGGTCACCCCAGCATGCGATCTCGAGTCCGTCGTACCCCCACTCGGATGCCAGTCGGCACATCTCCTCGAAGGGGAGGTCGGCCCACTGTCCGGTGAAGAGGGTGATCGGTCGGGTCATCGTCTCGTCCTTTCGAAGTCGCAACGGTGTCAGCGTGCGCCGAGGAGGTGTTCCATGGCCAGCTGGTCGAGGTGCTCGAAGGCGAGGCCGCGGGCAGCGAACGCCTCCAGATCATGCGCCTCCGCGCGGAGGTCCTGCAGGGACTCGCCGCGGCCGAGGGTCGGCTCGGCAGCTCGCTGACCCGTGCCTCGCCTAGCGCCAGAAGCACGTCCGGGTCGGCGCGGAAGGCACGGACCCGCTGCCTGATCAGCAGGTAGTTGCGCATGCAGGCCTGCGCGGTCGCCCATACGCCCTCGTCGTCCTCGGTCCGGGCCGGCTTGTAGTCGAAGTGCAGGTAGCCGTCGTACCGCCGCCCGGTCCCGGCCCCCTCGAGTACGTGAACCGTCCAGAACGCCCCACGCAGGTTGCCGGCCCCGAACCGGAGGTCCTGGTCGAACCGCGGGCCGTGCTGGCCGTTGAGGTCGACGTGGAAGAGCTTGTCGTGCCACAGGGCCTGGGCGATGCCGTGCGCGAAGTTGAGGCCGGCCATCTCCTCGTGTCCGACCTCCGGGTTCAGGCCGACCCGGGAGGGCTCGTCGAGCTCGGAGATGAACGCGAGCGCATGGCCGACGGTGGGGAGCAGGATGTCACCTCGGGGCTCGTTCGGCTTCGGCTCGAGCGCGAACCGGATGTCGTAGCCCCGCTCACGGACGTACTCACAGAGCAGGTTCATCGACTCGCGGTACCGGTCCAGGGCCGCCGCGACGTCCTTGGCGCCGCCCGACTCCGCGCCCTCCCGACCGCCCCAGAGCACGTAGGTGCGGGCCCCGAGCTCGGCGGCAAGGTCGATGTTCCGCAGCACCTTGGCCAGCGCGTACCTACGGACCTGCCGGTCGTTGGCGGTGAACCCGCCGTCCTTGAACACGGCGTGGCTGAACAGGTTGGTGGTGGCCATCTCCACGGCCATCCCGGTGTCCGCGAGCGCCTTCCCGAAGCGGGTCAGCGTCGCCTCGCGGGCGGCGTCGTCGGGCACCAGGTCGTCGTCGTGGAAGCTGATCGCGGCCGCCCCGAGGTCGGCCAGCCGCTCGACGGCGTACACCGGGTCCATCGGGGGACGCACCGGGCCGCCGAACACGTCGACGCCCTGCCAGCCCACGGTCCACAGGCCGAACGAGAAGCGGTCGGTTCGGGTGGGTACTGGTAGCTCAAGGCCGGTCATGCGACGTCCTCACTGTCGGTCGGGTGGGTCGGTGCTACTGCTGTCCTGGTCGTCAGGCCACTGTTGCGTTCGCTGCCACCGACTCCCAGGCACCGGAGTCCGCGCTGCGTTCGACTGCCGCGAGCACCTTCTGCACCTGCAGGCCGTCCGCGAACGAGGGATGCGGCTGCTCGCCGGCCGCTACCGCGTTGACCAGGTCGACCACCTGGTGGGTGAAGCCGTGCTCGTAGCCCAGCACGTGGCCCGGTGGCCACCAGCGCGGCCGATGTATGGGTGCGTCGGTTCGGTCACCACGATGCGCCGGAACCCGGCCGTCGACGATGGCTCCTCTGCGTCGTAGAAGTGCAGGACGTTCATGTCCTCGAAGTCGAACGCCAGGCTGCCCTGCGAGCCGTTGATCTCGATCCGGATGGCGTTCTTGCGTCCGGTGGCGAAGCGCGTGGCCTCGAAGACGCCGACCGCTCCCCCACCGAACCGGGCGAGGAACGTCGCCGCGTCGTCCACTGTGACCGTGCCGACCGGCTGAGCGGTGCCGTTGACCGCGTCGGCGCCGAGCGGCCTCCCCGACTCACGGGCGGGCTGCGGGCGCTTGTCGACGAACGTCCTCAGCAGCCCGGTGACGGAGCCGATCCGGTCACCGGTGATGTACTGCGTCAGGTCGATGACGTGCGCGCCGATGTCGCCGAGCGCCCCGGACCCGGCACGCTCCTTCTCCAGCCTCCAGCTCATCGGCGCGGCCGGGTCGGTGAGCCAGTCCTGCAGGTACTGCGCACGGACGTGCCGGATCTCGCCGATGCGCCCGGACTGGACCAGCTCTCGGGCGAGAGCGATCGCCGGGACCCGTCGGTAGGTGAAACCGACCATGGCGCGCACCCCGCGGCCCGCGGCGCGCTCCGCGGCGTCGGCCATCGCCTCCGCCTCCGCGACGGTGTTGGCCAGGGGCTTCTCGCACAGCACGTGCTTGCCTGCGTCGAGCGCGGCGATGGCGATCTCGGCATGGGTGTCGCCGGGGGTGCAGATGTCGACCAGGTCGATGTCGTCGCGGGACAGCAGTCGCCGCCAGTCGGTCTCGGTCGACTCCCAGCCCGAAGCGGTCAGCGGCAGCCGCCACCCGGGCCGCGTCCCGGCCACAGATCGCGCTCATGCGGGGCGTGAGCGGCAGGTCGAAGAACCGGTGGGCGCTGCGCCAGGCGTGGGAGTGCGCCGCGCCCATGAAGGCGTAGCCCACCATGCCGACGCCGAGCGGCCGGTCGGAGCTGTGCTGTTCATGCGGATGTCCTCTGCAGAGTAGGGAGCGCCCGCCGGCCGGGAACCGGCCCGGCGGGCGCTCGGGATCAGGACTCGAAGCAGAGATCCATGTACTCGTCGACGTTGTCCTTGGTCACGACCGGAGCGTTGAGGACGATCCGCTTGGGCACCTCGACCTGCACCAGGTCGGACATGCCCTTGTCCTGGGCGATGAGCCGGGCGAGGCGGATCCCGTCAGCGGCCTGGGTCGGCGGGTAGAGCACCGTGGCCTCCATCTCGCCGTCCTGGATCCAGCGCATCGCGTTCGCCGATCCCGCGCCGCCGATGAAGAAGAACTCGTCACGGTTGGCGTTGTCGAAGGCCGCCTTCACACCGACCCCCTGGTCGTCGTCGTGGTTCCAGATGACGTCGATCTTGGGCTCGGCCTGCAGCAGGTTCGAGGCCTGCTCCTCACCGGACTCGACGGTGAACTCCGCGGCGACCCGGTTGTCGACCTCCTGGTCACACGAGTCCAGCGCGTCCTTGAAGCCCTGCGACCGGTCCTGGGTCAGCGGCAGCGAGTCGAGGCCGGCGATCTCGGCGATCACCGGGTTCGCGATGTCGTTCTCCTCGATGAGGTCGCAGGCGTAGGTTCCCGCCGAAACGCCCATCCCGTAGTTGTCGCCGAGGATCGTCGTGCGCGCGGCGAACGGAGAGGAGAACTCGCGGTCGACGTTGATGACCGGGATGCCGGCGTCCATGGCCTTGATCGCCACGTCGGTCAGTGCCGCTCCGTCAGTGGGGAGCAGCACGATCGCGTCGACCTTGTCGTTGATGAACGTCTCGATCTGGCTGATCTGCAGGCTCGGGTCGTTCGTTCCCTCGGCGGCGCGGAGCTCGACGTCGTCGTACTTCTCGGCCTCCTCGAGCGCCGCAGCTGTTGATGGCCGCGAGCCAGCCGTGGTCGGCGGCCGGGCCGGAGAAGCCGATGGTCACGGTCTCCCCGGTCTCGTCGTTCGACGATGCGGCGTTGGCGCTGTTGCCCCCGTCGCCGTCGGACGAGTCCGTCTCGGGTGTGTTGCTGGTGCATCCGGTGACCAGCAGCAGCGCTGCGAGTGCACCGCCGGTCAGCGCCCGGATCCTGCGGATGGGCTGTGTGGGACGGGACATGGTGTGCTCCTTGGATGTCATACCGGTGTTTCAGTGAGTGACGCGTCCGAGACGGGGTTCGGCGCTCGCCGCCGGCGCCGGCACTAGGTGCCGTCGCTTCGCGTTCGCGAGCCGCTGCTGCAGCAGGACCGCGACGACGATGATCAGGCCCTTGGCGACCGACTGGGCCGAGCTGGACAGGTTGTTCTGGGTGAAGACGTTGGAGAGCGTCGTGAAGATCAGGACGCCGAAGACGGTGCCGACGATGGTTCCGCGGCCTCCGGAGAGCAGGGTCCCGCCGATGACGACAGCCGCGATGGCGTCGAGCTCGTAGAGGGTGCCGTGCGTGGACGAACCGGTCGTGGTCCTGGCCATGAGCATCACCGCCGCGATCCCGCAGCACACCCCGACGATCACGTACAGCATGACCGTGTGGCGCTTGCACGTTGATGCCGGCGAGCCGGGCAGCCTCGGGGTTGCCGCCGACGGCGAAGGTACGTCGACCGAAGGTGGTCCGGTTGAGCACGACCCAGCCGATCACCGCCACGAGCACGAAGATGATCACGAGCACCGGGACGCCCAGGACGTCGCCGCCGAAGAAGTCGGTGAACCCGGCGACGTCGACGATCTGGGTGCGGCGCTGGGCGATGATCTCGGCCAGTCCCCGGGCGGCGGCCAGCATGGCGAGTGTCGCGATGAACGGCACCACCCTGCCGTAGGCGACCAGCAGGCCGTTGACCAGGCCGCACGCCGTGCCGACCAGGACGGCGCGAGCGCACCATCAGGATCCAGTGGTTGTCGTTCGCCAGGGTCTGGGTGGCCAGGGTGGTCGCCCAGACCGAGGACAGCGCCACGATCGCGCCGACGGACAGGTCGATGCCGCCGCCGGTGATCACGAAGGTCATCCCGATCGCTGACCACGCCGATCACCGAGGCGAGCCGCAGGATGGTGAGGACGTTGTCGATGCTGGCGAACTGCTCCCCCGCGGTGGCGATGCCCACCAGGCAGAGGATGACCAGCGCGACGACCAGGCCGAGGTTGCGACCGACCGACGATCCCAGCAGGCCTCCCAGCGCGGCCGGCGCCGACCCTCGCCCCGACCCGGCGTCGTCCGTGCTCGTGGCCTGCGTCGGCAGGCCGTCGCGGGTGGCGTCCGTGGCAGCGGTCCCTCGTTCCTGTGTCACGCCGCGCTTCCTTCCATCACCAGGTCGAGGACCCGGTGCTCGTCGATCTCGTCGGCCGGGCCCTCGTGCACGACGCGCCCCTCGCGGATGACGAGGACCCGGTCGGCCAGACCGAGCACCTCCTCCACCTCGCTGGACACCACCACCACGGCGACGCCGCGCGCGGCCAGCGAGCGGATCAGCGCGTAGATCTCGCTGCGGGCGCCCACGTCGACGCCCCGGGTGGGCTCGTCGAGCAGCAGCACCCGGCAGTCGCGCAGCAGCCACCGGGCCAGCACGACCTTCTGCTGGTTGCCGCCGGACAGGGTGCGCACCGGCCGGTCGACGCCGGGCGGGCGGACGTCGAGGCGACGGTCAGCTCCTTCGCGGCGGCGCGCTCGGCGGCGCCGTCGAGGAACCCGGCCCGGGCGAAGCGGCCGAGGCTGGAGACGGTGATGTTGCTGGTAGATCGCCTGGTCCAGCAGCAGGCCCTGGCTCTTGCGCTCCTCCGGCGCCAGACCGACCCCGGCCTCGACCGCGGCGCCGACCGAGCCCGCGCGCAGGCGCTTCCCGTCGACCGTGACCGTGCCCGGTCGCGGCTTGCGGGCGCCGTACACCGACTCGAGGATCTCCGACCGCCCCGAGCCGACCAGCCCGGCCAGCCCGACGATCTCGCCGGCGCGCACCGAGAAGCTCACGTCGGCGAACGGCTTCGGTCGATGGCGAGCCCGTCCACCTCGAGCACGACGGGCGCCTGCGGTGTCGAGCGTGGGCACGGTCCGGGAAGACGTACTCGATCTCGCGGCCGGTCATCAGCCGGATCAGCTCGGAGGTCGGGGTGTCTTGCGCCGGCAGGTCGGTGGCCACGGTGCGGCCGTCCTTGAGGACGGTGACCCGGTCGCCGATCTCGCGGATCTCCTCGAGCCGGTGGGAGATGTAGACGACCGCGACGCCCTGGGAGGTCAGGTCGCGGATCACCCGGAACAGGTTCTGCACCTCCTGCTGGTCGAGCACCGCCGACGGCTCGTCCATCACGATCAGCCGGGTGTCGTGGGAGAGCGCGCGGGCCATGCTGACGATCTGCTGGCCGGCGGCGGGCAGGGTGCCGACCTCGCGGTCGGCGCGGATCTCGGAGTGGCCGAGCCGGGCGAGCAGCGCGCGGGCGCGCCGTGCGGGTCTCGCCCCGTCGGGAGCAGCCCGGCCGCGGGACATCTCGTGCCCGAGGAAGATGTTCTCGGCGACGGTGAGCCCGGCGACGAGGTCGAGCTCCTGGTAGATCGTGGAGATGCCCGAGCGTGATCGCGGCGTCCGGCGTGCTCAGCGTGACCGGCTCGCCCCGCCAGCGGATCTCGCCCTCGTCGGGCCGGTGGGCCCCGGCCAGCACCTTGATCAGCGTGGACTTGCCGGCACCGTTCTGGCCGAGCAGGCAGTGCACCTCGCCGGGCCGGACGACCAGGTCGACGCCGTCGAGTGCGCGCACGCCGGGGAAGGTCTTGACGATCCCGCGCATCTCCAGCAGGGGCGCGACCTGCAGTGCACCGTCGAGTCACTCGACGGCCACCTTCGATGCTCCTCGCCGGATCGACGTGACGCCCGTCACTCGACGTTGGCAGGAGACTATGGGCACGAAACGAAAGTTGAGCAAGAGGATTTCGAAAGTTTCTTGCGAAAGTCCTGGTCCAGCGTCAGCCGGCGGCGTAGACCGCGTCGCTGATCAGCCGGGCCGCGCCGACCACGCCGGCGTCGCCGCCGAGCTCGCTGAGCACGACCGGCAGGTTCCCGGTGGCCAGCGGCAGCGACTGCCGGTAGATCGACGCTGCGGATCTCGGCGAGCAGCGCGTGGCCCGAGCCCGGCCACGCCCGCCGCCGATGACGATCAGGCCGGGGTTGAAGAAGGACACCAGGCTGGCCAGCACCGAGCCGACCCGCCGGCCGCCGTCGCGGACCAGCTGGAGGGCCGACGGCGTCGCCCTGGCCGATCGCCATCGCCGACGTGCTCGGCGCGTGAGCGCGCCGTGCTCCTCGAGCAGCTCGGCCAGCACGTCGGATCGGCCGGCCGCGGGCCGCGGCCGTGGCGTCGCGGGCCAGCGCGGCACCACCGAAGAACGCCTCGAGGCAGCCGTGGTTGCCGCAGGCGCAGACCGGGCCGGTCTGCTCGATCCGGATGTGCCCGATGTCGCCCGCACAGCCGTCGGCGCCGCGGTAGAGGTGCCGGTCGACGACGATGCCGCAGCCGATGCCGGTGCCGATCTTGACGAACAGGAAGTCGCGAGGCCGACCGCGCGACCCCGGTGTGCTGCTCGCCCAGCGCCATCACGTTGACGTCGTTGTCGAGCAGCACCGGGGCTCCCGAGCTCGCGGGACAGCGCGTCGCGGACCGGGTAGCCGTCCCAGCCCGGCATGATCGGCGGCGAGACCGGGACCCCGGCGTGGAAGTCCACCGGGCCGGGCACGCCGATGCCCACGCCGGCGGGTCGTTCGACGCCCTGCTCGGCGAGCAGCTTGCGGGTGAGCTCGAGCGCCTCCGCGAGCACCTTCTCCGGGCCCCGCCGGATGTCCGACTTCGGTGCGCTGGCGCGGGCGAGCACGCCGAGACGGCCGTCGGTGACCGCCACCCGCATCGAGGTGGCCCCGAGGTCGATGCCGACGAAGCGCAGGTCGGTCGTCGAGGTCGACGAGCGTCGAACGTCGTCCGCCCCGCGACGCCGCGGGTCCCGCGTCCGTGGCCAGGCCGAGCTCGACGAGCCTGCCCACCTCGGCCGCGACGGTCGTCCGGGACACCTCGAGCCGAGCGGCGAGGTCCACCCGGGACAGTGGGCCCTCGTCGCGAACGAGCCGCAGGATCCTGGACTGGGTCGGCGTCTCGGCACGACCTGAAAGGGTATGGGCCACGTCACGATACTGCCACGCTCCGGCCGACTTGCGCGGTCCGCTTGCGAAAGCATGCAGGCCTGCCCGGCCGGCTACCGGACGGTGACCGCCACCGGGTTCGACCGCTTCCCGGTGGCCGGGTCGACCACCCGGAACCGGTTCTTCCCGGTCTGGCCGGATGCCACGTGGGTGGAGAAGGTGCCCCCTCGCACCGAGGCCGAGGTCGGGAAGCTCACCCAGCGACCCTCGAATCGCTGCACCCGCACGGATGCACCGTTGCCACCCGGGTAGCGGCCGGTGAGGTCGATCCGGTCGTAGGTGCCGACGCTGCCCGGCCTCGCAGACAGGATGATCCGGGTCTTTGTCTCGGGCTTCTTGGTCTTCGTGGCCGGCTTCGACGGAGCGCCAGAAGGGGTGGGCGACGCCTCCGGTTGCGCGGACCCGCTCGTGGTCGGACTCGTCGACGGGATGTAGAGGCTCGGCTCCTCGGACGGGCCGGTCCCGGAGTCGCCCAGCCCGACAACTCCTGCAGCACCCAGCGCGACCGCGCTGACCACCCCTCCGATGAGCAGCGCCACCCCGAACAGCGACCCGACGCCGATCAGCAACGGCCGCAGCCATTCGCTGGTCTCGTCCTTCAACATGCACTCCCGAGCGGCACCGGCGGTGAAACGATCTCCTGGCCCCCTCATTGTCCTGGATGGGTTCAAACGCCAGGTCCTTGACTGCGCGCAGCCTACGGGCAGAACGGCTGGCTCTCGGTCAGTGCGCGTGCCGGTAGTGGTCGGCCAGCAGGTCCTCGCCCCAGTCACGGGCGACGTCCCGCCAGACGGTGTGCACGTGGTTGGCGTCGTTCTGGGTGTTGTCGTACTCGATCAGGAGCGTGCCGGCGCGGACCGCGTAGTAGTGACCCTGCCCGACCGCGGTTGACCCCGCCCACGCGAAGGTGACCCGCTCGAGGTCGACCCCCGGCGGCTGCACCACCCGTCCCAGGTAGTGGCCGACGAGCCTGGTCAGCGCCGAACGCTGCGCGGAACCGAGGCTCCCGAAGGCGATCCCGGACGGCACCGCGGCGATCTCCGCGCGCACCGCGTTGCCGGTGAGGATGTCGCTGGGCGCTTCGGGCGACACCACGGCCTGCGCGCGCTGGGTCTCGTCCAGAGTCGCGAGCAGGTCACGGGCGAGGTCCTCCTCCGCGGCGAGCACCCGCAGCCCCACCTCCGGGCCGTCCGGCACGCGAGCCGGATTGGCCCCGAAGAACAGCGGTGTCACCGAGACCCGGTCACCCACCAGCGTGAAGTGCAGGCAGAGATGGTGCCCACCGACCCGCCACCCCCACGGCCCGTCGACCGAGGGGTCGCCGAAGACGGAGAACCAGTAGTGCTCCCGGTTGCGGCGTTCCGCGCCGGGCCGCCCCTGCGCCTCCTCGAGCGCCTTCAGCACCGGCTCGAGGTCCATGATGGCCCGGGCGGTGTGCGCGCCTCGCGTGGAGAGCCCGGCGTCGAGCAGCGCCATCGCCGCGCCACGCTGCGCGTCCTCCATGTCCTCGAGCGCGAGACCGCCGCGGGGTCCGGGCGTGTACTGCCAGCGCTGCCGTTCCGGGTCGACGAAGTCGTACGTCGCGACATGCCGCTGCCCGTCGTACAACGAATCCAGCAATGCTCTCGCCGCAGCCCTCATGTCAGGAGTACCCGTCAGTGGACGACGATGCGGGCACCGTGCCGCGGCACGCTGGTGATGTTGCGGACCTTGGGGTAGTCACGCGACCCGTCGGGAAGGACAACGTCGTGCCTGAGCAGCACCTCACGCAGCACCGCGACGCCCTCCATCAACGAGAAGCCGGCGCCGATGCAGCGGCGAACACCGCCACCGAACGGGATCCAGGTGTTCGCGGCGACGTGTCCCTCGAGGAACCGGCCGGGCCGGAACGCCTGCGGGTCCGGGAAGCTCTGCTCGCGGCTGTGCGCGAGAATGATCGACGGGCCGACGTTGGTGCCCCTCGGAAGCTCGCGGCCGCCGATCGTCGCGGGTTCCATCAGGTGCCGGACGACCATCGGGATCACCGGATGCAGCCGCATCGCCTCCTTCATCACCGCCTCGAGATGGTTCTGGTCACCGCCCTTCGCGGCCGCGCGTGCCTCGGCGAGCGCTGCCGGGTGGCGTCCGAGCTCGTAGAGCGACCACGACAGTGCGGTGGCGGTCGTCTCGTGACCGGCGAGCAGCAGGGTGACGAGCTGGTCGCGCAGCTCGGCGTCGGACAGCCCGTCCTCCCCGGGCTCACCGACCGCGAGCAGCTGGGAGAGCACGTCGGACCGTTCGTCCAGGTCACCGGCGCGGCGACGCTCGGCGATCTCGGCGTACATCACCGTGTCGAGCGCGCGCTGGTTCTCGACCGTCTTCTTCCACGGCCCGAACCGCTGCAGGAACGGGTACCCCCAGCCGAGCAGGACCACGGGGCTGATGTCGACGGTCCGGTTCACCAGAGGACGGAGCTCAGCGAGCCGGTGCTCGTCGGTCACCCCGAAGACGACCCGGAGGATCACCTCGAGGGTGAGCGCGTTCATCCGGTCGAGGGACCGGAACGGCACGCCGGGTGTCCAGCGGGCGACCTCGTCCTTGGCCAGCTGGGCCACCACCGACTCGTAGCCACGGAGCGCGGCGCCGTTGAACGCGGGCATCAGCAGCTTGCGGGCGCGGCGGTGCTCGGACGAGTCCTGGAGCAGGAGCGAGTGCTCGCCCATGATCGGGCCGAGGATCGCGTTGCCCTTGCCGGCGTGAAAGACCTCGGGGTCTCCGGCGAAAATTTCCTTCGCGTGCTCGGGGCGGCTGAACAGCACCAGCGGGGCGGCCTTGGGCACGGTGCGGATCGTGAACGTGTCGCCGTACCTCTTGTGCAGGGCAGGGATGAACTGATGCCGGAAGCGCATCAGCGCGACGCTCTGCAGCAGCGCCGGCCAGCGCGGGCCGGGTGGGAGGTCGCGGGCGGGGATCTTCTGCACGAAGCTCGCGTTGTACGGCTTCATCTTCGAGAACCGGTCGTCGGTAACCGTCATGGCGGTGGATCACATCCCGGGAGTAGACCACTTCGCATACTACGGGTATGTGACCGACGTTTGGAAGGCTGGGGGTCGACCGGGAACGAGGCACCGCTCAACGGGGGTCACGGGCGGATCTTCGTGCCGTCGGGGTCGTACGGCGGACGCAGGCTCACCGTGACCGGGTGGATCTCACCGCCCACATTGACCTGGTAGCCGCCCGAGAGCACCCAGTCGCGGGTGACCGCCGTAGCGTCAGGGTCGGCCACATAGGCAAGGCCCACGCACGCGCCCAGCGTCTCGCCCCACGCCGCGCTGGTCACCTGACCGACCGCGCGCCCATCACGCAGCACCAGCTCACCGCCCCACAGCATCGGGTCAGGATCCGAGACGACGAACGACACGAGCCTGCGCCGCGGCCCGACGGACTTCGCCTGCTCGACGGCCCCACGACCGAGAAAGCAGACGTCGGTCTTCAGCTTGCAGGCGAAGGTGAGCCCCGCCTCGACCGGGTTGTAGTCCGGGGTGAGCTCCCGACCGAACGCGCGGTACCCCTTCTCCAGCCGCATCGACTCGATCGCGTAGTACCCGCCGGGCACGACGCCCAGGTCCGCTCCCTCGCGATTCAGGTCCTCGTACACCCCGACCGCGAACTCACCCGGCACATACAGCTCCCACCCGAGCTCGCCGACGTACGTGATCCGGGTCGCCCGCACGGTGGAGTACCCCAGCCTGACCTCCCGGCTCGTGCCGAACGGGAACGCCACGTCACCGAAGTCCGCATCCGAGAGACGCGACAGGAGGTCCCGTGAGCGTGGGCCCATCACGCCGAGCACGGCGTACGCCGAGGTCACGTCGACCACCCTGGTGTCATGACCGGCCGGGATGTTCCGGGTGATCCAGTCCTTGTCCCGTTCGGTCGTGGCCGCGCTGCTGACGAGCAGGTACTCCTCCGGACCGGTCCGGGTGACGGTGAGGTCGGACTCGTAGGTGCCGCGCGCGTTGAGCAGCCCGGTGTAGACCGACGTCCCGACCGGTACCGCAACGTCGTTGGTGCAGATCCACTGCAGGGACGACTCCGCGTCACGGCCGAGGACCAGATACTTCGAGAACGACGTCTGGTCGAACACGGCTACCGCGCTCCGGGTGGCCACCTGCTCGGCCGCGGACCACGGCAGCCAGTTCTGCTTGCCCCAGGCGTAGACGATGGCGGCGTCCTCACCCGGCGGGGCGAAGTAGTTCGCCCGCTCCCAGCCCATCCGGCTTCCCAAGCAGGCGTTGGCCTCCGCGAGCTGGTGGTGCAGCGATGACCGACGGAACGGGCGGGCGGTCTCCAGCTCACGGTTGGGCCACGGGATCGCGTAGTGCAGCCCGAGGATCTCGGCGACCCGGTCGCGCAACCAGCGGTTGTTGCCGTTGAACGCCGCGAACCGTCGGATGTCCACGGCCACCAGGTCGGTGGTCGGCTGCCCTTCGACGACCCACTCCGCGAGAGCCCGGCCGGCCCCGCCCGCGGAGGCGATCCCGACGGAGTTGAAGCCGGCGCCCACGAAGAAGCCACGCACCGAAGGTGCCTCACCCATCACGAACTGGTTGTCCGGAGTGAAGCTCTCGGGTCCGTTGTAGAACTTGCGGATCCCGGTCTCCTGCAGCACCGGTACCCGCTGCAGGGCGTTGTCCATCAGGATCGAGAAGTGGTCCCAGTCCTCCTCGAGCAGGGCGAACTCGAACGGCTCGGGAATCGCGTCCGGTGACACCCAGGGCTTGGCCACAGGTTCGAAGCCACCGACGACCAGGCCGCCCACCTCTTCCTTGAAGTAGGTGAAGCCGTCGGGGTCACGCAGGATCGGCAGGTCCGCGTGGACCCCCGGGACCTGGTCGGTGACCACATAGAAGTGCTCGGCGGAGTGCAGGGGTACGGTCACGCCCACCATCTCCGCAACCTGCTTGGCCCACTGGCCCGCGCAGTTGACCACGACCTCCGCCTCGATGTCGCCGCGGTCGGTGCGGACGCCGGTGACCGCACCGTGCGCGGTCAGCACGTCGGTTACCCGGACCCGCTCCACCACGGTCGCGCCGCCCATCCGTGCGCCCTTCGCCAATGCCATGGTGAGGTCCGTGGGGTTCGCCTTCCCGTCACCCGGAAGCCAGATCCCGCCGACGAGGTCGCCGGCGTGCATCACCGGGAAGCGCTCCTGGGCCTGCCGCGGCGTGAGCAGCTCACACTCGAGGTCGAACGCCTCGGCCGTCGCCGCGGTGCGCCGGAGCTGGGTCATCCGGTCCTCGGTGCGGGCGACGGTCACCCCACCACATCGCTTGAAGCCGGCGCTGAGACCGGTCTCCTCCTCGAGCCTCGAGTACAGCTCGGTGGAGTACTGCACCAGGCGGGTTCCGCTCTCCGTGGCCCGGAGCTGGCCGACCAACCCGGCCGCGTGCCACGTCGTACCGCAGGAGAGCGTGCCCTGCTCGAGCAGCACCACGTCGGACCTGCCCAGCCGGGTCAGGTGGTAGGCGACGCTCGTCCCGACCACCCCGCCGCCGATCACCACGATCTGCGCGCGCTGCGGCAGCTCAGTCGGCACGCTGCACCTCGTCGAGGAGCCGGGGGAAGGCGTCGCCGGTGAGCCCACTGGCGGCTTTCTCGAAACGCTCCAGGCCCCAGCTTGCGAAGTCGAAGTCCAGGGGGCTGGCCGCGGCCTGGATCGCACCCCAGAGCGACCAGCCGTACTGCGACACCATCGCCTGCAGCCGGGTCCGTGCGATCTTGCGCCGCAGCGGTCGCCCGAAGTACGCCGTGACGAGCTCCTCGACCTGGTCAGGCGCGAGGTCGCACTCGGTGCTGGTGTTCCCCAGCTCGAAGCACGCGTCGTTGTTCCCGGAGTACTCGTAGTCGATCAGCCAGAGCCTCTCCCCGTCGTCGACGAAGTTGCCGGCCAACAGGTCGTTGTTGCAGGGGACGGTCGGCACCACAGTCGCCGAGAGAGCCGCCCGAATCATCTGGAACGCCTCGTCGTACTGCTCGTAGCCGTCGGGCAGCGCGAAGCCTTTCTCACGTACGAGGTCCAGGTAGCGGCGCTGCCGGGCGAACATGTCGAAGTCATTCACGAACCGAGGACCGGAGTGCAGCTGCCGGCATGCGTGGGCAACGCGCTGGATCACGCCGGGCTGAAGGAACCTGGAGTTGTCGTAGGTGACGCCGTCGATGAACCCGATCACCAGCAGACCAAGGTCGGCGCGGTAGTCGATGACCGAGGGACCTACGCCCGGCCGCGGCCGCGGCCGCGGTGTTCAGGTGCTCCGCGTCCCGGTCGATGCCCAGCAGGGCAGCATCGCCCCGGAAGCACCGCGCCACGAAGTCCCCGTCGGACGTGGTGACCCTCAGGTTGACGTTGGTGAGCCCACCGGACAGCTCCTCGACGGTCCGGGGCCTCGCCGCCAGCGCGGGTATCTCGTCGAACTGCCGTTCCAGGGACGACAGGTCGAGGGTCTCGACCATCCGGCACCTCCAGTCCTACCGGCACCCTAACGAATGCCCTTCTAAAAGGTCTAGACTCTTTCGGATGCGGAGGCGTCCGGGATACAAACGGTCGGGAACCTCAGCCCGGCGGTTGCGACTCTGCTCTGAGCTCGGCGCGTATCGTCGTCGCCGCCCCTGACCTCTGCGTGATCCCGGTCTGCAGGGCGATCCGGGTGCGGTCCGCGCGATAGCGGTCCCACGCGTGCTCGATCGGCTTGCCCGACTCGGTATACGCGGTGCGGGTGATCAGCATCAGGGCCGTGCCCGGCTCGCTGTCGAGCAGCCTGGCCTCCTCCTCGCCGGCCACGACCGGCTCCAGCCACTCGCGGGCCGTCCAGGGATGGAGGTCGTACTTGCGCCGCATCAGGGAGTACAGCGAGCCGGTCAACCGGTGCTCCAGGAACCCGGGGAAGTCGGCCGCGGGCAGGTAGGTCTCCTCGAGGGCAAGCGGTTCGCGGTTCGCCAGCCGCACCCGCACCACCTCGTAGGCTTCCGCACTGCGGCCGAGCTCGCAGCGCGCGGGCGACATCGGCCGGGGGCCGGACCAGGCCGGCCCGGACGACCCGGGCTCCCGCCCGCACATGCGCCCGGCGCATCTGCTCGGTGAAGCCGGGCAGCCCGGTCAGGTCGCACTCGATGCGCGGCCGGGAAACGAACGTGCCTCCGGTGCGGCCGCGCCTGCGCTGCACCAACCCTCGTGCCTCGAGGGCCGCCAGAGACTGGCGCAGGGTCATCCGGCTGACACCGAACGCCGCGGCGAGGTCCTCCTCCGGGGGCAGCTTGTCCCCCGGGACCAGGCCGCCCCGGTTGATGACGGCCGCCAGCCACTGCTCGATGCGCGCGTGGGAGGGCACACCGCTCGCCTCTTCGGGCTGCGGCATCGCAGCGAACGCGGCGTCCTCGACGGTCAGTACCCTCACATCGCCAGACCCTACGTCGGTCGCGGCCGGTGGGTGGTCGGACCGGCTGCCTCAGTCGTCGAACGCCTCCAGGACGGCCGGATCGATGTTGCGGATCGGACCCTTGAACCAGTGCCGGGCCGACGTCACCCACCAGATCGTGAGCAGGAGCAGGGCGCCCATGGTGACGATCGGTGCGTAGTTGACGAACTTCCACTCGAAGGCGTCGCTGAACGGCACGGCGCCTGGCACGAACGGCATCATCAGGTAGAACGAGACGATCACGATCTCGGCGACCGCAATCGGGTTCATCCACCTGTACTTCTTGCCGTTGTTCCATGCGCCCAGCTCGAACCGGTCGCCATGCCGCCAGCGCAGGTAGATCGGTATCGCGAAGGACAGGTAGAGGCCGATGACAGCGATTGACGTCACCGCGTAGAACGCCACCGGCACGATCAACGGTGCGTCCGCGGTGCCGATGTTGACCTCGATCAGCGCCGGAAGAGTGACGACGGCGGCGGAAACGGCGACGCCCAGAACCGCGTTGGCAGGGACCCGCTTGGCTGTCAGCCTCGACCAGGTCCGCCAACTAGGCACCGCGCGGTCACGGCTGAACGCGAAGGTCATCCGCGACGCCGACGTCAGACATGACGTGGCACAGAAGAACTGCGCCGTAGCCGAGATGAACAAGACCGCCGTTGCCCAGTCGGTGCCCAGCGAGTTGACGAAGATGTATGCCACCCCACCACCACCGACCCCGGCGTTGTCGGGCGAGCCGTCCGCAGCGTTCGGCACGGCGAACACCACGCAGAGCAGCAGGATGTAACCGCCGAGCGCGGAGTAGAAGATGGACCGCCAGATGCCTTTGGCAGCCGCCATGGAGGCCGACCCCGTCTCCTCGGAGAGGTGAGCGCACGCGTCGAAGCCGGTGATCGTGTACTGCGTCAGGAGGAAGCCGAACGGCACGATCGCCAACCAGTACGGGAAGCCGGACGTGCTGCCGTCGTCGAAACCTGAGTTGTTGAACCGCTCCGTGAAGACATAGGCGAACGACTGGTGCTGGTCGGGCACCACGATCAGGATCAGGACGATCGCCAACGCCCCGGCCACGTGCCACCACACGGAGACGTTGTTCATGACGGCCATCAGGTGGCTGCTGAAGATGTTGAGCAACGAGGCGCCCGCCAACACGACGAGGAAGATGGTGAAGACCCTGGTGAGCGAGTAGGCGGCGGCGAACGACTCGGAGTACGTGCTGATCGTGAGGTCGATGAACGTCGCACAGCCGTACGACACACCGGCAGTCACCGCGATGAGACCGATCAGGTTGAGCCACCCGGTGAAGAAGCCGGCCATGGGCCCGCCGAGCTTCGAAGCCCACCAGTAGATGCCGCCCGACGTCGGGAACGCCGACACGAGCTCGGACATCGTGAAGCCGATCAGCAGGATGAAGGCGCTGAGGATCGGCCACGACCACGAGATCGAGATCGGTCCGCCGTTGTTCCAGCCGGCTCCGAAGTTCGTGAAGCACCCGGCCAGGATCGAGATGATCGAGAAAGAGATGGCGAAGTTCGAGAAGCCGGACCAGGACCGGCTCAGCTCCTGCTTGTACCCCAGTTCGGCGAGCCTTCGCTCGTCCGCTGACAGTTCGGACAGATCAGCCATGGGAGCTCCCGGTAATGGCGAAGTCGTTGGCCGATGCTAGCGCGGCCCCAAACAAAGCGTCTAGACCTTAGATCGGAAAAGGTTTGAAGTCCGACCATTGACAGGAAGGCGCCGAACTGCACAAAATGTTCACCGTGACAGCCCTCGCGAAGAACGAGCTGACCGAGGCTGTGCTGCGACCGGTGCGGGGCCATCACGCCTTCGAAGGCGTGCGTCGAACAGCTCGGCACCGCCATCCGGCTGGGGGTCTATCCGCACGGGAGCACCCTTCCTCCCGAACGTGAGCTCGCCGACCGTCTCGCGGTGTCCCGGGCGACTCTCCGCGAGGCGATCGCTGCGCTCCGGACCGCCCGGCTGGTCGAGACCACCCGCGGTCGCGGCGGCGGCACCGTCGTCAAGCACCGCCCCGCCGCTCCGGCGAAGGGGACGCTCGAGAACCTCGCGCCACGCCGGACGGAGCTGCTGGACACGCTGGTGTTCCGGCGGATCGTCGAGCCCGGCGCCTGTCATCTCGCGGCCGGCCGGGAGCTGACCGGCCAGCATCGTGACCTCCTCACGCATGCGCACGAGGCGGTCTCGCAGGCAACGGACCCCGCCGTGCACCGTCAAGCAGACTCACGGTTCCACCTCGCGATCGCCGCCGTCACCGAGTCACCGATGACCATCCAGGCGGTCACCTCGGTGCAGGCACGCCTGCACGACATGCTCAACGCGATCCCGGTGCTGGAGGTAAACATCGAGCACTCGAGCAAGCAGCACCGCACCATCGTCAACGCAATCCTGAAGGGCGACGCCGCCCGGGCGCGCCGGGTGATGGAGAGCCACTGCGACGACACCGAATCCCTCCTCCGAGGGCTCCTCAGCTAACTCCGAACACGGAAGGACCGTGATGACAGCTCCGAGACGCAACAAGCGGATGCTCACCCTGGAGGACCTGAAGCGGCGGATCCTGGAGGGGCAGGTCGACACGGTCGTCATCGCGTTCACCGACATGCAGGGCCGCCTGCAGGGCAAACGGCTGCACGCGAACTACTTCGTCGACCACGTGCTCGACCAGGGCGCCGAGGGCTGCAACTACCTGCTCGCCGTCGACGTGGACATGAACACCGTGGACGGGTACGAGATGTCATCGTGGGAGAAGGGGTACGGCGACATGGAGTTCGCCGCCGACTACGACACGATCCGCCTGCTGCCACACCTTCCCGCCACGGCGATGGTCCAGTGCGACCTGGTCTGGCTGGACCATGCACCCGTGATGCAGTCGCCGCGAACCATCCTGCGCACGCAGCTCGACCGCGCTGCGGAGATGGGGTTCGTGGCACTGGCCGGCACCGAGCTCGAGTTCATCGTCTTCAACGACACCTACGAGCATGCCTGGGACCTGGGGTACCGGGACCTGACCCCCGCCAACCAGTACAACGTCGACTACTCGATCGTCGGAACCACCCGTGTCGAGCCCCTCCTGCGCGACATCCGCAACACGATGTACGCCGCCGGCATGGAGGTCGAGGGCGCCAAGGGCGAGTGCAACCCGGGCCAGCACGAGATCGGGTTCCTGTACGACGACGCGATGGTCACCGCCGACAACCACGCGGTCTACAAGACGGCGGCCAAGGAGATCGCCTCCCTGCACGGGAAGTCCATCACGTTCATGGCCAAGGTCAACGAACGCGAGGGCAGCTCCTGCCACATCCACCTCTCGCTGCGCGGCCAGGACGGCTCGACCACCTTCTGGAACGACGAGACGGGTGAGCGGTCGGAGCTGTACGACCAGTTCGTGGCGGGCGTGCTCGACACGATGGCGGAGTTCACGCTGATGTACGCCCCGAACGTCAACTCCTACAAGCGGTTCGCCGACGCCTCCTTCGCGCCGACCGCGATCGCCTGGGGCAACGACAACCGGACCTGCGCTGTGCGCCTGGTCGGGCGTGGCCCCGCCGCCCGGATGGAGCACCGCCTGCCCGGCGGGGACGTGAACCCCTACCTTGCCCTGGCTGCGATGATCGCCGGAGGGCTGCACGGCATCGAGAAGGGGCTGACCCTCGAACCCGAGTTCGTGGGGAACGCCTACGCGTCGGACAAGCCGTCGGTCCCGAGGACGTTGGCCGAGGCACGAGAGCTGTGGGCGGGCTCCGCGGTCGGCCGCGCGACGTTCGGCGACGAGGTGGTCGACCACTACACGAACATGGCCGACGTGGAGCTGCGGGCGTTCTCGTCGACGGTGACCGACTGGGAGCTGCGGCGCGGCTTCGAGCGACTCTGAACCCACCAGGAAGGACCCGATGAGCACCGACACGTACACCGTCGTCAACCCCGCGACTGCGGCGGCGGTGACCGAGATCCGGCTGGCCTCGGTCGAGCAGACCGACGTGGTGATCGAACGCGCACAGGAGGCCTTTTCTGCCTGGCGCGACCTGGCGCCGGGGGCCCGCGCGACCCTGATGCGCCGGTTCGCCTCGGTCATCGACGCGCACATCGACGAGCTGGCCGAGCTCGAGGTCCGCAACGCGGGCCACACCTGGGGGAACGCGCGCTGGGAGGCCGGAAACGTCCGGGACGTCCTGAACTACTACTCGGCCGCGCCGGAGCGGATGTTCGGCCGGCAGATCCCGGTTCCCGGCGGGGTCGACGTGACCTTCCACGAGCCGCTCGGGGTCGTCGGCATCATCGTGCCGTGGAACTTCCCGATGCCCATCGCCGGATGGGGTTTCGGGCCCGCCCTGGCGGCCGGCAACACCGTCGTCCTGAAGCCCGCCGAGATGACCCCGCTCACCGCCATCCGGATCGGCGAGCTCGCGACCGAGGCAGGGATCCCGGACGGGGTGTTCAACGTCATTCCCGGCAAGGGCTCGGTCGTCGGGGAACGGTTCGTGACCCACCCGCTGGTCCGCAAGGTGTGCTTCACCGGATCCACCGAGGTCGGCAAGAGGATCATGGCCGGCTGCGCCGAGCAGGTGAAACGGCTCACCCTGGAGCTCGGCGGTAAGAGCAGCAACGTGGTGTTCGCCGATGCCGACCTCGCCAAGGCAGCCGCCGCCGCGCCATACGCCGTGTTCGACAACGCGGGACAGGACTGCTGCGCCCGGTCCCGGATCCTGGTGGAACGCTCGGCGTACGACGAGTTCCTCGGCCTGCTCGAGCCCGCGGTGAAGAACATGGTCGTGGTCGACCCGGCCGACGAGACCAGCGAGATGGGGCCGCTGATCTCTGCGCACCAGAAGCAGACGGTGCTGGGGTTCATCGACGAGGCGACCGTGGCGTTCGCCGGTCCCGCCCCGGACGGCGACGGGTTCTGGGTGCCACCGACGGTCGTCCTGGCCGACTCACCCGAGCAACGGGTCTGGCGCGAGGAGGTGTTCGGCCCGGTCGTCGCGGTGATGCCGTTCGACGACGAGGACCACGCCGTCGAGCTCGCGAACGACACGGAGTTCGGTCTCTCCGGCTCCCTCTACACCCGTGATCTCGGACGCGCGCTGCGGGTGTGCCGACGGATCGACGCGGGGAACCTCAGCGTGAACTCGCACTCCGCGGTGCGCTACTGGACCCCCTTCGGCGGTTTCAAGCAGTCCGGCCTGGGCAGGGAGCTCGGTCCCGACGCACCGAACGCGTTCACCGAGGAGAAGAACGTCTTCATCTCCCATGAGTGATACCGAGCACCCACCGAGAAAGGAACACCAGGACATGGCAGGACGTCTGGAGGGCAAGGTCGCCGTCGTCACCGGAGGTTGCTCCGGGATCGGTCTGGCGACCGTGCGCCGCTTCGCGGAGGAAGGCGCCACGGTCGTCATCGGTGACCTCGAGGACGGGCGCGGCGAAGAGATCGCGAAGGAGGTGAGCGGGACATACGTCCACGCGGACGTGACCGACAAGGCGCAGGTGGATGAATTGTTCCGTACGGCCAAGGACGCCTACGGATCGGTCGACGTGGCGTTCAACAACGCCGGCATCTCGCCCCCGGAGGACGACTCGATTCTCGACACCGACCTCGACGCCTGGCGCAGGGTCCAGGAGGTGAACCTGACCAGTGTCTACCTGTGTTGCAAGGCCGCACTGCCGTACATGATCGAGCAGAAGAAAGGCTCGATCATCAACACCGCCTCGTTCGTCGCCGTGATGGGCGCCGCCACCTCGCAGATCTCCTACTCGGCATCCAAGGGCGGGGTGCTCTCGATGTCGCGCGAGCTCGGCGTGCAGTTCGCCCGCGACGGCGTACGCGTCAACGCGCTGTGCCCCGGCCCGGTCAACACACCCCTGCTGCAGGAGCTGTTCGCCAAGGACGAGGAACGCGCCGCCCGGCGGCTGGTGCACGTGCCGATGGGCCGGTTCGGGGAGCCGGAGGAGATGGCGAACGCGGTGCTGTTCCTGGCCTCGGACGAGTCGAGCTTCGTCACCGCATCCACCTTCCTCGTCGACGGAGGGATCTCCGGCGCCTACGTCACCCCGTTGTGACCCGATGCGTCCACTGATCGGGCTGAGCACCTACCGGGAGAAGGCACGCTGGGGGTCTGGGACCAGTCCGCCGACCTGCTGCCGAGCGCCTACGCCACGTCGATCGAGGCCGTGGGCGGTGTCCCCGTGCTGCTTCCGCCGACCGCCGACGTCGACGGGTCGGCCGCCGCGGTCGTGTCCCGCATCGACGGACTCATCATCTCCGGTGGGGCCGACGTCGACCCGCGTCTGTACGGTCAGGAGCCCCACCCCCGCACTGTCCGGTGGCGGGGGGATCGAGACGCCTGGGAGATCGCGCTGCTCGCCGCGGCCGAGGACGCCGGACTACCGACCCTCGGTGTGTGCCGAGGGATGCAGATCATGGCCGTCCGGGCGGGCGGCGCCCTCGACCAGCACACACCGGACCTGGTCGGCCATGACGACCACAACCCGGGCGGGGACGCGTTCGGACCCACCTTGGTCGAGACGAGGGACGGCACCCGGGTGTCGACACTGGTAGGTGAGCGGCTGACCGTGCACTGTCACCACCACCAGTCCGTGACCGAGCACCCGGGCTTCGAGCCGGCCGCCTACGCAGCCGACGGCACCCTGGAGGCGATGGAGCAGCCCGGCGACCGGTTCTGTGTCGCCGTCCAGTGGCACCCGGAGATGGTCCATGACGCCGGGTTGTTCACGGCTCTCGTCACCGCAGCGGCGGCGTTCCGCGCTCCGGGCTGAGTCGGTCGGCGCCCGGCTCGTACGGCGCGCTCGGGACACCGAAAACGAGACAGATCTCAATGGGAACGAGGCGGATCTCAACGTGGAACGAGGCGGGTCTCAACGGGGGAGGAGGTTGGACTGCCGGGCGAGGGCTGCGGCCTCGGTGCGACCGCTGGCACCCAGCTTCGCGAGGATGTTCGACACGTGCACGCTGACCGTCTTCGCGCTGATGAACAGCTGCCGGGCGATCTCACTGTTGCTGCGTCCCTGCGCCACCAGCCCGAGGATCTCGAGCTCCCGCGGGGTGAGCGTCTCGCCGTGCCGGGACGCGTCGGCGCTTCGCGCGCCCCCGGCGCCGAGCGCCCGTAGCTCGGCCAGCAACGGTTCGGCACCCAGCCGGTGCGCGGTGGCTCGCGCCTGGTCCGCGATGGCCCGGGCCTCCGTCGGGTGACCGGTGGCGCGGAGCACCGCGGCGAGCCGGGCCTGGGATCGCGCGTGCTCGAAGACGTGACCGAAGCGGTCGAAGGCCGCGACCGTCTCCGTCCAGGTCGTGACCAGCTCGTCCTCTGTGGGCGCGTCGACCCCGCTTAGCCAGCGGAACCGAAGGTGTTCGGCGTGCGCCCGGGAGATCCAGGCGCGTCCCTCCGGCCCCACCCGACGCTTGCGCCTCTCGGCCCGGTCGGCCGCGGCGGTTGCGGCGCGCAGCAGCTCGTCGGCGCGGGTGGCGAGCTGCGGCCGAGCTCCTGCGGCCGAGCTGGCGGCCCGGCTCGCGACATGACCCAGGCTAAGCGCGCTCAGCCGCATCCGGGCCATGAAGCTGTTGCTCTGCCACAGGGCGGTCACGCTGTCGACGACCTCGTCATGAATGCGAAGTGCTGCTTCCAGGTCGCCCTGGTCGCCGTACAGGTCGATGGCTGCCGCGCCACAGAGGATCGCGATCAGACCGTCCTTGCTCCACCAGGGACGCAGCTGGGGCAGCTGGTCGAGGGCCGATGCGTGCCCCCTTCCGGCGGCAACGGTGAGGGCAACCGCGCCCAGCATGGCCTCCGCCAGCCCGGGTGGCGACTGGCCGGTCACATCCACGACATTCGTGGCCGCATCCCAGTCACCGGCGACGTGGGCGGTGATCCCGGCCATCACCCGGGCGTCGAACCCGTACGGCGCCCAGGGGTGGGTGGTCTCGGTGGCACGGTGGCTGGCGGTCAGGTAGACCTCCGTCGCCTCGGCGAGATCGCCGGCCTCGAAGTGCAGGGAGCCGAGGTGGTGCAGCCCGCGCAGCTCGGCATCGAGGTCGCCGTCGGCACGGGCCTGCTCGACGATCTTCTCGAAGACCCGCTTCGACTCCTCCGGGTTGCCGGCCCGCTCCTCCATCTTCGCCAGGGTGGTGGTGGCGTCGGCGACGACCCGGCTCAGGCCGAGCTGCTCGGCGACCTGCCGGGCCTCCATCGCCCAGCGCACCGCCTCGTCGTCGCGCTGACGGTCGGCGTTGGCGAGTGCGTGGACGGCCATCACCTTTGTCCGTAGCACGCTGGGTTCCGCGGGAAGCAGGTTCAGCGCCTCCGTGGTGGCCGCGAGCGCGTTCACCGTCGAGTCGCTGAGCAGCGCCGCCCGACCCAGCGTCATCAGCAGCCGGGCCCGGTCCTCGGACGGCGCCTCCTGCGGAAGCTGCGCCAGCTGGTCCTGGACCAGGGCGAGAGCGCGGAACGGATGGCCGGCAGCCATCACGGCGTCGCTGGCCCGTGCGGTCAGCCACACCCGGTCCACCTGGTCCACCGTTTCCTCGCTGGTCCTAGGGTCACTGAGCAGCTCGAGCGCCAGCTCGTAGTGACGGGCGGCCTCGTCGGGCCCCCCGACCGACATGGCGTCGTCGCCCGCATTGATGCTGGCGAGGACGGCGGTGACCAGGTCGTGCGCCGCGCGTGCGTGACGGGCGAGCTCCGCCGCGGTGCCTGCGACCTCATGGCTGCGCAACGCGGAGGCGTAGGCGCCGTGGATGCGAACCCGTTCACCCGGAAGCAGGTCGTCGTAGACCGCCTCGGCCAGCAGCGCGTGCCGGAACGCGTAGCTCGCGGACCCGACGGGCACCAGGATGTTCCGCTCCACGGCACCGCGCAACGCCTCCTCGAGGGTGCCGGAGTCGAGGTCGACGACGTGCGCGAGCAGCTCGTGCGACACCCGGCGTCCGGCGCAGGCGGCGGCACGAACCACCGTGGCGGCGGCCGTGTCGAGCTGGTCGAGCCGGACCAGCAGCAAGCTCGCGAGGTCCTCGGGCAGGGATCGGCCGCCGACCTCGGTGGCCACCACCAGCTCCTCGGCGAAGAACGCGTTGCCCTCGGCGCGAGCGACGATCGCGTGCATGTCGCTCTCGGTCATCGGACCGGGATGAATCGCCCGGACCAGCTCGCGCACCGCCCGGTCCGGCAGCGGCGCCAGCTGCACACGGTGCACGCCCGGCGTCCGGCTCCACTGGGCGGCGGCCGCGCGTAAGGGGTGCCGACGGTGCAGGTCGTCGCTGCGGTACGACGCGATGATCGCGACCGGGCCACTGAACTGGCGCGCGAACAGGAAGCTCAGCATGTCGCGGGTGGACTGGTCGGCCCAGTGCACGTCCTCGATGATCACCAGCAGCGGCATCGACTCGGCCAGCTGCTCGAACGCGGCGTGCACCCCCTCGAACAGCTCGGCGCGCTCGACGTTCTCGACCTCGGTCGAGCCCGGCCCGGACAGCAACCGACGGCCGGGCTGCAGGTGGGTGACCGCGGGATGGGCCTCGACGACGGCCTCAGCGAGAGCCGGGGACTCGTTCGCGAGCCGACCCAGCAGCTCGGTGAACGGAAGGTAGGGCAGGGCGCTGTCGCCGAAGTCGAGGCAGTGACCGACCACCGTCCGCCAGCCGTCCGAGCGGGCCCGCTCGAGCAGCTCGGCGAGCAGCCGGGTCTTGCCCACTCCGGCGTCCCCCGCGAGGAGGACCGCGCCGGAGCGTGCCGACCCGCCGAGCCCGATCAGCCCGGCCAGCCCGGACAGCTCCTCGGCGCGCCCCTGGAGCGGGTACGTGACAGAACGGTCGGGTGGCACGTCCCCCATCATTGCGTCAAGCACCCACAGTTGCGGCACTCGGTCGGCAACGGCGCCGCCGTCAGGCAACGATGACGCTTCCGGGACGCTGCTCGGGGACCCTCAGCTGTCGCCCGCGGGGTATCCGATGGCGCCTGCGCCGGGAGTTCTTGAAGTCCTCCGCGACCCGCTGGTGGCGGTAGCTGATCTCGGCGGAGAGGTAGGGCTCCTGGGTCATGAACATCTCATGCTCCTTGTACGGATCTCGGTTGATGCCTTGATCCTGTGCCTCTAAGGAGCCTCGGCACATCGGGAGAATTCCTTATCCCCGTCGGCCGGAAGACTTAGCGCCTTACCCGGGGCCGCCGCCCGCGAACCGGCCCCCGGTGAGCACCTCACGCACCAGCGGGACACCAGGCCGGTAGGCCAGGTGGATGTACGACGGGGCGTCCAGCACCACCATGTCGGCGGAGGCGCCCTGGGCCAGGTGGCCGATGTCCTCCCGCCGCAACGCGCCCGCGCCACCCATCGTGGCCGCGTGGAGCGCCTCGGCCGGCGACATGTTCATCTCGCGGACGGCCAGGGCGACGCACAACGGCATCGAGGAGGTGTAGCTGGACCCGGGGTTGCAGTCGCTGGCCAGTGCGACGGTGCAGCCGGCGTCGAGCAGCCGCCTCGCATCCGGGTACGGCGAGCGGGTGGAGAACTCGACCCCCGGCAGCAACGTCGCGGTCGTGCCGGACCCGGCCAGGGCGCTGACGTCGTCGTCGGAGAGGTAGGTGCAGTGGTCGACCGCAACCAGGCTCATCTCGCAGGCGAGCTGTACGCCCGGGCCGTGGCCGAGCTGGTTCGCGTGCAGCCGGCCGCCGAGACCTGCCGACCTACCGGCCTCCAGGATCGTCCGCGCCTGGTCGGCGTCGAAGGCACCGCGCTCGCAGAACACGTCGATCCACCTCGCGTAGGGCGCGCACGCCTCCAGCATCGGGCCGGTCACCAGGTCGACGTACCCGTCCGGGTCGTCGGCGTACTCGGGGGGCACCACGTGGGCGCCGAGAAAGGTGGTCTCCTTCGTCGCCTGGCTGGCGATGGCCAGCGCGCGCGCCTCGTCGGCGACGGAGAGGCCGTACCCGCTCTTGATCTCCACGGTCGTGGTGCCCTGGCGGCGCATCTCGTCGACGTGGCGGGAGACGTTGGCGGCGAGCTGCTCGTCGGTGGCGGCGCGCGTGGCCGCGACCGTGGTCCTGATCCCGCCCGCCGAGTAGGCGCTACCGGTCATCCGGGCCGCGAACTCCTCCGCCCGGTCGCCCGCGAACACGAGGTGGGAGTGGGAG
The DNA here is from genome assembly GCA_963831375.1 of uncultured Actinomycetota bacterium. GTDB lineage: Bacteria > Actinomycetota > Actinomycetes > Propionibacteriales > Nocardioidaceae > Nocardioides_C. The sequence goes on along the minus strand of CAWHPY010000007.1, from coordinate 89,429 downwards.
TCGACGAAGCCGGGGATCACGGCGCGTCCTCCCACGTCGTACGACGTGTCGGCGGCGGGAGCGTTCGCGGCCTCACCGACCCAGGCGACCTTGCTCCGGTCGACCACCACGGCGGCGTCCTGGACCAGACCGAGCAGGGACCCGTCGCCGTGAGCGGGGTCGTTGGTGACCAGCTCGCCGATCCCGGTGATGAGTACGGTGCTGATGGGTCAGCCCTCCTTCCACAGCGCGGAGACTGCTCCGTGCAGCTCGGCCCCGACCTGGTGCCGATCGGCCGCGGTGGCAACCACCCTGCCGTCGACGACGACCTGGGTCACGTCCGCGGCGGTCGCCGCGAACGCCACGGTCTCCGCGCCCGCACCGGTGCCCGCCGTGCGGGGTGTTCCGGTGTTGAGGGTGACCAGGTCGGCGCGGGCCCCGGTCTCGATCCGGCCGGCGCCGTCGAAGCCGAGGGACCGGTGCCCGTCGTACGTCGCGGCGGTGACCAGCTCCCCGGCCGACCAGTGACCGCGCTCCTGCGACGCGAGCCGCTCGTCCATCTCCACCGCGCGCATCTCCTCGAACAGGTCGATGACGGCGTGGCTGTCCGAGCCGACGGTGAGGGGTGAGCCGGCCTCCCGCAGCAGCCGCGACGGTCCGATCCCGTCCCCGAGGTCACGTTCGGTGGTGGCACAGAAACATGCGTTCGTCCGGGTCTCGCCGAGCATGAGCACGTCGGGCTCGGTCAGGTGCGTTGCGTGGACCGCGGAGCTCCGCTCCCCCAGTGCCCCGACCTCCTCGAACACGCCCGTCGGGGTCTGGCCGTAGGCATGCGCGCAGGCCTTGTTCTCGGCGACCTGCTCCGAGACGTGCATGTGCAGCGGAGCTCGATGCGCGGCGGCCCACTCGACGACGTACCGCATCTGGTCGCGGGGGACGGCGCGCACCGAGTGGATCGCTGCGCCGACCACGACGTCCGCGTTCTCGGCGGCCGCGGCCAGGTCCTCGACCCGTCGCTGCCAGACCTCCGCGTCTCCGTCGCTGTAGCGGAGCTGCACCCCTTCCGCGGCCTCACCGATCCCCGCCGCGAGGTAGCAGGTGTCGAGCAACGCGATCCGGATTCCGGCGTCACGGGCGGCCGCCACCAGCGCAAGGCCCATCGCGTTGGCGTCGTCGTACGGCGTGCCGTCGGTCCCGTGGTGCAGGTAGTGGAACTCGCCGACGCAGGTGATCCCGGAGACCGCCATCTCGCGGTAGGTCGCCTTCGCCAGCTCGTAGTACGAGTCCGGCGTCAGGCGGCCTGCCACGGCGTACATCTGCTCGCGCCAGGTCCAGAAGGTGCCGCGCTCGCGCTGGGTCCGTCCCCGGAGCGCCCGGTGGAACGCGTGACTGTGGCAGTTTGCGAGGCCCGGAATCGTCAACCCGGCAAGGCGCATCGCGTCCGGTGGCGGTGCGGCCAGTCCTGTCTCCACGGACGTGAACCGGCCGTCCTCGACGGTGACGAGGACACCGTCGGCCACCTCACCCTCACCGAGCCAGGCGCGCTCGAGCCAGTACGCGTCGGTCATGTCGTCAGCTTCTGCAACGTGTCGGCAAGCGCCTCGACGCCATGCAGGCAGTCGGCCATCTCGGCGAACTCCTCCGGCGAGTGCGAGACTCCGGTCGGGTTGCGGACGAACAGCATCGCGGTCGGGATGCCCGCCTGCGAGATCACCCCGGCGTCATGCCCGGCCATGGTCGGGATGACCGGCCACGCAGCGCCGTTCGGCTGCGCGGCGATCCGGTCGGCGAGGTCGCGGCTGAAACTGACCTCGGGCGAGACCGACTCGGCATCCATCACCACCTGGGTGCCGTCGCGGTCCGCGCGCTCGCCGGCCATCCCGGTGATGTCGGACAGCATCGTCTCCAGTGCCTGCGACGACTCCGCCCGCGCGTCCAGCCAAGCGGTGACCCGCGAGGGGACGGCGTTGGTGCCGTTGGGCTGGACGTCGACCCGGCCGAAGGTGGCGCGGGAGCCGGCCAGCCGTGCGTGCTGGTTCGCGACGAGTGCCGTCATCGCGTAGGTCAGCATCGGGTCGCGCCGGTCCTCCATCCGGGTGGTGCCGGCGTGGTTGGCCTCGCCGGTGAAGTCGAAGCGGTACCTGCCGTGTGGCCAGATCGCGCTGGCGACCCCGACCGGCTCGTCGCGGTGAACCAGGTCGCGGCCCTGCTCCACATGCAGCTCCACGAAACAGTCGACGCCGTCGAGCAGGTCGGACCTGCCGAGGGCAGGCTCGACCCCGGCCTTCGCCATCGCGTCGAGGAGGAAGACGCCGTCCCGGTCCTTCAGCTCCGTCGTGGTCTCCACCGACGTGGTCCCGGTCATCAGCCGGGAGCCCAAGCAGGCCAGGCCGAACCGGGAACCCTCCTCCTCGACGAAGCTCCCGATGCCGATCGGTCGTGACGGCGTGAAGCCCCGGTCCCGCAGCACGTCGACGGCGGCCAGCGCCGTGACCACGCCGAGGGGTCCGTCGTACGCCCCGCCGTCGAGCACCGAGTCCAGGTGCGAGCCGGTGACCACGCCACCGTGCTCGCTGGGCGAGACCGGTCGCCACCAGGCCACCACGTTGCCGTTGCCGTCGCGGGTCAGCTCCAGCGAGCGGCGCGCGGCCTCCTCCTCGAACCAGGTCGCGCATTCGCGCTCGGCGGAACCGAACGGCTGCCGGAAGTACCCGCCGGAGGTGGTGGACCGACCGACGGGGGCGAGGTCGCGCCACATCTGCTCAAAGGACATGATCTGCTCCATGGAGTTTCAAGACGTCGTGCGGAAGCGCCGGATGGTCCGCACCTACTCGGACCTGCCCGTCGACCCGGCGGTCGTGGAACGGATGCTGTCGAACGCGCTGCACGCGCCGAGCGCCGGGTACAGCCAGGGTTGGGGTTTCCTGGTGCTCGACCGGCCCGAGGACGTGGACCGGTTCTGGCGGGCGACCACACCGCAGGGGTCCGCGGCGGAGCCGGACAGCTGGCTGCGCGGGATGCGAGCCGCACCGGTGGTGATCGTGCCGATGTCGAACAAGTCGGCCTACCTGGGCAGGTACGCCGAGCCGGACAAGGGGTGGACGGACCGGGACGAGACCCGCTGGCCGGTGCCGTACTGGCACATCGACACCGGCATGGCCTCGCTGCTGATCCTGCAGACCGCGGTCGACGAGGGCCTGGGTGCATGCTTCTTCGGAATCCCGCCGGCGCACATCGACGGCTTCCGGACCGAGTTCGGGGTCCCGCAGGACTACTTCCCGATCGGCGCGGTCACCGTCGGCCACCGTGCCGCGACCGCAGGTCCCGCAGGGTCGGCCAAGCGCGGCCGCAAGCCCGTCGACGAGGTCGTGCACCGCGGCTCGTGGGGAGACGGCCGGTAACCTGGAGGACCGTGAGGACCTAGTCAGGGGGTGACGTCGATGCCTGAGCAGGAGAGCCCGCTCGACCGGGAGCGACGGCTGCGCCAGGCGGCCGTCACCGCGGCGATGCGCCAGCCGCCCGAGCCGCCGGACCCGGACGCGGCGGAGCCGGAAGCCGAGGACGACTCCGCTCCCGCCCAGCGGATGGAGCAGCAGGCGCTGTGGGTCGACGTGCAGATCCGCCGCGCGATGGAGCGAGGTGAGTTCGACAACCTGCCGGGTGCCGGGAAGCCGCTTCGGCTGCCGGACCGGCACGACCCGGACTGGTGGGTGAAGAGCCTGATCGAGCGCGAGCAGATCACGGGGGTCCTCCCGCCGGCGCTCGCGCTGCGCAAGGAGGACGCCGGGCTGGACGCGGATCTCGACCGTGCGACGGCCCCTCGAGGACGTCCGCCGGGCCGTCGAGGACTTCAACCGCCGGGTCGTCGACGCCCGGCGACAGCTGCAGGGCGGGCCGCCCGTGGTCACCCCCACCCGCGACGTCGAGGTGGAGGTGGAGGCGTGGCGGCGTCGCCGCGCGGAGCGCCGCGACCGGCAGCGCGAGCAGCTCAGGTCGGCCGAACCGGAGCGGGAACGTGCCGAGCGGCGGCCACGCTGGTGGCGTCGCAAGCGCTGATCTCACCTCTGCATCCTCTCCCTGTCCCTCGCTCGGCTCAGCCCTCCTGCATCGGGATCCGCACGCCACGCTCCGCGGCCACAGCGGCGGCCTCGTCGTAGCCGGCGTCCACGTGCCGGATCACGCCCATCCCCGGGTCGTTGGTGAGCACCCGCTCGATCTTCTGCGCGGCCAGGTCGGTGCCGTCCGCGACACACACCTGGCCGGCGTGGATCGAGCGTCCCATGCCCACGCCACCGCCGTGGTGGATGGACACCCAGGAGGCACCCGAGGCGGTGTTGACCAGCGCGTTCAGCAGCGGCCAGTCGGCGATCGCGTCGGAGCCGTCGAGCATCGACTCGGTCTCCCGGTAGGGCGAGGCCACCGACCCGCAGTCGAGGTGGTCCCGACCGATCACGATCGGCGCCTTCAGCTCACCGGAGGCCACCATCTCGTTGAACTTCAGCCCGGCCCGGTGACGCTCGCCGTACCCGAGCCAGCAGATCCGTGCCGGCAGCCCCTGGAACGCGACCCGCTCCCCGGCCATCGTGATCCACTTGTGCAGACGCTGGTTGTCGGGAAACAGCTCGAGGATCGCCTTGTCGGTGGCCGCGATGTCGGCTGGGTCGCCGGACAGCGCGGCCCAGCGGAACGGGCCCTTGCCCTCGCAGAACAGAGGCCTGATGTAGGCCGGGACGAAGCCGGGGAACTCGAAGGCCCGCGCGAACCCGCCCTTGCGCGCCTCGTCGCGGATCGAGTTGCCGTAGTCGAAGACCTCGGCACCCGCGTCCATGAAACCGACCATCGCCTCGACGTGCCGGGCCATCGACTCCTGGGCCCGCCGGGTCAGGCCGGCCGGGTCCTTCTCCCGCTCGGCTGCCCAGTCCTCGAAGTCGACACCGACCGGCAGGTAGTACAACGGGTCGTGCGCGGAGGTCTGGTCGGTGACGATGTCGATCGGCGCCTTCCGTTCCAGCAGAGCGGGCACCATCTCCGCGGCGTTGCCGAGGACCCCGATGGACAAGGGCTTCCGCGCGTCCCGTGCCTCCACGGCGAGCTGCAGAGCCTCGTCCAGCGAGGAGGCCTGGACGTCGAGGTAGCGGTGCTCGATCCGGCGGGTGATCCGGGACTGGTCGCACTCGATGCAGATCGCGACGCCGTCGTTCATGGTGACCGCGAGCGGCTGCGCACCACCCATGCCGCCGAGGCCGGCGGTCAGTGTGATCGTCCCGGCCAGCGTGCCCCCACTGTGCTCATGCCGGCCGGAGGCCGCGAACTTGTCGGCGACGGCGGCGAACGTCTCGAACGTGCCCTGCAGGATGCCCTGGGTGCCGATGTAGATCCACGAGCCGGCGGTCATCTGGCCGTACATCGTGAGCCCGAGGTCCTCCAGCCGGCGGAACTCCTCCCAGTTGGCCCAGTCACCGACCAGGTTGGAGTTGGCGATCAGCACCCGCGGCGCCCACTCGTGGGTGCGCATCACACCGACCGGCTTGCCGGACTGCACAAGCAGCGTCTCGTCGTCGGCAAGCGTGGTCAGGGTGCGGGTGATCGCGTCGAAGGCGGCCCAGCTGCGCGCGGCCTTGCCGGTTCCGCCGTACACGACGAGGTCCTCGGGACGCTCGGCGTTCTCCGGGTCGAGGTTGTTCATCAGCATCCGCAGCGGCGCCTCGGTCTGCCAGCTACGGGCGGTCAGCTCGGTGCCGCGGGCGGCACGGATCACGCGGGTCATCTCGTCTCCTCTATCGGGGTGCTCGGGCATCGTGGTCGGTCATTGCAGGGGGCCGATCGTGGTTTCGACGGCGGCGAGGACGGCTCCGCTCGCGACCAGGTCGTAGGCCGCCTCGATCTCGGGGGACAGGTGCCGGTCCGGGCCGGGGCCCTCCACCCTCGAACGCAGCAGCGTGAGCACCGCACCCGTGGCCGGGGACGGCTCGAGCGGGGCACGCAGGTCGAGGGCACGGGCGGCGGTGAGTACCTCGATCGCGACGACGCGGGTCAGCCCGTCGACGGCCTTGCGAAGCTTGCGCGCGGCGGACCAGCCCATCGACACGTGGTCCTCCTGCATCGCGCTGGACGGGATCGAGTCGACGCTGGCGGGCACGGCCAGCCGCTTCATCTCGGACACGATCGCGGCCTGGGTGTACTGCGCGATCATGTGCCCGGAGTCGACACCGGGGTCACCGGCCAGGAACGGCGGCAGGCCGTGGCTGCGGGCCTTGTCGAGGAACCGGTCGGTGCGGCGCTCGGACATCGAGGCCACGTCGGCCGCCACGATCGCGAGAAAGTCGAGGACGTAGCCCACCGGCGCCCCGTGGAAGTTGCCGTTGGACTCCACCCGGCCGTCGTCGAGCACGACCGGGTTGTCGACGGCGGAGTCGAGCTCGCGGGAGGCGACCCTCGCCGCGTGCTCGACGGTGTCGCGGGCGGCACCGGCGACCTGGGGTGCGCAGCGCAGCGAGTATGCGTCCTGGACCCGGTTGCAGTCCGGCCCGCGGTGGCTGGCGACCACACCGGAGTCGGCCAGGATGCGCACCAGGTTCGCGGCGGAGGCGGCCTGCCCGGGATGCGGGCGCAGAGCCTGCAGGTCCGCGGCGAAGACCCGGTCGGTGCCGAGCTGCGCCTCGACCGACATCGCGGCGGAGACGTCGACGGTCTTGAGCAGCATCCTCAGGTCGGCGATCGCCATCACCAGCATGCCGAGCATGCCGTCGGTGCCGTTGATCAGCGCGAGCCCTTCCTTGGCCTCGAGCTCGACGGGTTCCAGTCCAGCGTCACGTAGCGCATCGGCCGCCGGTCGACGTACCCGTTGCCCGTCGTACACCTCGCCCTCACCCATCAGCGCGAGCGCGCAGTGCGACAGCGGCGCCAGGTCGCCGGAGCAGCCGAGGGAGCCGTACTCGTGCACGATCGGGGTGATCCCGTGCGAGAGCATTCCGGCCATGGTCTGCGCGGTCTGCAGCCGGATCCCGGTGTGCCCGGTGGTCAGGGTCGAGAGCCGCAGGAGCATCAGCGCACGCGTCACCTCGCGCTCCACCTCGGGGCCGCTGCCGGCCGCGTGCGAGCGCACCAGCGACTTCTGCAGCTGGGCGCGCATCTCGGCCGGGATGTGTCGGGTGGCCAAGGCCCCGAAACCGGTGGAGATGCCGTACGCCGGCGTGGGGGCCGCCGCGAGTGCCTCGACCGCCTTGCGGGCCTGGCCGATCGCGGCGACCGCGTCCTCGGCCAGCTCGACGGATGCTCCGCCCCGGGCCACGGCGACGAGGTCCTCGAAGGAGACCGGGCCGATTCCAACTCGCACAACTGTCATGCCCCCATTCCACTCCCCCACGCCGCACCTGGCCACCGCCCGCGGCCCCGTGCTGTCTCAGATCCGAGACTTCCCCAGCTATCCTTCCGACTTGTCAGGACGGGTGCCGGTCAGAGCCGTGCACGATCCTGACAACTCGGCGGGAAGGCGATCACATGGGACAGGTCCCGGCGGCCACCCGGGCGCTGCGCGTGCTCCGGTTCCTCGCCACCCAGCCGGACCCGGTGACGCTGGACCGGCTCGCGCAGTCGGTGGGACTGCCGCGGTCCACGGCCTACCACCTGGTCACCGCGATGATCGAGGAGGGCTTCGTAGTACACCTGCCCGACGAGCACCGCTACGGGCTGGGGGTCGCGGCATTCGAGGTGGGCAGCGGCTACTCGCGGCAGGAGCCGCTGCAGCGGATCAGCCGCCGGCACCTGGCCGGGCTGGTCGACACGGTGGGTCAGTCGGCGCACCTGGCGGTGCTGCACGGCCGGGACGTGCTCTATGTGCTCGAGGAGCGTGCGCCGGGACGGCCACCGCTCGTCACCGATGTCGGAGTGCGGCTTCCGGCGCACCTGACGGCGAGCGGCCGCGCGATCCTGGCTGCCCTGCCGCACAACCAGGTCCGCGCCCTCTACCCGGACCGGTCGGCGTTCGTGGACCGGCACGGCGTCGGGCCGACCTCGCTGAGCGCGCTGCGGTCGCTGCTCACCGAGACCCGGCAGCGTGGGTACGCGTCCGAGGACGGCGAGGTCACCCCGGGGTTCGCGTCGGTCGCGGCGGCCGTGCTCGACCACAACGGCCATCCCGCCGCGGGGATCGCGGTGACCTACCCGAGCGAGGACATCGCCCGGCTCGACGCCGCCATCTCCGCCACCCTGCGCACCGCCGACCTGGTCAGCAGACGGATCGGCGGCCGCTCCCGCCCGGCGTGACCTATCGGGCTGGAACTCGTTCTGGTTACAGGGAAAGCCTCCGCTTCTCACCCGCCGGCCGCCTCATCCAAACCCGTTGAGCCGGCTTGATGTTTCGGACGGCCCACCCCAGTCCCACCCGGGACCGTAGTTACTCGTAAGTAGGACTTGTGTCACAGTGGCCGGCCGCTGACTTGTCCCCCGAGTCGCCGTAGGCTCAGCACCGCCTGTAACCGCTTGCCGAGGAGCATTCATGGATCCGGTCCAGATCGTCGCATTGGTGGTGTCGTTGGCCATCTCACTGGTGGCGATCGCCCTGTTCGTCAAGGCGATCCGCCACATCATCGCGGTGATCAGGCTCGGCCAGCCGGCCCCGAACCGCAACGACGACAAGGGCGCCCGCTGGACCAACATGTTCAAGGAGACCCTGGCGCACACCCGGATGCTCCAGTGGACCGCGGTGGGCATCGGTCACTGGTTCGTCTTCGTCGGTTTCGGCCTGCTGTTCTTCACCCTCCTCAACGCTTACGGGCAGCTGTTCGACGCGCACTTCATCCTGCCGGTGATCGGCCACTTCTTCCTGTTCGAGTGGGTCACCGAGCTGTTCGCGTGGGCGATGCTGGTCGCGATCGTCGCGTTCATCGGGTACCGCGCCGACCCGCCCGAAGGAGCGCGTCCGCGGGCCCCAGGGGCCGGTTCTTCGGCTCCACGATGTGGCAGGGCTACTTCGTCGAGGCAGTCATCCTCGGCGTCGGCCTCTGCATCCTCGCGCTCCGCGGGTCCTGGAGTACGCCCTCGCGCAGTACGGCGACCACCCGGACCACGGCCTCGGCGCTTCCACTTCCCGCTGACCGCCTGGGCTCGGCGAGACTGTTCGCCGGCCTGTCCGGAGTCGACGCTGGCGAACCTGATCTGGCTCGTGGCGATGGTCAAGATCGTGATCTCTATGGTGTGGATGATCGTGCTCGCGATGAACACCACGATGGGCGTGGCCTGGCACCGGTTCACCGCCTGGTTCAACATCTGGTTCAAGCGCAGCAGCGACGGCGGGACGGCGCTGGGCGGGCTCCAGCCGATGATGGCCGGCGGGAAGCCGATCGACTTCGAGAACATCGACGAGCTCGACGAGGACACGGCGTTCGGTGTCGGCAAGGCCGAGGACTTCACCTGGAAGGGCATCCTCGACTTCACCACGTGCACCGAGTGCGGCCGCTGCCAGAGCCAGTGCCCCGCGTGGAACACCGAGAAGCCGCTGTCCCCCAAGCTGTTCATCACCAACCTGCGCGACCACGCCTACGCCAAGGCGCCGTACCTCCTCGCCGGATCCGACGAGGAGCGCGACGCGCTGCCCGACGAGGTGAAGGCCGAGGCCGAGCGCGAGCTGGTCGGCGCCACCGAGGGGTACGCCTGGGACCCGTCCGGCGGCGCCGTGATCGACCCGGACGTGCTGTGGTCGTGCACCTCCTGCGGCGCCTGCGTCCAGCAGTGCCCTGTCGACATCGAGCACGTCGACCACATCATGGACATGCGCCGCTACCAGGTGCTCGTCGAGTCGAACTTCCCGGCCGAGCTCAACCAGCTGTTCAAGGGCCTGGAGAACAAGGGCAACCCGTGGAACATGTCGCCCAACGCCCGGATGGACTGGGCCAAGGACCTGCACTTCGAGGTCAAGCAGGTCGGCGCGGACGTCGAGGACCTCGACGAGGTCGAGTGGCTGTTCTGGGTCGGCTGCGCCGGCGCCTACGAGGACCGCGCGAAGAAGACCACCCGCGCGGTGGCCGAGCTGCTCGACATGGCGGGCGTGAGCTTCGCCGTACTCGGTGACGGCGAGACCTGCACCGGCGACCCGGCCCGCCGCTCCGGCAACGAGTTCGTCTTCCAGCAGCTGGCGATGCAGAACGCCGAGGTGTTCAAGGAGACCAAGGTCAAGAAGGTCGTCTCCACCTGCGCGCACTGCTTCAACACGCTGAAGAACGAGTACTCCCAGTTCGGCGTCGAGCTCGAGGTCGTCCACCACACCCAGCTGCTGAACCGGCTGGTCCGCGAGGGCAGGCTGACCCCCGTGGCCACCACCAACGGCACCCCGTCGCGCTCGATCACCTACCACGACCCCTGCTACCTCGGCCGGCACAACCAGGTGTACTCGCCCCCGCGCGAGCTCCTCGACGTGATCCCGAACGCCGAGCTCACCGAGATGCCGCGCAACAGCGAACGGTCCTTCTGCTGCGGCGCCGGCGGGGCCCGGATGTGGATGGAGGAGAAGATCGGCGAGCGGATCAACCTCAACCGCACCACCGAGGCGGTCGAGACCGGCGCCGACCAGATCGCGACTGGCTGCCCGTTCTGCCGGGTCATGCTCTCCGACGGCCTCACCGCCAAGCAGGCCGACGGCTCGGCCCGCGAGGAGGTCGAGGTGCTCGACATCGCGCAGATGCTGCTGGCATCGGTCAAGCGCGGCGACGCCCCGTCCGGCGCCTCGGCGACGCCGGCCGCAGCGTCGGCGCAGTCGACCGGCGGTACGGCGGCCACGGCCACTGGCGCGGGCACCACGACCGCTGTCATGGACCGGCCGTCCGACACGCGAACCAGTCGAGACCAAGGCAGAGCCGGACGGCCGGGCCGACGTCACGCAGACCGAGGACACGGTACACCGAGCCCGAGGCGGTCGGCGCTCGAGAGCGCCGCAGCCGCCGAGGAGAAGGACCCCGACGCCGAGCCCGGTGCGGCCTCCGACAGCGGAGAGGCAGCCGCCCGCGGACCGCCGACACCGACGGAGTCCGACGTGACCAGAAAGACACGGCGCAGCGACAAGCTGTTCTGACCTTGACGCTCGGTCAGAACGCCAAGGACTGGCGCCGACGACGCCGCGGACAACTGCCCCTCCCCCTCCTCTTCGTTGAGATCCGCCTTGTTCACCGTTCAGTTCCGCCTCGTTCGGTTCAGACCGCCTCGTTCAGTTGAGCCGCCTGATTTCGCGGCGTGCGGGACACGCGAAATCAGCGCGTCTGAACAGCGAACGAGGCGCGTTTCAACACTGAAATTAGGCGCGACTCAACGGGGGGTGACGTCAGCGCGGTGTCAGCCTTGACACGAAATGGTGTCACTAATGATGTTGACATGACGTCAAGGTGATGTCAGGGTGGTGCGCATGGACATCACCCCGTACGTCGAGAACCTCCGCCACGACCTGGCCGCAGCCGCCGAAGCCGGTGGCGAGGAGGCCAAGGCAGCAGCCGAGCGTCTCGCTCTCGCACTGGACCCCGCGGTCCGGCTCACGCTGATGGACGCTCTGTCCCAGGCGGCCGCCGAGATCACCAGCGAGCTGCCGGCCGGGTCCGTGGACGTCCGGCTGAAGGGACGCGAGCCACAGTTCGTGGTCGACGTACCCACGATGCCCATGCAGGCACCGGCCCCCCCGCGCACCCACCCCGCCGGCACCGCCGGGGGCCGAGGAGGAGGAGGAGGACGGCACCGTCGCCCGGATCACGCTCCGGATCCCCGAGACCGTGAAGTACAAGGCCGAGGAGCTCGCCGCCAAGAGCGGGCACTCGCTCAACAGCTGGATCGTCAACGTGGTGCGCAACGCCACCAAGGAGCGCGCGATCAACGTCGACATCGATCTCTCGAGCGTGCCGTTCTTCGACGACATGCAACGAGGTCCGCGCCGCGGAGGGAACCGCCGGATGACCGGCTGGGTCTGACCGCCCGCACCCCCACCGATACCACCCACCAACCGACCGGCCCGCCGGCTCGGGAGCCGAGCACACCCAGGAGAGACCATGCACAAGACATTCGACACCCCCGGACCCACCTCCCTGTACGTCGAGCTCGGCTCGGGGGACCTGACCATCCGCGCCGAGGATGTCCTCGAGACGACCGTGACGGTGGACGGCAAGACCGCGGACGACGTGGTCGTGGAGCAGCGCGGCAACCAGATCGTGGTGCTCGCCTCCCAGAGGAGGACCGGATTCTTCGCGGGCTCCAACGAGCTCAGCGTGAGCGTCACCCTGCCGACGGACAGTGAGCTGTCCACGAAGCTCGGGTCGGCCGACCTCGACGCCAGCGGCCGACTCGGCACGGCCAAGATCAGGTCCGGCTCCGGCGAGGTCCGTATCGACGAGCTCGGCGGCGAGGCCCTGGTCGAGACGGGCTCGGGCGACATCGAGATCGACTCGGTCGTCGGCGACCTCCGGATCAAGTCCGGGTCCGGCGACATCGAGGTGGACCGGCTCGGCGGCTCGGCGGCGATCTCGACCGGGTCCGGCGACGTGGAGATCGGCACCGCGCACGGCGAGGTGCAGGTGAAGTCCGGCTCCGGCGACATGCGGGTCCGGGAGGCGCACAGCGACGTCGCGCTGAGCACCGCGTCGGGCGACCTGTCCGTCGGGCGGATGCACCGAGGTTCCCTGCAGGCCAAGAACGTCTCCGGCGACATCCACGTCGGCATCCCGGCGAACGTCCCGGTGTGGACCGACATCAGCGCGGTCACCGGCTCGGTCTCCTCGAACCTCGATGGCGCCGGCCAGCCCGAGGAGGGCCAGGACTTCATCGAGGTCCGCGCCAAGACCGTGAGCGGCGACATCCTCCTGGAGCAGCTGTGAGAGTCACCTGGCTCTGGGCGCCCGCCGACGAGGAACAGCCGCGGAGCAGGCAAACACGATCAAGCGTCCGTCGTACGACGAAGCGGGCCCTGGAACAACCCGACAAACGAAGCCTTGAGAACGGAAGGAACACCGACCATGTCTGACTACGCCCACCTGACCCTGGCCAAGCAGCAGATCAACGAGCGCATCGAGCAGAACCGGCGTTCACACATTCCCACGCAGCGCCGCTCCCGGCGGCACAGCCTGGCCAACGGCCTGCACAACCTGGCCAACCGCATCGACAACTGACCGTCCGGCCCGCCACCTCCCACACCCAGGGCGTGGCGGGCCGAGGCGTGTCAGATCTGGGTGCGGTGGAAGTTCGCGTAGGACCGCGACGGCGTCGGCCCCCGCTGACCCTGGTAGCGCGAGCCGTACTTCGCAGAACCGTACGGATGCTCCGCCGGCGACGACAGGCGGAAGAAGCACAGCTGCCCGATCTTCATCCCGGCCACAGCTTGATCGGCAGGTTCGCGACGTTCGCCAGCTCCAGCGTCACGTGACCGGAGAACCCGGGGTCGATGAAGCCGGCCGTCGAGTGGGTCAGCAGGCCGAGCCGGCCGAGCGAGGACTTGCCCTCGAGGCGCGCGGCGACATCGTCGGGCAGGGTGACCATCTCGTACGTCGACCCCAGCACGAACTCGCCCGGGTGCAGGATGAACGGCTCGTCGCTCTCCGGCGCGACCATCCTGGTCAGCTCGGGCTGGTCCTCCGCCGGGTCGATGTGCGGGTAGCGGTGGTTCTCGAAAACCCGGAAGAACCGGTCGAGGCGGACGTCGATGCTCGACGGCTGCACCATCGCGGCGTCGAAGGGGTCGAGCGCGACGCGCTTGGCGTCGATCTCGGCCAGGATGTCGCGGTCGGAGAGGAGCACACGCGTAACTTACCGACCCACCCGGCGGGTGCACAGCATCGACTCCGCCACCGCCCCGGCTTTTCCGCGCCTCCGCGCTGTCCGTGCCACGGTCACGTCGGTGGCGCGGTCCGGACGACCGACAGGGATCGGGTACTATCGCTGCCTGCCGCCTGCGAAGGCGGTCATGCGGATGTAGCTCAGTTGGTAGAGCGCGACCTTCCCAAGGTCGATGTCGCGAGTTCGAATCTCGTCATCCGCTCCACGTCGCCCTCGGGCCAGCGTCGCCCCGTCACCACCCGGTCGGCAGGATGGCGGCATGCCGATCCCTGACTTCGTCGTCGACCTTCGCCGGTACGTCGGACCGGCGCAGCTGTGGCTTCCCGGCGTGACGGCTGTCGTACGACGGGCGGACCAGATCCTGCTGGTGCGACGCGCCGACAACGGCGAATGGACCCCGGTGACGGGGATCGTCGATCCGGGGGAGCAGCCCGCCGGCGCTGCACGACGGGAGGTCCTCGAGGAGACCGGGGTCAGCGTCGAGGTCGAGCACCTCGCGTGGGTGAACGCAGGCCCGCCCGTCGTACACGCGAACGGGGACCGGGCACGCTATCTCGACCACTGCTTCTCCTGCCGCTACGTGGCGGGTGATGCGCACGTGGCCGACGACGAGTCGCGCGACGTGGGGTGGTTCCCGATCGACGGCCTGCCGGTGATGCGGGGCATCTTCCACGAGCGGATCGCGTGCGTTCTCGACGGGGACACCCGCACCCGCTTCGAAACGAGCTAGACGCAACTATCCTTCTGGACATGGCAGCAGTGGGCGGATCGTTCAAGGGTTTCCCCGAGGCCGCGCTGGACTTCTACGACGACCTCGAGACCGACAACACGAAGTCGTTCTGGGCAGCGCACAAGCAGGTCTACGACGAGGCCGTCCGGGGACCGATGACGGCGCTGGTCACCGCCCTTGAGGATGAGTTCGGCGGCGCGAAGGTGTTCCGCCCCTACCGTGACGTGCGGTTCGCGAAGGACAAGACGCCGTACAAGACGCACCAGGGCGCCTTCATCGCGCACGGTCCGGCCACCGGCTGGTACGTCGAGGTGGCCGCACCCGGTGTCCGGGTCGGCGTCGGTTTCTACGAGGCGTCCTCGCCCCGGCTCGCCAGGATCCGCGAGGCGATCGCCGAGGACCGTCGCGGCAAGGAGCTCGAGGGCATCGTCGCTGCGCTGCAGGCCAGCGGCTGGACGCTGAGCGGCGACAAGCTGAAGACGACGCCGCGCGGGTACGACGCGAGCCACCCGCGCATCGACCTGCTCCGGCACCGGTCGATGACTCTGGGCAAGTCCTACGGGTTCGGCCCGGTCATCCACTCACCGGAGCTGCTCGACGTGGTTCGCGAGGACTGGCGCGAGGCGACGCCGTTCGTGGACTGGGTCTCCGACAACGCCGGCGGCGACTGAGAGTCGCATGCGGTCAGTGCGGCTGCCAGGCGTCCTCGTCCTTGGTGCGCGCGACGACCTGCTTGGGGAGCTTCCGGTCGGCGAGCGCGCGGATGGTGACCTGCTCGAAGACCTCACGAAGGCTGCTTCGGGCAGCGATCCAGACGAGCTGCAGCACCTCGGCGGAGTCGTTGTACTCGACCGCCTCCGGCCGGAGCCCGTAAACGCTGACCAGGGGGCCGTCCACGGCACGGATCACGTCGGCCACGGTCACCGCGTCGGAGCCTCTCGCCATCCGCCAGCCACCGGACTGCCCGCGCTGGCTCATCACCACTCCGGCCCGGCGCAGATCGGCCAGGATCGCCTGCAGGAAGCCGTGCGGGATCTCCTGGAGCCGGCCGAGCTCCTCGGCGCTGACCGCATCCCCGTCGGCGCGCCCGGCAAGCTCGATCAGGGCACGCAGTGCGTAGTCAGACTTTGCGGACACTCTCATGGTGCAAGTCTGTCAGACAACTAGAGATTCTGTCGGACGGGCAGGTACGCAGCCCGGCGGCGGGTGCACACCGCCGGGCTGCGAACTCAGGGGGTGGTCAGGCGATGACCGACTCGGCCTCCCGCTCGAGGGCCTTCGACTCGCGCTCCTGGCGGACCGCCCAGACGATGAGCGAGATCCAGCTGACGAACACCACGGCGGCTACGGCGAAGACGGCAGAGGTCGGAGCGCCGAGCGACTCGACGATCGTCTTGGTGTTGGTGAGCACGATCAGGCCTCCGGCGGCCACGCCGAGGACTCGGGCCGCGAGGTGCTTGACCAGCCAGGCGGCGACCGGGGCGGCGATCACGCCTCCGGCAAGTAGAGCCCCGGCGACGTCCCAGGGGATGCCCGCGCTGCCGAGCGCGAACAGGAAGCCAAACGAACCGCCGATCGCAACCACGAACTCCGAGGTGTCGATCGAGCCGACCACCTTGCGCGGCTCCAGTCGCCCGGACGACAGCAGCGAGGTGGTGCCGACCGGGCCCCAGCCGCCGCCGCCGATCGCGTCCATCAGGCCGGCGACGACGCCGAGCGGCGCAAGGAAGAACGCGGAGAGCTTGCCTCGGAACTGGGGGCGACGGCCGCCGAGGGCCAGGAAGCGCCAGATCACGTACACACCGAGGCCGAGCAGCAGGGCCGCCACCCACGGCTTGGCGGTGTCGCCGTCGATGCTCGACAGGAAGGTCGCGCCGGCGAATGCGCCGATGCCGCCAGGGACGGCGATGATGCTGACCGTTCGCCAGTCGACGTTGCCAAGTCTGTGATGGCTGATTCCGGAAACCAGCGTCGTACCGATCTCGGAGAAGTGCACGGCGGCGGAGGCCGCGGCAGGCGCGACGCCGGTGGCGAGCAGCAGCGTGGACGACGTGACGCCGTAGGCCATGCCGAGCGAGCCGTCGATCAGCTGGGCGATCAAGCCCACGAAGCCGAGGACGATGAGGTTACGCATCAGATGCACCCTTCAGTCAGGAGGACCAAGCGCTGCACCACGCCGACATCCAGTCTTGTTTGTCTACTAACTTTGTTTTTCTAGTAAGACAGTAGATTAAGAACCTGGACACGACAAAGTCAAGCGACCCGCTCCACTTTGATTCGGTTGAGCGGTCAGGCAGGACTTTCGCCGGGCTGTTCGGACATCTCACGTCCGGGGCCGTAGTGCTTTCGGGCCATAGCGGGTTCGTACATAGTACGGTACGGTCGTCGTACAAAGTACTAACACACGCCAGGACCGCTTCACGAGAGGCACAGCAATGTCCACCACCACCAACCTGAACCGGGCGATCGTGCAGGACGCGTACGGCTCTGCCGAGGTCTTGCGCCTCGCGCGGGTCGCCCGACCCGAGATCGCCGACAACGAGGTGCTGCTGCGAGTGCACGCAGCCGGTCTCGACCGGGGCACGTGGCATCTGATGACCGGCCGGCCGTACCTGCTCCGCGTCATCGGTTTCGGCTTCCGCCGACCCAAGAACTCCGTGGCAGGGATCGACGTCGCCGGCACCGTCGTCGCCGTCGGTCAGGCGGTGACCAGGTTTGCCGAAGGGGACGAGGTGTTCGGGATGGCCCGCGGCTCGTTCGCCGAGTACGCCCCGGCCCGGGAGGACAAGCTGGCCCGCAAGCCGGTCAACCTCTCCTTCGAGCAGGCCGCGGTGGTCCCGATCTCAGCGGGCACCGCCCTGCAGGCACTGTGCGACGCCGGCCGTGTCGAGCCAGGTCAGAAGGTGCTGATCAACGGAGCGTCCGGCGGAGTCGGCACCTACGCCGTGCAGCTGGCCAAGGCCTTCGGAGCCGAGGTCACCGGAGTGTGCAGCACCGCGAAGCTCGACCTGGTGCGGTCCCTCGGTGCGGACCACGTCATCGACTACACCCGAGACGACTTCGCCGATGGCGCCCACCGCTACGACCTGATCCTCGACATCGGGGGGAACCCCCCGCTGTCGCGTCTGCGGCGCGCGCTCACGCCCACCGGGACGGCGGTCATCGTCGGCGGCGAGGAAGGCGGCAGGTGGACGGGTGGCTTCGGCCGGTCGCTGCGGGCCCCCGCCCTCTCGCCCCTCGTGCGCCAGCGGCTGACCATGCTCGCGTCCAAGGAGCGCTCCAGCGACCTCGAACGGCTCATCCCCCTCATCGAGGCGGGCGAGGTGACTCCGAGCATCGACAGGACCTACTCGCTGAACCGGGTGCCGGAGGCCATGCGTCACCTCGAGGCCGGGCTGGCACGAGGAAAGGTCGCCATCACCATCTGAGCGGCCCCGGCGTGGTGTCCACATCTTTCGGAGCCGAGGACCTTGGCCGCGCCCAGCGGCTGCTCGTCCCATTCATGCGGCACGTCTCTGGCAGGTCAGCACCGACCTGGTCATGTGACATGCGGCGCGTAGGGCTTGTCTTTGCTACTCGCGGGTACGATAATTAAGTTACTGACGAGTAAGAACGGGCGCCCCCGCCCGACACGATGAGGCAACGCTGTCCCGGACCGGATCCGAGAAGGCCCGGTACCCCTAGTCGAAGGTGGATCCGTGAGCCACTACAAGAGCAACATCCGCGACATCGAGTTCAACCTGTTCGAGGTCTTCGGCCGCGGCGAGGTGCTCGGCACCGGCCTCTTCGAGGAGGTCGACACCGAGACCGCCAGGTCGATCCTCACCGAGGTCGACCGGCTCGCCCGCGAGGAGATCGCGGCGTCGTTCGAGGATGCGGACCGACACCCGCCGGTGTACGACCCCGAGACCAATTCCGTGACGGTGCCGGAGAGCTTCAACAAGAGCTACCAGGCGTTCATGGATGCCGAGTGGTACCGGCTGCAGCTCCCCGTGGAGCTCGGCGGCACGCCCGCTCCCCCCTCGCTGATCTGGTCCGTCGCGGAGATGGTGCTCGGCGCGAACCCGCCCGTGTGGATGTACGCCGCCGGCCCGAACTTCGGCCACGTGGCCTACCGGAACGGCAACGACCGGGACAAGAAGATCGCCAAGCACATGGTCGACCGCAAGTGGGGCGCCACCATGGTCCTCACCGAGCCCGACGCCGGCTCCGACGTCGGCGCCGGCCGCACCAAGGCACACCTGCAGGAGGACGGCTCCTGGCACATCGAGGGCGTGAAGCGGTTCATCACCTCCGGTGACCACGACATGAGCGAGAACATCATCCACCTGGTCCTGGCGCGTCCGGTCGGCATCGAGGGTGCCGGCGGCCCGGGCACCAAGGGCCTGTCGCTGTTCATCGTTCCCAAGCACCACTTCGACATCGAGACCGGTGAGCTCACTGGCGAGCGCAACGGCGCCTTCGTCACCAACGTCGAGAAGAAGATGGGCATCAAGGTGTCCACTACCTGCGAGGTGACCTTCGGCGACTCCGCCGTTGGTGGAGGGGAGCCGGCCAAGGGCTGGCTGCTCGGCGAGGTGCACGACGGCATCGCGCAGATGTTCCAGGTGATCGAGAACGCGCGGATGCTCGTGGGCACCAAGGCCATCGCCACGCTGTCGACCGGCTACCTGAACGCGCTGGAGTACGCCAAGACCCGCGTCCAGGGCGCCGACCTCAGCCAGGCTGCGGACAAGACGGCGTCCCGGGTCACGATCACCCACCACCCCGACGTACGTCGTTCCCTGATGACGCAGAAGTCGTACGCCGAGGCGCTGCGGGCGCTGGTGCTCTACACCGCCACATGGCAGGACCGCGTGCAGATCGCCGAGCACAACGGCGAGCGCGACGAGCTCGCCGAGCGCGTCAACGACCTGCTGCTGCCGATCGTCAAGGGCTACGGCTCCGAACGGTCCTGGGTCCTGCTCGGCACCGAGTCCCTGCAGACGTTCGGTGGATCCGGCTTCCTGCAGGACTACCCGATCGAGCAGTACGTCCGCGACGCCAAGATCGACACGCTCTACGAGGGCACCACGGCCATCCAGGGCCAGGACCTGTTCTTCCGCAAGATCGTGAAGGACCAGGCCCAGGCACTCGGCCACCTCGCCGGCGAGATCGAAATGTTCGCCAAGGACGAGGCCGACTCTGCCGGTTCCGGGGGCCGCCTCAAGGTGGAGCGCGAGCTGCTCGCCAAGGGTCTCGAGGACGGCCAGTCGATCGTCGGGACGCTGGTCACCCAGCTGATGTCGTCGGACCCGAGCGCCGAGGGCGGGGACCAGCGCAACATCTACAAGGTCGGCCTGAACACCAGCCGACTGCTGATGGTGCTCGGTGACATCGTCTGTTCGTGGCTGCTGCTCCGCCAGGCTGAGGTGGCTCTGCAAAAGCTCAGCGGCGAGGTCAGCGCGTCCGACAAGGCGTTCTACGAGGGCAAGGTCGCTGCCGCACAGTTCTTCGCCCGCAACGTGCTGCCGAAGATCACCGCGGAGCGTGCCATCGCCGAGTCGACCGACCTGTCGTTGATGGACCTCGCCGAGGAGGCCTTCTGACCACCAGGTCACGAGCGGGTGAAATTTGCCGCTGAGCCTGATTGACATGGTCCGTTCCCGGGTACGCCATGAAGGAACGAGCACAACCACCCGACGGCGGTCACCGACCGCCGCGACGATTGGGGTTTGAGACATGGGTGTCGGAGTAGGCGTGGTGCTGCTGGTCGTGGGTGCCGTCTTGTTCTGGGCTGTGGAGACCGACATTCCCGGGGTCACCGACGACACGCTCGGCGTCATCTTGATGGTGGTGGGTGTCCTGGCGATCATCCTGGCGCTGGTCATGAACGCCCAGCGGGCCAACACCAAGCACGTGGAGGAGCGCCGGTACGACGGACCGCCGCGTTGACCGAGAAGACGACGTTGTGGGGCAAGGAGAGCGATCTCCTTGCCCCACAGTCATTTCACTCGCCCCCTTAAGATGAGCACGTTGACCATCCGGGATCGTCCCGACCGCCGGAGGCCGCCCCTTGCTAGCGCTCGTGCTCGCACACTTCCTGGCCGGTGCCGTTGCACCGGCCGTCGTGCGTGCGTTCGGACGGCGGGCGTTCCTGCTCCTCGCACTGGTGCCGCTGACCGCGTTCGGATGGGCACTCACCCGGAGCGGTGACGTCGCCGACGGCGCGGTGCCGACCCAGGTCGTCTCCTGGGTGCCGGTCGCTGAACCTGGACCTGGCGTTCGCGATGGGCACCCTGCAGTGGGTGATGGCGCTGCTCGTCACCGGCATCGGCGCGCTGGTGCTGGCCTACTGCACGTGGTACTTCTCCGACGACGAGCCCGGGCTGCCCTCGTTCGCGGGCAACTTCATCGCCTTCGCGGGCGCGATGCTCGGACTGGTGCTCGCCGACGACCTGCTGCTGCTCTACGTCTTCTGGGAGCTGACCACGGTCTTCTCCTACCTGCTGATCGGCCACGACCCCACCAAGCGGGCCAGCCGCGCCGCGGGCATGCAGGCGCTGATCGTGACCACGTTCGGCGGGCTGGCCATGCTGGTCGGGATCCTGGTGATCGGCGTCGAGGCAGGCACCTACCGGGTCACCGAGCTGCTCGCCGACCCGCCCTCCGGCACGACGGTCACCGTGGCCGTCGTACTCCTCCTGGTCGGCGCGATCAGCAAGTCGGCGCTGTTCCCGTTCCACTTCTGGCTGCCCGGCGCGATGGCCGCGCCGACTCCGGTCAGCGCCTACCTGCACGCCGCGGCGATGGTCAAGGCCGGCGTCTACCTCGTCGCCCTGCTGGCGCCCGTCGTTCGCCGGACGTCCCCGGCTGGCGCGGGATCGCTGCTCACCCTCGGCGTGCTCACCATGCTGCTCGGGGGCTGGCGGGCGCTGCGCCAGTTCGACATCAAGCTGCTGCTCGCCTACGGCACGGTCAGCCAGCTCGGGTTCCTGCTGGTCCTCGTCTGCGATCGGCACCCGCGCCGCCGCGCTGGCCGGGCTGGCGATGCTCGTCGCGCACGCGCTGTTCAAGGCCACGCTGTTCCTCGTCGTCGGGATCGTCGACCACCAGCCGGCACCCGGGACCTGCGCCAGCTCTCCGGCGTCGGCCGGTCCATGCCCGCGGTCGCCGTCACCGCGTTCGCTGGCCGGGGCCTCGATGGCCGGCGTCCCCCCGCTGACCGGCTTCGTCGCGAAGGAGAGCGTGTACGGCGCCCTGTCGACGTCGCACGTGACGGCGACGGAACCGGTCTCGGGGCCGGTCGCCGGATGGGCCGTGCTGATCGGGTCGTCCTCGGCTCGGTGCTCACCGCCGCCTACACGGCACGGTTCCTGTGGGGCACCTTCGCCACCAAGCCGGGCGTGGCGCGAAGCCCCGGTCGTCGCGACCGTCGGCAGGCTTCGTGGCCGCACCTGCCCTGCTCGCCGTACTCTCGCTCGTCCTCGGCTTCCTCGGCGGCCGTCGAGACCGACCTGTTGGCGCCGTACGCCGACCAGTTCCCCGCCGGAGTGCACGACGCCGAGCTCGCGCTGTGGCACGGGCTCGGCCTCGCGCTCGCTGCTCTCGGCCGTCGCGGTCGGCGCCGGCCTGCTGCTGTTCTGGCGGACGGGAGCCGTTCGCCCGCTTCCAGGCGGCGGTGTCTCACGCGGTGGAGCGCCGAGCGCGGCTACCAGTCGTCGATGCGGCTGCTGGACCGCACCGCCGTCGAGGTCACCGGCCTCACCCAGCGCGGCTCGGTGGCGATCTACCTCAGCGTGATCCTCGCGGTCGTGGTCCTGCTGCCCGGCTCGGCCCTGTTCGCTGCGCGCCGACTGGCCCGACGACCTCATCGGGTGGGACAACGCCGGCCAGGCTCGTGGTCGCGGCATCGATCGTGGTCGTCGCGGCCGTGCTCACCACCCGGTCCCGGCGCCGGCTCAAGGCGGTGGTCATGGTCGGCGTCACCGGCTACGGCACCGCGATCCTTGTTCCTCCTGCACGGCGCACCGGACCTGGCGCTGACCCAGGTGCTGGTCGAGACGGTCACCCTGGTGGTGTTCGTGCTGGTGCTGCGCCGGCTCCCGGAGTACTTCACCGACCGGCCGCTGAGCCGCAACCGCTACTGGCGGATGGCGCTCGGCGCGGTCGTCGCGGCCGCGGTCGCCGGGTTCATGATCGTCGCCACCGGCGCCCGCACCGCACCACCGGTCTCGGCGGCCTTCCCCGAGGAGGCGGTGGCCTACGGCGGCGGCAGCAACATCGTCAACGTGACCCTGGTCGACATCCGGGCCTGGGACACCATGGGCGAGATCGCGGTCCTGGTCGCCGCGGCGACCGGCGTGGCCAGCCTGGTCTTCCTCGAGCACCCGGACCTCGAGCATCCGCCGGGTCTACGACATCCCCTTCCCGAAGGCGGTGCGAGCAAGCATGCCCACCGGACCGCGGACGACGCGTCTGGCTGCCCGGCGGTCGCACCCTCACCCCGGAGCGCCGCTCGATCATCTTCGAGGTGGTCACCCGGCTGGTGTTCCACACCATCGTGGTGTTCTCGCTCTACCTGCTGTTCTCCGGCCACAACAACCCGGGCGGCGGTTTCGCGGCCGGCCTGGTCACCGGCCTGGCCCTGGTGGTCCGCTACCTGGCCGGCGGCCGGTACGAGCTCGACGAGGCGGCGCCGGTCGACGCCGGCGCGCTGATGGGCACCGGCCTGTTCATCGCCGCCGGGTCGGGCCTGGCCCCGCTGGCCTTCGGCGGCGCGGTGCTGCAGAGCGCGGTGGTCGACCTGCACCTGCCGCTGCTCGGCGACCTGCACCTGGTCACCTCGCTGTTCTTCGACATCGGCGTCTACCTGGTGGTCGTCGGGCTGGTGCTCGACCTGCTGCGCAGCCTCGGCTCCGGGATCGACCGGCACATCCTGCGCGAGGAACGCGAACGGGCCGCAGCCGAGGAGGCAGTCGACGCACATGACCGCGAACCTGGCGCTGATCCTCGCCGCCGCCGCGATCATCGGCTGCGGCGTCTACCTGATCCTCGAACGCAGCCTGACCCGGGTCCTGGTCGGCCTGGTGCATGCTCGGCAACGGCGTCAACGTCCTGTTCCTGGTCTCCGGCGGTCGCTGCCGGGCGGGCGCCGATCGTCGGCGACGAGCGACACCGCGCCGATGAGCGACCCGCTCCCGCAGGCGCTGGTGCTCACCGCGATCGTGATCAGCCTCGGCACCACGGCCTTCCTGCTCGCGATGGCCTACCGCAGCTGGCAGCTCACCGGCCACGACGACGTGCAGGACGACGTCGAGGACCGCGGCGATCCGCCGGCTCGCCGCGGCCGACGAGGCCTCCGACAGCTACGACCTGTCCAGCGAGGGACGACGAGGACGACCTCGAGATGCCCGAGGAAGAGGGGCGGCGCGCATGAACGTGGCTCGTCCCGCTCCCGGTGATCCTCCCCCTGCTCGGCGCCGGCCTCACGCTGATCCTCAGCCGGCGCCGCGGCCTCCAGCGGGCGGTGAGCACGACGGTCCTGGTCGCTGTCGTGGTGATCGCCGCGATCCTCGTCTACCAGGCCGACCGGCACGGCCCGCAGGTGCTCTGGATCGGGGCCTGGCCGGAACCGCTCGGCATCTCCCTGGTCGCGGACCGGCTGTCGTCGCTCATGCTGCTCGTCTCCGCCGTCGTCACCCTCGCCGTGCTGGTGTACTCCATCGGCCAGGGCATGACCGGGGACGAGCGAGGACACCCCGCTGACGATCTACCACCCGACGTTCCTGGTGCTCACCGCCGGCGTCTCGAACGCGTTCCTGGCCGGCGACCTGTTCAACCTGTTCGTCAGCTTCGAGATGCTGCTGTTCGCGAGCTACGTGCTGCTCACCCTCGGCGGCACCGGCGCCCGGATCCGCGCCGGCACGATCTACGTCGTCGTCAACGTGCTGTCCTCGATGCTGTTCCTGATCTCGATCGCCGCGATCTACGCCGCCACCGGCAGCCTCAACCTCGCGCAGCTGGCGGGCCGGATCGGCGACCTGCCCGACTCGGTCAGCCTGGTGCTGCAGCTGCTGCTGCTCACCACGTTCTCGATCAAGGCGGCGGTGTTCCCGCTGTCGTTCTGGCTGCCCGACAGCTACCCGACCGCGCCGGCACCGGTCACCGCCGTGTTCGCCGGCCTGCTCACCAAGGTCGGCGTCTACGCGATCATCCGCACCCAGACCCTGCTGTTCCCCGACAGCCCGCTGACCGGACCTGCTGCTGTGGGCCGCGCTGCTCACGCTGCTGGTCGGCATCCTCGGCGCGGTCGCCCAGTCCGACATCAAGCGGATGCTGTCGTTCACCCTGGTCAGCCACATCGGCTACATGATGTTCGGCATCGGCCTCGGCACGGTCGCCGGCGTACTCCGGGGCGATCTTCTACGTCGCCCACCACATCACCATCCAGACCGCGCTGTTCCTCGTCCTGGGGCTCGTCGAACGTCGCGCCGGGAGCACCAGCCTGCTCCGGCTCGGCGGGCTGGCGCGCGCTCGCACCCGCTGCTCGGCGTGCTGTTCTTCGTGCCCGGCGATGAACCTCGCCGGCATCCCCCCGATGTCGGGCTTCCTCGGCAAGGTCGCGCTCACCGACGCCGGCCTCCAGGTCGGCACGCCCCTGGCCTACGCCGTGGTCGCCGCCGGCATGGTCACCAGCCTGCTGACCCTGTACGCCGTCGCGAAGGCCTGGAACCTCGCGTTCTGGCGCACCCCGGAGCAGGCGCACGAGATGGCCCGGGACCTGTCCGATCCGGGCGGCGGCCACGGAGCCGCCGCCTCGGCTGGTCCGGCACCGGGACCACGTCCACGTCGGCGCCAGCACGTTCGGCAGCCAGCGACCTGGACGAGGCCCGCAGCATCGTCGACGAGGACGACGGCACCGACCAGGACCTCCACCAGCTCCTCGAGGACGGCGCCCTGCCCTCCCGCCTGCCGCGCACCATGGTCGGTGCCACCGGCGAGCCTGGTCGCGTTCAGCCTCGGCCTCACCGTGGTGGCCGGCCCGCTGTTCGGCTACACCGAGCGCGCGGCGCAGCGACCTGCTCGACCGCGACGCCTACATCTCCTCGGTGCTGCCCGGAGGAGTCGCGATGAGCCCCGTGCTGAAGCAACGGCGCGACGGGACGTTCCGGCCAGCGCGGCTACCGCGCGCTGCAGCTTCCGGTCGTGGTCTGGCTGACCGCTGGTCTGGGTCGCGCTGTGGGGCGACCTGTCGGTCGGCAACGTCGTCGGCGGCCTGCTCGTCGCGGCTCGTGGTGTGCCTGGTCTTCCCGCTCCCGCCGCTGCGGATGCACCTGCACGTCCGACCGCTGCGCCTCGCCTGGCTCGTCGCTCCGCTTCCTCGCCGACGTCGTCGTCGCCAGCGTCGAGGTGGCCTGGACGACGCTGCAGCTCCACCGCCAGCCGCGCAACGCGGTGATCGAGGTCGACCTGCGAGACCCACTCGGACTTCGTCCTCACCGTCGTCGCCGAGATGGTGTCCCTGGTGCCCGGCAGCCTCGTCGTCGAGGCCCGCCGGTCGACCCACACCCTGTTCCTGCACGTCCTCGACGCCGGGGACCAGGCATGGCGTGGACAAGATGCGACGCCAGGTCTTCGCCCTCGAGCGTCGCGTCGTGCTCGCCCTCGGCGCCGAGACCGAGCACCTCGACGGTGCGCAGGACGGTCCACTCGCACCGGAAGGAACATCGCCATGACCGTCGTACTCCCCGTCTGCGTCGGCATGCTGGGCGTCGCCGCGCTGCTGCTGGTGGTCCGGATCTCGCTGGGACCCACCATGCTCGACCGGGTCGTGGCGCTCGACGTGCTGGTCGCGGTGATGATCTGCGGGCTCGCGCTCGAGGCGGCCGTCAACCGGCACACGACCACGCTGCCGATCCTCGTCGTGCTGTCGCTGCTCGGCTTCGTCGGGTCGGTGAGCGTCGCCCGGTTCACCCGCGGCAGCGACGACGTCGAGGCGGAGGCATCATGAGCTGGGCAGCCGTCGCCGACGTCGATCGCCGCGGTCTGCCTGGTGCTGGGCGCCCTGCTCACGCTGATCGCCGCGATCGGCATCCTGCGGTTCCCCGACGTGCTCACCCGGATGCACTCGGCCACCAAGCCGCAGGTGCTCGGCCTGCTGCTGGTCCTGCTCGGGCTCGGGCTCCGGCTGCGCGACGCCGGCGTCGATCGGGCTGCTGCCCTGGTCGCGCTGTTCCAGCTGGTGACCTCGCCGATCGCCAGCCACATGGTCGGCCGGGCGTCGTTCCGCGCCGGCCAGGTGCGCCGGGACCTGCTGGTCGTCGACGAGCTCAGCGACGTCCTGCCCGGGCACGACGAGCCGCGTGGCGCCCCGTGACGGTCTCGCCGACCACGGCGGGAGTGCCTAGCTGCCGGCCTGTGACCAGCGCGGCTTACGACGCTCGGGCACCGGGCTCGACCCAGCCGGCCTGCTGTTGCGCGGACGGTCGGGACGCTCGCCAGGGTCGGCGCGGAAGCCTCGGTCACGGAAGTCCGCACGCTCGGTGCGCTGCGGCCGGTCGTCGCGGGCAGGGCGTGCGTAGGAACGGTCGTCGCGGGTCGGACGTGCGTCGGTACGGCGGTCGCGTGACTCGTTGCGGTCGGGACGCTCTGAACGCTCCGAGCGGAAGCCTCCGTCACGACGGTCCTCGCGGTTGCCCTGATACCCGCCACGGTTGCCGTAACCAGCACGCGCACCACCCGAGCCGCCACGGTTGCCCTGGTAGCCACCACGTGCACCGCCCGAGCCGCCACGGTTGCCCTGGTAACCACCACGTGCACCGCCCGAGCCACCACGGCGTACGGCCGGGGCCGTCTCGCCGGAGGTGGAAAGCGCTTCCGCGGTCATCGGACGGGGAGCCGTGCGGATGTCGTGGTGACGGGGCTCGACGCCTGCGCGCGACTGGAGCCGTACGATCTCGTCGAGCTGACGGGGGGTGGTGATGGTGATGACGGCACCGGACTCGCCGGCGCGGGCGGTCCGACCCGAACGGTGCAGGTACGCCTTGGCGTCGGCCGGCGCGTCGTAGTGGATCACCAGTCCGACGTGGTCGACGTGGATGCCACGGGCGGCGACGTCGGTGGCGACGACGACCTGGGCCTTGCCTGAGGAGAACTTGTGCAGGTTCCGCTCACGAACACGCTGCGACAGGTTGCCGTGCAGGTCCACCGCCTCGATGCCGCCCTGGGTGAGCGACTCGGCGAGCTCCGTCGCCCCTTCCCGGGTGCGGGTGAACACGATCGAACGCGGGTTGGCCTCGACCAGTGCGGTGGCGGCGGCGACCTTGTCGCGGTAGCCACCGACGACCAGGACATGGTGGTCCATGGTGGTGACCGAGCCCTCGTTGGCGTCGAGCTCGTGCAGCTTCGGCGAACGCAGGTGGGTGCGGACCAGCTTGTCCACGTCACCGTCGAGGGTGGCCGACAGCAGTAGCCGCTGGCTGCCCTCGGGGGTCTCCCGCATCAGCTGGTCGACGACCGGGTAGAACCCGAGGTCGCACAGGTGGTCGGCCTCGTCGAGGACGGTGATCGAGATGTCGTCGAGGCGGCAGGCGCCGCGGTTGACCAGGTCCTCGAGCCGGCCCGGGGTGGCGACGACGATGTCGGCCCCGTTGCGCAGCTGCTTGATCTGCCGGTCGTACGGCGTGCCGCCGTACACCGTGGTCAGCTTGAGGCGCATGGCCTCGGCCAGCGGCTCGAGGGACCGGCGCACCTGGGTGGCCAGCTCCCGGGTCGGGACGACGATCAGCGCGCGGGGGTGCTTGGGGCGGCTGCGGTCACCCGCGAGGCGGGCCAGGATCGGCAGGCCGAAGGCGAGGGTCTTGCCGGAGCCGGTCTGGGCTCGGCCGAGCACGTCGTGGCCGGCCATCGCGTCGGGGACGACGGCAGCCTGGACGGGTGTGGGGGTGGTGATCTTCTGCGCGGCGAGCGCGGACACCAGCGACGGGTCGAGGTCCAGGGAGCCGAACGTGATCGACGCGGTTTCGGGCAGGACAGACTGAACAGCAGTCATGGAAGTGGGAGCTCCAGTGATGGTCGGGCGCGTCCTACCCCGGATGCCACGGCGTGGTCCGGCGAGCCTGCGAGACGCAAGGCACCCGATCCCTGGGTCTTGCGCGAGGAGAGTGTCGAGATTCGCGCACCCACACCGGGCGACAAGAAAGGCCTACTGAGTTCCGCCTGCGCTCCCGAGGAAGCGACGAGGTGAACCCCGTGGCCTTGGCTGACACCAATTCTAGCAGCGCCGGAGTACGCGGTTTACCGTCCGGAGAGCGGCAGGACGAGACGTTGGACACCATCGGTGGTGACCCGGACCGGGACGCCCCAGTCCTGCTGGTGCATGTGGCAGGCGGCGCCCTCACCGCCGTCCGCATCGCAGGAGGCGGCGCGGGCGGCGATGTGCAGCACACCGTCCCCGACCGAGCCGTCGATAGTGATGGTCCTGGTGAGGTCGGTGCCGCGTCCGCCGCCGTCCCTGACCAGCGCCGGAGGTGTCGCGCTCACCAGCAGCTGGCTCGGCGGACCGAACCGGTCGTCGACCTTCTGCCCGGGCGGCGGCTCGAAGGCGATCACCAGCTCGAGGTCGCCGCCGGCGATCTCGGTGACCGGCCGTTGGGTCGTGTGCGCGAAACCCGCAGCGCTGGCGATGGACCCCAGCGGCACCCTGGTCAACCGGTGCGCCCCTGACTCCACGACCACGAGGTGCTCACCGTCGAGGACGGCTCCGCTGGGTTCGGCCAGGTCCACCGCGAGCGTGGACACCTCGTCGGTCGCCGGGTCGTAGCGGCGGAGCGCGCCGTTGTAGGTGTCGCATATCGCGACGGAGCCGTCAGGGAGCGCGGTCACCCCGAGCGGGTGCTGGAACAGCGCCTCATCGGCGGAACCGTCCTGGAACCCGAAGTCGAACAGTCCCTTGCCGACCGCGGTGTTCGCCCGGCCTGCCTCGACGTAGCGCAGCGACGATGTCTCGCTGTCGGCGAGCCACAACCTCGTGCCGGTGACTGCGAACCCGGAGGTCTGCGCGAACCACGCGTCCGTCAAAGGCCCGTCGAGGAGTCCCTCGTTGCTGGTGCCTGCGGCGACCTCGACCGCCCCGGTGACCGGGTCGAACGTCCACAGCTGGTGGATGCCGGCCATCGCCACCCACACCCGGTCGTCCCACCAGGCCACGTCCCACGGGCTCGACAACGAGGAGGTGCCCCCGCCTTGCATCCACTGGTTCCCGTTGCCGGCAAGGGTTCTCACCTCGCCGGTGGCCAGGACGACCCCCCGCAACACATGGTTCACGGTGTCCGCGACGACCACGTCGTAGCCCACCCGGGCCGCGACGTCGGCGGGCAACGCGCACAGCCCGTTCGGTTCGTTGAACCTGGCGCTATCTGCGGCGCCGTCGAGCAGTCCGCGGCTGCCCGAGCCGATCCGGCGTACGACGGACTCCGCGTCCACGGCCAGTTCCACGAGGGCGTGATGTCCCGCGTCAGCTACCAGGAACCCGTTGTTCTGCAGGCGGATCGCCTTGGCGGGGAACCTCAGGTCGCCGGCCGGTGGGACAGGCGGAACGTACGGGGAGTCCCCCGGCTGCAACGTCCCCTTCCTCAGGTGCTCCTCGCGAAGCTCGGCGACCAGCGCGTCGATGGCGTGCGCGTGCCCCTCCCCTGCGTACTGCGCGACGACGTAGCCCTCCGGGTCGATCAGCACCAGCGTCGGCCAGGCACGGGCTGCGTAGTTCTGCCAGGTCACCAGCTCGGGGTCGTCGAGGACCGGATGCGCGACGTCGTACCGTTCCACCGCTGCTGCGAGCGCATCGGGGTCGGCCTCGTGCACGAACTTCGGCGAGTGCACTCCCACGACGACGAGCTCCTCGTCGTACTTCTCCTCCAGGGGGCGCAGCTCGTCCAGGACGTGCAGACAGTTGATGCAGCAGAAGGACCAGAAATCGAGCAGCACCCACCGCCCACGGAGGTCGACGAGAGACAGCGGGCCGTCGGTGTTGAGCCAGCCGCGGCCGCGAAGCTCGGGTCCGCGGACCCGTGGCCGGCGGCCGTCAGGCGGAGGGGCGGTCACGGCGGTGCTAGCTCCCCGATCCGGTGACCGCGGCGGTCGTCGCGACCGTGGTCGCCACCATCACGGCTGCCATCATCTCGTCGATGGCGCGACGGACCGCCGCCGAACCCCAGCTGCCCTCGGCGATCTGCTTGGCGCGGGCGTCCAGGTCACGCCTCGCGATGCCGTGCTCCCGCGGGTCGACGACCTTGTGCACGGACTTCAGCGCGTGCAGCAGGGACACCAGCGCCGCCGTGCGTACGTCCGGGGTGGTGCCTTGGACGAGGACCTGCGTGACGAACCGACGTACCTCGACCTCGTGGTTCGCGTCCTGGGTCGGCCAGCTGCGGGTCGGGAAGATGCCGAGGATCTTCCCGTGCTCGGAGCGCAGGATCCCGCGCTCGACGAGCCGGCGGTACAACGGGTCGCGGAGGTTCTTGCTCAACGGCGTGATGACCGCCGACGGTTTCTTGCCCTGGTGGTCCGTGACGATCCGAAGTGCGGCGTCGAGCACCTCGTCACCGATGGGCGACGTGTCGTGGACGACGAGCCGCCCCTTCCGACCATGGTCGGCCTCCGTGGTCAGGTCCACCCGGTCCATCAGGGTGAGCTCGACGAGGTTGGCGCCACCGAGGGCGATGTCGGCCTGGGAGCCGGAGATCGCGAGCTTTCCGGTGGCGTCGTCGGTTAGCAGGAGCAGCAGGTCTTCGGCAACCAACATGGCCCCGACACTAGCCCGCTGCCGATTCACGGGCCGGGCACGGGTCCGGGAAGCAGCGTTCTCTAGGCTTCCGGGCATGACATCGGACCAGGCCCGGTTGGGACAGTACATCGAGACGTGGAAGAGCACGGTCGACGACACGGTCGCCCTGTTGCGTGCCCTCGACGCGGAGGACTGGTCGAAGCCGACCGACCTCCCGGGATGGGACGTCCGTGCGATCGCCGCACATATCGCGCACCTCGAGTCCGAGCTGGCCGGCTTCGACCAGGCTCCGGTGGAGGTCCCGGAGCTCGAGCACGTCACCTCACCGATGGCGGTGTACACCGAGATGGGACCGATCGCGCGCACCGGCTGGGAGCCGGCCGCGATCATCGACGAGCTGGAGAAGGCTGCCGGCGTCCGGTACGCCGCGCTCCGCGAGCGCCCTCCCGCCGACGCATCGGGCGCCCCGCCCATCACCCCCGGAGGCATCGGGTGGAACTGGGAGACCCTGCTGCGCAACCGTCCCCTCGACGTGTGGATGCACGAGCAGGACATCCGTCGCGCCGTCGGGCGCCCCGGGGACCTGAGCACGGCCGGCGCGGCACACACTGTGCTGGTGTTCACGATGAGCTTCGCGTACTCCATCGGGAAACGTGTCGCTCCCCCGGCGGGTACGACGGTCGTGCTGGATGTTCGTGGGACAAGCCCGGTGCACCTCGCCGTCGAGGTCAACGCGGATGGCCGGGCGATCCCTCGGGCCACCGACCCCGAACATCCGACCGTGCACCTGACGATGGGCCTCGAGACGTTCACGGTTCTCGGCGGTGGACGCCGCTCGCCGGACTCTCTGGACGTGCAGGTCGACGGCGACCAGGAGCTCGGCCGCCGGGTGCTGGATGCGCTGGCCGTGACGCCGTGAGCGCACCGACCTGGTCGCTGGCGGAGATGCCCGACCTGACCGGCAAGCGCGCCCTGGTCACCGGGGTGACCGGCGGCATCGGCCAGCACACGGCTCTCGAGCTGGCACGCCAGGGCGCGCAGGTGATCCTGTCCGCTCGATCCCAGGAGAAGCTCGACATCGTGGTGAGCGACATCCGGCGCACGCTGCCCAACGCCTCCCTGGTTACGCTGATCATGGACCTCGCCGACCTCACCTCCGTGCGACACGCGGCGGCCGAGGCGTCGCCGTACGGACCTCTCGACATCCTGGTCAACAACGCGGGCGTGATGGCAACCCCGCACCGCCGTACCGTGGACGGGTTCGACCTGCAGCTGGGCACGAACCACCTCGGCCACTTCGCGCTGACGGGCTTGCTGCTCCCGCAGCTGGTGGCCTCGGGCGACGCGCGCGTGGTGACGGTCTCCTCGCAGATGCATCGAACGGTGCGGTCGGTTCCGCTGACCGACCCGCGGGTGGACGAGGGCCACTACAGCAAGTGGCGGGCGTACAGCCGGTCGAAGCTGGCGAACCTGCTGTTCATGTACGAGCTCGACCGCCGGGCCCGCAGGGCAGGGCTGCCGATCACGTCGGTCGGCGCCCATCCCGGTTATGCCGCGACCAACCTGATCAGCGGTGGTCTGCGCATGGACGGCCGCACCGCCGAGGGGTCGATCCTCGAGGCGGCCACGCGGGTCCTCGCGCAGCCATCAGACATGGGGGCGCTGCCCTCACTCATGGCCGCGACCATGCCGGGACTGCCCGCCGGGACGTACATCGGCCCGCGCGGTCCGGGTGAGGCCCGCGGCGCCCCGACGATCGTGGGGACCTCGAAGTACGCCCGGGACGAGGCGATGGCCGCCGGGCTGTGGCGCATCTCCGAGGAAGCCACCGGCATCGCCTACCCATAACCCCGCCGACCCGTCATGTTCTGAGCGCCCCACCCGGCCGACCCGTCGCTTTCTGAGCGCCCCACCCCGCCGACCCGCCATGTTCTGAGCAGAAGCGGCCGCACCTCGAAGTTTCCCTGTGGACAACCGCTTCCGGCGCCCTGCGGCGGTCGATGCTTGAACGGTGAGCCACCAGGAGGATCTCGATCCGTTGCTCGACAAGGGTTGGCCGCTGCCGATCGACCGCCCCTTCACGACTCGTGACGCCGCGGCCCGCGGAGTCAGCGGTCACGTACTGAAACGCCTCGTACGGCAGGGGGTGCTGAGGCGCCCGTTCAACGGGGTGTACCTACCGGCATCTCTCGTCGACGACATCTCGAGCAGAGCGGCGGCCCTGGCTCTTGTCACGCCAAGGACAGCCGTCGTCACGGATCGCTCGGCCGCCTGGGTTCACGAGGTCGACGTACTCGCGCCCGGCGACCACCTGTCGGTGCCTCCGGTCTCGGTGTACCAGATCCCCGGCAACACGCGTGTCCGTCGCGCCCACACCAAGGGCGGCGAACGGACATTCCGGCCGGGCGACGTCATGGTAGTCAACGGCGTTCTCGTCACCACGCCGCTGCGAACAGCGCTCGACCTCGGGAGGCTGATCCCGCGAGATCACGCCATCGGGGCGCTCGACGGCCTACTCCGGCTGGGCGAATTCACCCACGAGGATCTTCTTGCCCAGGTGGAGCGCTTCGCCCGCCAGCGTGGCGTCGTCCAGCTGCGGGAGCTCGCACCCCTGGCGGACGCCCGTTCGGAGTCGCCGGCGGAGTCAGTGCTCCGGCTTCGCTGGGTCGACTCACCGAGCCTCCCGAGACCCGAGCCGCAGATCGTCATCACCGACGCGATGGGCAATGAGGTGTTCCGTCTCGACCTGGGGATCCGCGAGCTCCGCTATGCCGCCGAGTACGACGGGGTCCAGGACCACACCAGCCCTGAGGACCGGGACCATGACAAGGGCAGGCGCGCATGGCTCCGCGAGAAAGACGGGTGGACGCTCGACGTACTCACCAGGAAGGACGTGTTCGGGCCACACCAGTGCGCCGCGGAGATCATCGGCCGCGGCATCGCCGAGGCTCGGGAGAAGAAGGCGCGCGGCGTACAGAAAGCGACGGGTCGACGGTGGCCGAGGCTCAGAAGGTGACGGGTCGGCGGTGTTGGGTGCTCAGAACATGACGGGTCGGCGGTGTCAGATGTGGCGGCGGGACTGGATGACGCGGAACCGGCTGGCCACGTAGGCGGTGTCGGTGTACGACGAGTTCGCCGACGGGTTCGCACCGGTGCCGTGGAAGTCCGAGAACGCCGCCGACTGGTTCACGAACACCTGGCCGGTGAGGTTCTCCGACAGGGCGACGCCGGCGTCGAGCGCGGCGTCACGCATCGACTCGATCACCGCCGACGAGCTGCTGTAGACCGCGGCGGTCATCGCACCGTGCTGCATGACGGTACGACGGAACAGGTCGATCGACTCGGTGGTGCCCGATGTCGAGATCAGGTAGGCCACCGGACCGAAGCACTCGGACTCGTAGACCGACCCATCGGCCGCAGTGAGCCCGATCAGGGTCGGGGTCCGGACCACCGCGTCGTCGTACGCCGGGTGCTTCACCGTCCGCGACTCGATGAGGACCTCGCCACGCGACGGGGCATCGGTGAGCCGGGAGAGCACACCGTCGTTCACCACCCCACCGAGCAGCTCGACCGCGCGGGCGTCGTCCCCGAGCAGCTTGGCGAGGGCCACCTGGATCCCTGCGGCCACCTCCTTGACCGACTTCGGTCCCTCGTCGGTGGAGATCCCGTCGGCCGGGAGGTACACGTTCTGCGGGGCGGTGCACATCTGCCCGGTGTACAGCGAGAAGGAGAACGCCAGGTTCATGCACATGCCCTTGAACGAGTCGGTCGAGTCGACCACGACCGTGTTCACGCCGGCCTTCTCGGTGAAGACGATGGCCTGGCGGGCGTTGTCCTCGAGCCAGTCCCCGAACGCGTTGGAGCCGGTGAAGTCGATCAGCTTCACCTCGGGCCGCAGCGCCAGCGTCTTCGCGAGCCCGTCCGCCGGGTCCTCGGCGGCCAGGGTCACCAGGTTCGGGTCGAAGCCCGCCTCGCGCGAGCACCTCCTGGGCCGCCTGCACCGTGATCGCGAGCGGGAGCACGGCGCCGGGGTGCGGCTTCACGATCACCGGGTTGCCGCATGCCAAGGACGCGAACAGGCCCGGCCACGAGTTCCAGGTGGGGAAGGTGTTGCAGCCGATGACCAGCGCCAGGCCGCGCGGCACGACCGTGAACGTCTTCTCCATCCGCAGCGGCTCGCCCTTGCCCGGCTTCTCCCAGACCGCGGTCGCCGGGATGCGGGTCATCTCGTCGTAGGCGTAGGCGATCGACTCCAGGGCCCGGTCCAGCGCGTGCGCGCCGCCGGCCTGGAAGGCCATCACGAACGCCTGTCCCGAGGTGTGCTGGACGGCGTTGGCCAGCTCGAAGATCCGGGCGTGCAGCCGGGCCAGGATCTCGAGGCAGACGCCCGCCGGCCGGCGGGCCCGGCGTCCCGGAACGCCTTGACCCGCCGCGGCGGCCGCGTCGACCAGCGCCGGGACCCCGTCCGGGGTCACCCGCGGGTAGGACACGTCGAGGGCGAAGCCGAACGGTGACTTCTCGGTGGCCACGGTCCCATCGGCGCCGGGCGTCGAGAGCGGGAACGTGGTCCCGGCGAACGCCTCGAACGCTGACTTGCCGTCAGCCGCGGCGCTCTCCCCGTAGACGCGGGGCGACGGCGACTCGTTGAAGGCGGAGTAGTACTCCCGCGTGCGGGTCGCGGTGATCGCCTTCTCCAGGGTCTCGCGGTGGCGTTCGAAGAGTTCGTTGCTCATGGGAGTCCTCACCCGGGACCGTCGATACGACCGACCCGATATGACACACGACTGCAGATCCGCGACCAGTCTGTCACACGGTGCGTGGACCGGTGGTCCCGTGCAAGGCTGGTCACATGCCGAGCCTACGACCGGTCACCGAGCCCGACTACCACGACGTCCTCGCCCTCAACCAGCAGAACGTCGAGGCCCTCGCGGCCGATGGACGAGCCCCGGCTCCGTGAGCTCCAGGGGCTGGCCGACCGTTTCGACGTGGTCGAGGTCGAGCGGGCGAGTTCGGCGGCTTCGTGATCACTTTCGCGCCGGGTACGCCGTACGACTCCGAGAACTACCGCTGGTTCACCGAACGCTACGACGACCGGTTCTACTACCTCGACCGGATCGTGTTCGACGACCGGTTCCGTCGACGCGGCCTGGGCAGCTTCGTGTACGACGAGGTGGAGCAGGTCGCCGCCAAGTACGACCGACTCGCGCTCGAGGTCAACCTCGTGCCCCGCAACGACATCTCGCTGGCGTTCCACGCGCGGCGGGGTTTCACCGAGGTCGGACGGCTCGGCGACGAGACCCACCTGGTGTCGCTGATGGAGAAGGACCTGACGTGAACGCCCAGCGAGACCGCGGCAGCGCTGCGCCGAGCTGATGTGGAAGGGCGACAACGCCAGCCAGGTCACTCGGCATGGAGCTCGTCGACGTCGCCCCCGGCCGGGCCACGATCCGGATGACGGTACGCGACGACATGGTCAACGGGCACGGCATCGGGCACGGCGGGTTCACCTTCTCGCTGGCAGACTCGGCGTTCGCGTTCGCGTGCAACACCTACAACCGCCGCACCGTGGCCCAGGCGGCGGAGATCGCGCTTCCGGGCACCCACCCGGCTCGGCGACGTGCTGACCGCGGAGGCGGTGGAACGGACCGGGAGGGACGCGACGGCACCTATGACGTCACCGGTCCGCAACGGGGATGCGGTGGTCGCCGAGTTCGTCGGTCGCAGCAAGGAGATCCGGGGGTCGTTCTTCGAAGGAGAAGCGCCGTGACGTTCCGCA
This sequence comes from uncultured Actinomycetota bacterium, assembly GCA_963831375.1. Taxonomy (GTDB): domain Bacteria; phylum Actinomycetota; class Actinomycetes; order Propionibacteriales; family Nocardioidaceae; genus Nocardioides_C. Next base: position 52,379 of record CAWHPY010000007.1, on the reverse strand, counting down.
TGCCCGACACCACCCCCGAGCAGCTGCACGCCTTCCAGCTGGACCACCTGCGCGACACGCTGAACCGCGTCTACGAGCACGTCCCGCACTACCGGCACGCGTTCGACCAGCGGGGCGTGAAGCCGGCCGACCTCGAGACGACGGCGGACCTGGCGAGGTTCCCGTTCACCACCAAGGAGGACCTGCGCCAGAACTACCCGTACGGCATGTTCGCCGTCCCCCGCCACAAGGTGTCCCGGATCCATGCGTCCTCCGGTACGACGGGCAAACCGACTGTCGTGGGCTATACCCGTGACGACCTGGACACCTGGTCGGAGCTGGTGGCACGCTCGATCCACGCCGCCGGGGGACGGCCCGGCGACGCGGTGCACGTCGCCTACGGCTACGGCCTGTTCACCGGGGGCCTCGGCGCGCACTACGGGGCCGAACGCCTCGGCTGCACGGTGATCCCGGTGTCCGGCGGGATGACCGAGCGGCAGGTGCAGCTGATCGTCGACTTCCAGCCGCGGATCATCATGGTCACCCCGTCGTACTTCCTGGCGATCCTCGACGAGATGGAGGCCGCAGGGCGATCGACCCCCGCAACACCAGCCTGGAGATCGGCATCTTCGGCGCCGAGCCGTGGACCGACGAGATGCGCGCGAGGTGGAGCGGCGCAGCGGCATCGACGCGGTCGACATCTACGGGCTGTCCGAGGTGATGGGGCCCGGCGTCTCCCAGGAGTCGGTGACCACCAAGGACGGGCTGCACGTGTGGGAGGACCACTTCTACCCCGAGGTGATCGACCCGGTCAGCCATCGAGGTGCTGCCCGACGGCGAGGAGGGCGAGCTGGTGTTCACCAGCCTCACCAAGCAGGCGATGCCGGTGATCCGCTACCGCACCCGCGACCTGACCCGGCTGCTTCCCGGCACCGCGCTACCCCACGTTCCGGCGGATGCAGAAGGTCACCGGGCGCACCGACGACATGATGATCGTCCGCGGCGTCAACGTGTTCCCCACCCAGATCGAGGAGCAGATCCTCAAGATCCAGGGCCTCACCCCGCACTACCTGTGCGTGCTCACCCGGCCGGACAACCTCGACGAGCCTGACCGTGCAGGTCGAGGCTCACGAGTCGGTCCCGCGCGCCGACCGCGCGCAGCTCGGCCAGGACCTGCGCCACCACGTGAAGAGTCATGTGGGGGTGACCGTTACCGTCGAGGTGGTCGACCCGCACGCCCTCGAACGGTCCCTCGGTAAAGCCAAGCGGATCTCCGACCGCCGCACGTAGACTCGAATACCTCCACTCAGAAAGCCGGTTCCTTGCTCCGCACCGTCGCTTCCCTGGTCGCTGTTGCGCTGGCCCTCCCCCTCGCCGGGCCGGCCGCCGCCGCGCCGTACGACCAGGGCCTCTCCCACCCCGTCGAGGACAGCTACTACCCGGCCAAGGGCGATCCCGGCATCGACACCCTGCACTACGACCTCGACCTGACCTGGCTGAGGAAAGCGCGGCAGCTGCGGGGGATCGCGGACATCAGGTTCCGCGCGACCAAGGCCGACTCCGGCTTCCAGCTCGACCTGTCCGGCGCGATGAACGTGCGCCGGGTGAGCGTCAACGGTGTTCCCGCCGCCTTCGACCACCAGGGCAAGACCCTGGTCGTGAAGCGCCCGGTGCTCCGGAACCGCCGCTACACCACGAGGGTCGTCTACCGCGGGACCCCGAGACCGGCACCGGGCCCAGCCAGCCGCTCGGACATCGCCCGCGTCGGCATGCGTGTCACCAAGGGCGGCCAGCTCTGGACGATGCAGGAGCCGTACGGCGCGTTCACGTGGTACCCGTCCAACGACCAGCCGTCCGACAAGGCCCTGTACGACGTGAAGGTCAGCGCCCCGGCGAGCTGGGTCGGCGTCTCCAACGGCCAGATGACCCACCGTCGTACGACGGGCGGCCGCACCATCACCAGGTGGACCAACACGCACCCGATGGCGTCGTACCTGATGACGCTCGCGGTCGGCCCCTACCGGCGTCACCGCCAGACCGGCCCGCATGGCCTGCCGCTGACCTACTGGGTCCCCCGCAACCGGCCGGCGCTGCTGCAGCCGCTGCTGAGGACGCCCGGAAGCGATGCGCTGGCTGGAGAACCGGCTCGGCCGCTACCCGTTCGACCGTGCCGGCATCGTCGTCACACCGTCCGGCTCGGCGATGGAGACGCAGACGATGGTCACCTTCGGCGCGCAGCAACTACCGTACGGCAACCGCGACGTGCGGCGGACCGTCGTGCACGAGATGGCCCACCAGTGGTACGGCGACACGGTGACGCCCAAGGACTGGCGCGACCTCTGGATGAACGAGGGCATGGCGACCTACCAGGACACCCGGTGGGCCGTGGACCAGGGCTGGACGACATGGCGGCACTGGCAGCGGCAGTGGAAGCGCGACGACCAGCTGTGGCGCGACATCTACGGCGCTCCGGGCGACTACCACCGGCGTGAGTTCGGCTCGATCAACGTCTACTACTGCACGGCGCTGATGTGGGACCGGCTGCGGCACAGGCTCGGCACCGCGACGTTCAACCGGCTGGTCCGCGCCTGGCCGCAGCGGCACCTGCGACAGCAGCCAGTCCCGCGGCACCCTGGTGCAGTGGTTCGAGACGCGGACCGGCACGGAGCTCAGCGGCTTCTTCCACAAGTGGCTGACCGCGAAGAAGTCCCCGGCCTGACCGTCGGCGTCGGGGACTGCGGGTCCCGTCCGTACGGATGAACTCAACACCCGCAGCAGTTCGGTGTTAGTGAGGTTTGTCATCGCGCCGGCAGGTGCGGGCGTGATCGAATGCCTAGATGACTGACATGCTCTCCGACCTCGTGGTCATCGACCTCACCCGCGCTCTCGCAGGCCCCCACGCGGGGATGATGCTGGGCGACCTCGGCGCCCGGGTGATCAAGGTGGAGAGCCCCGGGTCCGGCGACGACTCCCGTGGCTGGGGCCCACCGTTCGTCGGCCCGGAAGATGCACTCGAGTCGACGTACTTCATGTCCTGCAACCGCAACAAGGAGTCGGTCACCGCCGACCTGAAGTCCGAGGACGGCAAGGACCTGCTGACCCGGCTGGTGGCGCGCGCCGACGTGCTGATGGAGAACTTCCGCCCCGGTGTGCTCGACCGGCTCGGGTTCTCGGTGGACCGGTTGCACGAGATCAACCCGCGCCTGATCGTCTTGTCGATCACCGGCTTCGGGCACGACGGGCCCGAGGGCGGCCGCGCGGGGTACGACCAGATCGCCCAGGGCGAGGCCGGGCTGATGTCGCTGACCGGCCCCTCCCCCGACGAGCCGACGAAGGTCGGGCGTACCGATCGGTGACCTGCTCGCCGGGATGTACGGCGCCTACGGGATCCTCGCCGCGCTGCATGAGCGGCACGCCACCGGTCGGGGCCGCGTGGTCCGCACCAGCCTGCTCGCGGCCGTCGTCGGGGTGCACGCGTTCCAGGGCACCCGGTGGACCGTCGCTGGTGAGGTTCCGCGCGGGATGGGCAACCACCACCCCGCAATCGCGCCCTACGGACTGTTCCATACCGCCGACGTCCCGATCCAGATCGCCTGCGGCAGCGACAACCAGTGGCGGGTGCTCGCCGGACTGCTCGACCTCGACGAGCCCCGGTTCGCCAGCAATCGGGAACGGGTGGCGCTGCGCGCCGATCTGATCGCCGCGATCGAGCGGGCGCTCGACCGGCGACGACGCCGAGGTCTGGCTGGCGCGGCTGAGCGAGATCGGGATCCCGGCTGGCAAGGTGCGAACCCTCGACGACACCTACGCCTGGGACCAGACCCTGTCCCAGGGGCTCCTGATCGACGTCGAGCACCCGAGCGTCGGCACCGTGTCGCTGCCTGGCCCGCCGCTGCGGTTCGACAACAACACCTATGCCGGGGCCCGCGAGCAGCACCTGCCACCGCCTCGGCTCGGGGAGCACAACGAGTCCGTGCGCGCCTGGCTGGACGAGGTGGAAGCATGACTGACCGGCTGTCCGCGACCGAGCTGATCGACCTCGTCCTCGACGAGGGGTCCTGGGTCTCGTGGGACACCCCGCCGGTGCGCGGTGAGATGTCTCCGGAGTACGCCGCGGAGCTTCGCGCCGCCGAGGAGAAGACCGGGCTCGACGAGGCGGTGATCACCGGCGAGGGGCTGATGCGTGGTCGCCGCGTCGCCGTCGTGGCGTGCGAGTTCCGGTTCCTGGCCGGCTCGATCGGCGTGGCCGCGGCCGAGCGACTGGTCGTCGCGGTGGAACGTGCCACGGCCGAAGGCCTCCCGCTGCTGGCGGCCCCGGTGTCCGGAGGAACCCGGATGCAGGAGGGAACGGTCGCCTTCGTGCAGATGGTGAAGATCTCCGCTGCGATCGCCGCGCACAAGACCGCCGGGCTGCCCTACCTCGTGTACCTACGACACCCCACCACCGGTGGCGTGATGGCCTCATGGGGTTCGCTGGGACACGTCACCGTCGCGGAGCCCGGCGCGCTCGTCGGGTTCCTCGGCCCGCGTGTCTACGAGGCGTTGTACGACAAGCCGTTCCCCACCGGCGTGCAGACCTCGGAGAACCTGTACTTCCACGGCCTGATCGATGCGGTCGTCCCGCCGGAGGAGATCGCCTCGATCCTCGATCGCGCGCTCACCGTCCTGCTCGCCCCGCGGCACGAGCTCGTCGACGTACCGGATCCTGTCGACGAGGAGATACCCGACGTCGACACGTGGGAGTCGGTCACGAAGTCGCGACGCCCGGACCGGCCCGGTGTTCGCCGGCTGCTCCGGTACGCCGCCAGCGACGTCATCCCGCTCAACGGGACGGGACAGGGTGAATGGGACCCAGGCCTGCTGATCGCGCTGGCCAGGTTCGGTGGATCGCCGTGCGTGTTCCTCGGGCAGGACCGCCGAGGCCAGACCGAGGCACACCCGCTCGGCCCCGGCGCGCTCCGTGAGGCCCGTCGCGGAATGCGCCTCGCCGCTGAGCTGAACCTGCCGCTGATGACCGTGATCGACACCCCCGGGGCCGCACTGTCGGTCGAGGCCGAGGAGGGTGGCCTCGCGGGTGAGATCGCCCGCTGCCTGGCGGACCTGGTCACCCTGGACGCGCCGACGCTGACTCTGCTGCTCGGTGAGGGCACGGGGGGTGGCGCTCTGGCCCTGCTGCCCGCGGACCGCGTGATCGCTGCCCAGCACGGCTGGCTGTCACCGCTACCGCCCGAGGGTGCGAGCGCGATCGTGCACCGCGACCTGGAGCACGCACCCGACATGGCGCGGGAGCAGGGCGTTCGCTCCCTCGACCTGCGGACGGCCGGGATCGTGGACCGGATCGTGCTCGAGAAACCGGATGCGGCCGACGAGCCGGAGGCGTTCTGCGCCCGCCTCGGTGACGTCCTGCGCTTCGAGCTGGCCGCGTTGATGCACCGGGACCGGTCGCTCCTGGTGGCTGAGCGGGTCGCGCGTTACCAGAACATCGGGCGGCCGTCCTGAGATCTGCGGGCTCGACCGGGCTGGTCTAGTCCGCGCCTCCCGAACGGACTATTTCTACCAAAAACGCCCATTGAGGGTTCAACCACCCGGATACCTTCGAGGTTCACATATGCCTCCGGGGGGAGGCTTCAAACAAATGGGTGGGGACTCAATGAACAAGATGGTGAAGGGCTCTGTCGCGGGCGCAACCGGGATCGTGCTGCTGATGGGCGGATTCGGTACCTACGCTCTCTGGAGCGACAGCGTGACCGGGAACGCAGGCCAGGTCGCATCCGGTGACCTGGACATCGAGTCGGCGGCAATGCCGATCTGGAAGGACGTCTCAGCCGACGTGCTCGCTGCCAACAGCAACGACCCGCAGCCTTGGGGGGCCTCCGATCTGATGGTCCCGGGTGACACCGTTCGGGCAACATTTCCACTGGACGTCACGGCGAAGGGAAAGAACCTCAAGGTGAAGCTCTCGGTGACCGGGGTAACGAACGAATTCAGCAACATGTCGATCAACCTGAGCTACGCGGGCGTGGATCAGACGTTCACGGGCGCCGGGCCGTTCGAGTTGGACTACACGTCCTCAGACCTGGCGGACCTGACGGCTGCGAACGCCGCTGTTGTCACCTTCGAGCTCCCGAGCACCGTGGTGAACCAGGACGACACCAACAAGGTGGTCGACCTGTCGAACGTGACCCTCAAGGTCGAGCAGGTCCGTCCGTAGCACGCTGACCGAGCCGACCGCGAGGCCGGCACGGCAGGTGTAGACCTATGAGCAAGACGACCAGTCTTCTCGTCACGGTCTCCGTGATCGGCACCCTCGTCATCGGGGGTGCCCTCACGGGGACCACGCTCGCCCTCTGGCGGGACCAGGCCACGATCGCGGCCGGCTCGGCGCAGTCCGGGTCGATCGCGCTGTCGGTGAACGGCACGACAACGGCCGACCTCGGCGCTATGGACCAGCTCGGACCCGGCGAAGCGAGGACGGTGTCGGCGACACTGACCAACAGCACACCGGTCGCGGCGAAGAACCTGCGCATGCAGGTCCACCTGGATGCGGTCACCTCGAACAACCCTGCACTCGACTCCGTTCTCGAAGTGAGCGCCGGCGCCGTGACCGGCGCCGGATCCTGCACGGCAGCCGGAACCGGGTTCAACCCGGTGGGATCGAGCTATCCCGCAACACAGGTGACCACGACCAGCCTGGGGCCGCAGGCATCGGTCACCCTCTGCGTCACGCTCCGCCTGCCCGCCTCGGCTCCGTCGGCGTCGCAGGGCCAGAGCGGCGCGCTCACATTTACCTTCCGCGGAGAGCAGGTGCGGCCATGAGGAAGGCACCACGCGCCACCATCGTCGGCGCGCTAGGCGCCCTGGCGTTCCTGGCTCCCGCGACGACCACGTACGCGCTGTGGACCTCATCGGCGACCGCCACGCTGAGCGTGACCACCGGTGCGCCGGCACCTACCCCACCAGGGGGGGTCTCCTGCAACGGAAGCAGCGACAGCATCTCGTTGTTCTGGGCTGCCGTCCCCGGTGCCACCGAGTACCGCATCTACCGGCTGAACGGAACTGCCTACGTTCAGATCGCCACGGTCACGGGCACGACCTCGCCCGTGTTCACTGAGGGCTCCATGCTGGAGCCGAAGAACCCGAACGACAAGTACAACCTCGTGGTGAGGGCGTACAACTCCGCCGGAGCGTTTGCGGACAGCGCCGTCTTCGAGATCAGGTTCAAGCAGAAGACGGGGTGCTCGTGACGCCGGCATCGACGACGCTCGGACGATCCCGGAGATTCGTCGGAACCGTGCTCAGCGTCATGCTGCTCGGCATCGTGGTCGCCGGGGCGGCTGCCCTGATCGTCGTACCGAAGCTCACCGGCTCGATGCCGTTGACGGTGCTGACCGGTTCGATGAGCCCGACGTATGAGCCGGGCTCGGTGGTGATCGTGCGACCGACACCGGTGGACGACCTGCAGATCGGTGACCCGATCACCTACCAGATGCGGTCGGACGACCCGGAGGTCATCACCCACCGGATCGTGTCGGTCGCGTTCGCCGGTGACGGCAGCCGGCAGTTCATCACCCGCGGCGATGCGAACGGGGCCGACGACCCGACGCCGGTGAAGGAGGGACAGGTCCGGGGCAAGGTGTGGTACTCCGTTCCTCTCGTGGGCCACGCGTCCACGGCGCTCTCACCTGGCGACCGGGCTCTCGCCATCAACGTCCTCGCCGGAGGGCTTCTGCTGTACGGCGGCTTCAACGTGACCGCCGGCGCCATGGAACGTCGACGTCGACGGATCGGGGCGACGTCATCATGAGATCTCTCCGGGTCCTCTTCGCGCTCGGAGTGCTGGTTGGCGTCACCGTTCTGCCGTCGCCCGGCCATGCACAGTCCGACAGGCTGGAGGTGAGCACGGATGGGCGAACCTGGCACCACAGCCTGGCGCAACCCCTGTTCGCACCCGGCGTCGTCGTGCCTTCCGACGAGCTGGACGCGTCGTTCCACGTGCGGAACAGCTCGAAGGTGGCTGCACGTGCCACGATCGCGATCGTGAACCGTTCCGAGCCGTCCTCCGACCTGCAGCACCACCTGACCGCTAGCGACGTCGATCGGGGATGTGTCGAACAGTGCGCCGGTGGACCTGGCCGGCAGCACGCGATGCAGCACCTTCCTGACCGGTCCGACGCTGGCTCCCGGCGGAACTCAGCAGGTGGACGTCGGCCTGACGTTCTCCGACGTCGACGGCCAGACGGCTCAGCACTCCCAGGCCCGGATCGACCTCGTCGTGACCTTGAGCCAGGTCGGTCATCAGGGCGACGTCAACATCTGCGGAGAGCAGGCAGAGGCCGAGCCGACCTGTGCCACACAGCATCAGTCGAGCGTCGCCCTGCTCGGCACCTCGCGGAGTTCTGGAGGACTGCCCGCCAGCTGCCGGAGTCCCGGGAACGGCGCTTCCGGGAACCGGCGCACCCGCAACCTGGAAGGCATGCTCGTGATATCGGTGGCCATGATCCTGCTCGGCTCGCTCTTCGTGGTCCTCAAGCGAGACCGGCGGGGAGCGAACGCACCGAGGCACCGGGCGTCCTGAGGCACGCGCGGCGATGGTTCACTCCCGCCGGTTCCGGGTCATCCACTGGTAGGCCTCCGGCTGGCTGTCCGCGAGGTGAGCTCGTGCTCTTCGGCGGTACCGGACGATCTGGATCCCGCCGACGACCCAGCCGAGGTACTGCACCGACATCGCCAGCGAGTACGCCCGCGGACTGTAGGCGGTGGAGGGTCCGGGCGTGAAGAGGTCGAGCAGGACACCGATCGCCGAGCACCATGAACAGGGACGCCACGAAACCGCCGATGTTCACGATCCCGGTCGCGGACCCCAGGCGCGAGGCGGGGGCGAACGTCCGCGCGACGTCGAAGCCGACCATCGACCCGGGACCGCCCAGCCCGGTGGCCACCACCATGACGGCAAGCAGCCAGACCGGCGCGTCGCCCGGCCAGAGCAGGACGGCCGACCAGGTCAGCGCGATCGCGCTCACGATGCCGAGGACGATGGTGGACCGTTGCCAGGGGTTGCGAGCGATGTAGCCACCGATCACGGGCCCACCGACCATCATGGTGATGACCAGCAGCGAGAGCAGCAGTCCGGCCGTCCCGTTTCCGGTGTGCTGGGCATGGACGAAGAACGGGTAGCCCCAGAGGAGCCCCATCACGTTCGCGCTGAACTGCGCGGTGAAGTGTGACCAGAGCCCCAGCCGGGTGCCCGGGTCACGCCAGGCCAGCAACAGGTCGCGGCCGACGGTCCGGACGTCCTTGCGGTGACGGGACGGCGGCGCACCGGGCGGCACGTCCCGGACGATCAGCAACACCAGCAGCCCGAGCAGGAGCCCGGTCGCGGCGCTGACCATGAACGTGTCGGTCCAGCCGTAGACGGTCAGCGACCGGGCTAATGGGATCGCGGCCACCAGCGCCCCGCACTGGCCGAGCAACCCGGTGAACTGGGTGAGCAACGGGTTGCGCATCGCGGGGAACCAGGACGCGATGATCCGCAGCACGCTGATGAAGACCATCGCGTCACCCGTGCCGACGAAGATGCGGGCGACGAGCGCGCCCATGAAGCTGCCGGTGAGTGCGAACCCGAACTGCGCGACGGTCATCACCAGCGCGCCCACGAGCAACAACCGTTGCGGGCCGTAGCGGTCGAGAAGCACCCCGACCGGGATCTGCATCCCGGCGTACACGAGAAGCTGCAGCATCGTGAACGTCGAGAGCTGGGACGCCGAGATGTCGAACCGTTCGGTCGCGGCGATACCTGCCACTCCGAGGGACGACCGGTGGAAGACCGCGAGGAAGTACACCGACACCGCGGTCGCCCAGACGAGCACTGCCCGGCGACCGCCCCGAGGTTCGTACGCCTCGGTCACCGCGAGTCCCTGGCCAGCGCGATCGACCACTGCAGGTGGTCGTTCACGCCGGCGCAGAACACGTCCTCGTCATCGCCCCGCAGTGTCTCGAGGATCTTGTCGTGCTCGTCGATCGCGGCGTCCATCCGGTCCGCACGCCCGCGCATCATCACCGACGTGAACAACGTCTGTCGCTCGCGCAGGGTCCGGTAGATCGACGACAGGACGGTGTTGCCTGCCGCGTCGACGATCAGCTCGTGGAACTGTCGGTCGCAGTCGGTGAACCCCGCTGTGTCGTGTTCGCGACGCCGCTGCCGCATCTGCTCGTGCACCCGCTCGAGGTGCGGCAGCAGCGTCTCGCGGTTGGCGAAGGACTGGCTGGCCGTGTAGTTCTCGACCAGGACCCGCGCCTCGAGCACGTCCTCGGCCTCCCCGACGCTGAAGGAGCTGACCACCGCGCCCTTCTTCGGGTAAAGCCGGACCAACCCCTCCACCTCGAGACGCAGCAACGCCTCCCGGACCGGGGTACGACTCACCCCGATCTCGTTCGCGATCCCGCTCTCGGTGATGATGTCGCCGCCCTGGTAGACGGCGTTGAGGATCGCCCACTTCGCGAAGTCGTAGGCCCGCTTGGCCGCCGACCCGCTCGGACGTGTGGAGGAGGTTCGCATGTTGTATCCAGCATAGATACAACGTGTACTGGTTTGCCGGTGTATCGGCGTCGACGAATGATCACCGCGAGCCGACCGAGGGACCAGTCGGACGTGCACTCGACCGAGGGTCCGCGCCGACTCAGGCTCAGGACAGCGGCGACGCCGCCCCGAGTGCACGTCGTTGTCGCCTCCCCAGCAGGACCTCGGTTGACGCGGCCGACGTGCCACAGGCCGCAAACACAGAACCGGCCGCCCCAGCGAGGGGGCGACCGGTCCGGTGTGTTCGTGGCGCTCAGAACAACATGGCGCTCGAGGGGTCCTCGAGGATCGCGGCGACATCGGCGATGAACTGCGATCCCTTCTGACCGTCGACGAACCGGTGGTCGAACGACAGCGCGAGCGTGGTGATGTCGCGGGCCTTGATCTTCCCCTTGTGCACCCACGGCTGCTGACGCACGGCCCCGAAGCACAGGATCGCGGACTCACCCGGGTTGATGATCGGGGTTCCGGCGTCGACGCCGAAGACACCGACGTTGGTGATCGTGAACGTGCCGCCGCTCATCTCGGCCGGCTGCGTCTTGCCCTCACGGGCGGTCCTGGTCAGCGTGTTGATCGAACCGGCCAGGTCCACCATGGACATCGAGTCGGCGTCCTTGACGTTGGGTACGACGAGCCCGCGCGGAGTGGCCGCGGCGATGCCGAGGTTCACGTAGTGCTTGAACACGATCTCCTGGGCCTGCTCGTCCCACACCGCGTTGACCTCCGGCGTACGGCGCATCGCCAGGCAGACCGCCTTGGCGACGACCAGGAGCGGCGAGACCTTCACGTCGCGGAAGTCGCGATGTGCCTTGAGCTTCTCGACGTAGCGCATCGTCTTGGTGACGTCGACGGTGATCCACTCGGTGACGTGCGGCATCGTGAACGCGGAGTCCACCATCGCCTGGCCCATCATCTTGCGGACGCCCTTGATCGGCTCCCGGGTCTCGCGCTCGCCCGGGCGCTGAACACCGACGACCGGCGAGGCCGCAGCCGGAGCGGCGGAAGGAGCAGGCGCCGCGGTGAAGCCCTCTACGTCACCGCGGGTGATCGTCCCGTTCGGCCCGGTGGGGGTCACCGACCGCAGGTCGACCCCGAGGTCCTTCGCGAGCTTGCGCACCGGCGGCTTCGCCAGCACCTTCACCGAACCGGTCTCCCCGGTGTGCGCGGCCGGTGTCGCAGGCACGGCGGGTTCGTCGGCCTCGACCACGTCGGGCGTCTCCGCACCGCCTGGCATGAACGCACTCTGAAGCTGCAGCTGTGCGGCTGCGCCGGCCTCGGAGTGCGGGGTCGCACCGCCTCTGCGGGGGCGCCGCTTGGCCTCGGTCACCCGGGGACCGTAGCCGACCAGCGTCTTCATCGGCGGTTCGTCGCCGGCTCCGGACGCCACCTCCGGGGCGGACTGAGTCGACGGCGCGCCCGCCGCGGGGGCCGCGGCGGGCGCGTCTCCGGAGGAGACCGAGATGATCGGCGTACCGACCGCGACGGTCTCACCCTCGGGCACGTGCAGCGCGGTGATCGTGCCGGCGTACGGCGACGGAAGCTCGACCAGCGACTTGGCGGTCTCGATCTCGACGACGATGTCGTTCACCTTGATGGTGTCGCCGACCTTGACCTTCCAGCTGACGATCTCGGCCTCGGTGAGGCCCTCACCCACGTCGGGGAGCTTGTACTCGTTCACAGACATTCTCGAAGATCTCCTGCGTCAGTAGGCGAGCGAGCGGTCGACGGCGTCGAGCACCCGGTCGAGGTCGGGGAGGTACTCCTCCTCGATCCGGCTCGGCGGGTAGGGCGTGTCGAAACCGCCCACGCGGATGCACCGGCGCCTCGAGCGAGTAGAAGCACTCCTCGCTGATCGCGAGCGGCGATCTCGGACCCCATCCCGAGGTTGACGTGCGCCTCGTGCGCGACGACGGCGCGACCGGTCTTGCGGACCGAGGCGTGCACCGGACCCATGTCGAGCGGTGAGAGCGTGCGCAGGTCGATGACCTCGACGCTCTTGCCCTCCCCTGCCGCGGCCTCGGCGCTCTGCATGCAGGTCTTCACCATCGGGCCGTAGGCGAGCAGGGTCAGGTCGGTGCCCTCACGCACGACACGCGAGGTGAACAGCGGGTCCGGGGTCGTCGGTGTCATCCAGCTCGGCCTTGTCGGCGTGGTACTGCCGCTTCGGCTCGAGGAACACGACCGGGTCGTCGCACTTGATGGCCTGCTGGATCATCCAGTAGCCGTCGACCGGGTTGGAGCAGGCCACGACCTTCAGGCCCGGGGTGTGTGCGAACTGTGCCTCGGGGCTCTCGCTGTGGTGCTCGACCGCGCCGATGCCGCCACCGAACGGGATCCGGATGACGATCGGCATCTTGATCTTGCCCTGGCTCCGGAAGTGGATCTTCGCGACCTGGCTGACGATCTGGTCGTAGGCGGGGTACACGAACCCGTCGAACTGGATCTCGCAGACGGGACGGTAGCCGCGCATGGCCAGGCCGACCGCGGTGCCGAGGATGCCCGACTCGGCGAGCGGGCTGTCGATGACCCGGTCCTCGCCGAAGTCCTTCTGCAGGCCGTCGGTGATCCGGAAGACACCCCCGAGCTTGCCGACGTCCTCGCCCATGATGAGGACCTTCGGGTCATCCTCCATGCGCCTTGCGCAGACCGGCGTTGAGGCCCTTGGCCAAAGTGATCTTGGACATCAGTGTGCTCGCTCCCTCGAACGAGTCCAGGTAGGCCGCATAGCCTTCCTTCTGTGCGGCGAGCTCCTCGGTCTGCTCGGCGTACACCTGGTCGAAGATGTCGAGCACGTTCGGCTCGGGCAGGGCCCTGCAGCCCTCGCGCAGGTGCTCGCCGAGCTTCTCCGCCTCGTCCTCGATCTCGGCGAAGAAGTCCTGGTCGACGAGGCCGTTCCGGGTCAGGTAGACCTTCACGCGGGCGATCGGGTCCTTGAGCTTCCAGTTCTCCACGTCGGACGACAACCGGTAGCGCGTCGGGTCGTCGGTGGTGGTGTGCGCACCCATCCGGTAGGTGTAGGCCTCGACCAGCGTCGGGCCCTGGCCATCCCGGGCGCGCTGCAGGGCGGCCTTGGTGACGGCGTACGACGCGAGCACGTCGTTGCCGTCGACACGGACACCGGGGAAGCCGAACCCGAGCGCGCGCTGGTAGAGCGGGATCCGCGACTGGCGCTCGATCGGCTCGGAGATGGCCCACTGGTTGTTCTGACAGAAGAACACGACCGGAGCGTTGTAGGACGCGGCGAAGATGAACGACTCGTTCACGTCACCCTGGCTGCTCGCGCCGTCACCGAAGTAGGCGACGACCGCTGCGTCACGCTCCGGGTCGCCGGTGCCGACGGCGCCGTCGCGCTGCATGCCCATGGCGTAGCCGACGCCGTGCAGCGTCTGCGCGCCGATCACGATCGTGTAGAGGCCGAAGTTCCCGTCGTTCGGGTTCCAGCCGCCCTGGTCGACACCGCGGAACAGTCCGAGCAGGCGCAGCGGGTCGATGTCGCGGCAGTAGGCGACGCCGTGCTCGCGGTAGGTCGGGAAGACGAAGTCCTGCGGCCTGAGCGCGCGACCAGATCCGATCTGGGCCGCCTCCTGGCCGAGCAGCTGCGCCCAGATGCCGAGCTCGCCGTGCCGCTGCAGAGCGGTCGCCTCGGTGTCGATGCGACGGGTCAGCACCATGTCGCGGTAGAAACCCTTGATGGCCTCGTCGTCGAGGTCGAAGGAAAACTCGGGGTGCTCGATGCGCTCGCCCTCGGGCGTCAGCAGCTGCACCAGGTCCGGGCCACCGTCGGCGTGCGACGGGCCGAAGACCTCACCGAGGTCGGGACCGAAGTCCGCCGTTCTTGTTGATACTGGGCTCTCGTTCACCTGCACTCCTATGAGTTGTCGGTGAACGGGGTCTCCGCCACCGGCTGGGAGTTCACGGCCGCGATTGACACACGCGCGGGGGTGGTGCGTCGCGGTCGTGCGGGCCGATCCTTTCTGTGACCGGTGACACACCGGTCTCAGTTCGTCATAACGTACCGATCTTTCGGCTACTCACCTAATTGGTCGCCCCATTGGTACAGGCCGGAGACCCTGGCGGGATGTCACGCAGATGTTGTCCGAAAATCGCGCGACGACCCGGGCTGCACAACCCTAGGCTGACAGTAGCCAAGGAATAGGACGGTCATGACACAGACGCTGCGCGCTGCACCCCTGACAAAGCCGGCCCCCAAGCTGGGGATGGTCATCGGGGCGCTCGTCGTCGTCTACATCGTGTGGGGATCGACCTACCTCGGGATCCGGGTGGTCGTCGAGGAGGCGCCGCCACTGCAGTCGATGGGGCTGCGCTACACCTGCGCGTCGCTGGTGCTCGGGGCGGTCCTCGCGACCCGCGGAGGCGTACGACGGCTCCGGGTGTCTCGCAGGGAGCTGGCCGGGGCCGCACTCCTCGGCCTCCTGCTTCCCGTCCTGGGCAACGGCCTCGTGTCCGTCGGGGAGAACCTCGGCGCTCCGTCAGGGATCACCGCCCTGCTGATCGCGATCGCGCCGCTGATGATCACCATCTTCCGGACGATGGCGGGCGACCGCCCCCGGGCCCTGAGCATGGCCGGCATCCTGCTGGGCTTCCTGGGTCTCGCCTACCTCGTGCTCGCCGGGCGTGGCCAGGAGAGCGGCGAGGTGCCGATCCTGGCGGCCGGCATCATCTTGTTCGCGTCGACGTCCTGGGCCTTCGGGTCCTGGGTGCAGCCCCGCCTCCGCCTACCGAGGGACGTGTTCGTCACCACCGTCTACGAGATGCTCGCGGGTGGCCTGATCCTGCTGGGGGTCGGCACGGCCGCGGGCGAGAGGTTCAGCCCCTCGTCATACGGCCCGCAGACCTGGCTCGCGCTCGGTTACCTGGTGGTCTTCGGGTCGGTGATCGCCTTCACGTCCTACGTCTGGCTGCTGGCCAACGCACCGATCTCGCTGGTCGCCACCTACGCCTATGTGAACCCCGTCGTCGCGGTGTTCCTCGGCTGGCTGATCCTCTCGGAGCAGATCACTGGCCCCGTCGTCATCGGCGGCGGCATCGTGGTGCTCGCGGTGGCGATCGTGATCACCGCCGAGCGGCCGAGAAGGCGACGCCTCGCCTCGCCCGAGGCCACGGCGGCGCCGCTTACGCTTCCGACACGTCCCACGACCTCTGGCGCCGCTCGCTGTACCACGGGCCGTTGATCGGGGTCGCCTCGGCGCCGGCCAGATGAAGATCTGCGTGTCCGGCAGCATCCAGGTTGGTCTCCATGATGGCGAGACAGATGCCGAGCGGCTGGTCGGACGAGCCCGGCCGCATGGACGGCGGCAGCTGGTGGAGAACGTCGAGGAGCCCCCTTGTCGTCGCGAGGTCTCGTACGTCGTACGCCTGCATCATCGCGTCGACACCGATGTCGCACGCCCGCTGGTGCATGCCCCCGTCGACCCAGTGCCTGGTGACGGTCACGGCGTCGAGCCTGAGCCGCTCTGCCACCAGGCAGTGAACGCGACGGCGGGTGCTGGGACGCAGCCAGTCGATGACCTCGCGGCGGCAGGCCCGGTCACGCAGCTGGAACCCCATCGGCGAAAGGTGCAACAGCCCGCCGTCGATGAGTGAGTCGAGCAGGTCCGGAATGTGCAGGTACTGCTCCGGGTGCAGACCGTTCGTGACCGCCTCGATGTCGTGCTCGGTGAGGTCGCGATCCGCGATCGCCACCACACCCAGGACATCGATCGCTCCCGGGGACAGCAGACGCAGTGACCGCCGGACGGCCCCGGACAGCGGACCGTCCAAAGACTCCTCGTGGCCTCGGAGATCGAGACCGTCCGGCGTCCAGACGATCCGGCCCTCCCCCAGCCAGCGGCGGGCGACGGAGCACGCCACACCAGCCAGCGAACCGGACTCCACGCGCAGCGCCCTGAGCAGCTCCGGCGTCGGCTCACCCTGGAGCACGGACCGGGCAAGAACCAACAGGTCGTCGTCGGACAACGCCATCACTTCGACGATCTCAGTGGGAATGCCTTCGTCGAGACCCATCAGCACGTCCGTGCTCCACAGGTGCCGCTGCAGGGGCACGACCAGCACCAACCGCTGGCGACGAGCCAGCGAGCTCAGGATGCCCAGGGCGTGGCTCGAGACCGACTCCGTCCTCGGCATGACCACGACATCGGCCGAGGGGACGGCGAACGGGTGCTCGCCGACGAGCGACTGCTCCGGGATCCAGGTCGAGTCACGGTTCATGTTCCGCAGGGACAGGCCGAGCTGCTCGCATGCCGTCTCGACAACCGAGTCGCGACCGCTTCCGGGCTCACCGCAAAGCCAAACAACCCCGGCCCCCTGGTCCGACCTGCGGAGGCCCGCGATCGCAGAAACCATGGCGTCGACTGCCTTCTCGTGACCGACGAGCCCACTGCCTGCGCTCCGGTCGATGGTCCCCGTCAGAAGCTGCAGGTGCAGTGCGCGGGTCTGCGGGGAGGGGTCGACGCCGAAGTTCTCCACGAGGGTGTGCCGGATCCGCTCGAACACGGTGAGCGCGCGGTCCATCTCGCCGAGGCCGGCAAGCGCGCGCATCAGTGCACGAGCGGCCTGCTCCGAGTTGGGGTCGATCTTGAAGGCCGGCTTCGCGAAGTCCAGGCTGTCGCGCATCCAGTTGACTGCAGCAGCCGCCTCGGATGCATCGACGAGTGCATCGCAGCGCCGTGCACGCCAGGTCTCCCGGACCTCGTCAAGCCAACGCCCGGAGGACTCGGGAACCTCGACGTCGCCGACGTAGACCGCCTCGGCCTCCCGGACGAGTGTCACCGTCATGGCGTGCTCACCGGCCCGCCTGGCGCGGTCCACCTCGACGAGCAGCGAGGAGTACCTCTGGATGTCGACCCAGACGCCCTGAAGGACCAGCGAACCGGGCCGGCGCTCGAGACAGTCGCTCCGCAGCACCTTCCTGATGTGGCTGGCCGCGGTGCGCAGGCTCGCTCGTCCGCGCTCTTCGTCGACGTCGGGCCACAGCGTGTCCATGATCGACGCGATGGAGATCGGCTGTCCGGCGTCCACGGCGAGCAGCCGGAGCAGCTCGAGGTTCTTGCTGGTTCGCCACTCGGTCTGGTCGACCACACTGCCGTCTTCACGCCGCACGAGCAGCGGTCCGAACAGCCTGATTTCTGTTTGTTCCATCCCCTGATGTCCCCGCCCTGGCTCAGCTGCACGGCTCCATCCCCACGCGCCCGAACACTTCCCGCGGAGCCACCGATCCCCTTAACCGGCATTTCTTGTGTACGGCACCCCTGTGTCCGTCGGTAGCCCCAAAGCCCACAATGAGCCTATTCAACTGCCTTCGAGTAGTCCGTCCGGGCTGCCTCATCGGCTGAACGGCCATCCGTCCGTGGGCCGCGGGATTCATTCGGGTGGTTCTTTGACGTTCTGTTGACGAATCCCCATTTTGTTTCACGGGTCGTTGACGTCCCCGAACACAAACTGCTTCAGCGCACGACGAGGGTCGCTGCGCACTGACGACCGTGGGGCCGCCAGCTGACCGAAGGGGAGCTACTCATGAATGACAAGAGACGAGATCTCGCGAGGAGGGACGGGCCCTCGCGCTCGACCTCCCTCGGAGATCGGCGTGGGGGGACACGCCATCTCATGAAGAAGGCATTTGTCGGGGGGCTCAGTGTCTTGATGAGCACCTTCACGCTGGCGTCGGTGGCGACCACGCCGGCGAACGCGGCACCCGTGGGGGCGGGTTTCGAGCTGGACCGGGGTGACCTGGAGTTCATCCTGAAGCAGATCAAGATCTCCGAGCGCCACGTGACGACGCGGACGCCCGAAAACGCGTGCGGAACGTTGCTGGGCACCGCACCGGACCAGATTCCGAACGACGGTCCCAACGGGGAGGTCCTGCCGTGGGGCCTCCGCACCGTCGACGGCACCTGCAACAACCTGTTGCCGGGCCAGGAGAACTTCGGTGCCGCTGACCAGAAGTTCCCGCGCAAGGTGCCGGCACAGTTCCGGGACGCCGAGCCCGTCGCGTTCGACACCGATGGCCCCGGGCCTGTCCAGGTTGGCGCCCCCACGTCGTACACCCAGATCGGTGGGGACGTGTTCGACTCGCAGCCTCGCGTGATCAGCAACCTGATCGTCGACCAGACCGTGACGAACCCTGCCGCTGTCGCGGCGGCCGGGTTGCCCGAGCTGGACGATGAAGGGAACCCGCTCCCCCTGCCACCTGAGGGCGAGACGTTGCCGATCGGCAACGTGGCACCGGACGCGGGCCTCTCCGCGCCCTTCAACTCCATGTTCACGTTGTTCGGCCAGTTCTTCGACCACGGCCTGGACCTCGTCGGCAAGACCGGTGGCACGGTGTACATGCCGTTGCAGGAGGACGACCCGCTGTACGTCGAGGGCTCCCACACGAACTTCATGGTGCTCTCCCGTGCGACGATCGACGAGAACCACGAGGCCGTCAACCTGACCACCCCGTTCGTCGACCAGAACCAGACCTACACCTCGCACCCGGCTCACCAGGTCTTCCTGCGTGAGTACGTGACGACCGGCGCGCCCACCCCCACCGGGAAGCTGATCGAGAGCAACGAGGGCATGGCGACCTGGGCGCGGGTCAGGGAGCAGGCAAGGACGGTGCTGGGCATCGAGCTCAGCGACACCGACGTGCTCAACGTGCCGATGATCGCGACCGACCCGTACGGTCACTTCATCCCGGGCCCGAACGGGTTGCCGAAGCTGGTGACCAACGCTGGAGAGGTCGAGGGCAACCTGGCCGACCCGGTCTCGCCCGCCGCGGTGGGTGCGCTCCGGACCGGTCACGCCTTCCTCGACGACATCGCCCACCACGCGGCCCCGGTCGGGGACCCCGACGGTCCGCAGGGACCCCAGGGCGTCGGCCCGCTGGCGGCTGATGGCGACACCGACGTGGTGGACGACCACGACCCGGCAACGTACGACGACGAGATGCTCAACGCACACTTCATCGCCGGCGACGGTCGCGCCAACGAGAACATCGGCCTGACCTCCGTCCACCACATCTTCCACTCCGAGCACAACCGGCTTCAGGAGGACATCGACTCCCTGATCCAGGGCCAGGACGAGGCCTTCCAGACCGAGTGGGAGACTCTCAACGCCGCGACCGGCTGGGGTTACGGCGAGCGGCTGTTCCAGGCCGCACGGTTCGTGACCGAGATGGAGTACCAGCACCTGGTGTTCGAGGAGTTCGCGCGCAAGGTGCAGCCGATGGTCAACGCCTTCGGTGAGGGTGGAACGGGCTACCAGACCGTCACGAACGCGGCCATCGCGGCCGAGTTCGCGCACGCGGTCTACCGGTTCGGCCACTCGATGCTGACCGAAGAGGTTGCGCGCAGGGGCCCGAACGGTGAGAACCGGGACATCGGTCTCATCGAGGCGTTCCTCAACCCGCAGGCCTTCCAGGAAGGTGGACTCACACCCGATCAGGCAGCGGGTGACGTCTTCCGCGGCATGAGCCGTCAGGTCGGCAACGAGATCGACGAGTTCGTCACCGAGGCCCTCCGCAACAACCTGTTGGGGCTGCCTCTGGACCTGCCCACGATCAACATCGCGCGGGCCCGGGACACCGGCGTGCCGACGCTCAACGCGGCGCGCACAGCGTTCTACCAGGAGTCGAACAACTCCATGGTGGCGCCGTACACGAGCTGGGCGGACTTCGGGTTCAACCTGAAGCACCGGGAGTCGCTGGTCAACTTCGTGGCGGCCTACGGCCAGCACGAGTCGATCATCGACGCCACCACGGTCGCCGCAAAGCGGGCTGCCGCTCAGGAGCTCCTCACCCCGACGCCAGTGGACGCAGTGATCACCGAGGGCATGACGCCGGAGGAGGTAGTGGCCGCACAAGAGGCTGCTGCCGCGGCTAATGCTGCGGCCAACGCGGAGGCGAGTGACTTCATGTACTCCACCGGCGCGTGGGACGGCGTAGAGACCGGCTTCAACCTGATCGACCTCTGGGTCGGCGGCCTGGCCGAGAAGCAGATGGTCGGCGGCGGCCTGTTGGGCGCCACCTTCAACTACGTGTTCGAGAAGCAGCTCGAGGACCTTCAGTTCGCGGACAGGTTCTACTACCTGGCACGCACCCAGGGCCTCAACCTGCTCGTCCAGCTCGAGGGGAACTCCTTCGGCGAGCTGGTCATGCGCAACACCGATGTCGAAGGTCTTCCGGCCGACATCTTCTCGCGTCCGGACCTGGTCTTCAACCTGCCGAACATGGGACCGGTGGGTGGTCCGGTCACGGACGACGCGCTGACTGAGGACGCCAATGAGGCACTCAATGAGAACCTCACCTGGGTGCCGAGCGCTGACGGTCCGACCATCCGGTTCAGCGGTGTCGAGCACGTCGTGTTCAACGGACGTGACGACGTCGGCGACCGGATCCATTCCAGCGAGGGCGACGACACGATCCGTGGCAACGGCGGCAACGACTGGATGCAGGGCGGTGACGGAGCCGACAACCACGTTGGCGGCCTCGGCGACGACATCATGACCGACCTCAACGGCGACGACGTCCTCAAGGGTGGGCCTGGCAATGACGCCATGTCCTCCGGCCAGGGCTTCGGCGGCGACCTCAACCAAGGTGGAGTCGGCAAGGACTTCATCGTGGGCGGCAACGACGTCACCGAGACCTTCGCTGGTGCAGGAGATGACTTCATCTTCGCCGGCGACGACCTGGACACCGTGTTCGGTGACCATGGTGACGACTGGCTCGAGGGTGGCTTCGGACCGTTCAACCTGCTCCAGGGTGACTCCGGTCAAGCGTTCCAGGACGACCCGACCGGCGGTCACGACGTGATCGACGGTGACGGAGGCGAGCAGGACTACGACGCCGAGGGTGGCGACGACATCATGCTCATGGGCCCGGGCATCCAGCGAGCCGAGGGAATGCTCGGGTTCGACTGGACGACCCACAAGGGTGACCCGAGCCGTGCCAACTCCGACATGGACGTCACCGGTCTGCTGCCGCCGAGCATCAACGACCTGAGGGACCGCTTCGACCTGGTCGAGGGTCTCTCCGGTTGGGACAAGAACGATGTGCTCCGTGGTGACAGCCGGGTGACCGACGACCTGGTCGGCGATGGCACCCCGAAGAACGACCACTCGCTCAACGGCGCGGCTGCCATTGCCCGGATCTCCGGTCTGGCTGAGCTGCTGCCAGCAGGCGCGACGTCGTTCTCCGCCGGCAACATCATCCTCGGTGGAGCAGGTGAGGACACCATCGAGGGTCGCGGTGGCGACGACATCATCGACGGCGACCAATGGCTGGACGTGAAGATCGGTGTCGACACGAACGGCGACGGCATCCCGGACGGCGAGCTGTACAACAGCATGAGGCAGCTGCAGAACCAGGTGTTCTCGGGTGACATCAACCCGGGTGACATCCACATCGTTCGAAGGATCATCGCGACGCCGGAAAGTCCGGTAGCCGTGCATGGACCGGACACGGTGCAGTTCACCGATGCTGCTGACGCCTACACGGTCACGGACAACGGGGACGGATCGATCACCGTTGCTCACGACGATGGTGCTGGAATCGATGGCACGGACACCCTCCGTAACATCGAGCGGGTCCAGTTCGGCGCGGCTGCTGCCGTCCCGATCGGCACCCTGGTCACCGACCCGGAGCCGGTCGCTCCCCTGGTTGCGCTCAGCAGCCTCGCGCCGGTTGAAGGTGGCGTGCTGACTGCCAGTATCACCGGCATCGGGGACGCGGCTGTCGCCTTCAGGTTTGAGGTCGAGAACGCCGGAGGCGTCTGGGACGAGGTCGGCACTACTGCGACCTTCACCCCGGGCCAGGCCGAAGTCGGGAAGCGGCTGCGAGTGGTGGCCACCTTCCAGAACGACGCGGGCGAGACGGAGTCGGTTACCTCCGACATCACCTCCGTCGTCGCGGCTGACCCCGGTACGGACCCGGGTACCGATCCCGGGACCGACCCCGGCACGGACCCGGGTACTGACCCGGGTACCGACCCAGGCACGGACCCCGGTACCGACCCAGGTACCGACCCAGGTCCGGGCGCGGAGAACAGCGCTGCAACCGGCGCGCCTGCTGTGCTCACCACGCCCAACGGGCGGGCACTGAGGGCCGCGACCAGCTCGGTGAGGGACAGCGACGGGCTCGGCACGTTCAGCTACCAGTGGCAGATGGCCAAGCGCAGCGGTGCATACCGCAACATCGTGGGTGCCACAGGGCAGCGGCTGCAGCTCACCGATGCCGTTCGCGGCAAGGTGGTCCGGGTTGTGGTGTCGTTCACCGACGATGCAGGCAACCGCGAGCGACTCGTCTCCGGCGCCATGGTGGCTCCGCGGACAGTGGCTGGCAAGCCGTCGATCCGCAACGCCGTCTCCGGCAAGGTCGGTGGCAAGTCCACTGCGACCGTCATGTGGTCGAGTTCGGCCACGACCGGCGGGGCAAAGGTCACCGGATACGAGGTGACCGCGCAGAAGCTCCGCAAGAACGGGACGGTGGCGTCCTCGAAGGTGAAGCTGGTCAAGGCCGGCACACGGTCGCTGACCATGGCACTGCAGCCTGGTCGCTACCGCTTCACGGTGAAGGCCGTCAACGCGATGGGCAAGAGCAACGCGGCCCGCTCGAAGGTGGTGAGGGCCCGGTAGGCAGGAACCGGAGCAGGACCGTGGGGGTGGAAGCCATCCACCCCCACGGGCACAACCCCTAGACAGCAAGGGGGCGGGCCGTTCAAATCCCCTACGGCTCGCCCTCTTGCGTGCCCGGCCACGAATGCCGGACCCGCCGGAAACCGGCTCAGGCCAGGGAGTCCAGCCAGGCGTCGTGCAGGTCGGAGAACTGCCCCTCGCCGCCCTCGACCAGGTCCGCTGGTGCACCGTCCTCGATGATCCGGCCGTGCTCGAGCACCAGCACCCGGTCCGCGATCTCCACGGTCGACAGGCGGTGCGCGATGATCAGCGCGGTGCGGTCCTTCAGGATCGTCTTCAGCGCCCGCTGCACCAGCCGCTCGGAAGGCACGTCGAGCGACGAGGTGGCCTCGTCGAGGATCAGCACGTCCGGGTTCGCGAGGAATGCCCGCGCAAACGCCACCAGCTGCCGCTGTCCGGCCGACAGCCGACCCCCGCGGTTCGCGACGTCGGTGTCATAACCCTCCGGCAGCGCGGCGATGAACTCGTGCGCGCCGATCGCCTTCGCTGCCGCGACCACCTCGTCCATCGTTGCCGACGGCCGGCCGAACCGGATGTTGTCGGCGACCGTGCCGCCGAACATGTAGTTCTCCTGCGTCACCATCACGATCGAGCGACGCAGAGTCGACTCGTCGAGGTCACGCAGGTCCACCCCGTCGAGCAGCAATCGACCCGACACCGGGTCGTAGAAACGCGAGACCAGCTTCGCGATCGTGGTCTTCCCGGCTCCTGTGGTGCCGACGAGGGCGATCGTCTGCCCGGCGGGGACGGTCAGATCCAGGTCGGGCAGGACGGGCACCCCGTCGACGTACTCGAAGCGGACATGGTCGAAGCGCACCTCACCGTGCACGTCGTCCAGGGGCGTCGCAACCTCGGGCTCGGCGACCGACGGCTCCTCCTCGAGCACGCCGGAGAGCTTCTCGAGAGCGGCCGACGCGGACTGGAAGGTGTTGTAGAACTGCGAGATCTCCTGCATCGGCTCGAAGAACCCGCGCAGGTAGAGCAGGAACGCCGCGAGCACGCCGACACTGACCTCACCGTCGAACGCGAGGTAGGCGCCGTACAGCAGGACCACCGCGATCGTGATGTTGCCGATCAGCTTGATGCCGGGCATGAACCAGGCGACCAGCCGGAACGCGCGCAGGTTCGCGCGGCGGTACTGGTCGTTGACGTCGTCGAAGATCTCCTGGTTTCGGCCCTCGCGGCGGAACGCCTGGACCGCGCGGATGCCGCCCATCGACTCGACGAAGTGCACGATCACCAGCGCGACCTTCTCGCGGGTGACACGGTAGGTCTTGGCCGACTCCTTGCGGAACCAGTTGGTCAGCCAGAGCAGGAACGGGAAGCACAGCAGCGCGACCAGGCCGAGCTTCACGTCGAGCACCAGCAGGAGTACGGCCGTGCCGGCGAGGGTGAGTACAGCGGTCACCAGCCCGTCGAACCCGGTCTCGAGCATCTCGTAGATGGCGTCGACGTCCGAGGTCTGCCGGGAGATGACGCGTCCGGAGGTGTACTCGTCGTGGAACGCCGGGCTCAGCTTCTGGAAGTGGCGGAACACCCGGCGGCGCAGCTCGAACAGCATGTCCTGGCCGATCCGGCCGGACATCACGAGGAAGATCTGCCGGGTCACGGCCTGGAGCAGGGTGGCGCCGAGGGCGAGACCGACGACGAGGAACAGCACGCTGGTGTCGTCGTCCTCCCGGATCGGCGGGATGCCCTTGTCGATACCTTCCTTGACGAGGTACGGGATCGACAGCCGGCTGGCGTTCTCGACGAGGACGACGCCGACCAGCAGCCAGATCAGCTTCTTGTGCGGCCGCAGCAGGTCGACCAGCAGCCGACGGGAACGGTCACGGAGCAGGCCGGAGACCTCGTCGGTGATCTCGTCGTGCGCCTTGCCGTCGGCGGCGACGCCACGCCAGCTCTTCTCGTGCTCGTCGATCTCATCGATCTCATCGAGCGCCTCGTTGCCGGGTCCTGGCGCGGTCGGCGGCGTGTGCGCGCTCATGCTGACACCTCCTCGAGCAGCTCGTCGCTCCCGGAGACGTCGGCGGCCAGCAGCTCGCGGTACGCCGGGACGTTCGCGAGCAGGTCGCTGTGCGCCCCGACGTGGGTGATCGTGCCGTCCTGCAGCAGTGCCACCTTGTCGGCGAGCAGGACCGTCGAGGCGCGATGTGCGACGACGATGCCGGTGGCGTTCGCCAGCACCTGGCGCAGCGCCGCCTCCACGAGCTTCTCGGTGTGCACGTCGAGGGCGGACAGAGTGTCGTCGAGGACGAGGATCTTCGGCTGGGCGAGTACGGCGCGCGCGAGTGCGAGTCGCTGTCGTTGACCACCGGACAGGGACATGCCCTGCTCACCGATCCGGGTGTCCAGGCCCCAGGGCAGGTCGTAGACGAACCCGGCCTGCGCGACCTCGACCGCGGCGCGTACCTCGTCCTCGGGCGCGTCACCGCGGCCGAGCTGCAGGTTCTCCCGCGCGCTCATCGAGAACAGCGTCGGTTCCTCGAAGGCGGTGGCCACGATCGAGCGCAGGTTCGGCAGGGTGAGCTCACGGACGTCGACGCCGTCGATGGTGATCCGCCCACCGGTCACGTCGTACAGCCTCGGCACCAGCGCCGTGAGCGTGGTCTTGCCGGAGCCGGTCGCGCCGACCACGGCAACGGTCTCGCCGGGCTCGACCTCGAGGTTCACGTCACGCAGCACCAGCTCGCCGGAGTCCGGGAAGTGGAACTCGACGCCTTCGAACCGGAGCCGGCCGGTGGGCGACTCGATGACCTGGCTGCCCGAGACGATCGACGGCTCGGTGTCGAAGATCTCCAGCACCCGGGCGGCCGCGGTCATCGCCTCCTGGGCCATCGCGAGGATGACGCCGAGGGCGGCCACCGGCCAGACCAGCGACAGCATCAGGGTGATGAACGCGACCAGGGTGCCCGGGCTGAGGTCGCCACGGCCGACGCCGAGTGCGCCGAGCAGCAGAACGAGCACGACAGCGAGGTTCGGGATGATCTCGAGGAAGGTCCAGAACCGGGCGGAGAGGCGGACCTTGTCCATCGACGTGTCGTAGAGCGTCCGGGCAGCCTCGTTGTAGGTGTCCGAGACGTGCCGGCTGCGGCCGAAGGACTTGATGACCCGGATGCCGACCGCGCCCTCCTCGGCCAGCGTCGCGAGGTCGCCCTGCTCGTCCTGGACCCGGCGGGAGACAACCACGTAGGCCTTCTCGAACCGCATGGATAAATAGATGATCGGGATCGCGGAGGCGGCCACCACCAGGCCGAGAGGCCAGTACATGTTGAGCAGTACGCCGGTCACCACGGTGAGCTGGAGGACGTTGATCAGCAGGAACAGCATGCCGAACCCGCTGAACCGGCGGATGCTCGACAGGTCGGTCGTGACCCGCGAGAGCAGCTGGCCGGACTGCCAGTGCCCGTGGAACGCCATCGGCAGCTGCTGCAGCCGTTCGTACAGGTCGTGCCGGATGTCGGTCTCGACGCCGAGCACCGCGTTCGACTGGACCCAGCGGCGCCAGAAGATCAGGACGGCCTCGACGATGCCCAGCGCGAGAGCGAGCAGGCCGAGCGGGAGCACCGGGTCGATCTGGCCGTCGGTGATCGGGCCGTCGATCAGCTCCTTGGTGACGAGCGGGATGGCGATGCTCAGCCCGACCCCGGCGAGTGCCGTGGTGAGCATGATGGTCATCGCCGGGATGTGCGGCTTGAGGTAGCCGCGAAGCCGCCAGAGCGAGTGCACTCCGGCGGGTGGGTGATCTGTCGGTCCGAGACTCGAGCTGTTCGACGACATCAGCTGGGTGGTTGTCCCCTCGATCGTGCGGACGCCGGACAGACTTGTGGTCGGTCGTCGACGTCTGGTGCTGGAGTTTGTAAGACGCAGATTACCTGCTGGTCCTGACAAGGCCCAACCGCTTTCTCGTGGCAGCGCCCGATGGGCATTGGTAGGGTCGAGGAGAGCACTAGGAGGCGCGTTCTTGTCTACCGTCCACGAGCAATCGGACGGCCCTGGCATCACCGTGGAACGGTTGTTGGCGGAGGAGCTGCTCCGTGGCTCCCTCATCGGTGGAGAGGCCGGACTGGCCAACGTCGTCACGTGGTGCGTGCCCCTCACGGAGGGGCCGGCCGGCAGTCCGGTCCTCAGCGACGACGAGGACATGTCCGGCGTAGCCGTCTACGTGCCCTCGGCGCTGCTCGCCGCCAGTGGTTCGACTGACCTGCTGGGGCGCCTGGCCCAGCGCGGTGTCTCCCTGATCCTCGCCTGGCCCGGGCACGGGGAGGACCAGCCCGATCTGACCGCAGCGGCGACCGCCGCCGATGCGGCCCAGCTGCCGCTGCTGCGCCTGCCCCGGAACGCGACCTTTCGGGAGACCAGCCGCCTCGTCGCGACGAAGGTGCTCGCACAGTCGACGCACGTGCTGGAGTACGGCACCCGGGTGCACCGCACGCTGGGTGACGTCTTCGCCCGGGGCGGGGGTCTGTCCGCCCTTGCCCGCACCATGTCCCAGCTTTCCGGCACCACCATCCTGGTGATCGACAACGCAGGAGAGTTGCTCGCGACGGCGGGACAAACGAGCTCCTCGGCGGAGGCGAGCGACGTCTCCTCCGCTCGGGTCCAGCAGATCATCGAGCTGTTGAACCCCGGCGACTACGCCAAGGACACGACCACGGACGGTCCCGCACACGTCGTCACGCTCGACATCGACGGGGAGAAGGTGCATGTCGTCCTGGCGCCTGTGGAGGTCTCGGGCGAACCCTACGGAATGCTGGTCCTGATCGAGCCCGCATATCCCGCCGCTGAGCACGACCTCTCCCAGCACGTCATCATGGCGGAGCAGGGAGTCAGCCTCACCGGCAGTGAGCTGCTCCGCCAGCAGTCGGTGCGGGAGGCCGAGGAACGAGCCCGCAACGACTTCGTCCACGCCTTGTTGCACGGCAGGTTCACGGACCAGCTGGAGCTCACCGCGCGCGCCCAGCACTACCGGTTCCCGCTCGACGGTCGCTTCGCGGTCTTCATCGTGACCGCCACCGGACTGCACCCCGACGAGGGGACCGGCCGACGCAAGGCCCGGGACGCAGCCCGCGCGACGCAGTCGGTGACCCCCGACGACGGGCGGCTCACGCTTACCGCGCTGATCGGCTCGATGCTGGTGATCGTGCGCCAGCTCCCTGCCCGCCAGCCCTCCGCGAGCGAGGCCCAGACGGAGTCCCACGAGCTGAGCGCGTTCGGCGCCCAGCTGCACCGTGCCATGAGGCAGCGGCTCGGGGACGACGTCCGCATCTCATACGGGCGCCCGGACGACGGCGCCCCGGGCGTCGCCCGCAGCTACCGCGAGGCACGGACCACCGAAGCGCTGGGGAGGCGGGTCACCACCGATGCCGTCTGCTCGTACCCTGATCTGCGGGTCTTTGCCGCGATCCAGGAGGCAGCGATGAGCCCGACCGGGAAAGTCTTCGCCTCCGACATCCTCGCCCCCCTGAAGCAGGCCGACGGGCAGACCGGGAACCTCGAAGAGGTCGTGCTCGCCTACATCGAGGAGTCCGGGAACCTCAACGCCACCGCTCGTCGGCTCCATCTGCACCGCAACACGATGCTGTACAAGCTCGACCGCGCCTCCCGCGCCCTCCAGATGGACGTCCGGACCACCGAGGCGCAGTTCATGATCTGGCTCGCTCATCACCTCACAGCCTTGAGCGACGTGGTGGGTGCGCTCGATGAGGAGCTCGCCCCGCCGACCTGATCCGGATCGACGAACGCTTGTGCACTGTTCACAGAGTTCGGGGGACGTTCCGGACACAATAGCCGTGGCTGCGGAGCGTTGATCTTGCCATCGTGGCCTGACGACAACGATCGATACTTCAGGAGTGCCCGCATGCACAAGATTTTCCGCATCACGTTGGACGACGCCCTCCCGATCCTCGAGGCTGCGCGCGCCAAGGCCGAGGAGATCGGCGTCAAGCAGACGTTCTGCGTCACCGACGAGAGCGGCCAGGTGATCGCGCTTCACCGCATCCCCGGGGCCCGGCTGACCGGCGTGGACATCTCAATCGCCAAGGCCTTCACCGCAGCCGGTCACGAGCGCGCGACCCACAAGTTCAACGAGCCGCCGAACGGGCCCGCGCTGCCGGGCAACGAGGCCTTCGGCATCAACCAGATGCTGCCGGGCAAGTTCGCGATCTTCGTGGGCGGCTTCCCGCTCGAGTACGAAGGTCAGATCGTCGGAGGTGTGGGCATCTCCGGCGGCAACGGCGAGCAGGACAAGGCGGTGGGTGCTGCAGCGCTCGAGGCGTTCGCCAAGCACGTCGCCGGGAACCCGCCGGCCTGAGCAAGCCTCAGCGGCTGCAGGTCAGCTCGACCTCGACGCAGGCGCCGCCGGGCAGTGAGCTCACCCCGACGGCGCTGCGCACGACAGTGCCGCGCTCCCCGAGCAGCTCCGCGAGCCGTGCCGAAGCACCGTCCGCGACCTTGGAGTGGTCGGTGAAGCCGTGGACTGCGTTGACGTACACCGTCATTCGTAGCGCTTGACCGATCTCGTCAGCTGAACCGAGCAGGTCGGCCAGGGCCGCCACCCCGTTCGACACGGCGATACCGGCCGCCGCCCTGGCGTCCTCGAGGCTGACCTCGGTGCCCACCTGGCCGACGTGCTGCAGCCGGCCGTTGACCCGCGGTGTCATGCCGGCGGTCATCAGCAGAGCACCCGCAGCCACGGCCGGTTGGTAGCTGCCCTGCGCCTTGGGGGGTGGGGGGAGCGCAGTGTCCGCGCTCGTTGCCGGGGATCCGTGTTCAGATGGCAAGAGCCACCCCCTCCATCCGTGGGTCGGCGCCTGCCCGCAGGACGCCGTTTTGGTGGTCGGCCGAGATCGACCATGGCCGAACCGCCCGGCCCGCCGACCTGCAGCGGCACCGGCTTGACGTTGTGTCCCCACTCAGAGAGCTGGTCCAGCGTGTGCTGCGGCAGTCCTGCCTCGCACCTGAGCTCGTCCGGCTTGCCCATGACGTCGGCGTCGGAGCCCGGGAAGACGGTGACCCGGGGCAAGGACACCGCCGTCTGCGGATCGCAACCGTGATCCATCAGGTGACTGATCACCTGCATGTTCCACTGCACCTGACCGTCACCACCGGGGCAGTTCCCGACGTGGAGCAGTCCGTCCTGTGGGTGGTCGACGATCCAGGCGTTCAGCGTGTGCAGCGGCTTGCAACGGGGCTTCACCTCGTTGGGGTGCCCGTCGATGAGGTAGGCGCCGCGGCCCAGTCTGTTGTTGAGCACCACGCCCGTGCCCGGGACCGTGATCCGGGCCCCGAACGTGAAGGCGAGAGAATGGATGAAGCTCACCGCTCTGCCCTCGTCGTCGACACAGACGGTGGAGGTGGTGTCGCCGTCGACCCGGGCCGGCCCTGAGACGCTGGCCTTCATCCGCGCGATGTCAGCACGCGCCTGTTCGACCGACTCGCTCTCGAGGGTCCTTTCCCACGCATCGGTGTCGGACCCGCAGGTCGCGAAGCGGTCCCGGAACCCGCGGCGCGCGGCCTCGGCCAGCCAGTGGATCGACGTGGCGTCGAGCTGCTCCCGCCCGCCCAGCACGCCGTCGCAGATCGCTGCCTGCTGCAGAACCATCCAGCCGGGTGTCGGCAGCGGCGTCTGGTGCAGTGTGCCGGTGCCGTAGGCGTGCGAGATCGCCGGGACCGATGGCGCCGAAGCGCCGGCCGACCATTCCTCCCCGCTGAACGGAGCGCCGGCACTCGACCAGCGCAGCCACCGCGCGGTCGGCGAACTCGCCGGAGTAGAAACCGTCCTTGTCCGCAGCGATGCACGCACGAACTCGGCGAGCTCCGTCTGGTACAGGCGTTGTCCGACTCTGGGCAGGTCTCCGCCGGGCAAGAAGACCGCACGTGTTCCGGGGTCGCGGCTCAGCTCGGTGGCTGAACTCGGCGATGTCGGCCCTGGTCTTGGCCGTGCATGCGAAGCCGTCGGTGCCCAGGGCCACCGCCGACTGCCACAGCTCGTCCAGGGACCGGGAGGCACCGGCGGCGTGCAGCGTGCGCAGGGCCGCGACCGCGCCGGGCACGGCGACGGCCAGCGCTCCGGTCATCGGCAGTGCCGTGTACCCGAGGGACCGGTAGAAGTCCGGGACGCCGCCGTCCGGACCGAACCCGCTGCCGCCGACGGTCCAGACCTCTCCGTCCGGCTCGCGGACCATGACGAAGACGTCCCCGCCGACGCCGCACTGACCCGGCAGGACCATCCAGCCCACGGCCGCCATGGCCAGAGACGCATCGATGGCGTTGCCACCGTCAGCGAGGACTTGGCGCCGACCATCGAGAGCGTCGGGTTGCTTGCCGCAACGGCGCAGCGACCGCCCAGGACCTCGGTCTTGCGCCTGCTCGGCAGGTTGCGGCATGGGTAGGGACATCGCCCGGCGCTCCCGTCAGTCCGTCTTCCTCGGCTTGCGACGGCGGGGACCACCGCTCACGATGTCCGCCTCGCTGACGCCGACGAACACCTCGCCGTTCTCCTCGCGGACCGGGTAGACCTGGATCGGTTCGGTAGCCGGCGGGTAGACCGGGTCGCCGGTCTCGAGGTCGAACACGCTGCCGTGGCAGGAACAGCCGAGTCCGTCGTCGACCAGCTTTCCGCTGCTGAGCAGGCAGTCCAGGTGCGTGCAGTAGTTGCTCGTGGCGTAGGCCTTGCCGTTCAGTCGCGCCAGGGCGCATTCGAGCTCGTTGACGTAGAAGCGGCGTACGTAACCCTCCGGGACCTGACCGGAGCGGGCCACCCGGTGGAACTCGACCTCGGTCGAGGGTGTGGGGACTGTGCATCGGACATGGGAAAACCCTTCAGGAGCTGAGGTAGACGGTTCGGTCGGTGGTGTAGAACTGCATCATCGTGTTCCCGGCCTGTTCCTTGTAGGTCTGGGTGCTCGACATTTTCACGCCGCCGAACGGCGCATTCATGGCCATCCCGTTGGTGGCCTGGTTGATCTTGACCACACCGGCGTCGACGTCCTCAGCGAACCGCATGGCCGTCTTCATGTTGCTGGTGACGATTCCAGCGGAAAGACCGTAGATCGTGTTGTTCGCGACGGAGATCGCCTCATCGTAAGACGCCACGGTGATGAAGGCGAGAACGGGCGAGAAGATCTCCTCCTGCGCCAGCCGCTCATCGGGGGCCACCTCGGAGAAGATCGCCGGCCTGGCGAAGTATCCGCCGTTGAGCCGCTGCTGGGCCAGTGGGGTCTCCAGGCGGGCGTCGGAGGTGTCGCCCAGGGCGACGAACTCCTGGTACTTGTCCCATTGAGCGCGGTTGGCCAGCGGGCCCATGGTGACGCCCTCGGTGAGCCCGTTGCCGACCACCGACGCCTGTGCTCGTTCCATCACCCGGTCGAGCAGCGCTTCCTTGACACTTTCGAAGACGACCACCCGGGACGTGCCTGTGCAGGCCTGGCCGCTCAGGCCGAACGCGCCCTTGGCGATGATGTCCGCCGCCTTGTCGAGATCCGCGTCGTCGCAGACCACGAGCGCGTTCTTGCCACCCATCTCGAGCTGGCAGCGCACCGCCGCCGAGACAGTGGAGTGGATCGCCTCACCCACGGCAGTGGATCCGGTGAAGGTCACGGCCCCAACGCGAGGATCGGACACGAGCGCCTTCCCCACCTCGGCGTGGCCCTGGACCAGCGCCAGCGCCCCGCCGGGCACTCCTGCCTCGACGAGTGCCTCGACCAGGCGCTGCCCGGAGCGCGGCGTGACCTCGCTCGGCTTGAACACGACACCATTGCCGGCGGCCAGAGCCGGGCCCAGCTTGCGTGACGGGATGTTCAGCGGGAAGTTCCACGGCGTGATGGCCGCGACCACACCGACGGGACTCCGGCTCGTGAAGACCCAGCTGCCGTCCGCGGTCGGGTACGTCTCGCCGTTCAGCCGGAGCGCCTCACCGGCGTAGAAACGCAGGTTCTGAGGAGTACGGCGGGACTCCATCCTGGCCTCGGCCAGCGTCTTGCCCTCCTCGCGCACCAGCTCCTCGGCGAGCTGCTCGGCGCGCGATGCCAGGATGTCGGCGGCCTTGATGAGCACGTCGGCCCGAGCCTCCGGAGCGACAGCGGCCCACTCGTGGTAGTGGTCCGAGACATGGCCGATCGCCTCCGCGACATCACCGGCCGTGGAGTCCGGGGCGGTGGCCACGAGCTCGTCGACCTGGGCCGGGTTGTGCCGGTCGAACGTCGCTCCGGAGCTGGACCCTACCCAGTCGCCGCCGATGAAGTTGCCCTTGAGTTGCGTCACATCTGCTCCAGAAGTTCCATGAGGTCCGCAGTGGGGTCGGCGAGGACGTCTGCGGTGATGGTGGCCCTGGCGGAGATGAGCTCGCGGGCCACCATGATGTCCTCGGCGCGGTCCACGGCGAACGTAGCGCGTACGGTGTCGCCGCGCATGAAGAAGGCCGACCACTCCGGCTCATCGACACTGCCACGGATCACCAGCTCGTCCGAGGGGTCCGCGTGGCCGACGTACTGCAGGTTCGCGCCGTACTGGTCCGACCAGAACCAGTGCGGGTCGTCGAACACGGTTTCCCGGCCGATCATGTTGCTGGCCGCGGCCGCCGCCTGCTTGTTGGCGTTGTCGAAGTGCTCGACGCGCATCCTGGTGTCGAACAAGGGGTGGTAGTGGTTGGCCACGTCCCCGGCCGCGTACACGTTGTCCATGCTGGTGCGGCAGTACTCGTCGACGACGATCCCGTTGTCGACCTTGATGCCGGAGGCACGCGCGATCGCGTCGTTGGGGATGATCCCGATCCCCACGACCACGACATCCGCGACGAGCTTGCCGGCGGAGGTGGCCACGACGACCTCCTCGCCGTGCTGCTCGACGGACTCGACCAGCACATTGACCTTCAGGTCCACGCCGGCGCTGCCGTGCATCCGGGCGCAGGCGGCCCCGAGCTGGCCACCGAGCACACGGGACAGCGGCACAGATGCGGCCTCGAGGAGCGTGACCTCCGCTCCCAGCTCACGCGCACTCGAGGCGACCTCGGCACCGACGAAGCCGGCCCCGATGATGATGACGCGTACGCCGGGACTGAGCTGTTGCCGCAGGGCGAAGGCGTCAGCCTTCGTGCGCAGGTAGAGGATCCGGTCTCCGTCGGTGTCCGGGAGCCGGCGGGCACTGCCGCCGGTTGCCAGCAGCACCTGGTCCGCCGCGATGGAGGTGCCGTCCTCGAGGAGGACCGCCCCGTCCGCGGCGCTGATCTTGGTGGCCAGGACACCGGTGCGGACCTCAACGTCCTGGCCGTCGGTCCAGTCCTCCGGGAGCAGGTACAGGCCGCTCTCGTCCGCCCTGGTCAGGTACTCCTTGGACAGCGGGGGTCGCTGGTAGGGCCGTTCCGGCTCGTCACCGACGATGGTGATGTGCCCGTCGAAGCCGCGCCGGCGGAGGGTTCTGGTCGCCACTGCGCTGGCCTGACCGGCGCCCACGACTACGAGGTTGCGTGCACTCATGCGTCCGCCCTTACCCGGTCGAGGCTGACGTTGATCGTCCCGTCGTCATCCACCCGGACCGGGTAGGTCGGCTGGCAGCCCTCCTGGTCGTCGGGCTGACCCGTCGCAGGGTCGAACTTCCACTGGTGGCCGGGGCAGATCACCTTGCCGAAGAGCAGTGCGCCCTTGCTGAGCTGTCGCTGCTCGTGCATGCAGATGTCGTTCAACGCGTACACGCGGTCGTTGATGTAGAACAAGGCAACGGGTGTGCCCGCCACATCGACGGCCTTCTTCTTCCGAGCCTTCAAGTCGCTGACACTTGCGACGGCATGCCAGTCAGACATGTCGGACCTGCTTCCGGGGGAGAGAACTGGAAATTCGACGTTCACGAGAGACGGTGCGGTCAGTGCTGAGCGCTGACCGCACCACTCTCGACAGGTTCGGCGCTTCCGCGCCACCCTGGTCGCCGCATCGTCAGGCGACGCCGGCCTCGGCCAGGTCGGGTGCCACGTAGGTGTCGTACAGCGCCCGCGTGTAGCTGAAGCGCATCTCCGCACCCCACCGGACGAACTGCAGGCAGCGCTGCTGGAGCTCCACCGTGTTCGCGCCGTCGAGCACGATCTGGTAGCCACGCTCGCCGTGCACCTCGTCGGAGGTGATGTGCAGGTCGAAGAACTCGATCTCGTCCTCGGTGAACCCGTAGGTCTCGCGAAGCGGCACGATCTGCTTCTTGTAGATCTGCGGCACCTGGGACTCGAGCCCAACGATGAGCGCGGCCGTCGCGACCACGTAGTGCTCACGCATGGCGGTGGCGTAGCACCAGGCCTGGAGGCCGCGGGTCACGGCGTTGCATGTGTTCGGGTCCTCGATCGCCTCTCGGGTCGCGCCGCATGCCTCACCGAAACGGATCAGCAGGTCGGTGTGGCGGATGTCGGCGAGCTCCTCCTCGTACATGTTCTGCAGGAGGAAGTCCTTGGCGTCGGTCATGTGGTCGGGGGTGTTTCCGTAGATGTACCCCAGGTAGTCGGCGAAGGGACCGACGTAGTTGTAGTGGTTCTCGGCCCAGCGGGCGAAGTGGTGGCGCTGGAGCTTCCCGTCGGCCCAGGCCTGGCTGAAGGAGGCGTTCGCCGCCTCGCGCCCCTTGATGGCTTCTTCCAGCGCGGTGCGGAAGTCTTCACGGGAGAGGAGTTCGGTCATCTCGACGGCCCTTTCTCTGTGCTTCTCAGCGGGGGAGCTCCCGAGCTGGGAATAGGTGTTGTGAGTGATTGCACCATCGTGGCCGTTCGACGCCGATCACTCCACGGACACAATGCACATGTTCTCCGCGGTTCTCCGTGCAAACCGACGAAGACCCGACCGTGCTCACGCAGCCACGATGTCGTTCGTGACTTCCTCGACTGCCTCGTGCCCTGAGACTGCCCACGCTCGCGCGGCCGCGGCCCGTGAACGCGCCTGGCTCGTGGTCGTGCTCGCCGTCACCAGCGGCGCTACCGACGCCATCGGGTTCCTCGCCCTCGGCAGCGCGTTCACGAGCGTCATGACCGGCAACATGGTGCTGCTCGGCGTCGGTGCGGCCGGCCGCGATGTCGCCCTGGTGGTGTCCTGCTCCGTAGCCATCTTCAGCTTCGTGGCCGGCGCAGCCATCGGGGCGCGGGTCGCGGGGAGCCCCGCCAAGGGCGACTCGCTGTGGCCGTCCCCGGTCACCATCGCGCTCTACATCGAGCTGGCTCTATTCGTCGCGTTCGCGGCCTGCTGGTGGGGACTCGGTTCACACCCCGAGGCCGACTGGCTCTTCCCCCTGCTCGCGCTCAACGCCGCGGCACTGGGCCTGCAGAGCAGCGCGATCCAGCGGTTCGGGGTCCCGGGGCTGTCCACGACCTACCTGACCGGCACCCTCACCACGGTGGTCGCCCGGCTCATCTCGGGTCACAGGCTGAAGACGGTCGCCCACTCGTTGGCCATCCTGCTCGGACTCATCGTCGGGGCCGGCATCGGCACCGTCCTCATCGAGTTCGCCCCGGTCGCCGTCCCGGGCATCCAGCTGTTGACTCTCGTCGCCGTTCTCCTCACCGTGCGGCTGAGCAAGCATCTCCACATCCCGATGGCGTAGCCCTGCGCGGGTGCGGGACTCAGCTCGCCGGTGGGTCAACGTGGCCGGGGACGGGCGTGGTCGGGTTCGGTCCGAAGAAGCTCATCCCGAGGCCCACGAGGGCGACCGCCACACATCCCAGGAACAGGATGAGCATGTCTCCCAGCGGGTACATCAGCGCCACCCAGGCCGTGCCCGCAGTGGATCCGGAGAACCGGAGCATGTTGAACAACCCGAGCGCGGCGCCGCGGCTTCCGGCCGGTGAGCGTGTCGCCCCGGCGGCCGCCGGCGTCTGCACCATGGCCATGCCGACGCCGAGCACCAGGAGCATCGCGGAGACGAGCCAGAGCACGTTGGGGATGCCCGGGTCCCGGGTGATCGCTCCGGTCAGCAGGCCGCCGACGATGATGATCGACAGTCCGGTGCGCAGCACCAGCCGAGGGTTGGTGCGGTCGCTGAGCCGGCTCACCAGCGGGGCCATGATCGCCATCGCGAGCGGCAGCACGAAGAACAGGATCCCGGCCTGGGACGAGGACAGCTCTAGCGGACCGGTCAGGTACAAGGGCATCACGACGAGCACCGTGCCCAGCGTGAACATCTGGGCGAACGCCGCCAGGCAGCTGCGCAGGAAACGCGACTCGATGATGAGATGCGGCGGGATCATCGCCCCGGGGTTGTTGGTGGACACCAGGACGAACCCGGCCAGCAGCAGTACGCCGACCAGAGCGATGCCCCCACTTGCCCAGACCGCGATGCCGGACAGGCTCAGGGCGGTCAACGCGACCAGGAGCAGCCCCATGCCGCCGCACAGCATGAGCGCCCCGGTCAGGTGCAGCCGGCTGTGCCGCCCCGGAATCGCGGGGACCGACCGCAGGATTCCCAGTAGCACGAGCAGCGATGCGACGGACATCATCACGAAGATGGACCGCCATCCGGCCAGGTCGCTGACCAGTCCACCCACGGGCGGGCCGATGGCCTGACCGACACCGTTGGCGGCCGCCCACGCCCCCATCATCCGCAGACGCTTGGTCGGGTAGAACGTGACGAGCATGCCCATGACCATCGGTGGGATCGCCGAGCAGGCCAGACCCTGGACAGCCCGTGCGGCGATCAGGAAACCCAGGGTCGGCGCGGCCGCCGCAGCCAGCTGCGCGGCCACCATCAGCAGGAGAGCCGCGACGAGCGTCCGCTTCTGTCCGAACCTGTCGCCCACCCAGCCCGTGATGGGCATCGCCACGGCGAGCACCAGGATGAACGCGCTCACGCTCAGCACCGCGGTGGCGATCGGCTGGTCGAAGTCGTCAGCGATCGCGTGTAGCGGGACGTTGATGATGTTGTTGGACATCGTGCCCAGCACCGTCACGCCGAGCAGCGAGTACCGCGCCACCGGACCGGGTGAGGCCGACGCGTCCGCTCTCACCGGCGTCTGCCTTCCCTTCGATGGTTGCTGCCCCGGTCCGATGGACTCGAGACCACCCGATGTGCTGCCGCTCGCCCTATGTCGGACCAGTTGTCAGAACCCCCTGACGGCGCCGCCGTCGACGCGCACGACGGACCCGGTCACGAAGGACGATCGCGCGGAGCAGAGGAATGTTACGACATCGGCAAACTCGGCCGCGGTGCCGAGTCGGCCGAGCGGGATGCCACGCAGATGGTCGGCGCGGACCTCCTGCGTCGTGCGGTCCTCGGAGACGCTGCGGGCATGCTCGAAGCGAGCCAGTGCGGGTGTGTCGAACTGGCCGGTCGCGACGACGTTGACGAGTATGTCGGGGGCGAGCTCGATCGCCAGGGAGCGAGCGGCGGCGGCCACTCCGCTGCGCATCACCGATGACAGCGCCAGCTCTGGTGATGCCTCCAGGATCGAGCGGGCGGTGAGGAAGATCAGCCGGCCACGTCCCCGTTGCGCGAGGTGTGGAGCCGCGGTCCGGGCGACTTCGAGCGCCGGCCGGAGCATGGAGTGGTACGCCGCATCGTCGGCGCCGTCGGTGGCCGTGATGTGACCCGGCCGGCCACCACCGGTGTTCACGACACAGATGTCGAGCCCGCCGAGAGCCGACACGGCACCGGCCACGACATCGTGGCCGGCGCCGGGTTGGGTCAGGTCCACGGCGAGAGAGGCCTTGGCCCCCAACGCCGAGGCCGCGGCGTCGGCGCGGTGGCGGTCCCGTCCGGAGACCGCCACCTCAGCACCCTCAGCTGCCAGGGAGGCCGCGACGGCCCGACCGAGCCCGGAGGTCGAGCCGAGAACCAGCGCTCGTGCCCCGTGCAGTCCCAGGTCCATCGTGCCGACGCCCCCTTCTGCAGACTTACAGCTGGTTGTATGCGAACCGCTAGAAGATGATCACGGCAACGATCGTCGAGACCAACAGCCCGGTGACCACCGGGATGAACAGATGCCGCACCAGATCCAGCACGTTTACGCGGGCGAACCCGGCCACCGCCAGCAGCGACGACCAGGCGATCAAGGTGCCACCACCGGTCCAGACGGCACCCATCTGCCCGATGGCTGCGAGCGTCTCCGGGTCGACACCCGACGCCGGGCCGAGGGCGCCGGACAGCGAACCGGTCAGCGGCAGGCCGGAGAAACCCGATCCGTCGAGGCCGGTGGCCATGCCGATGAGCAGGATGCCCAGGCCCATCACGATGGGCACGTTCGGGATCACGTCCTGGACCGAGGCGACGAGGTCGAAGAGGAAACCGGGGGCTTCCACGCCCTCGTCCAGCGTCATGATCTGGCCAGCGAAGTCGGCGTTGCCGATGAAGAAGAATCCGGCGATCGGGATGACCACACCCATGGCCTTGAACGCGAAGACGAGGCCGTCCACCACGTGGGTGGCGCAGGTCTCGAGGCTGTCGCGACCGTCGACCGTGACCGTGGCGATGAGGAGGAGGAGCGCCGCCGTACCGCCGACGAGGCCCGCGGCGTCTCCACCGCTGGTCTCCGGGACGAGGTCGGTGAACTTGCCCAGCACCATGTAGGCGACGACCGACGCGAAGACGATCGGGACGATGAGGGCGAAGGCCTTCGACCGCTTGACGGGGACACCGTCCTGCGAGTCCTCCTCGTCGAAGCCCAGCGCAGGTGCCCCGGACCGACCGCTGGCCGGAACCGACCTGGAACCTTCGCCACCCGCGTGCACCGCCTCACGCTCCTCGACGATGACCGTCCCGTCCTCGGTGGTGCGCTCCCACGTCTCCAGCAATGCCGCGTTCGGTGCGACGATCTTGGGACGGATCCTCATGAACGCGATGACCACGGCTACCAGACCGGTGACCAGGGACAGCACCAGAGCGCGGTCCGCGACCACTGAGGTGTCGACACCTGCGGCGACGGCCGAGAGCCCGGGGGCCACCTGGATGACGTAGTCGCTCGAGAGCGCCATACCCTGGCCGGCGATGGCGATCGCCACGGCCCCACCCATGGCAGGGAGTCCCGCGCGGATCGCAGCCGGCAGCAGGATGGCGCCGATCAGCGGCACCGCCGGGGTCGGCCAGAAGAACAGGCTGATGACATAGGTGACCCCGAAGATGACGAGGAACGCCGTGGAGCCGTTGCGCATCAGCTTCTGGAACGGGGCGACCATGCGCTTGTCCGCGCCCATGGCCCGGAGCGAGCCGAGCAGCGCCGTGATGAGGGCGATGATCAGGAAGATGCTGAACAGCTCCGCCGCGGCCACCAGGCTCGCGTTGAACACCGAGGAGAGGCCGGTGGCGAGGTTTCCGGTGTAGGCCCAGGCCGTGAAGAAGGTCGCCGCAACGGCTGGTACGACAACGTTCTTCCGCACGATCATCACGCCGATGATGACGACCATGCCGAGCAGGTAGATCCAATGTGCTGCGGTTATATCCACTGAGGGCCTCCTTTAGACACCAAGGCGAATGCCGGAAACGGCAGAGCCTTTGCCCCGACGCGTTAATCTCGCAAGCCGCGCACAGCCCGGTCAATGAACGGTGTGCACATACCCCGGGGCCGGAAGTGTGCTCTGTGCCACAACCACGCTCAGAGGCGAACCCGCAGGCGGCCGTCGCCGAGAATCGTTGACACCGATTCTCGGACCGGTCCATACTCGACGCGAGTTGCATGCCGGGCTGCCTCTCCGAGAGCTCCCCCGGTCGGCAGCTCACCACGCAAGAGCACCCGACGAACGGTCAAGGGAGCTTTCTCAAAGAGCCCGACATCCGTCGCCCGCGGTCGCTGAGCGGCCAGGCACCAGCCTGCGCCAGTGCCCTCGGCGGCGGGATCCTCTCGCCGTCACGCGGAGCCACTCCGCAGCGAGCGAATGGAGAAGCCGTGCCCTCAAACCCCAGTCATCCGACCGGCACAGTTCGCGTTGCCGATGTCGTTGATGTGCTTGATGCCATGACCGGCGGGAGGATCACCGCCTCGCCTGGCCCCGACAACCCCTGGTACGTCACCAAGAGCTCAGGGCTCCCCGGCAAGGCGGTCACCGAGACCCCAGGACTCGTCCTGGGCGACCGTGATGCCGGCGTCACCCGCCTTGCGGTGGCCATGACCCTCACCGAACACGACATCGAGCTGGCGCGTGCCATCGACGTCGACCTCATCATCGCCCACCACCCGGTCGCCGACGCCGCCAGCTCAGGTGGCGTCGCGCTGGTCGACTATCTGCCCCGTTACGGCCTGTCGGTCATCGAGTGTCACGAGGCCTTCCATGGGCTGCACC
The DNA here is from genome assembly GCA_963831375.1 of uncultured Actinomycetota bacterium. Classification (GTDB taxonomy): domain Bacteria; phylum Actinomycetota; class Actinomycetes; order Propionibacteriales; family Nocardioidaceae; genus Nocardioides_C. Next base: position 10,907 of record CAWHPY010000007.1, on the reverse strand, counting down.
CGGGAATCGCGTTCCTGCACGGCCATGCGCCCTTCCACCATGAGGGCAGCTTCGGCGGCGCACACGGAAAGGTCATCATGGTCGGCCGTCCGCTACCCGGCGTGAGCACCCTCGAGGACGTCGTGCGACGGATCCGGAAGCTGCTCGCCCGCGACCTCGACGAGGCGGTCCTGCGCGGCGAGCGGTTGGTCCGTGGTGGCCCCACGATCACCGACTCCGTGACCGAGCCGGGTCTACGCATCCTCCATCAGCACGGGGACGGCCAGCTCGGCGACGTCGTCATTCACGCCTTCCCGCACACCGGGTTCGACGCACACGACCTGGAGCTGCTGATCGAGAGCCACCCGCAGGCGGGCACGCTGATCCTCAGCATCAGCAGTGCGGGTCCGCACGACGAGCTGGTCCGGACAGCGGCTCGGCACGGACTCAACGTCATGGTCGGCAGCTCGCACGCCACCGAGATCCTCGAGAACGGCATACCCCTGGCCTACGCCCTCGACGAGCTGCTGCCGGACGTCGAGGTGCTGCTGTTCCGCAACCGGGTGATCGCCCTGCCCCTGGAGGTCGCGGCCTCAGGCGGACTCGCCGACTACGGCCGGCAGATGTCGGACCACCTCGTCCGTGGAGTGACCGAGAGGCAGGCGTCATGACCCTGACCGCCGCCCACTACGTATACCTCGCCGGCCTCGGCTCGCTCGTGCTGGTGATGGTGTTCCGCAAGACGGTGGTCGTCCCCGCCGTCGCCGCCACGTTCCTCACGGCCGCTGTCGCGACCGGCGACGTTGCTGCCGGAGTGGCCTCGGTGTTCCGCGCGAGCCTGGTCGCCGCCTCGGAGCTGTTCAACATCTTTCTCATCATCGCCCTCGTCACCGCCATGCTCACGGCCCTCCGCGAGGTGGGAGCCGAGCATCGCATGGTCGCACCGTTCCGCCGGCTCATGGTCAACGGCAAGATCGCGTATCTGGTGCTCTTCGCGGTCACCTACGTGTTCTCCTTGTTCTTCTGGCCGACACCGGCCCTGGCCCTGGTCGCGGCTATCCTGCTGCCGGCGGCGATCCGCGCCGGCCTGTCCCCGATCGGCGGGGCCATTGCGATCGCTGTCGGCGGCCAGGGCATGGCCCTGGCCTCGGACTACGTGATCGGGGTGGCGCCCCAGCTTTCGGCGAGCGGAGCGGGCGTGCCCGCCGACATGATCGCCGACCGGGCGCTGGTGCTGTCCCTCATCGTGGGTGGCGTGGCCATCACGATGAGCTACTTCCTCACCGTGCGGCCGAGCATGCGGTCGCGGTCGGGCGCGGCAGAGGCTGCGGCGGCCGACAGCTGGACGACCAAGCAGATGGCGAGCCCCGAGGTGGTCTCCGAGAAGATCGGGGCGGCCATCGCCACGAAGCTGCGGCCCAGCTCGACGTACACCCGCGCCGACCAGACACCACCGTCGACGGACGACGCCGGAGGGGCGGGACGAGTGGGACCGGCCGCAGCGGCCGGACTGGACGACGAGGCGCCGGCCCGCTCGAACAGCACTCGCGCGCGTGTGTGGGCGGCGTTGGTCCCGGTCGCGTTCCTGGGGCTGCTCACCTACATGCTGCTCGGGCGGTTCACGGACCTGGTGACTGTCGAGGACGGCGCGGGCGCCTCGCTGGTCGGCGGCACGGCCGCGCTGCTGCTGCTCGGTGTGGCCGTGAGCAGCGACGGAGTCGGTTCGCTGGAGACCTGCGCGAAGTACGTCGTCGACGGACTCACCTTCGCCTTCAAGGCGATGGGCATCGTGATCCCGATCGCCGGCTTCGTCTACATGGGAATCTCGGACTTCTCCGGACGCATCATGGGCCTGGCGGAGGACGCCGAGGCGCCAGGATTCCTCTTCGATGCGATCCGCAGTGTCCAGCACCTGATCCCCGACAACCCCGTCTTCATCGTGCTCGCCATCATGCTTGCGGGGATGACCGTGGGGCTGGACGGGTCCGGCTGGGCCGGGTTGCCGCTGACCGGGTCCCTGTCGGAGGCACTGGGCCCGCCGGCGGGGATCGATACGGCCACGTTGGCTGCGATCGCTCAGAACGCCGCGTCCTGGACCGGGGGCGGGACACTTGTGATCTGGTCGTCGCTGATCGCCGTCGCCGGTTTCTGCGGCGTCAACGTCGTCACCCTGGCCCGACGGCTGTTCGTGCCCGTCGTTACAGGTCTCGTCGTGGCCAGCCTCGCCGCGCTGCTCCTCTGGTAGGCGAGGGCCGACCGCTCAGCGCGTCGCAGGAAAGCTGAGCGGTCGGTCCAGCACGATCACCGTGCAGGACAGCTGGGTCTTCGGGTCGTAGTCCTTCAGGACCGCGCTGACCCGAAGACCCAGCGCAGTCTCCAGCTCGGCCTTGAACACCGTCTTGTAGAGGTCGACCAGCGCGACGTCCACCTGGCGGGTGAGATCCCTGCGCGTGGCGTCCAACGAGGCGAGCGCCGGAACCCGTTGGTGCACGGCCACCACCAGGATCTGGTCACGGAGCAGCTCGACCCGCTGCTGCCGAACGCCGGTCCCCCAGACCTGTTGGTTGGTCGCGTTGTAGATGGCCAGGATGCGCTGCTTGAGCTCTCCGGCGTTCGTGATCTCCGGCTTCACGACCAGCCCGCGAAACGAGCGGTCACCGACAAGAAGATGTCGTTGCCCGCAGGGTCCCCGATGCTGACCCGTGCACCGTCACCCGCGAACGGCCGGACCATCACCCCTGCCTGGTCCGCGGCAGCGGCGAAGTCCGCCGTACGCTCCCCGAGCGCCAGCCAGACGAAGTTCCCCTGCGCGTCCGGGACCGTCCAGCCCTGCTCGCGAAGCGCGGCGACCACCCGCGCCCGCTCGGTCACCAGCGACTCGACCCGGTCGAGCAGCTCCGCCTCCCGCTCCAGCGACGCGACCGCCGCGGCCTGGGCCACGCGAGGAGACACCGAACGGGAGGGCGCAGGCGCGTACGGCGGACGCGACCGGCTCGGGCGCGACGACGTAGCCGACCCGGAACCCGGCGAGCCCGTAGGCCTTGGCGAAGGTCCGCATCACCGCGACGTTCTGCCGATCCCGGTACGAGCTCGAGGGCGTCGACCGGGTCGTCGATCCGGACGAACTCCCGGTAGGCCTCGTCGACGACGACCACGCACGTGCGGCGGGACCCGGTCGAGGAATGCCTCGAGCTCGGCGCGCCCGACGGCGGGACCGGTCGGGTTGTTCGGGGTGCAGACGATCACGACCTTGGTCCGCTCGGTGATCGCGTCGGCCATCGCATCCAGGTCGTGACGGGCCTCTTTGTCGAGCGGCACCTGCACCGACGTCGCGCCGGTCACCGCGACCGCCGATCGGGTACGCCTCGAAGGAGCGCCACGCGTAGACGACCTCGTCGCCGGCCTCGCAGAACGCCTGCAGCAGGTGGTAGAGCACGGCCACCGACCCGGCGCCGGCGGCCAGGTTGTCCGTCGGCACGTCGAGGTGCTCGCTGAGCGCCTCGTAGAGAGCCGTGCACCCCATGTCGGGGTATCGGTTCATCGTCGCGGCGGCCTCTGCGGCGGCCTCGAGCACGCCGGGCAGCGGCGGGTACGGGTTCTCGTTCGACGACAGCTTGTAGGTCTGCGACCCCCTCGCCGGGCGGCAGGCGGCTTGCCCGGGACGTAGGCGGGGATGTCGGCGATGACGGGGCGCACCTGTGGGCGGCCCGTCTGTGATGACGTCATTTCATCAGCCTAGTAGTCACGACAGGCCACCATCCGCTCAGCTCAGGGAGGACGACCTCGCCGCCGAGTACCTCGGGCAGGTCGCGCCCGACGAGTACGTCGACGGGGTTGGTCATGCAGCGGACGGACCCGCCGCCCTTGTGGAACTCGGACACGTCGACGAGCACGATCTCGAAGTCCCACGCCTCGAGCTGGGCGCGCACCCGCTCGGGGCAGGACGGCATCAGGATCGTCCTGCCGATGACGATGGAGTTCGCGCAGAACGTGAGCGCCTCCCCCTCGGAGAGCACCAGCGGCTCCGGCACCATGGCCAGCGCGGCCGCGGCCGACCCCTCGTCGAAGGCGGCCGGGCAGACCATCGCACGGGTCTCGTCGAGCGGGCAGAACGCGAGGTCGAGGTGGTACATGCCGGGGTGGGTGATCCGCAGTCCGCGGACCCGGACGTCGAGCTCGGTGGCGAGGTCCAGCGGATGTGCTGCATCTCCTCCACCGTCTCCTCGCGGCCGAGGCGGTCGATCGTGACGCCGACCTTCGCGGCCCAGCCCTGGCTGTCCCAGAGCGTGGGCCCGCCGAGGAACGGGCCGCTGATGGACTGGTCCTGCGCGCGGATGTAGTGGCTGAGGCTGAAGGCGATCGGCAGCACTGACTCGCGTTCGTGGTGGTTCACGTGGTCGAGGGTCATGTCGGACACCGCGCGCTCCCAGAGCTCGTTCATGGCGCGGACGCGGTTGCGGAGCGAGTGGACGAACATCTCGGACATCGGGTGGCCTCCGGAAGATATCCACATCATCGAGAAATCGATGACGGCCGCGCTCAGGTTAGCGGAATTTGCTCCGGGTTTGGGCGCGAGCGTCCAGCCTCCACCGTCCTGCACGCCCCGCTTCCGAAGCCTAGGGCGCCCCGAGCAGCTTCGCGTCGATCGCCCGCGCCAGCGCCAGGTCGGCGTCCGCCGCGCTCAGCGTGTCGCTGAACGCGATGTGCATCGTCGCGCCCATGTAGTTGCCGCGCCCGAAGAAGTACATCCGCATTGACATCGTGCTCAGCGCGTCCAGGTCGACGCCGCCCGCGTCCGCGCCGAACGCGCCGCCGAACGTGTCGAAGAGTTCGCCCATGTCCATGGTCACCTCGATGCCGGCACCGCCGTCGCCGAGGTCCGATGCGTCGAGCACCCGGAAGTTTGAGAACTCGAATGGCAGTCCGCCGCCGCCCGCGCCCTCGAACTCTTCCCGGAGCGACTCTTCATCAAGGTTCTTCAGTTCCTCGAGCGCGCCGCCGAGGCTCTGCAGATCCTCCGGCCGCATCACCATCGACATCAGCATCTCCGCGCCGGCAATGTTGTCGGGCGACGTGACATCGCCGCGCATCGCCATCATCATCGCCATGTCGATCGTGCCGCTGTCGCTGATCCCGTCGGGCGCGCTGAACGTGAAGGTACCCGCCTCGCTGAACCCGTCGGGCAGGTCCGCCGAGGACGGCAGGTAGTTCTTCATGTCTGGGTCGCCGCCGCCGGAGAACGCGCCGCCCGGCGCCGAGCCGCCGCCGAGTCCGCCCGAGATCGTGCCGAAGACACCGCCCAGTGAGCTGTCACCATCGGACGCTACGCTGTCCGCCCGACCTCGTTGACCTGCGCCTCGTCGGGCTCCTCCTCGTGGTCGCTTCTTCGGCGGCTGCAGCGGTGCGCTCGGCCTTTACCGTCGGGTCAGTCGTGGGGAAGGCGTCGGGGCCGTCGTCCCCGCCGCCGCAGGCGGCCAGTGCCAGGCCAATGACCAGCGTGAGTACGGCGAAGCTCTGCGTCGGCATGTGGCCCCCTCGAACTACGGCTCCGGCGTCATGCGCGCCATGTCTATTCTCGGCAGCGGCCGCGGCTCTCTGCGGCCGGAGAGTTATGGTAACGCCTCGCCCGGGGGCCGGGCGCGCCCTCGCTTGACAATCGCAGGACCTACGCCGAGACCAGCTTCTGCAGCTCCTCGGTCAGCTCCTCCTCGCTGAAGATGGCTTCGAGCTTCGCGACGACCTTGCCCGTCGCGCGCCGATGAAGAACGTGTACGGCTCGCCCGGCAGCCCCCACTCGGCGACGGCCGGGCGCTGCTGCTGGAGCTGGAAGTCCTGCCAGACCTCGATGTGCACGAAGTCGATGCGGTCCCGGTACGCCGGCACCTGCTGCAGCAGCACCTCGAGCACCGGCCCGCAGAAGCGCGTCGTCGCAGAACGCCGGCGTGCTGAACTGCACGACGAGCGGCCGCCCCTTGCCGAGCACGTCGCCGATGACCTTGTCGTGCAGGCGAGCAGGTCGGGTCGCGCGAGCAGAGGCTCTCGGCGTTCGGGTTGGTCGCGGCGGTGTCGTTGCTGGCTCGCGGGCGGCATCGCGCCGAGCGCCGGGCGTCTGCGACTGCTCGAGCACGTTCGAACGGCACCTGCACGCTGCCGGCTCGGCGCCGCCGGGCGGCGACCGTGCGAGCTCGACGCCCCACTGGCCCGCGACGTCGAACGGCGTCGTTGGCGACGTAGAACGCGACGCTGTCCTCGTCGGCGGCTCGCCGGTGCGTGCTGTCGTGGAGCGTGCGCGCCTTCGACGTTCAGCTCGACGGACGTCCACGTCGCCCTCGCCGCGCAGCGTGCCCGTGCTGCCGTCCTCGCCGACCAGGTAGAAGCGCAGGCGATGGACGGCGCGTCCTTGACGAGGTCGCTCCGCTGTCAGCGAGCCGACGCGCGAAGCGATTCTGCTGCCCGGCGACGAACTCCGCCGTCAGCAGGCACCGGAGTACCGATGCGCGGAGCGCCGTCCAGGCGTTCGGCGTCCGGAGGCCGGCGGTCCCCGTCGCCGGTGTCGCACCGCCGGCGCCGCCGGCGGTAGGCGCGGCGTCGCCGCCGAGGCGGGAGCGCCGGTTGCAGGCACGACTCAGGCGCGGCGACGCGCCGGCGGACGAGCGGCTGAGTGCGCACGGATGAAGTCACGACGTGCCATCGGCCAGAGGCGAGGGCGCCCTTGAACGCGTTTGGCTACGGGAGTCGGCGTTACAATGCCGGTCGACACCGGATCGCTTCTCTAGCTTCGCAGTGGCGCGCCCGGACGCGCTGCTTAGCAACTCGCCCTGCGGAACGCAGTCGCCATGCACTGCTGCGACCCGGCCGCCAATCGGCTTCGACCTCAGTAGCGCCTTGAGATCCTGCTTCGCATCCAGGATCCCCGCCCACAGATCGCCGATGCGCGTCGAAGCGCGCCGGCACCGTGTCGATGTCGAAGTCCGTCGGATACACCGTCTCCAGCTCCTCCCACGTGACCGGCGCCGAGACGTCGCGCCCGCGCGACGGCCGCAGCGAGTACTGCGCCGCCAGCGTCTTGCCGCGCGTGTTCTGGTTGTGGTCGAAGAAGATCTTGCCGGTGCGCTTCTGCGTCTGCCCACTCCATCGTCAGGTCGTTCGGGTGCTGCTGCACCAGGAACTGCCCGACGCGTCGCGCTGGCGGCGCGGATCTCGTCGTAGTGTACTGCCGCAGGACCGGCACGTAGATGTGCAGGCCCGTCTTGCCCGTCGTCTTGACGAACGACGACAGCCGCAGCTGCTCGCAGCAGCTCCTTCAGCGCGAACGCCATCTCGCGCGTCTTCTCGAACGCGCGGCGGTTGAGCGCCGGCTCCTCGCCCTTCTTCTCCGTGCCGGCGTAGATGTAGGGGTCGAGGTCGAAGACCATGTAGTCCGGGTAGTTGAGCACGCTCGCTTCGAGCGTTCTCCTCCGAGCCGGCGAACGTCCGTCGGCAGGCCGTGCGCGTCCGGCTCCGGGTTCGACGCGCGCCATCCACGCGTGCAGCTCGAGGTCGGCGAGCTGCGCCAGCCAGATCAGCGTCGGCAGGTTGTTGCACGAGGATGTACTCGCCGTTCGCGTCGTTGTGCGACGAGTACAGCCTGCACGCGCTCGACGCGGAACTCCGTCGGGATCGGCTGCTCGCAGTGCTTCTGGTAGAAGGGCTTGCCGTGGATGCCGTTCGGGTAGCGCGTCAGCGTCAGCGGCCGGTCGCTGCAGGTGCGGCAGCGATGTACGGCGCGACGCGCGCGTAGTAGCGGATCAGGTCGCGCTTCGTGCGCGCCGGCTGGTCCGCGTCGCCGGCCAGAACTCCTTGTCGAGGTTCGTCAGCTTGATCGGCGCGCCGTCGACCTCGAGCGTGAAGTTGGCCTTCGTCGCGGCATCGAGCTGCGCGAGGACCGACGCGACGCGCGCTCGTGCATCGGCTGTCGCCGCCGACGGCTGCGGCGCGCTCGTCGCTCGATCACGTCGACGCGACGCGGCGCCGCCGGCTGCTTCGCGCCGCACGGTCCTCGGGTCGATGTCGTCGCGCAGGCCGAGGAACACCGGCGCGCGCAGGCCGCCGTCGCGCGTCCACGACGCGAACTTCACCTGCGCGACCAGCTCCGGCTTCACCCAGAAGCACTTCGCCGCTTGCCCGCCCGACCAGCGCCCGCCGATCGTCGTCGGCGGGTTGACGAACGGCGATTCGTCCGTCCGCAGCTCTTCGAGCTGCTTGTACGATCTGCGTCGAGCATGCGTGTCCTTGAAGCCGAGCCGACGCTCGACGCGAAGCGCAGCTCGTCGTCGCTCGTAGTAGCCGACGAGCAGGCCGCCGAACGTCTTGCTGCGCGAGCCCTCGCCCTCCGTGTAGCCGCCGACGACGAACTCCTGCTCGTTGACGTCCTTCACCTTGAGCCAGCGACGGCTCCGCGTGCCCGGCTCGTACGTGCTGTCTGCGCGCTTGCCGACGACGCCCTCGAAGCCGAGCGCGCGTCGCCGCCTCGTAGCAGCGTCACGCCGTCGTCCGCTCGTGCTCGACGTAGCTTGCACGTGCGTCGCCCGGCTCGAGCGTCCGCCGCAGGAGCGCCTTGCGCTCGATCAGCGGCACCGCGCGCAGGTCGTAGCCGTCGAGGTACAGCATGTCGAAGACGTAGTAGTACACGGGCATCTCCGCCGCGACGCGCTCGACCTCCGCCGGCTTCGAGAGGTTGATGCGCGCCTGCGATCTGCTGGAAGTCGCGGCACGCCGTTCTCGTCGAGCGCGACGATCTCGCCGTCGAACACGGCGCTCGTGCACCGGCTGCGCCTCCAGCGCCTCGACGACCTCCGGGTACTGCTCCGTCGCGTCGATTGCCGCGGCGGCTCCGCAGTTCGACGCTCGCCGTCGCGCACGAACGCCAGCGTGCGCACGCCGTCCAGCTTCGGCTCGAAGATCCAGCCCGGCGCGCGAGAACGGCTCCTGTCGACCAGCGTCGGCAGCATCGGCCGCAGCGTCTTCGCGTCCGGGAACGGCGCCTCCTTCGCGCGCGGGCATGCGGCGCGCCAGCCGGCAGCCGCCGTCATCGCGCGGCATGCGGCCTTCCTTGAGGTCCTGGATCGTCAGCCCGCTGATCACGGAGCGGTCCTCTTCGAGCACGTCGCGCGTCGATGCGTACTCGTCGCGGTGCTTGATCAGCAGCCAGCTCTTCGGGTCGCTGCTTCGATCTGCACGAGCGTCCACGAGCCGTGCAGCTTCTTGCCGCGCAGCGTGAACGAGACCTTGCCCGCGGCGATCTCCTCGAGCATGCGGCGGCTGCCCTCGGCCTTGTCGCCCCAGGAGTACACGCCCTTCTCGTCCGGCGTGTACGTGCCGTTGTCCCAGACGATCACCTGGCCGGCGCCGTAGTTGCCCTTCGGGATGACGCCCTCGAAGCCGCCGTAGTCGAACGGGTGGTCCTCGACGTGCGCCGCCATGCGCTTGTCCTTCGGGTTCAGCGACGGCCCCTTCGGCACCGCCCACGACACGAGCACGCCATCGACCTCGAGCCGGAAGTCCCAGTGCATGCCGCGTCGCGCGCGTGCTGCTGGATGACGAACGTCAGGTCGCCGCTCTCCGGCGGGCGCGCCGCCGGCGGGCTCCGGCGTCTGCGCGAAGTCGCGCTTCTGCCGGTAGCGCAGCAGCGCATCGAGATCGGGCGCCGGCTTGTCAGGCATGCCTTCATTGTGACCACGCCCCGCGTGGCACGGCAATCAAAGCCGGTCGGGAAGTGGCGGGAATCGCACGGTGTTCGCTCACGATGGCACCGTCTTACAGCCGGTGTCAGGCCGCCTGCAAACCAGGGGAGCCGCGTTCCGGGTCCCCTTGAGCGCTTGCGGTGTCCAACGCAGCCCACCTGCACAGCCGGCGCCAGTTGCGCGGCGATCGTCTGCATCAACGCGACGTCCTGCTCGTCAAACCCGTCCTTGCGATGGCTCGCGACGTACATCATGCCCTTGAGGTCGCCCTTCCAGACGATCGGCATCACCAGCACCGTCTCGATGCCCGCCTCGGCGATCGCCGCGCGGTACTCCTCCGGCGCTTCGCGCGCCGGATCGGCCATGATGATCGGTTCGAGTGCGGCTGCAATAAGCTGCGCACGCCCGGATCACTCGAAGCTGGGGCCGCATGCCCACCCACATCGCCGTCTCCGCTTCGCCGAAAGGTGCGCCGTTGGGTGCGCGCCCGTAGAAACTTCGCAGGAACGGCCGGTGTCCCGTCGGGTCTTCCGTATCGACCGTGACCATCTCGAATCCGGTCACCTCGACGATGCGCCGAGCGACATCACCGAGCCGTCCCTCGAATTCACCCTCGCCGAACAGCAACCCACCGATTCCCGCGGTTCCCAGAGCCGCGCCGCCTGCCGACGCGCTCGCCTGTACACGTCGGCGTTGCGGATCGCCGCGCCGGCGACGCGCGCGATCGCCTGCGCCAACCCCATCGCCGGCGGACGCACGCGGCTGTGCGCTGCCACGAACATGATCATGCCGCCCCCGGCTGAGGGCAGCGAGACGCTGATCAACCACGTCCCCGCAGCGAACGCCTCACGGAACCGCGCCGGCAGAATGTCGGACGCGCGAACGTCGTCCGCGTACAGCGGCTCCGGCACGAAGAGGCTGTGCCGCGCTGCCTCCGCGCGCGTCAACGGGGCCAAACCCAGCGCTTCACGAAATCTCGACGCCAGTGCGGCATCCTGGGCGTGGTAGGCTCGTGGATGCACGTCCCCGTCCTCGCCCGCGAGCCAGATGACGCAGCCATCCAGGTCGAGCGTCTCCGCCACCGCCTGCAGAGGTTCATCACGACTTGTTGCTCGTCCGGAGACCGGCCGATCGCGTCGCCGACCGCGAAGAACACGTCCTGCGAGCGTAGCAATACGTAACGGAACCAAAGGCGTCACAGAACAT